>NZ_LT670849.1:5723808-6324244 GCF_900142985.1 Bradyrhizobium erythrophlei
CTCGTCGCGGTCTACGACCGCGATCCCGCGACCTCGCGCTTCATCGATCCCTTGCTCTATTTTAAGGGCTTCCACGCGATACAGACCCATCGTCTGGCGCACTGGCTGTTCAAGCGCGGCCGCAAGGATTTCGCCTATTACCTGCAAAGCCGTTCGTCGTCGGTATTCCAGACCGACATCAATCCGGCGGCAGTCATCGGACGCGGTATTTTCCTCGATCACGCCACCGGCTTCGTCTGCGGCGAAACCGCCGTTATCGAGGACGATGTCTCGATCCTGCACGGTGTCACGCTCGGCGGCACCGGCAAGGAGAACGAGGACCGCCATCCCAAGATCCGCCACGGCGTATTGATCGGGGCGGGCGCGAAAATTCTCGGCAATATCGAGGTTGGCCACTGTGCCCGGATCGCTGCCGGCTCCGTAGTCGTCAAAGCGGTACCGCACAATGTGACAGTGGCAGGCGTGCCTGCCAAAATCGTGGGCGAAGCGGGCTGCGCCGAGCCCTCGCGCACCATGGATCAGATGATCAACGCGATCGGGCTCTGATTTTAGGGCGGTAATGGTGGATTTCGCGCATTTGCAGTTTTGCAGTTGGCGCGATGCGCCGCTATAAGGCCCCTGCAAAATACCTTCTCGCAGCGCTGGCGGCGACAGCCGTATCAGCCTAAAATTCCCTGAGATACCTTTGCATTCGGAGACTGCCGTGGACGTTCAGGAAGTCAGGAAACTCGACGCCTACCTCAAGCGTGTATTCGGCAACCCCAAAATCCGCGTGGTTCCGCGTCCCAAGAAGGACGATTCCGCCGAGGTCTATATCGGCGAGGAATTCATCGGCGTGCTGTTCGTCGATGACGAGGACGACGATCGCTCGTTCCAGTTCCAGATGGCGATTCTGGAAGACGATCTGGTCGAGCAGGGCTAGTCGTCCGATTCTAACATTCGCATCCCTTCTCAGCGGGCACCTTTGCGAATGTTAGAATCAAAGGACGACTAGCAAATATAAGTTTGTAGTGGAGTTTTGGATTTGACATTCGCTTGACGAACCCGCGGCTTGATGGGTAGCGAATGTCAAATCCACTCCACTGACAGCTCTCCGCTTCGCGATCCTTATTTCTGACCGTGCAATTGCAGGGTCAGGCGATCCATTGCGTCCGCAACCTCGCGCCAATGCGCAAGCCAGCTGCGTGGAAAGCGAAACGTCAGGTCGGCGCCCTCGATCCGGCGTTCGCTCAAGCACATGCCAGGCGTGGCCGCCTCGCGCGAGCAACGGGCGCTGAAGTCAGGGGCGGTAGCGGAGAACAGATCCTCCCCGCCGTAAGGTGAGCCTTCGCGGAAGGTGCGCATGGCCAGACCATCTTCCCCTGTCGTCGCCGCGGAATCGAGATAACGCGGGTAGATCGTGCGGGTGCGCATGTCAGGCGCCAGTGCATCATGATGCGCCGCGATCGACAGGAATATCCGGTCGATCGGCTGCACGGCTGCATCTTCCACTTCGGCCGCACTGACGTGCTTCTGCGCCTCCGGAGCCTCGAGCGACGGGTAGGCGAAGCTGAGGTCGATGCGCTCCTGCGGTCCGGTGTGGTGCTGTATCTTCATCCGGATCGAACCGGAGGGCACGTTGAACAGCGTCGAACCGACACTGACGGGCAGCCGCGCCGGGCCCTTGGCGGCATCGACCTCCCAGGTCGGCCACAGCAAATAAGTGACAAACGAAAGCGCTGCCGCGGCAATGGCGCCGATCAGCAGGATCGGAAGCAGATGGCTGCGCCAGTCCTTGCGCGCATAGCGCGTGAAGTTTTGGGCGGAGGAGATGAAGGTCATGAGCCGATGAAGCGGGAACAGCCGAGTGGGTAACGAATCAACGTCAAATATGCCACGCGCCGCCGTGCTTCCGTATGGTTTTGCGGCAACGCTTGGCGGTGCAAGCCATGTCCCAGCCGCGGCTCCGAAAGGTTGCTTGTTAACCTTTCCTTAAGGATGTTGTGGCGGTCCCGCGCCAAGTTTGCGAAGCAGGGGCCGTAATTTCGTTGGTTGCGTGGGTGAGCCGAATATGTCGCCGGAAGCGTTGAATTCCCTGTTTTCGCTTTGCATCGGTTTCGCGCTCGCGGGCGCGCTGACCAGTGGATTTCAAGCGATCGTGCATCGTCCCGCCGGCTTCGGCCTTCTTCAGGAGGGCGTCGCGCCGAGTACCTTTGCGGCGGTGCCGTTTCTGGTTTTCGCCGCACCCTTCATCATCATGCGCAACACGCTGCGCGGTGTTCAGGTCGAAAGCCGCCGTTTCGAATTCGTGATGATGGCGACCGTTCTGGCGGGCTTCTGGAGCCTGATGTCCGGCACCTTTTTTGTCATGACGCTGCGCGCCGTCGGACTACTGGTCTGAACTTCTGTTTGACGCGTTTCGCAACACGAACCGGCCCCACCCACGGATCCCGTCTCCGCCAAGGCTTCGCCGGACCACTAGCTCACTCGGCCGCCGAAGCTTTAGCGAAGGCGGCAAGTCCGAGGGCATGCTTCGCTTGAAAAGGCTTTGATGGCTGTGCCAGAGTCTCCTGCAAAGGAGACTTATTCTATGGCGATCTACGAGCTCGACGGGCAGGGGCCCGACCTTCCCAAAAGCGGCAACTATTTCATCGCCGACACCGCCACCGTAATCGGCAAGGTGCGCCTGCTGGAGAGTGCGAGCGTCTGGTTCGGCGCGGTATTGCGCGGCGACAATGAGTGGATCGAGATCGGCGAGGGTTCCAACGTCCAGGACAACTCGACCTGCCACACCGACCCCGGCTTCCCGTTGATCATCGGCAAGGATTGCACCGTCGGCCACAACGTCGTCCTGCACGGCTGTGTCCTGGAAGACGGCGCGCTGGTCGGCATGGGCTCGATCGTGATGAATGGCGCCAGAATTGGCCGCGGCAGCGTCGTCGGCGCCGGTTCTGTCATCACCGAGGGCAAACAATTTCCTGAAAACTCCCTCATCATCGGCTCGCCGGCGCGCGTGATCCGCACGCTGACGCCCGAGCAAGCCACGGCAATGGGGCGGGCTGCGAAGTCATACCAGCGCAACGGGCCGCGCTTCAAAGCCGGCCTCAAGAAGATCGGCTGATGTGTTGGCGAACCGCGTGAGCGGGTCGCGATCACGGTTTTGCTTTTCGCGAAGTCCTGTCCTTTAGGGAAGTTTTGCGGCCGCCGCCCTTTTCGGCGGTGTCAGCCGCGAGCCGCACGCTTTTGCGCAGCGCATCCTTCAGATCGATCGGAATGCCGTGCTTCCTCAACAGATCGGCGAAGGCTTCGTCGGCGAGTTCCTGAAAGGTCGCCATCCGGTCGCGCGCCAGCTGCTTGAGCTTGTCGAAGCTGTCGTCGTCAAAGGCGATCAATTTGCGCATGCTTTCTAGATCCGCGACCAGTGATGCGCTAAACGCTACTCCCAAAGTGACACTGCTGCACCTGCTAACGAGCGAGGCCTTCTCGTTTCGATCGCTTTCCTAAAATCGCCTTTAGTTGTCTGAACGCAATCTGAACGCGCTCGCGCTCGGGTCGCGTAGAATTGAGCTTGCATACGAAGCATTTCGTCGCAGCCTCCCTACATGACGGGAACGGGGACCTTGGTGAAGGAGTCTTCTCTCCAAGGTTGGGCTCTCACCGTACGGAGGATAACATGTTGCGGAAATCAATGATCGCGCTGTGCGCGGCAGCTTCAGTGATGGCGCTGACGCCGAACATGGCTTTGGCGCGTGGCGGCGGAGGCGGTGGCGGAGGTGGCCACGGCGGCGGTGGTGGTGGATTCGGCGGCGGCCATGCCGGCGGATTTAGTGGCGGCTTCGGTGGCGGCGGCTTTGCCGCGCGCGGCGGCAACTTCGGCGGCGCCAACTTTGGCGCACGGAGCGTAAGCGGCGGAAACTTCAGCAGCAGCTTCGCGCGCGCGCCAACGACCGGCAACTTCAACGCGGCCGCCGTTTCCGGCAATCGCTTTGCTAGTGGCAATTTCGGACATGGCCGGTTTGGCCATGGCTTCCATCACGGCCGGCGCTTCTTTGTCGGAGGCGCCTACTATGACGGCTACTGGGACTATCCGGATTATGCCTATGACGATTCCTATTACGACAATGGCAACTGCTATATCGTGCAGCAGCGCGTCCATACGTCGTATGGATGGCGTATCCGGCCAGTCCAGGTCTGCGGCTGATCCCGCGACCGCTTAGAGTAGTCTACGAAAATAGAAAAGCGCGCGGACCGAAGGGCCGCGCGCCTTTTTTGTGACGTGATCAGATCAGCCGAGGACCTTGTACTTCTTGAACCAGGCCTGCATCTGGTTCCAGGCGTCGTCCGCCGCTTCCTTGCGATAGCTCGGGCGGTAGTCGGCGTGGAAGCCGTGCGGGGCGGCCGGATAGATCTTGAACTCGGCGGGCTTGTTCGCCTTCGCAAGTGCGTCCTTCAGCGCTTCGACGGTCGCCACCGGAATGCCGGTGTCGGCCTCGCCGTAAAGTCCGATCACGGGCGCCTTCATGTCGGGTGCGAGTTGGGTCGGGCTCTTGGGCCAGCCGGGGACGTTTGGCGGATCGACCGGAGGCCCGTAGAAGGAAGCGCCGGCCTTCAGCGCGCTCGAATGCGCCGCATATTCCCACACGGTGCGGCCGCCGCGGCAAAAGCCGATGATGCCAAGCCGATCGGTGTTGCCGCCTTGGGCCTTGGCCCAGGCGACCGTGCTGTCGAGATCGGACAGCAGCTCGGCGTCGGGCTTGGAGTTAACGATCGGCAGGAGCTGCGGAATGTCGGTGATCTTGGTGAGATCGACCCCTTTGCGGAAATAATAATCGGGGGCGACAGCGAGTGCGCCGAGCTTGGCGAGACGACGCACGACGTCCTTGATGTATTCGTGCAGGCCGAAGATCTCCATCGCAACCAGAATGACCGGCGGATTGGCGACGCCCTTGGGCCGCGCGAAATAGCCGGGCATCTCGCCGTCGGCGACCTTGATCTTGATGTCGCCGACATCGAGGCCGTCGGTGGAAGTCATGATCACGTCGGCCCGGACAGGGCCGGCGGCAAGCGTATAGCCCGCCGTGACGGCGGCGGATGCGGTCATAAAGCCCCGGCGAGAGAACGGGGCTGCCTTGGTCAGTCCGACGACGTCGGACGTCAGCTGGGTGTGAACGTTCATGCGGATTCCTCAGGAAACGGGTGGACAGGAGGCTAGACCCCGATATCCAGCCGATATTCCAAGCCCGAGGCAAGTCACTAGGCGGTAAACTCATAAACTCCCGGATCGGGCCGCATGTGATCCACCGGGGACTCTGCCCCGACGGAGCCCCTTGATGACGCCCCGCCGCCATGAACCGGCCGATGTCGAGTGGTCGATTATCCAGTCCCGCGTGGGATACGGGTGAAAACGACGTAGGCGCGCACGGAGAATCCACCGGAGGTCGCCGGAGCCGTGACCGGCGGCAAGCGGCGGTTCACTTTGCTTCCGACATCCATTTCAAGGTCGCAAGCCAAAGATCATGGCCGCGATGCATGAGGCTTTCGTCCGTCTCGCGAAGGTGCGCAGCGTCCTTACCCTTGCCGACCTCATCGGTGACGACAAGGCAGGCGTCGCCCTGCGGCTTGAGATACCAGGTATGGTAGAAACTTGGCGCCGTTCCCGGCGCATAGCCGTACCAGCCGATGCGCCTATAGGGCACGAATTCGTTGATCTTGCTCTCGAGCGGAAGCCCAAACGTCGACCAATGGAATACGTTGCCCTCTTTGAGCACGTCGCCGCCATCTATGCGCACGTCCTTTGAGTTCGGATACCACTGCGGCCACTTCGTCGCGTCGACGATGTGTCCCCAGATGCGTTCGCATGAAGCGTTGATCAGTAGGGCGTTGTGCGAGAACAAATCAGCCTGCGACGGATTGAATCCCTCCGGCCAATGAATGTCCTTCTCGCGGTCGGCGAGGTCCTGCTCCATCGTCATGATGCTACTCCTTTGGTGATTGGCGGCGCCCGCAGAGGCCATCGATCCAGCCAGAGCGATAGCGGCGATAGCTGCCATTCCAAGCGCTTGCCGAAAATTGCGAGTGGTGCTGGTCATGCTGCGTCTCCATTGCGGATCAGGCCGGCGATGACGGTATCGAGGGTAACGGCGCCCTTGCGGTGTTCGCCGGCACGCTCAAAGTCGATCCAGCCTTCGTTAAAACCATCGACCATGCGGATGCGGGGCAGGGGGTTCTTCATACCCTGCGAGCGGAAAAGCTGTTCCCAGGTCTCGCGCGGAACGGGCTCCACGCGGACCTCGCGGCCGAGAGCGGCGGCGAGGGCACGTCCGATATCGGCGGCCGAGTAACGACGCGGCCCCTCGAGCTCGACGATCCGAACGCCGTTCCAGTACTCTTGAAGGAGCGCCGCGGCTGTGCGGCCGATGTCCGCCGTCGCCACCATCGGAATGACGTGGTCAAGCGGTTGCAGAAAGCTTGGCACCACGCCGTTTCGCGCAGCCTCAACATCCCAGGACGCGTTTTCCATGAACCAGCCGGCGCGCAGGAACGCGACCGGCACCGGCAATTTGCGCAATGCTTCCTCGGTCATCTTCGAGTTGTTGAGGAGATTGGGTTCGGCGACTTGCGCGCCGACCGTCGACAGGAAAACGACCTTGTCCGGCCGCGCCGCCACGATCGCTTTCTCGATCGCCATGGCGTTGGCCTGCGTCTGCGGAAAGCCAGGCTCCGGATCGTAATCCGGCGGCGTCATGAGGAAGACGCCGTCAGCGCCCGCGAAAGCGGCCGTTAATGCGTCGGCATCACCGATGCTCGCGATAGCGACCTCACAGCCTTTATAGGCCCAGGGCCTACCTTTTGCCTTGTCGCGCACCACGGCGCGGACCTTCTTGCCCGCGGCGAGGAGTGTCTGGGCGACCGTGCCGCCCACCTTTCCGGTGATCCCGGTTACTGCGTACATGTGTGCCTCCTGAAAATTGAGTGCGTTCGAGTTAAAGCGTCAGCGCGTTCCAGTCGGGCGCGAAGGGCGGCGTGACGTAGCGCTGGTCCTTCGGCAGGCCGGCGATCGCGGCCAGATCTTCGTCATCGAGACGGACGTTCAGCGCGTCGAGATTCGACTGCTGGCTCTTGGGCCGTTGCGCCTTCGGAATCGCGATCACGCCGTCTTGGTCGAGCAGCCAGGCAATCGCGACTTGGGCGGCCGAGAGATCGTGCTTGGCGCCGATCCGCTTGAGCGTCTCGTCCTCCGCAGCCCGACCTTGAGCCAAAGGCGCATAAGCCGTCAGAGGGATTTCGCGCTCGCGCAGGTAGGCGAGCATTGCTGACTGATCGAGAAACGGATGGTATTCGACCTGCACGGAGGCGACCGGCGCATGTATCTCGTCAACCGCCAGCCGCAACATTGGCAGGTTGAAGTTGCACACGCCGATTGCACGCGCGCGCCCTTCATCACGGAGCGCTGCCAGCGTCTCCATGACGATCGCCATGTCCATGTCCTTGGAAGGCCAGTGGATCATGTAGAGATCGACGTAGTCGAGCTTCAGCTTGCCGATGCTGGTGTCGAAAGCGCGGCGAATCGAATCTTTCGTCCTCAGTTGGTCGTGCCAGACCTTGGTGGTGATGAAGAGCTCGCGGCGTGCGACATTCGAGGCGACGATCGCAGCGCCGACAGCATCCTCGTTTTCGTACATGGCGGCCGTATCGAGATGGCGATAGCCGAGCGCGAGCGCGCTTTCGACGACAGGCTGGCAGCCACCGCCCGGCATGCGAAACGTGCCAAAGCCAAGGCGCGGGATGCTGACGCCGCGAGTGGTGATCGTGTTCATGAATTTCTCCGTTTGCTTTTGAGTCACCAGGGCAAGGTTCGACCGTTGCGGTCGATGAAGCGCAGGCCGGCCCGGCCGCGACTGCGCTCGACGGTTTCCACGACCAGCGGGATGCTTTCTTCGATCGAGAGCGTTGCGGCCGAGGTCCCCATCTCGGTGCGGACCCAGCCTGGCGCGACCAGCAAGAGCGCGCGAGGATCGCCAGCATGGCGCGCCGAGAAGCATTTCATCAGCATGTTGAGGGCGGCCTTGCTGGAACTGTAGAGCTCCCAGGAGCCTCTGTTTCCGGCGATACTGCCGAGTTCAGAGGTCATGACCGCGATCGCGCCGTTTGCGGGCACGAGATTTTCCAAGAGCTCAACCGCGCGCATCGGCCCGAGCGCATTGGTCAGCATCATGTCGACGAAGTCGCGCTCGTTGACCGCGGACGGCGTCTCCTGGTGAGCCTTGCAAATGCCGGCATTGACGAAGAGCACGTCGATGCGGTGCCCTCCGAGGCGTTCGCGCAAGGCATGCACGGACGCAGCCTCCATAATGTCGACCGTTTCGATTTCGAGGCTAGCCGGATAACGGCCCTTCAGTTCGCTCAGATCCCGCGACGCACTGCGTTGCGTGGCAATGACCTTGGCGTCGAGCTTGAGCCATTCCGCTGCCATCGCCAGACCGAGCCCTCGCGAGGCGCCTAAAATCAGAACTGTCGACTTCGTGGTCATGCGTTGCTCCGATCAGGGGCGGACGCCGGCGATGCACATGCGCACGGCCTCGCTTTCCCTTTGCGTTACCGGCGGGATCGATCCGATCGCCCGCCGTCGCAGAGAACATGTCACCGCTTTTGCCTTGATTGTAGCGCCGAAATGTCCGCACACTTCGGATTTGGAGTCAGTAATTGATATGCCCTATGACGCTCGCCTTCTTTCCGGTGTCACGGTCCTGATGGCCGTCGTCGAGGCTGGTTCGATGGCCCGCGCGGCCGAGGCGCTGGGTCTCACGTCATCTGGCGTTGGTCGGGCGATCGGGCGGCTGGAAACGCGGGTCGGCGTGCGGCTTCTTGAGCGCACGACACGCACCATGACTCTCACAGACGAAGGAAGACGCTTTTACGAGGAAGTCGGACCGCATCTTGATGGGATTGAGCAGGCCGCCATCATAGCCTCCGGTGCAGCAGGCATCGTGCGCGGGCGGCTTCGGGTCAATGTCGATCCATTTTTTTTGCGCGTGGTGCTGGCTGCACAGATTTCCAGGTTTCTCGATCGACATCCCGAAGTTCGGCTCGAACTAATCATGCGGGATCACGTCGGCGATCTGGTCGCCGACGGCTTCGACTTGGCGCTGCGCTTCGGCGATCCGCCAGGTGGCTCCCTTATCGCGCGCAAACTGATTGAAACGCGCATTCTGACGGTAGCATCACCAGAGTTTGTTGCACGCTACGGCCGACCGAAGCACCCGTCCGAAGTCGAGAAGCTGCGATGCATAGACTTTTACGATGCGGCGAATGCACGTCCATTCGATTGGGAGTTTCGTCAAGGTCGCAAAATTCTACCCGTCAAACCGTCGGCACGGCTGATGGTATCGGACGTCGGTGCAATGCTTGGCGCGTGTGAAGCTGGGGTTGGCATCGCCCAGATTATGGCCCTCGGTTCAGGCCATCTGCTGGCGGAAGGTAAATTGATCGAGCTTTTTCCGGACTGGCCGGGTGAAGTGTTTCCACTCTACGCACTCTATCCTTCACGGCAGCTCAGGGCCGCAAAGGTGCGGACTTTCATTGAGTTCACAAGCGACCTGCTTGTGAACTCAACATCGGTCTAATACTCGCTTTCGAAAGTTCGCGCTCCGGCTGGCGAGGGGGCCCAAAAATGAACAAGGCCGTCGGCGGAATATGATCGCCCACGGCCTTGCCAGCCCCGGATATTAAATTGGCTTACGCCATCCGGTAGTGGGCGTTATCCCCCAATCGGCGTAGGGCCAATTATGATCTAGATCACACTTGGACAAAAAAGTGCGGCCAGCCCTTGGGGGAAGGCTGGCCGCGCGCGATCCGGTCTGGGACGGGGAGGGGTGGGGATATGACCGGGTCGCGTAACTCCTAAATCCTTGAGATCAGCGATCCCGGGCACTGGCAGTCAAAGCCGCCGGCTTGGGATCACCCAGAGAAACCCAAACGTTCGGGTCGCCCTGCGATTGGCGCTTGACGAAGCGGTAGCCGGTCTCGGTCCAGGCCACGACGTTCTCATTCTGGTTGTCCAGAACGAACTCGCCCTTGTCGGACTTGACGGTCAAAACCGCATGACCTTCGCCCATCTTGTCGCGCACCACCGTGATCAGAAGCGCCTCACGCGGCCATCCCGCGTCGATCAGCATCTTCCGCTTCAGCAGCACGTAGTCTTCGCAGTCGCCGTAGCCGTCGGTCGGCAGCGACCATTTCTCGATCACGCCCCAATGATCCATGTCGGTCATCGGCTTGATGGTCTCGTTGACCCAGCGATTGACCTTGATCAGGTCGCGCCAAGCCGCCTGCGTCATCACGATGTCGCGCGGCTGCGACGGGCCGCCTTTGCATTCGGCCGGATACTCGCCGCAGAACTCCACCCAGCCGATCGGCGCACGCGTGGTGTCGCCAAGGCTCGCATAAAGTGTCCGCTCATCGGCCGCGTTCGCCGATGCGCAAAATCCAAACAGGATGGCGGCAACCGCCAGCCCTTTCTTCTCCCTGAATCCGAACATCATGGCCCCCGCTTTTTTTGTTGGGACCACGTTTCGCACAAAGGCTTTGCGCTGCGGCTAAGTACGCCAAGTACAATTGAAGCGAATACTCATCAATACTTCAGAGAATTCGATCTGTACTTGAATCGAATTCGACGAAAATTTTAAACAACTGCAATTGATTCAAATTTTATCGATTAACCGCCGGCGGTGTGGAAATGCTGGCTTATCGGCGCAAATGCAGCCGGCATTAACCGCGAGCGCGGCCAGCCTTGCCCGCCGTCCTGTGCCAGTCGCCGGCGGGTGAGGGTTAAGAAAGCGAAAATTTGCGGGCGGTTCGACTTTACGCGCCGGTAACGCTGTCCGCGAGCGGTCGAAAATCTTGGCAAGGTCGCTCCGGCCGTGCATCCATGCCGGCCAAGAAAACGGGCGAAGGGAGGAAACAATGAAAAGCGTGCTTTGGGGCCTTGCGGCCGTCTTGTGCCTGGCCATCGGCGCCGCTGCTGCGGCGGAGGACGCCGTCCGCATCAACCCGACCGATCCGCAGCCGACCTGCGCCATGTGTCCGGGGACCTATATCCCGGCGGCCGAACTCGAACGCTATACGCAAAAGGCCATCGCCGAGAAGCTGATCGATCAGCAGGTGAGGGACATCGACATCGGCAAGGCCCGGATCGGCATCGGCATGGTCCGTCGCGGCCGGCTGGAGAAGCCGGCGCCCGATTCAGTCGCCGAGCACGACCAGATCAGCGAGGTCTACCACGTGATCTCTGGCGCGGCGACGCTGGTGCTCGGTCCTGATATCGTCAACCGGCAACGGCGGCCTTCGACGATGCGCACAGTGCGGGAGTTCAACGGGCCGGGTAACAACGGATCGGACGTCAAGGACGGCGTGGCCTACGAGATCAAGGCCGGCGATGTCGTGGTGATTCCGGCCGGCACCGGCCACTGGTTCACGAAGATCGACGACCACATCGATTACCTGATGATCAGGATCGATCCCGACAAGGTGACGCCGCTCAAGGGCGAGGCGCAGTCGATGGAGTATCTGTCGAAGCCGGCTTCGCGTGGGGAATGAGGGGCTCTGATCAGCGCGCTGTGACGCTGTCCTCGAGCGTCTCGGCCACCTGCTCGTGGACGAATTCGAGCGCGAAGCCTTCCTCGAGATTGCGCACCACGCGCGACTGAACCTTGCCGAGCATGACGAGGGATTTCAGCGGCGGGCGGTTCTCGGCCGCAATCGCCGCGCCCGAACGTGACATGTCGATGATGCGGCAGGTCATCTTGGTGCCGTCTTCGAGCGTGAGCAGCGCGATCGGGTTGCGCGGGATAATGCGGTCGTGGCGGCGATCTTCCGGCAGGTTGAGGATGTCGCGGTTGGCAAGCCAGGTCAGTTGGGCGGCGAGCTTGTCGCGCTTGCGCGCGGTGGCGCCGACCGTCATCGCAAAGCCGTTGTCGATGATGCGGGTGATGCGCCCTTCGACGCGGCCGATGTGATCGAGATAGGCGATCACGCGGTCGCCGACATTGCCGATGCCGGGCGCCAGCAGCGCCAGCCCACCCGGCGACATATTGATGATCTGGCATGGAAATTCGCGTCGGTCGGGCAGCATGTAGCGTCCCAGCAGATGAACTTTCACGCGCTGGAAGCGCCGCCGCTCTTCGGCAGACGGCAGAATAGATTTCTTGTTTGCTAACGCCATCTTCGCCGCCAGAACACCGGCTTTCGGTGCTATCAGACCCTACGGCCGGCAGGGTTAATGAGCCGTTAGCGGAAACGCAGGAACCCGCTTATGCAATTTTCGGCTGCGCTTCGGGCAGCCGGTTGAATGCCCACAACAGCAGCGGACATGCGAGAATAACGACGGTGCCGAAATCGATGGCTGCGGCCGCGTGACCGGTCGATTGGGCCAACGCGCCTGCCACAGCCGGCCCCAGCATCATGGTGCCATAGTAGAGCGTGTAGAAAATACCCATGCCGATCGCACGCGTCTCCGGCTTCAATATGCGCGCCGGCAGGCTCATGATCGGCCCGACCGGCAGGCCGCTGAGCAATCCGATCGCCGTGACAACCGAGACCACCGCGTCGGTGCGCGGCAGGACGACCATCAGCGCGGCGAAGATGATGCACCCGCCGGCCAGAACCAGGTCCGGACGCCCGGTCCGATCGGCCAGAATGCCGCCGAGCGGGACCGATATCACCGCAAGCCACAGCACGATGCTGATGACTGAGCCTGCGGCCGATATCGACCAGCCACGCTCGTCCAGCATTGACGGCCCGAAGCTGAAGATCATCGCAAAGCCGACGTTGAAAAGGCCCCATATCAGGCCGGCCGCAATCAGAGCGACGAGCGTATTGCGATCGGGCCACGACGATCCGGCTGCGGCCGCCGTGATCTTTGGCGGTGAGGGATAGGCGGTTGCGAAAAACACCAGTCCGAGCGCGATCGAGGCCGCTACCGTGAGATGGACTGCCTCGACGCCGGACGCGGTTGCGATCAGCGGAAGAAAGACCAGCGAAAGGGCAATGCCGGCCGGCCACGAGTTGACAAAGATCGCCATCGCGGTCGCGATTTCCTGACCCGCAAACCAATCGGCGATCATTTTGGTCATCTGGACATTGAACATCACGCCGCCGGCGCCGCTGACAAGCCTGCCTGCGATCTGGATGGTCCACGACGACGACAGCGCCATCGCCAGTTCGCCGATGAGCATCAGGAGCAGCGATGCGATCATGGTAGGCTTGTCGCCGAACCGTTTTCCGATCGCGCCGCCCGGCAGCGCGAGGAACAGGCCGGGCGCGAAATAGAGTCCGATGAGCCATCCGATGTCGGCAAGGGATACGCCGAATTTCTGGTCGAGAAGCGGGGCCACGGCGGCGACGCTCTGGAATTGAAACGCCATCGTCAGACGGATCACGAACAGCACGGCGAGGGCAAACCATCGGTTACGCAATGCGCCACACCTTCAAGAAGTCGCAGGAGTATGCGTCTAGGCTGGAGGGTGGCGGTACGGCTGTCAATCGCCGTGGTCCATCCGCTTCAAACCTGTGCATTGGCATCACCAGGCGCTTCACATAGGCTCAACTCGCCCACGCAAGACCAATCAACCATTACCGAAGGGCCGGGGAGGAAATGCCATGGAACAGATCCGCGTTTGCACCTATGAGGGGCCCGGCGCAAAGCCGGTCATTCGCAGCGTGCCATGGCCGAAAATCGGTAAGAAGGCCGCGCTGATCAAGGTCGGCGCCTGCGGCGTCTGCGGTACCGACCTGCACATCCTCAAGGGTCATTGGCCGAAGCCCTTGCCGTGGCCGTTCACGCTTGGCCACGAGATCGGCGGCGTGCTGGTCGAGGTCGGCTCGGAATTCACTGAAGACTTCATGAGCAAGCCACTGAAAGTGGGATCGAAAGTCATGATCCCGCCGTTGATGCCCTGCGGCCATTGCTACTACTGCATTCACTATCCGCAGAGCGCCAACAAGTGCCTGACGCCTGTCTATTACGGCCGCTATCTCGGTTTCGACAAAGCGCCGCACCTGTGGGGCGGCTGGGCCGAATATGTCTATGTCGATCTCGACATGCTGCCGGGCACCAAAATCTACAAATTGCCGGACGACATGCCGCTGCGGCTGGGTGCGCTGTCTGAGCCGCTGACGTCGTGCATCCGAGCCTTCAACCGCGCCACGCGCGCCGGCGGATTCACCTGGGGCGACACCGTTGTCATTCAGGGGTCAGGTCCGATCGGTATCCTCGCGGTCGCAGCCGCGCGCGAAATGGGAGCGGGGCGGGTGATCTGCGTCGGCGCGCCGGAAGAGCCGCGCCTGAAACTGGCGCGAAGGTTCGGCGCAGAGGCGACTGTGGATATTGAAACCGTCAAGACGCCGGCCGAGCGCATCCAGCGCGTGCGTGACATCGTCGGCGGGTTTGGCGCCGATCTGGTGATGGATTGCTCAGGCCATCCGAGCGCCGGGCCGGAGGGCATTGAAATGCTGCGCGACGGCGGCACCTATGTCGAAATGGGGCAATTCACCGATGCCGGCGCGATCGAAACCTCCTGGCACCGCATCTGCACCAAGGACCTCAACGTTTTGGGGTCGTGGGGCTTCACCGGCAACGACCTGCCGCTCGGCGTCGACATGCTCTATCGCACCCGAACCAAGTATCCCTGGCTCGACATGCAGACCATCTATCCGTTCTCGGAAGACGGCATTGACCGCGCGGTTGCCGACGCGATGGCGATGAAGACCGTCAAATCGACCATCGTACCGTGGCCGGAACTGGTGGAATAAAGGCCGGGCCGGTCATCTTCCCAGATTGACGCAAATAGGCCTGTGGGTATCAATGCAGACCAAGGAATTGCGTCAAAGCTTTAGTTATCGTCTTTCATCTGCGTCATCGTCCGGTGTGGCGACGCTGACGTCCCTTTCAGACTGGCCGCGAGCTCCATGAAGGAACGTCAGAGTCAAAGCCACACTGGAATTGTAGGGTTGCTGGTGCCCCTTTGGTTCTGACATTCGCATAAGTGTCCGCCGCGATTCCATGCGAATGTCAGAACCGGGGACACCAGACTATCGGATGGGGGGCATTATGGCCGAACAGGACAAAGTCGTGGTCGAGCGGGATCTCAGGCTCGACCTGTTCCGCGGCGTCGGACTATGGATGATCTTTCTCGATCACATTCCGCACGACGTCGTCTCCTGGCTGACCTTGCGCAATTACGGCTTCAGCGACGCGGCCGAATTCTTCGTTTTCATCTCCGGCTATCTCGCGGGCTTTATCTACGGACCCATCATCAAGGCCGGCAATTTTCTGGCTGCGCTCAAGCGGCTGTGGAAACGGGCGATGGAGATGTACGTCGCCCATATCATGCTGTTTCTGATATTCACCGCGCAGATCGCCCGCACGGTGAGGAAATTCGACAATCCGCTGTATGAGGACGAGTTCAACGTCCACAATTTCCTGCTGCATCCGGACGTCCTGATCGGGCAGGCGCTGACCTTGCGCTACAAGCCGGTCAATCTCGACGTCCTGCCGCTTTACATCACCCTGATCGCGACCGCGCCCTTCATGCTGTGGGCGATGGTGCGCCGACCGAACCTGACGCTGCTCGCCTCGATCGTGCTGTATATTCTCGCGCGCATCTTCGACTGGAATCTGCCCTCATATCCGCCCGGCTCGACCTGGTATTTCAACCCCTTCGCCTGGCAGTTGATGTTCGTCTTCGCGGCCTGGTGCGGCACCGGCGGCGCCAGCCGGCTCTGGCCGATCGTTCAGTCGCGCCTCGCGCTTGTCGTCGCGATCCTTTGGATCATGTTTGCGTTCGGGATCGTCATGACCTGGCACGTCGCCTTCCTCGACGCGATGGTGCCGAAATGGTTGATCAAGATCATCTATCCGATCGACAAGACCGATCTCGACATGTTGCGGTTCACGCACTTCCTGGCGCTGGCGCTGATCGTGTCGCGTTACGTGCCGCACAACTGGGCGCCGCTCAGATCCGGATGGCTACGCCCGGCCATTATGTGCGGTCGCCATTCGCTGCCGATCTTCTGCTTCGGGGTGTTCCTGTCCTTTGCGGCACACTGGATCCTGATGCAGTACACCCGGGGCGTGTGGGAGCAGCTTTTGGTCAGCGCGGTCGGCATCGTGATCATGGTCGCCATCGCATGGGTGCTGGACCGGGCCGCGCAGGTGCCCGACCTCTTCGTCGATGTCGAGATTGAGGGCGGAAAGGCCGCGCTCGAAGCAAACAAGGCGTGAGGCAGACGCCTCAGGCGATCGGTTGCAAGAAGTCGATTGTTACCAACGCGCGATTTGTGACCGGAGGGAATCATGGTCAGACGTCTTTTGATTGTCGCATGTCTTTTGCTGTTGTCCGCGTCGGCCGTGCGGGCGCAGACGCCGTCATCCGACGCCATGACGGCGGCGCGCAGCCTTGTCACCACCATGAAGCTCGCCGACCAGTACAAGGCGCTGCTTCCGGCGATCCTGCTCGGTCTCAAGCCGGCTCTGACGCAGGACCGACCCGAGATCGAACGCGACTACGAGACGATGATGCCGATGGTCGCCGATGCCTTCGAGCCGTACTACACCTCCATGGTCGACGGCATCGCCGCGATCTACGCCACCAACTTTACCGCGGCCGAGCTCCGGGACATCGAGGCGTTCTACCGCCAGCCGACCGGACAGAAGATGCTGGAAAAGATGCCGGTGATCAGCCAGCAGGCGCTGGCGGTTGGCCAGGAGATCGGCCGCAAGGCGGCGGACGACCTGAAGGCGCGCCTCACCGAGGCGTTACGACAGAAGGGACACAAGCTGTAGCGCGAGGAGGCGGGCGACCGGCGAGAAGCCTGTCAGCGCAGACCCTCATAGACCATCAGCCCGCGCGCCAGTTTCAACTTCCGCAATGCGCGCGGAACCAGCCGTTCGGTCGGCGGATGCAGATAGCGCCATGACGTCAGCCTGAAATCCTGCAACTGGCTGTGTCCCGTCTCGAATGGGGCGAGCAGGCCGGTCATGCTCAGCGGGACATGGGCGCGGTGGTTGAACGGCAACAGCAGCAGTTCGAAGTGCGCCTGTCCCTCGGCCGAGGCCGCGGTGATGCCGGCGATCGCAGGCAATACCTCTTCCGTCACCGCCGCGACGATGTCGGCGATATCCCGCCGGCTCTCGGAGCCGAACAGCGCCGGAAAGCTCTGATCCTTCAGGTCACGGCCGAGCAGGGCGCAGATGCGCGTGCCGGCGACGCGAAACGGGTAACGGTTGGCCTCATCGCAGGCGAGCACGAAGATGTCGCCCAATAACTGGCGAATGGCGTCGGGTTTGAAGTCGCCGCGGTCCGGCGCGCGGCCTTCGCCCCGCTTTTCGTTCCAATAGGCGAAGAACTGCTGGTTTGACGGGTGTTTCATGTCTGACTATCGCCCCCAAGCCTGAACGCAAGTGGGACATTTCTGTCCCGTTTCTGCGCACACGCGTTGCTGGTTTCGTTGTGCAGAAACAGCATTGCAGCGTCCATGCCGAAGCAGCCTTCGGGGGAGGGTTTGCAGCGTTAACGTTAAATTAACGATGGGCTTGGCGTTCGGGGCGCGCCTGTTAAGGTCCCGCGCATCAGATCCCTTGCCGCTTTTCCATGAGGCGACAAGGTTGCGACACTGGCGTCGAACAGCTTGGCCGCTTTGGGCGGGGAGGGGTGGGGATAATCCCCAGGTGAACCCCGTGCAGCGTAAGGCCAACGTCCAATAAAGGGAGGGCTTTCTCAGAGCCCTCCCTTTTCTACGTCGGGACGCAGGTCTTGGTCCGTCAGTTCAGCTCAGGCCAAATCTTTGCGTGAAATTCGCAATCGCGGCGTCAACGCTTGCGCGCTCTACTATTGTGTACGCGCTTCCCTGCGGAGTTTTATATCTGATCTTCACCTGACCTTCAGAGCTAGCATCGGTTTTCCAGGAAAGCTCGCCCATCTTGAATTCGGCGATTCCGTTTTGTTCGCAGGCAGTTTTGATCGATTTGAATAGTTCTGTTGCCTCATCGACCGACAACTTCGTTGAACTGACCTCGTCTACAGTCATAAAATTCAGGGTAAGTTCGATGCGGGGAATAACTAGGTAAAATCGATCCGAGAACTCTATCTTTTCAAAGCTGTTAATGCGGGACAACGCGCTAGAAACCGTCTTCGACAACGCCTGAAAAAGCGCTCCCGGCACCCGATTAAGCTTCGACGTTGTCATTTTCGAACTCCGGGTTGGGCTGGTCCATCACCGATATTAAACTTGGCGCACCACAGAGCGGTAGTCGCGTTAGCGAAGAACTTGCGCCTAACCTGTCCAGTTCTTCTTTTGCAGGACGTCGAACCAGACCGCGAGGCTGATGATCAGCCCCTTGATGATCAGCTGGTAGAACGAGGAGACGCCGAGCAGGCTCATGCCGTTGTTCAACACGCCGATGATCAGCGCGCCGACGATCGTGCCGCCGATCGTGCCCGAGCCGCCGGAGAGGCTGGTGCCGCCGATCACGACCGCGGCGATGGCGTCGAGCTCGAACATGTTGCCGAGGTTGGGAGATGCGCCATTCAGGCGCGATGCCAGCAGAATTCCCGACAAGGCCGAGAGCAGGGACACCACCACGTAGACGATCATTTTGGTCTGGTAGACGTTGATCCCGGAAAGGCGCGCCGCTTCCTCGTTGCCGCCGAGCGCATAAAGCCTGCGGCCAAAGCGGGTGTGGCCGAGAACGAAGATGGCGAGCGCGGCGATGGCGACAAAGATCGCGACCGGCACCGGCATGCCGTCGCTGGTGCCGAACACATAGGCGGCCAGCAGCAGCCCGGCCGTCGCCGCGATGATGCCGGGCAGGCGCTCTCCAAGCGCGGCGCCATTTGATTTCCCGGTTTCGCGAAAGCTGCCGACCAGTTTGAAAGCACCGATCGCCGCCGCAAGCGCCAGCAGAGCCAGCGTCGGCGCGGGCGGAATATAGGCGCTGCCGAGTGCGGCAAAGGATGGATCGGCCACCGGAACCGAGCTGCCGCCGGACAGCGACAAGGCGACGCCGCGGCCGATCGTCAGCATGCCGAGCGTGATGATGAAGGGCGGAATACGGTGATGCGCAATCCAGAATCCGTTCCAGAGCCCGATGACTCCGCCGACGATCACGAGCGCCAGGGGGACCGCAAGCCACGCCGCGAACCCATATTGCATCAGGAGCGTCACGACGACCGCCGCAACGCCGACCACCGAGCCCACCGACAGATCGATGCCGGCGATCAGAATCACCATGGTCATGCCGACGCCGATGATGCCGACGATGGTCACTTGTCGGGCGACGTTGCTCAGGTTGCGCGCGGTCGGGAAGGTGGGATCGACAAGCGCCAGCAGCAAGGCGAGCACCACGAGCGCGATTAGTGTCGCATTGGTCCGGATGAAAAGAAGCGCCTGGTTGCGGTGCATGTTTGCCTAGTTCTCCGTCGGGCGTGCGCCGGTCGCCGATTCCATGACCGCCTCCCGGCTCGCATTCGCCCGCGAGAATTCGCAGACGATGCGGCCCTCGTTCATCACGAGAATTCGGTCGCTCATGCCCAGCACTTCCTCGAGTTCGGAGGAGATCATGATGATGGCGACGCCTCGCCCGGCAAGCTGGTTCAAGAGCCGGTGGATTTCGACCTTGGCGCCGACATCGATGCCACGGGTCGGTTCGTCCAGGATGAGGATCTTCGGGTTAGCGTTCAGCCAGCGGGCCAGAAGCACCTTCTGCTGGTTGCCGCCGCTGAGCGTCCCGACGATTGCCTTGGCGCTCGTGGCCTTGACACCAAGCTGGGCGATATATCGTTCGGTCAGCGCGCGTTCTTCGCTCCGGTCGATGACGCCGAGCGGCGGTGAACTGACCGTCTGCAACGACGAGATCGTGGTGTTGAAGGTGATGGGCTGGCCGAGGAAAAGGCCGAGCGCCTTGCGGTCCTCGGTCAGGAGCGCGATTCCATGATTGATCGCGTCAGCCGGCGAGCGAATGCTGATTGATCGTCCCTCGACCAGCACCTCGCCGTGCGTGGCTTGCGGATAGGCGCCGAAGATCGCGGAGGCCAGCGTGGTCCGGCCCGAACCCATCAAGCCCGAGATTCCGAGGATTTCGCCGCGATAGGCCGAAAACGACACGCCCTTGACCTTTCGCGCGCCGGGCAGGGAAGGGTGATTGACGCCAAGGTCTTTGATTTCGAGAATCCGCTCGCCGCGCTGGCGTGTGGCGTGCGGATACATCTCTTTCAGCTCGCGGCCGATCATTCGTTCGATGATCTGGTCCAGCGTGATGTCGGAGATCGCCGCAGCCTCGCCGATGGTGCGGCCATCGCGCAGCACCGTGACGCGATCGGCAATTTGCGAAATCTCTTCCATCTTGTGCGAGATGTAGCACATGCAGACGCCGGCTTGCCGCAAGCTCCGGACCACCCGAAACAGCTCCGCAACCTCCTTGTCCGACAGCGCCGAAGTCGGCTCATCCAGAATGAGGATGCGCGCGCGCTTCGACAGCGCCTTGGCGATTTCGACCATCTGCTGCTTGCCGACCGCGATGTGCTTCACCCGGTCGGTCGGCTTGATGTCGGAAATTCCCAATTGGCCGAGCAGGGCCGCGGCGTCGGCATTCATGCGACGCCAATCGATGGCGCCGAAGCCGGTGGCGGGCTGGCGGTCGAGAAAGATGTTTTCGGCCACCGTGAGTTCGGCGAGGAGGTTGAGCTCCTGGTGGATGATGGCGATACCCGCATCCATCGCTTCGCGCGTCGAGCGAAACCGGCGCCTCTCGCCGTGGATGAAAATATCGCCCCGATAGGAAGGATAGGGCCAGACGCCGCCCAGCACCTTCATCAGCGTCGACTTGCCCGCGCCGTTCTCGCCCATCAGCGCCAGAACCTCGCCGGCGCGCGCCTCGAAGGTGACGTCGTCGAGCGCGCGGACGCCCGCAAACTCCTTGACGATGTGCTCCATCTTCAGAACGACGTCGGACATGCGGGGCGGCTTAATTCCCGTAGACCTGCTTATGGGTGTAAAACCCTTCGGCGATGATCGTCTGGTCCAGATTGCTCTTGTCGACGAGCACGACCGGCGTCACCAGTGTCGGTACGTCGACTGCGCCGTTGTTGATCGTCCGGTCGGCCTTGACGAGCGTTTTCGGATCCTTGTCCGGATTGCTTGCGAGTTTCACTGCGATTTCGACCGCGGTTTCGGCCAGCGGATCGATCTTCTTCCAGATGTCGACGGCCTGCTTGCCCTGCGCGACATACTGAATGTTGACGAGGTCGGCGTCGGAGCCGGCGACGAAAATCTTGTCGGCGCTGGCTAGGCCCTGGGCGTCGAGGGCCGCGATGACGCCGCGCGCCATGCCCGAATTGTTGCAGATCACGGCATCGATCTTGTTGCCGGACTTGGTCAGAAGATTTTCCGTGGTTGCCATCGCCTTGTCGGACGACCATCCTTCGTGGGACTGATCGGCGACGAGCTTCAGCTCGGGATTGGCCTTCAATACTTCGAGCACGCCGCTAGACATGGTGTTGGCGTTTGAATCGCCGGGCTGCCCGCGGATCAGCACCACGTTGCCTTTGGCCGCGCCGTATTTCGCCTTCAGCCAGGCCACCATGGCCTCAGCCTGAAGCTTGCCGACCGCCCAGCTGTCCTGCATCACCATGGCGTCGAGCGGGCCGTTGACCAGCATGGCATCGTAGCCGACGACCTTCACGCCGCTTTTGTGCGCGGAGGTGACCATGCTGCCGGCGGTTCCGGTGTTGACCGGCTGCAATACGATGGCCTGCGCGCCGCGCGACAGCATGTTCTCGAACGCCGCCAGTTGCGTCTGCTCGTCATTGTTGGCGGAATCAAAGATTACCTCGGCGCCGAGCGCCTTCGCCTTGGCGAGAAAAGCCGTCTTGTCGCGCTGGTAGCGCTCTTCCTGCATGGTTTTCAGGAGAAAGCCGATTTTGACCTTGTCGGCAGCGCGGGCTGGTTCGGCAAGGGCGGAAAGTGGAACAGCAAGCGAGGCGAGACCGTGCAAGACGGTTCTGCGGTGAAATTCCATGGCTGTTCCTCCCCCATACGGCCGATTTCCTCAGGGCCTTTGGTCGCAGGCCGCATGGTAGCGGTTCCGCCAGGGTTAAGCCAACCGGCTTCCACTTCGCCGCAAAACGCTCTAATGGGGCGCATCGCCCGACTAGCGCCGCGGTTTGAGGTCATTTGCGGCGAATTTGGAATCGGAGCTCTGGTCCTTGGAATCTCGCCCCGAAGATTATTTACCGGAAGCTCTGCGGGACGAGCCGTCGGTTCGCCGCGAGCCGCTTTTGACGCTGCCGGGCGCGCTCACCGCCTATATCGTGCTTCTGGCGGTCGTTCACCTGCAGGTGCTGCTGCCGCCCGATCTCGAGAAATGGACCATCGTCGTCTTCGGTTTCATCCCCAAGCGCTACGACTCGTCGTTGTTGGCGGCCGGCTTTCCCGGCGGGGAGGGCGCCAAGGTCTGGACGTTCGTGACCTATTCGGTGCTGCACGCCAATCTCAGTCATATCGGCTTCAACGTGCTGTGGCTGTTGCCGTTCGGCAGTGCACTGGCACGGCGTTTTGGCGCTATCCGCTTCTTCGCGTTCATGGCGGTGACGGCGGCCGCCGGCGCGCTGGCGCATCTGGTGACCCATGAGCACGCGCTGGAGCCCATGATCGGCGCCTCCGCTTCGGTTTCGGGCGCCATGGCGGCCGCGATCCGATTTGCCTTCGTGCGGGGCAGTTTCCTTTCCTTCAACCGTGGCGACGCGGACGCCGCCGCCAGGGTGCCGGCGCAGCCGTTGTGGCGCGCTTTACGCGATCGGCGCGTGATTTCGTTTCTCGCCATCTGGTTTGGCGTCAATCTCGTTTTCGGCCTGGGCTCGATTGCGATCGGCACCGAGGGCGTCAGCGTCGCCTGGCAGGCGCATATTGGCGGCTTTTTGGCCGGGCTCTTGTTGTTTTTCCTGTTCGACCCCGTTCCCCGCACAGTTCCAGCTCGGCAGGATCAGATCTGATTTTCGGTCGCGCCTCGCTTGCGGGAGCGCGCGATTTCATTCATCATTTGCGGCATAGCGGCACGGCCTTGAAGTCGTGATGTGCTTTTTAAGCCGTCCGCATATCGCAAGCGTCCGCAACCAAAGCGGCGCAGCACTGTTGTTTGAAGACTCAAAATGAAAAAAGACTGCGCTCGCTCAAGGGCGCGATCCGCTTCAGGGAGACGACAATGACGGTACGTTCAATTCTCGATACCAAAGGTCACCAGATCGTAAGCCTCGACCCGGAGGCCAAGCTTTCAGCCGCGGTCAAGACCTTGGCTGAGCGCAAGATCGGAGCCGTGCTCGTGCTGCAGGCGGGCCGGATCGAAGGCATTCTGTCGGAGCGCGACGTCGTCCGCGTGCTCGGCGAGCGGGGTGCTGCCGTCCTCGAGGAGCCTGTCAGCGCGGTGATGACGCGCAAGGTCGTGAGCTGCAAGCAATCCGATACGGTCAGCGCCATCATGGAGATGATGACGCACGGAAAATTCCGTCACCTCCCGGTTCTCGACGGCGAGCGGGTGGTGGGCCTGATCTCGATCGGCGACATCGTCAAGTGGCGCGTGCAGGAATACGAGCGCGAGCAGGAAGCGCTGCGCGAATACATCAAGACGGCTTGAATCGCACCCAGCCCCTCAAGTCGCGTCGTCGATGACGGCCTTTGCGGTGACCGGTGTCGGCGCCAGAACGTCGGCTACTTCCTGAATTGAGGCGATGGCGCGCTCGGCAGCGCGTGCGCCATGGTCGATCAATTCGTCGGCGCGATGGAAATCGAACCAGCCGATCTGCCCGACGCGCGGGGTGATCAACAGGTCCGGCGGATCGCCCGCGAGCCGCGCGCGGGTGATGCGATCCTGCATGATGTTGAAGGCATCGGCCATGACGGACGAAATGCCGGGCCGGCCGCCGCCGCCGAAAAACTCGCGTTTCACAGCACGTTCGGCCGAGAAGAATTTGCCGAAGCCCCGTTTCGGCGAGGCCGGCTGCGGCGCCGGTTCGCTCGCCACGGCGGCGGCGCCGTACGAGTAGATCGTGGTGGAGTGCGCAAAGACGTCGCTTGAGAGGTTGGCGGCGATGACGATTTCAGCGCCGAGCGCGCGGGCGGTCGAGACCGGCACCGGATTGACCAGCGCGCCGTCGACCAGCCAGCGGTCGCCGATCAGGACCGGCGAAAAGATGCCGGGCAGCGCATAGGAGGCGCGCATCGCGTCCACCAATCGGCCGTGGGTCAGCCAGGTTTCGTGACCGGTGCGCACCTCGGTCGCGACGCTGGCGAATTTCAGCGGCAGGTCCTCGATCATCGTATCACCGATCGAGGCTGCCAGTTCGGCCGCGAGCTTCTCGCCGCCGATCAGTCCGGAGCCGTTGAGCTTGAGGTCGAGATAGGAAAGGACGTTGCGTGGTTGCAGGCCGCGCGCCCATTCTTCCAGCGTATCGAGATGGCCAGCGGCAAAGGACCCGCCGACCACCGCGCCAATCGAGGTGCCGACGACAACATTTGGGACGATGCCGTGGGCGATCAGCGTCTTGAGGATGCCGATATGGGCGAAGCCGCGCGCCGCTCCGCCGCCGAGCGCGAGCCCGATCACCGGCCTCCGTCCGCCGGGCTTGCCGGGGACTTCTCCGTTATTCTGGCCTCTGCCGATCCAATTATTAAACACAGCGGGAAGAAGTCTCTCTTTGTTCTGGTCGCATGCAGGCTATCGCGAGAGGGCCGCTCCCGCCAGATTGGCTACCAAGCATGGTTTATGCCGGGGTTCAGGGTGAGATTGTGACGGGACGGCGGCGAATCAATCAAGGTAACGGGAGGAGCCGATGAGGGTTCCGTATCTCACCGGTAAGGCCATTCGAGGCTTGAATTTGCCGCGTTTTCAGTGAAAAGCATCCAGATGAACTGGGGAAGGCAGGGCAGTCGCGGACAGAGCGGGCATTGGCGTGTGGCGCCGGCATTTGCCTTGCTGATGGGGCTCGTGCTTACCGCCCCCGTTTCTGCGCAATTGTTCGGCGATCGGCCACCGCCGGTTCCGCCAGCCTCCGTTCCGGAAGCGCCGGCAGGGCCGGCGATGAATCTTGCGCCGTCCTCCGGTCCGGCATCGGTGCCGAATCTGCCGCCCCCCTTGACCGCGCCGCCTGCCGTCGCCGCCGTCCCGCCGGTCGTCGCGCCGCCGCCAGGGGCCGCGACGCCGAACCAGGCCGTGCTGGCGCTGTCGGCGCGTTTCGGCAAGGACCAGCCCGCGGTCACCGGCGGACTGGTGTGGCGGATCTTTTCCGACAAGGCAGACGAGACCGGCAATATCAAACTGGTCCGCGAGGACCGTAGCGCCACCCCCAACATCGTGCTGCCGCCGGGCAACTACATCATCCACGTCGCACTTGGCCTCGTCAGCACGATACGGCCGATGACGCTGAAGGCGGAGACCTACCGCGAAACCTTCCTGCTTCCTGCCGGCGGCTTGCGCATCGAGGGCCGCGTCGGCACCTCGAAGATTCCGCAGAACCAGATTTCGTTCGCGATCTACAAGGGAAGCCAGTTCGAGGTTGGCGAACGCGCTTCGCTGGTGCCCAACGTCGCGCCCGGCGACGTGGCGATGCTGCCCGAAGGCACCTATTACATCATCTCCAACTACGGCGATGCCAACTCGGTGGTGCGCTCGGACATTCGCGTGCAGGCCGGCAAATTGACGGATGTCACCATCACCCATCGCGCTGCCGTCATCACGTTGAAACTCGTCAGCGATCGCGGCGGCGAGGCACTGGCCAACACAGCCTGGTCGGTGATCACGCCGGGCGGCGACGTGATCAAGGAATCGATCGGCGCATTTCCCAAGGTGATCCTGTCGGAAGGCGAATACCGCGCGATCGCTAAAAATGAAGGCAAAGTTTTCGAGCGCGCTTTCAATGTTGTTAACGGTGTCGATGGCGAGGTCGAAGTCGTCGCGCGCTGATTCCCGACATGCCTGTCATGGTTTCTAATGCGTACTAACCATCGCGCGATTTAAAACTGTCATAATCGCACCATCAGCTTCCCCCACGCGGAATTTTTACACCCCTTTAAGCGCCGCCCGCATTGATAACCCACGCTGTTTCGCGCGCTTCTCGCGCGTTGTTGGGGAATGCCATGCTTGCCGCCAGGAAATCGACGGAAAAATCCGCGCCGGAGATGTTTGACGATATTCCGGTCCTCAAGCGCAAATGGCAGGCCGCGGTGCGCCCCGGCGAAAAACTGCCGGCTTACGAAGACGTGATGCTGGGCAGCCTCGGCCGCCTTGCAGATCACATCGTTCTGCTCAAGGACGGCCCGCAGGGCCTCGAAGTATCGCGCACCGGCCGCTACGCCCAGCTCTGGCTGGAGCACGATCGCTGGGATATCGCGCTTGACACGTTGTCGCCGGATTGCGCGACCGCGTTGGCCGAGGTCGCCGGCGGCGCGCTCGCCAAAAGCCGCCCCAGTCTTTCGACCGCCCATTGCGTGCGGGACGGATTGGTGCGGACCTACGATTTGCTGGCGCTTCCGACGTCGTCGCGCTGGGGCCACACCTTGATCGGCGTCTATGTCAACGAGCGCGACGCCCAATACAATCTGCTCGACGCGATCTTCGCCACGACCGACGAAGGCGTGGTGTCGCTGGCCGCGATCCGCGACTCGGAAGGCCGCCCTTTCGACTTTCAGATCGTGCATCATAACGACGGCGCCGCGAGACTGCTCAAGCTGCCGTCGAGCGAACTGCTGTGGCAGCGGCTTGGCGGCGGGCGGAATCTGCTCTGCGCCGCCGACGTCGTCGCGCGCCTGGTCGCGGTGGTGCAAAGCGGCGAGGCGGACCAGTTTGAACTCGACAGCGACGACCGGAGCCTGAAACTCGGCTTGGTCGCGTTCGGTGATATTCTGGCGCTGACCATTTCCGACGTCACCGCCCTGAAGCGGCGCGAAGCTTCCTTCCGGCTGCTGTTCGACAACAATCCGATGCCGATGTGGGTGTTCGACGCCGAGACGGCGGAGTTTCTCGGCGTCAACGATGCGGCGATCCAGCACTACGGCTATGCCCGCGAGAAATTCTTAGGCATGAAGCTCGACGATATCTGGCCGGAGGACGAGCGGATCACCCACAAGGAGGCGCTGGTGGACATCGGCGAATCCTACCAGTCCACCCGCAACTGGCGGCACGTCAAGGCCGACGGCAGCGAAATTCAGGTGTTGACCTTCGGACGCCGTGTAACGTTCGACGGACGTGACGGCTATCTCGTCGCCGTCGTCGATATCACCGAGCGCCGCAAGGCCGAGGCGCGGGTGGCCTATATGGCCCACCATGACGGGCTGACCGATCTTCCGAACCGCGAATTTTACCAGGAGAGGCTGCGCCAGGCGCTCAACGAGGCGCAGGCCGGACCGAAGCGCGTCGCCGTCCTGTGCATCGATCTCGATCTGTTCAAGAACGTCAACGATTCCTTCGGTCATCCGATGGGAGATCGCCTGCTGCGGCTGGTCGCCGACCGGTTGCGCTCGCAGGTCCGCGGCAATCATCTCGCCGCCCGGCTCGGTGGCGACGAATTTGCAGTGATCCTCGCCTCCGACGTCTCACCGAACGAAGTCAGCGATTTTTCGACGCGCTGATCGAGGTATTGAGCGCGAGCTATGACATCGACGGCATCGAAGTCGTGATCGGCGCCAGCATCGGCATTGCTCTTGCCCCGAGCGACGGCTCGTCTTCGGAGGAATTGATGCGCAACGCCGACATGGCGCTGTACCGCGCGAAATCCGACGGCGGCGGCGTGCATCGCTTCTTCGAGCGCGAGATGGATCGCGCCGCGCAGAAGCGCCGCGACATGGAGGTCGACCTGCGCCGCGCCTTCGCCAATGGCGAGTTCGAACTTCACTACCAGCCGCTGGTCGACATCGGTGCCAACAAGATCAGCGGCTTTGAATCCCTGTTGCGCTGGCAGCACTCCGAGAAAGGCATGATCTCGCCGGCTGAGTTCATTCCAATCGCCGAGGATATCGGCCTGATCGTACCGCTCGGGGAGTGGGTGTTGCGTGAGGCTTGCATGGAGGCCACCAAGTGGCCCGGCGACGTCAAGGTCGCCGTCAACCTGTCGGCCCTGCAGTTCCGCAGCCGCAATCTGGTCCAGGCCGTGATCTCGGCGCTGGCGCATTCCGGCCTGTCGCCGTTACGGCTCGAGCTCGAGATCACCGAGTCGGTGTTTCTGGCCGAGACCGAAGCCAATCTCGCGATCCTGCACCAATTGCGCGAACTCGGCGTCCGAATCTCGATGGACGATTTCGGCACCGGTTATTCGAGCCTGAGCTACCTGCGCAGTTTTCCATTCGACAAGATCAAGATCGACCGTTCCTTCGTCAAGGATCTCGCCGACCGGCCCGATTGCGTTGCGATCGTGCGGGCGATTTCCGGCCTTGGCCGCAGCCTTAAGATCACGACGACGGCCGAAGGCGTGGAGACGGTCGATCAACTCGACTGGCTGCGCAACGAAGGCTGTGATGAAGTGCAGGGATTCCTGTTCAGCGCGGCGAAGCCGGCGGGCGAGATCGCGGCGCTGTTCTCCGAATTCGAAGGCCGTGCCTCGCGGGCGGCCTAGTAAACAGAGGTGTCGTGCCCGGACCTGATCCGGGCATCCATCCTGCTCGCAAGAGAACTCACTCAGAACGGATGGATTGCCGGGTCAAGCCCGGCAATGAAGCATCGAAAGAAATTCTTAAAACCGCGTGACGATATCCGACAGCACGGGCCGCGGCCGGTCCTCGCTTGGCTTCGCTATCTTGCCGATGTGGATCAGGCCCGCGAGCTTTTCATCCGCCTTCAATCCAAAGCCGTTGAGCACGTCACGGTCGAAGGAAAACCACCCCGAAAGCCAGCACGCACCGTAACCGAGGGCGGTCGCCGCGGTGACGATGTTCATCGCGCTCGCGCCTGCGGACATCTCCTGTTCCCACGGCGGCACCTTGGGATGCGGCTTGGTGAGGCTGACGACGCCGATCACGAGCGGCGCATCGGTGAGGCGGCGCTTCTCAACCTCGATAGCGGCCGGCGACGCATTCGGATTTTTCTTCGCGAAAACGCCGGCAATGATTTCGCCGGCGCGGGCGCGGGCATCGCCCTCGAAAATGATGAAACGCCAGGGTGCGAGCTTGCCGTGATCGGGCACTCGCGACCCGATGGTCAGGATGGTCTCAAGTTCGGACGGCGAGGGGCCGGGGCCGGTCATCTCGCGCGGCTTGACCGAGCGGCGGGTTTTCAAAAGTTCTAATGCATCGGGCACGAAGAGGTCCTTGGGTATTGGCGGTCGCAGCTCTTGAGATAAGCGGGCGAGCGCCCCGGCGAAAGCGCTCTTTAGAGCGATTATGAAGATCGCGCCCTCTTCACATCCGGCGGCGTCGCCTCATCGACCAGGGCGGCGATCGCCTCATCCGTCGGCAGCACCTTTTGCCCGTCGCTGCCGAGGCGGCGCACCGAGACCGAATGGGTCTCGGCTTCCTTCTTGCCGACCACGAGCAACGCCGGAATTTTCGCCAGCGAGTGTTCGCGAACCTTGTAGTTGATCTTCTCGTTGCGCAGGTCGATCTCGACGCGAAGGCCTGCACGCCTTGCCGCGGCCGCGACCACCTTGGCGTATTCGTCGCCTTCCGAGGTAATGGTCGTCACGACCGCCTGGATTGGCGCGAGCCAAAGCGGGAAGTTGCCGGCATAGTGCTCGATCAGGATGCCGATGAAGCGCTCCATCGAGCCGCAGATCGCCCGGTGCACCATGACAGGGGCCTTCTTCGAGCCGTCGGCGTCGATGTAGAACGCGCCAAAGCGTTCGGGCAGGTTGAAGTCGACCTGCGTGGTGCCGCATTGCCAGTCGCGGCCGATGGCATCGCGCAGCACATATTCGAACTTCGGCCCGTAGAATGCGCCTTCGCCGGGGTTGATCTCGGTCCGGATGTGGTTGCTCTGGGACTTGATCTCCTGAAGCACGGTCGCCATCACGCGCTCGGCGTGATCCCACATCGCATCCGTTCCGACCCGCTTGTCGGGGCGGGTCGAGAGCTTGACGGTCAGTTCGCCCTCGAAGCCGAAATCGGCGTAGGTCGACAGGATCAGTTCGTTGATCTTGAGGCATTCCTCGGCGAGCTGTTCCTCGGTGCAGAACACGTGCGCGTCGTCCTGGGTAAAGCCGCGCACCCGCATCAGGCCATGCATGGCGCCCGAGGGTTCGTAACGGTGCACGACGCCGAATTCCGCAAGTCGAAGCGGCAGGTCGCGGTAGCTCTTCAGGCCGTGCTTGAAGATCTGCACGTGGCCCGGACAGTTCATCGGCTTCAGCGCAAACCAGCGCTTGTCCTCGGCCTCGTCGCCCGCGGACTGCGCGGCGAACATGTTCTCGCGGTACCAGTCCCAGTGCCCGGATGTTTCCCACAATACCTTGTCGAGGATCTGCGGCGCATTGACCTCGCTGTAGTCGCCGGTGAGGCGGCGGCGCATGTAGGCGATCAGCGCCTGGAAGATGGTCCAGCCCTTCGGATGCCAGAACACCACGCCCGGACCTTCCTCCTGGAAGTGGAACAGGTCGAGCTCGCGTCCAAGCTTGCGGTGATCGCGCTTCTCGGCTTCCTCGATCTGCTTCAGGTAGTGGTCGAGTTCTTCCTGCTTGGCGAACGCCGTTCCGTAGATGCGCGTCAGCATCGGATTGTTGGAATCGCCGCGCCAATAGGCACCCGCCACCTTCATCAGCCTGAAGGCGTTGCCGATCTTGCCGGTCGAGGTCATGTGCGGGCCGCGACAAAGATCGAACCAGTCGCCCTGGAAGTAGATCTTGATCGGCTCGTTGCCCGGAATGGCGTCAACCAGTTCGACCTTGAAGTTCTCGCCCTTGTCGCGGAACACCTGCTTGGTCTTTTCGCGGTCCCAGACTTCCTTCGTGAAGGGTTTGTCGCGCGCGATCAGCTCGCGCATCTTCTTTTCGATTGCGGCGAAATCTTCCGGCGTGAACGGCTCGTTGCGGAAGAAGTCGTAATAGAAGCCGTTTTCGATCACGGGGCCGATGGTGACCTGCGTGCCTGGCCAGAGCGACTGCACCGCTTCGGCCAGCACGTGGGCGGCATCGTGGCGGATCAGTTCGAGCGCACGCGGGTCCTCGCGCGAAATCAGCTCGATCTTTGCATCGGCCTCAATGGGGTCGTTGAGATCGGCAAGCGCGCCGTCCAGCGCCATCGCTACGGTGCGTTTGGCGAGCGAAGGCGAGATGCCCTTGGCAATCTCAAGGCCGGTGGTGCTTTTGGGGTATTCGCGCCGGGCGCCGTCGGGGAAAGTGAGGGTGACCTTATGCACGGGCTCGGCCGGCTTCAGATTGGTGAGGCTGTATTGGAATCCCGATGCGGGCGGGTTCTTGTCGGACATGTTCGTCTCCTCAAAGCTCACTCCTGCGAACGAGCGCAGGTAAGCGGGAACGGGAAGGGGTATAGCAGGGGAATCGGGCGATGCAATTGGTGGCAGCCTGGAAAATCGGCAGAAAATCGTGATCGGCCTAGTGTGGCGACGCTGACGTTCCTTTCGGTTTCGCGGCGATCTCTTCAAAGGAACGTCAGAGTCAAAGCCACACTAGAATCATATATTTGCTAGTGTTCCTTTGGTTCTGACATTCGTAAAAGTGCCCGCTGCGACAAGATACGAATGTCAGAACCGGGACACTAGAACGCACCCTTCAGTTGACGTGTCATAGACTTGTAGCTGCGGGCTTGTTAAGTTTGACATGCCCACGCTTTCTCCAACCGGCTTCCTTTCGCTCCGATGTACGCGCGTGCCGTTGCTGCGACTGCCTTGATCTGTGCGCTGACCTGCGGAGCGGTGTCGGCGTCCCCGTCAAAACAACGGCCCGTGCCGCCCAAGCCGCGCGAAACGCCCATGACGTTCTACGTCGTCAACGGCGCGGCGGATGCTTGCGGGCACGGCTGCGATAGCTGGATCGAGGTCGAGGGAAAGGTGGAATCCGACACCGCAACGCGGTTCAGGGCTTTTCTCGACCGTCATCACGACCGCAACCTGCCGATCTATTTTGCGTCCCCGGGCGGCAACCTCGATCAGGCCATCGCAATGGGGACTTTTCTCCATGGCAAATCCTCGATTGCGCGGGTCGGGCGGACCATGGTGCAGGAGTGCGGGTTCGAGGCGCAGGACAGCGACGTCTGCGTCAAGCTCAAACAATCTGGCCGCGAATTGCACGGCGATCTCTTCACCAGCGGTGCGATCTGCGCTTCGGCCTGTCCCTACGCGTTCATGGGTGCTGCCGTTCACGAGATCGCCCCGGATGCGATCCTCGCCATCCACTCGCCCAAGGTCGTGCTCAACTTTCGTGGCGGCCAGCCGGACGCCATCGCGATTGCCGCCGCCAACCAACGCGGCCGCGAGCGCGCCGATCGCGTCGCCTCTGCCTACCTCGCCAAAATGGGGATCGACGCCGGGCTGCTTGCCCTCACCAGAACCATCAAGTTCGAAGACATCCACGTTCTGACGCGCGACGAGATCGCGCGCTTCGGCATCGATCGCCGCGAGGCCGTTGAGACGCCATGGAGGTTTGAGAGCAACGCGCTCAACTCGGTGCGCAAGATTGCCGTCGTCAAGACGCCGGGCGATACGTCCTTCAGGCTGCTGCAATGGCGCGTGACCTGCTTCAATTCGGATAACTTCTCCTTCGATTTCCAGCGGCCGACGCGCGCCGGCGCGCTGGTAGCGATCGCGCATGGCGGCGGAAGCCCGGTCTATTTCAACGGACCGTTGAGTGTCGGAGGCGGCTCCAGCTTCGAGCAATGGGGAATGCGATTGATACATTCGCGGCTGGAATCGCTCGTGGGTCAGCCTCAGACTGAAATCATCGAAACATCGCTGGCCTCGGACGGGCGCTCCATCCCGCAAACCACCAGACTGTCCAACGAAGGCTGGGCTCATGCGATGGAGTCCCTGCTTGCCAGTTGCCCGCCGGCGAGAGGGGCTGTGATCGTTCACTCCAGCGAGGCGGCCTCGAAGTAGCGCGCCTTTCGCCGGCGCCGGATGCCCGGCGACTTTCTCTCATGGCGCACGCGACTTTCTTTCATGGACTTCGCGCGGCGTCGAAATAATTCGGATGCCGTCCTTCCCATCGGCGCGCCTACGGCCTAGATGCGATTGCATGAAAAATCTCGCGCCCGACACGCCGATCCATCGCCGCTTCGCGCCAACCGCGCTGATGTTCGGAAATCTCGTCACGGGATCGACGATCCTGGCGCCGGCGGGCATGTTGATCGAACTGTCTTCGGACCTCGGCATCACCGTGCATACCGCCGGTCTGTTGGTCACGTTCGGCGCGCTCGTGCTTTGCATCGGCTCGCCGCTGACCGCCTGGCTCACCAGCCGGATCGAGCGCCGCACGTTGCTGACGGTGACGCTCGCGGTGATGGCGCTCGGCAATGCCGCTTCGGCTCTTGCGCCCGGCTACACGACGCTTCTGGTCCTGCGGCTTGTGATGCTGGCGATCGGCGCGCTCTATACGCCACAGGCCGCAGGCACGGCCGCCTTGATCGTGCCGGTGGAGAAACGCGGCGGCACGATCGCCTATGTGTTTCTCGGCTGGTCGCTGGCCGCGGCGATCGGATTGCCGTTGATTACCTTCATGGCGAGCCGCTACGGCTGGCGCGCGGCCTATGGCGGCGTCAGCGCGATCGGGGCGCTGAGCTTCCTGTTGCTGCTGTGGAGATTGCCCGGCGGCCTCAGGGGCGCGCCGGTCGACCTCAAGACCTGGGCCGAACTCGGGCGTAACCGGGTGATCGTCGTGCTGCTCGCGATCACGACGCTTCTGATGTCGGGCCAGTTCGCCGTGTTCACCTATATGGGTCCTGTGTTGTCGAGGTTGACCCAGGTGCGGCCGGACGCCGTTGGACTTGTCTTTGCGATCTACGGCGTCTGCGGCTTTATCGGAATTGTGGTCGTCAGCAATATCGTCGACTCCTGGGGCGCGCTGAAAACATCGTTGCTGTGCATCGCGCTGGTGCTGGCGGGCATCACCGGCTGGGCATTCTCCGCAGGCTTCTATTGGCTGATGGCGGCTTCGGCAGCGATCTGGGGCCTCGGCTTTGCTTCAAGCAATTCGATGCAGCAGGTACGCCTCGTCACCGCCGCGCCTCAGTTGGCCTCCGCGTCGGTGTCGCTCAATACGTCGTTTCTGTATGTGGGGCAGGCGATCGGGTCGGGGATCGGCGGATTACTCTATGCGCACGAACTGCTGTACGGCATCGGCTATGCGGGAGCTGGCTTTGTCGCGCTGGCGCTCACGACGGTCATCCTGACGCGGAATTTGCCGAAGTCCTCAGTCAGCTAGCTGGTTTACGCCCAGGCGAGATCGCTTGTGGCAGCCGGCTCGTCGTCATCCCTGGTTCGGCCGCGCAGCCGTTTCCGATGCCTGACGCGCCGGTCACGCCTGTGACGGAAATCAAGCCGCCGCGCGCTTTCCACGATGCAATTTGCCAGCCACGTGACACGCGCCATCGCCTGTCGGGCCATGAATAACATCGTGGATACGCGACCCAAGATGCTGACCAGGAGAAGCACGGAGAGCACGTCGATGTAGGCCAGGGCATCCCCGACGAGCATCAATTCCGGCGGGATCGGGATTCGGTGCACGGTGGCCCAAATGACAAGGACGACGGGAATAAGCGCGATAATTCTCCGCAGCGTCAGTTTGTCGAGGAAGGCTGCGAACTGCACCACCAGGACGTCCCACAGCATCTCGCCGAAGGCTGCCGGTCTATCGATGGTCCATTTTTGCCAAAGCGCTTTCCACATGGCGCCAGCCGTAGGCGTTGAGTGTGGTTGAATTGCGGGCCGCGGGGCTTCGGAGATTAGTGGCTTGAAGTTTCGCTATTGCTCGACGCAAGCCGCGTCAGCGACGGTGTCAACGACATCTTGGCCAGCACTTCACGCACCGGCTTGTCGGTCCACGCATGCGTGACGTAGTCGCGATGCGTCACGCCGTCCGGCGTCTTGACGAAAACGACGCTGCCGGGCCGCAAGGGGCCGTCCATGTCGTCGGACACGGCGACGCCCTTGTCACGGATCATCTGCATCAACTCCTGATCGCGCCGCTGGGTGTAATGCGTATAGGCGCTGACGAAGAAGCCGGAGCGATTGCTGGCGATCCAGGAGGCAAACTTGTCGAGCTCGCCATAGACGGCGTCGAGCAGCACCACGCCGCGGACACGATTGCCGACGCCGCCGACGTCGAGGCTGTAGGCGGTCGGAACGAAGCCGCCGCTATAGCCGACAATCACGATCGGCATATTGGCGAAGGTCTTTGCCGCGTTTGGATCGCCATAGAGCTGCGCGAGGTGATCGGCCGATTCATTGATGAAGCGCTTGAGCGCGCCGGGCTGCCAGAATTTGCCGGCGCTGGAATCTGCCGCATCGACCGCAAGCTGCGGCGCGAGCAGGACGGCGTTGGCGCCGGATTCCGAAATCTGCTGCGGTACACGCTGGCGGTCGCGGACGTCGCGTTCCAGCGTCGCGCCGTTGCCGTGGAAGAACACGACGATGACGCCGGGCTTGTTGACGTCGAAATGCTGGGGCACGTGCATCAGCACGCGGTTGTCGTTGAAGGTCTCATCCTGCCAGAACACGCGGCCCGAATAGCTGCGGTGGCCGCGGCGGTCGCCGTTGGAGACGTTCAGGAAGGGGGCATCGCTGCGCGGATTGTTGCCGTAATAGGGGAAGGCCGACGATTTCAAGCCGATCAGGGCTGTCTGGTCTTCGTGCTGCGAACGCTGGTAGGGCACGATCGGCGCCAGCGAGGCGACGCGATAAGGCTGGGTCTGCACCACGCGCCGGTTCTGCGCGTCGGCTGTGTTCGCCGGGCGCTGCTGGAAACTTTCAGCGGCGGTCGGGAAACGGTCCTTGAATTGCGGTTTTGGGAAACGGTCCTCGAAGCTGTCGGTCGAGCCCTGCACATTGGCGGCGAGTGAAGCTGCGCTCGGCGACTGACCACAGTGGGCGAGCGTCAGCGACAGCGGGAGGAGGATGGTCAGAAGAGGGAGCAGACGCCGCGAGGCGAGGGCGCGCGAAGACGCGTGGCGCGACGATGCCGGCATGGCTGCCAGATTCGCACGACCCAACACTTCAGATTTCGGATTGGCCCCGACCATCCACCCCTTTGCCCCAACCGCCGATAACCGGCCGATGTCAGCGCGTTTGTGTTGCGGTGACGTTAATCCTCCGGAAATTCTCCCCATTTCCGGAACACGAACAGGCAACACGAAATCGTGTCCTGATTGTGGGCTTGGCCCGAGAAATCCACCGCTTCCGGCCATGTTCGGTATTAAGGCACCTAAAAGTGCCATTTTCAGATTTTTTGGGTGGCGTCCTTGAATTGGCCGAACCCACCCCGCACGATACCGGGGGCAGGGCATGACGCCCGAAATGCGGGCGAACATGGCGGCATCTGAACCTACGTGGGAAGGCCGGCTCGCCAGCGGATCGACGGTCTCGCTGGGAGTGGCCGCTGCCATCGTCGTGGCCGACATGGTCGGTGTCGGCGTCTTCACGAGCCTCGGCTTTCAGGTCAAGGACATCCCGTCGGGCTTTGCGATCCTCGCGCTCTGGATCATCGGCGGCATCGTCGCGCTGTGCGGCGTGTTCTCCTATGGCGAACTCGGCGCCATGTTTCCGCGCTCGAGCGGAGAGTACAATTTCCTCGGCCGCGCCTTTCATCCCGCGTTCGGTTTTGTCGCGGGCTTCGTCTCGGCGACCGTCGGCTTTGCGGCGCCGGTTGCGCTGGCCGCGATGGCGCTGGAGCAGTATGGTCGCGCGATCGCCCCCAACGCACCGCCGCTCTCGCTCGCCGTGGGCATCGTGTGGGCGGTGTCGCTGGTTCAGCTCACCGGCGTCCGGCATTCGTCGACGTTCCAGATGATCGCGACCATTCTGAAGGTGGTGCTGATCACGGCATTCCTGATCGCAGGCTTTGTCGTCGGCACGCCGCAACACATATCGTTTGCACCCCAGGTCAGCGATCTCGGTTATATCGCCAGCGCGCCGTTCGCGATCGGGCTCGTGTTCGTGATGTATTCGTTCTCGGGCTGGAATGCCGCGACCTACATCATCGGGGAGATGCGCGATGCCAGCCAGAATCTTCCGCGCGCCATGCTTTCGGGAACGTTGATCGTTCTCGTGCTCTACGTGGCGCTCAACGCCGTATTCCTGCATACCGCGCCGATCGACAAGCTTGCCGGCCAGATCGACGTTGCCCGCATTGCAGGCACTTACATGTTCGGCGAGATCGGCGGCCGTATCGTCGGCGCGATGATCTGCATAGGGCTGATATCCTCGATCAGCGCGATGATGTGGATCGGCCCGCGGGTGATGATGACGATGGGCGAGGACATTCCTGCCTTGCAGGTATTTGCCCGCAAATCGTCCCAAGGCGCGCCGGCCTATGCCATCCTGTTCCAGCTCGCGGTCGCGACCTTGATGTTGTTTACCCGCAGTTTCGAGGCGGTGCTCGATTTCATCCAGTTCGCGCTTCTGTTCTGTTCGTTCTTCACGGTGCTCGGCGTCATCAAACTGCGCATCACGCGGCCCGACCTGCCGCGGCCCTACCGCGCCTGGGGGTACCCGGTCACGCCCATAATTTTCCTGCTCGTGACCCTTTTCATGATGTATTATCTTGTCGTCGAGCGGCCGCTGCAGTCCTTTTTTGGTGCTCTCATCATGATTTCTGGCCTTTTGATCTACGTCGTTTTCCGCAAGCGGGACGACGCCGGCTCTGCTGCGATCGCCTCAGCAGGTCGCAAATAGATGTTCCGGACCTTCAAAATCGCAGCCGCCGCGGCGGTCATGTGGCTGGCGGGCGCATTTGCCGCCGCCAGCGCCGCCGAGGTCACGCCTGACGACACGGCGCGTTTTCTTGCCGGCATGATGCCGTCAGCCGACTCGCCGCTGATAGCGTTGACCAAGGATCCGGCCTGGCAACGTCATGCCCGGTTTTTCGACTCGGCGTTCACGCAGCTCGATCAGCGCCAGATCTCGAAGGTCCGTGCCTGGTCGGAGGCCAACATCGCGGCGCCGAAGCCGACCATGTTCTACATGTTCTCGGGGCCGGACTTCCTTTACGCCAATGCCTTCTATCCGAAGGCCACGACCTATGTCTTGAGCGCGCTTGAGCCGCCGGGTTCGGTGCCGGATTTGACCAGACTGTCACGCGGTGGCGTTGGCGCGGCGCTCTCGAACGTCGAGCATTCGCTCGGTTCGATCCTGAGCTTCTCGTTCTTCATCACCAAGAAGATGAAAACCGACTTGCATGAGGGGCAAATCAACGGCGCATTGCCGTTGCTTTATGTATTCCTGGCCCGCTCCGGCATGACCATCAAGAATGTTTCGACGGTGGCTCTCGACGACAAGGGCTCGGCCTTCTTCGCCAACGAGAACGTCGGCGCCAATGCCACGCGCGGCGTGCGTATCGTGTTTGCGGGCAGCGATGGTGTCGACAAGACGCTGTATTATTTCTCGACCGACCTGTCGGACTCCGGCGTCAGGTCGAGCGGCTTCCTGAAGTTCTGCGCCACGCTTGCGCCGGGCTCGAGCCTGATCAAGAGCGCCTCATACCTGCTGCATTCCGGCAGCTTCTCGACCGTGCGCGATTTCATTCTTGCCAACAGCGCGACCATCATTCAGGACGATTCCGGAATTCCGCTCGGGCTTTTCAGCGCGAAGAAATGGCACTTCTTTCCATTCGGCTATTACGCCGGCCCGATCAACTTGTTCCCGGGACGGTATCAGCAATCCTATGCCGAGCTTTTCCGCCGGGCGCAGCCGATGGATTTCGGCATCGGCTATCGCTGGCGTTCGCGCGAATCGAACTTGCTGCTGTCGGTCCGTTTGCCCGACGATGGTTCGGTGACGGCAGACGCAACCTCATCGACTGAGCCGGTTGCTCCGGCGCCTGCATCGCACAAGCCGCGTCCGCGCAAGCCTCGGCCATCGCCGCCACTTGTCGAGCCATCTCACAGTTTCTTCTGGTTCCGCTGAGCGCCCGGCGCGATCCGGAAAAGGTGTGTAGTGGCGGTCTGACGAGACCATGCGAAAACACGAATGCGCGCTACCAGCGCACGTTCTGGCTCGGCTCAACGAAGCTGGTCGGGTGAGGTTTTGGGTGTACGGTCAAATAATGACCGACCAGGATGATGACGATCAGCATCGCGACGACCGCCAACAAATCGATCTGCCGGGGATCGTGACCACTGGGTTTTATTTTCCAGCGCATCCTTGATGTCCTCCGGGACATCAAGCTAACCCGCGAGCAATGCTCGGGTTCCGCTATCGCGGCGCACATTGCTTGATGCGGCGCAGTCAGCCCGCGTTGACGCCGCGCCAGCGTCCGAACCGCCACGGCAGATACCAGCGCGCGCCGTCGGGTTTTGCGAGCGGCACGTTGTCGATGCCGGAGGTGCCGAACGGCTGGCAACGCAACAGCCGCGCCAGGGTCATCCATCCGCCAGCCCACAACCCGAAGCGTCCGACAGCTTCGTCCGCATAGACGGAGCAGGTCGGCAGATGCCGGCAGTTGTAGCCGACGAGCGGCGAGAGGGTATGCCGGTAGAACCAGATCAGGGCGCGCCCAGCCTGTCGCGGCAGCCGTTCGACGTTGCGCGAACAGTCCTCGCAACGTGCCGACAGTTTGAACGGCGAATGCTTCATGGGCGGCTTGCTGTGCTGTTGTGCGGCAATTGCTTGGTTCCAAAGCATGGAACTCGTTCACGCCAATAATTGTGCCACAGTTTTAGAGAAATCAACGGTTTGTGCGGCGGCGCAACAAAGGTTCTATGGACGATTCCGTCAACTCCGTTTACGTTTCTTGACGTGGGGATGACAGAATCGTTTTCGAGTTGAACCGGTGCAGCCGCCTTTCGGCGATTGCGGGGAAGGGATCAAATTGAAACTCGTCAGACTTCGTTTCCGCGTCTGCGCGGTATTGATCGTTGCGGCCCTCTCTCTCGCGGTGCCGGGCATGCTGGCCATGCTTGGCGGTCCGGCTCACGCCGGAGTAACGCTCGAAGAGCGCAAGCTGCCGATGCAATTCAGTTGGGTCGCCTGCCAGCCGCATTGCGGCGGCTGGATTAGCGCGGTCGGCATTGTGACCGCGGAGACCCCAAAGGATTTTGACGATTTTGCGCAAGGGCGCGATCTTCGCAGCGCCACCATCGTTCTGGATTCCAGCGGTGGCTCGGTCAACGACTCGATCGCGCTCGGCCGCCGCTTTCGCACCCTGGGCCTGATGACGACGGTCGGAACCAGCATTCGAACCCGCACCACGCAAGGCGATCGTGGCGCGATCGATCCCGAGGCCTATTGCGAGTCGATGTGCGTCTTCCTGCTGTTGTCCGGCAAATCGCGCTACGTGCCGGAGGCCGCGCACGTGCGGGTGCATCAGATCTGGATGGGCGACCGCGCCGACGATGCGCGGGCCGCGACCTATTCCGCCGAAGATCTGATGATTGTCGAGCGCGATATCGGGCGGCTTGCCAAATACACCATCGAGATGGGCGGCGGTGGCGACCTGCTGGCGCTGTCGCTCAGCGTTCCGCCCTGGGAAGAATTGCATGAACTGTCACGCGAAGAATTGCGGCTGACCAATCTCGTCACCACGGACGCGATCGCCGAACTGCTGCCGTCGACAGGCGCGTCGGTCACGCAGGGCGTGGCGATGGCGACGAAGCCGCTTCAGGATCGCTTCACAAGCTCCGCGATGAACGATGCGGCGACGCCGGCTGGGAAGTCGACCCGGACCGCGGAAGTGCTCGCGCCCACGGCCAGCGTTGCGGCAGCGCCGGCGCAGTAGCCTAACCTATGAAATGAGGATCGTCCTTTAAGCCGAAGCCGGCTGCGAGGCCTTGGGCTCGGCGGCGTTGTTGCCGGTTGCCGTATCAGTTTCCTTGGCCTCGATCTGGCCGATCGCGTCCACCACGGCGTCGAAGGTCAACATCGTCGAGGCGTGCCGCGCCTTGTAGTCGCGCACTGGCTCGAGCAGGGCGATATCGGCCCATTTGCCCTCCGGCGGCTTGCCGTTTTCCTTGAGCATTTTGCGAACGGTCTCGCGCAACTCGCGCAATTCGCTCGCCGTCGAGCCGATCACATGGGACGCCATGATCGAGGACGAGGCCTGGCCAAGCGCGCAGGCCTTCACATCATGGGCGAAGTCGGTGACGATGGGACCGTCCATCTTGACGTCGACCTTCACCGTTGACCCGCAAAGCTTTGAGTGGGCTGTGGCGGTGGCATCGGGTGAGGGCAGGCGGCCTAATCGGGGAATATTGCCGGCGAGTTCGATGATCCGCTTGTTGTAGACGTCGTTTAGCATAGGCTGATAGTTTCCGATCTGGCCGCGGGGGCCTGCCCTTGGCGGCCCCCGCCCATGGTCCTATATATGGTCGGAACTGGTGGAAATACACCCCGCCATTTTTCCCGGTGGTCCGAACCCGGTACCCATTGGCCACCGAAAAGCATATCTGTTGGGGGGACTCAGGCGCCCGGCGGCATGGCCGCCCCGTCTGCCGGTGACACTCCGGTCTCATCGACCGGTCGAACGGAGCTGACATGGACGCATTGATTAAATCCCTTCGCCCCAAGACTGCCGATGGCAAGACTTCTGATCTTAAGACTTCTGATCTTAAGACTTCTGATCTTAAAACTTCCGATGTGAAGCCGTCCGAGCGTCCGGTAGACCGGCCCGCCGAACTCGATCCTTCCGAATTCATGGCTGCCGCCGTCCGCGCCGACCAGCCCCGGCCGTCGCGCGCCGAAGCTGAAGCCGCAGTGCTCACGCTTCTCAGCTATATCGGCGAAAATCCCGGACGCGAGGGGCTGTTGGACACGCCCCGCCGCGTGGTCGAAGCTTTCGACGAATTGTACCAGGGTTATCACCAGTGCCCGGCCGAGGTGCTCAACCGCACCTTTGGTGAGACGGCCGGCTATGACGACTTCGTGCTGGTGCGCGACATCGAATTCACCTCGCAATGCGAGCATCACATGATGCCGTTCTATGGCCGCGCGCACATCGCCTATACGCCGGTCGAGCGCGTGGTCGGGCTGTCGAAGCTCGCGCGGCTGACCGATATCTTTGCCCGGCGCTTGCAGACCCAGGAACATCTCACCGCGCAGATTGCGGCGGCGATCGACGAGATTCTCAAGCCGCGCGGCGTCGCCATTCTGATCGAGGCTGAGCATACCTGCATGTCGGTCCGCGGCGTCGCCAAGCACGGCGCGACGACCTTCACCAGCCGCTATACCGGCATGTTCCGCGATAATCCGGCGGAGCAGGAGCGGTTTCTTTCCATGGTGCGCGCGCCGCATCGCTAGGTCTCTTAAGTGTCCACATCATCCGATAGCAACGACATTGAAGAAGGGCTGTCGTTCCGGCCCAAATTCGATGCCAGCGGTCTCGTCACCTGTGTCGCTACCGATGCGGCGACATCGGAAGTGCTGATGGTTGCGCACATGAACGAGGAGGCGCTTCGCAAGACGATTGCGACCGGCGAGGCCTGGTACTTTAGCCGCTCGCGCCAGGCGCTGTGGCGCAAGGGCGAGACCTCCGGCCATGTCCAGCGCGTGGTCGAAATGCGCACGGACTGCGATCAGGACGCGGTCTGGATTCGCGTCGAGCAGACGGGTGCGGCCTGTCATACCGGGCGGCATTCCTGTTTCTACCGCAAGGTCGAGGGGGCGGATGGCGGCGCGCGGCTGTCGTTCGTCGATGCGGCAGGAACCTCTTAACCCTCCCTTAACCATAATCACCGCAGTGTCAGGTCAGGCTGAGGGGCTGGTGGGAGCCTGCGCTTCAGCATTTTGCGTGGGTCGTTTCGCGGGGAGCGGAGACCGGAGAATGTCGGCCGACACATCCAACGCCACAGCTACGGCAGGTGTCGATCCCGCACGCGTGCGCGTGGCCGGCGCGATCAAGCAGGCCGCCGCCTCGAGCGGCATGAGCTTTCAATATCTGCTGACGACGGCCAAGATGGAATCGGATTTCAATCCGACCTCAGGCGCGTCGACCTCGTCGGCCCATGGGTTGTTTCAATTCATCGACCAGACCTGGCTTGCCACCGTCAAGGAAGCGGGCGCCCAGCTGGGCTATGGCAACTATGCTGACCAGATCAGCAAGTCTTCCGACGGCACCTACTCGGTGTCGGACCCCACCACGCGCAAGTCGATCATGAAGCTGCGCGACGATCCGACGGTCGCTTCCGAGATGGCCGCTGCACTCACCCAGACTAACAGTTTCAAGCTGACCGGCATGATCGGCCGCCGTCCGTCGGACAGCGAACTCTACATGGCCCATTTCATGGGCGTCGGCGGCGCTGCCAAGCTGATCGCCAATGCCGAGGACAATCCGCAAGCTTCCGCCGCGCGGCTGTTTCCGAATGCGGCCGCCGCCAACCGCTCGATCTTCTACGACCGCGTGACGGGCCGGGCGCGCAGCGTCTCCGAGGTCTATTCGGTGCTCCAGCAGCGCTACGCCAGCGCTGCGTCGTCTCAAGCGACCCAAAGCGCGATGGCTTCCGTTGGTGGCGATATCGTCAAGCCAACGGTAGCGGTCGCAAGCGCTGCGCCAAGCACGCAGGCCACGCCTGGCGTAGCCACGGCGACATACCTTTCGACTTTCCCGGACACGCGAACCGCCGCACCAGCTACGGCGGTCGGCTCCGTCGCGCCGATTACGGTAGCGTCAGCCTCGACGTCATCGGATGCCGCGCCGTCGAGCCCGGTGTTCCGCTCGTTGTTTCAGGATGGCGTACGCGCCCAGCCGGTGTCGCAAGCGGTGCGTGAACTCTGGGGCAATTCCGCTTCGCTCACCTCCGATCCGCCGGCGTCTTCGGGCTCAACAGCGCCGGTTGCCGCAGTTGCGGCGCTGTCGGCCGCGACTTCCGGAGGCGGGCTCGATCTCTTCAGCGATCGCAGCGGGACGTTCTCCGGTTAGCCGTTCGACGGCACGGCAGGTTCTGAGCGCCGCAGGCCTTAACAAAAGGTCAATAAAACCAGCCGGTTATAGTGAACGCTTTGTTAAGCGTCGTGGTTTATTTTGTCTTGCATTGGCGCAACAACAGGGCGCCAGAGGTTTTTGCGTAAGCCGGCAGGGCAATGATCGTTCGGCAGTTCATTAGTTGGATAAAGACCGCTCCCGCAGGCGAACGCGCCGAAGCCACGCGGGCTTTGGCGCGGGCCTGGCTCATCTCCGATCTTTCCGAGGACGACAGGGCGGCCGCTGAGGGCGCGCTTCTGATGTTGCTCGACGATCCGTCGCCGCTGGTGCGCCGGGCGATGTCGGACGTTTTCGTAGCCAGCCACGAGGCGCCGGCGGCGATCGTGCAGGCCCTTGCGCTTGACCAGCCGTCCGTGGCCTTGCCCATCCTCGAACATTCACCGCTTCTGATCGATGCCGATCTCGTCGACATTGTCGCGACCGGCGATGGCGAGACGCAATGCGCGGTCGCCCGTCGTATCAATCTGCCGGCTTCCGTCTGTGCGGCGATCGCCGAAGTCGGCACCGCCGCCGCGGCGCTGGAACTGATCGAAAACGCCTATGCGGAGCTCGCGCCGTTCTCCTGGGACCGCATCGTGGAACGCCACGGGCATCTCGCTGCGATCCGGGAATCGATGCTGGTCCTGGAAGATCTGCCCGCCGCCACCCGGCTCGCACTGGTCGCCAAATTGTCGGAGACGCTCGCGCAATTCGTCGTTGCCAAGAACTGGCTGAGCGCCGACCGCGCTGAGCGGGTCGCGGGCGAGGCGCGCGATCGCTGTACCGTCAGCATTGCCGCGTCCTCGCGCGGCGACGACATGGGCGGCTTGATCAGGCATCTGCGTGCGACCTCGCAACTTACCGCCGGATTGATCCTGCGTGCGCTGCTGTCCGGCAATCTTGAACTATTCGAGGCTGCGCTCGCCGAGTTGTCGGGATTGCCGCGTTCTCGCGTCGCCTCGCTGCTGTTCGATCGCGGCGAAGCCAGCCTGGTGGCGCTGCTGCAACGCGCGGGCCTGCCGGAATCGACATTCGCAGCGTTCCGTGCGGCCATCGAAGTGATTCACGAAACCGGCTTCACTGACACCCTTGCCGGTGCGGCGCGCTTGCGCCGGCGCATGGTCGAGCGCGTCCTGACTCAGTGCGAGGCCGATCTCGACGCCGCCGCGCCGCTGTTGATTCTGCTCCGGCGTTTTGCGACGGAATCGGCGCGCGAAGAGGCGCGTCTGTTCTGCGAAGAGCTGGCGGCCGAGCAGGCGCTCGGCCCTGCGCCATACGGCCTGATCGCAGCGTAGCCTGCCTCGTGTCCCTGCGCATGCAGGGACCCATAAGCGCCGGCGCCCGGTTATTTCAGAGATCGTCGGCCAGATTGCCCAATTTGATGAGCTGCGGCGTATGGGTCCTCGCTTGCGTGGGGACGACCGATGGCCTTAGTCCGCCGGAACGATGCTCGGCGCCATGATGGCCTCGAGATGCTCGGGCCGGTCGCGGTTGACGCGCGCGAGATATTCATCGGCGACGCCGCGCAGGCGACGGCTGAGTTCGCTCGCCATGCTGATCGTGTCGAGCTTGGTGCGCTCGCACACGATCGCCTCGATCGCCTTGACGTGGTGGTCGATCAGCTCAGTGGGCACCCGCGACAGATCGGGCGCATGTTCGATGATCCGGCAGAGGCTTTCGGCGACGGCACCCGCAGGCGGGAAGCCGAAAGTGACCGCATCGCCCTTGATGTCATGGGCGGCGCGGAACAGTTCGCCGCGCGCAGGTTCCGAGAAGCCCTGCGCAAGGATCGCGGCATAAGCGGCCGACAAGCGTTCGGATTCGACGACCATCCAGTCCTTGAAGTCGCCCGACATTTCGGCGAGCGCTTTCTCGGCCCGCGCGATGGGATCGTCGATGTCGTCGTCGGCGACGCGTCGCAACACCTTGCGCAGCGGGTTGGGCTGCGTGATCACGTGATGATCGGCGAATTTCTTGATCTCGATGTCGGATTTGCTGTTCGCCATGGCTTGCGATTTTCCCTGCTAGACGCCGGAGCGGGCCTTGTCGAGCAGCGAAGGCTGCTGAAGGACCTCGAACTCGCCGCCACCGCGGCGCTCGGGCCCGATATAGGCGCCATTGGTGTTGCGCCGGCGGTCGGGGCCGAAATAGGTCTTGGTCTTGATGAACGGACGCGGATTGGCGACGACGTTGAGGATGCGTTGATACAGCCCCTTGGCGGAAATCGGCTTGGCGAGAAATTCGGTGACGCCAGCATCGCGAGCGACCGTAACGCGTCGCTTCTCGGAATGGCCGGTCAGCATGATGATGGGCGCGTAGGGGTTGCCCTTGGATTCCGGCTGCCGGATCATCTGCGCAAGCTCGAGTCCGTCGAAGATCGGCATCGCCCAGTCGGTGATGACGATGTCCGGAACATAGTGCGTATACATTTCGAGCGCGGTGGCGCCGTCCTCTGCCTCATAAGCTTCGCGTGCGCCGAACGAATGCAGCAAGGTGCGCAGGATGCGGCGCATATGCGGATTGTCGTCGCAAATGAGGAATCGGAGCTTGTTGAAATCGATACGGTACATGGCCGTGCCCTCAGGACACGCAAACCCGCAAAACGCTGGTATACGTGCCGTTAACCATATCCATCCCGCGTTAAGGAATGGTTGCGATCAAGGGCCACGCCAAGCAGATTTAGCGGCTGATTAGTAGGTGAACTGCTCGCGCAGAATGCGTTCGTCGAGGCTGTGGCCGGGATCGAACAGCATCCGCATCGAGATGGTCTTGTCGGTCAAGACCTCGACGCGGCGGACATCGCGGACCTCGTCGTGGTCGGCCACGGCGGCCACCGGGCGCTTGTCGCCTTCGAGCACTTCGAGGACGACAAAGGCGGTGTTGGGCAACAGCACGCTGCGCCAGCGCCTCGGCCGGAACGGGCTGATCGGCGTCAGAGCGAGCAGCGCGCCGTTGATCGGGATGATCGGTCCTTGCGCCGACAGGTTATAGGCGGTCGAGCCGGCAGGCGTTGCCACGAGAATCCCGTCGGCGATCAATTCGGGCATGCGTTCGTGTTCGTCGATCAGAATCCGCAAACGTGCGGCCTGATAGGTCTGGCGAAACAGCGACACTTCGTTGATGGCGTGATGCAGGTGTACGTTGCCGTGCATGTCGGTGGCGCGCATCAGCAACGGATTGATCAGCGTCTGGCGCGCCGCCGCCAGACGCTCGTGCAGGTGATGAAGCGAAAATTCGTTCATCAGAAAGCCGACCGTGCCGCGGTGCATGCCGTAGATGGACTTGCCGGAGTGCATCTGCTGATGCAGCGTTTGCAGCATCAAGCCGTCTCCACCCAGCGCGACCACGACGTCCGCATCGGCGGGGTCGTGGTTGCCGTAGGCCGCGACAAGCCCCGTCAACGCCTCCTGCGCTTCCGCGCTGGCGCTCGCAACAAAGGCAATCCGGTCATATGGCCTGGTCGTTGTCATGAAATTGTGAAGCGTCCCGTGAGTGGGTGGTCGTCTAAACGACCTTGGCAGCCGTTGTCGAGATGATCAACTGACGGACTATCGCCGTTTTCGGCTAAAATCGGCCGCTACCAAGAAATAACATGCTTTGCTGTGCCAAAGAGCCTGTCGCCGCGAGAGAAAAGCGGAAAAGCTGGAGTAAAGTAAATGAGATTTCGCGCCACCGTCTTTGGCATTCTGGCACTTTTTCCGTTGGCGCTGGCGAGCGGGGCGAAGGCGCAAGACGCCAATCAGGTACAACCGTCATCGACGCCAAGCGCCAGCGCTTCGCAGCCTCCTGTGCTGCCCGGCAGTCAGAGGGCGGGGTCGTCATCTTCGCGCGGCAACACGTCGGCGTCGGGCGAAACGCGCCGGTTGCCTGAGGACTCCACCACCAAGCAAACCATCACCGCAAATGGCCGGACGCTTTCTTTCACGGCAACCGCAGGCTTGCTCCGGCTTTTCAATCAAAGCGGCGATCCGCAGGCCGATATTGCCTACACGGCCTATCAGTTGGACGGCACCGATCCGCGCTCGCGACCGGTGACGTTTTTCTTTAACGGCGGCCCCGGCGCGTCGTCCGCTTATTTGCAGCTTGGTTGTGCTGGGCCCTGGCGGCTGCCGATCGAAGGCGAGGGCGCGACTTCGTCGGCTTCACCCGAGTTGAAGCCCAATGCGGAGACCTGGCTCGATTTCACCGACATGGTTTTCGTCGATCCCGTCGACACCGGCTACAGCCGCTTCGTGTCCGGTGACGGCGACGCTCACAAGAACTTCTTCACGGTCAATGGCGACGTCAACGCGCTCGCGGTCGTCATTCGCCGATATCTGGAGAAATATGATCGCTTGTTGTCGCCGAAATTCATCGTCGGCGAAAGCTATGGTGGCATCCGTGGCCCCAAGATGGTGCGCGAATTGCAGACCCAGCAGGGCGTTGGCATCAATGGATTGATCCTGATTTCTCCAGCGTTCGATTTCCGCGATATCGACGGTGCAAGTCTCCTGCAATATGTCACCAGCCTGCCTTCGATGGCCGCGATTGCGCGCGAAGCCAGGCACCCGGTCACGCGCGCCGACATGGCCGACGTCGAGACATACGCGCGCGGCGAGTTCGTCACCGATCTGCTCAAAGGCCAGGCTGACAAGGAAGCCACGACGCGATTGGCCGACCGCGTTTCGGCGCTGACGGGCATCGATCAGGTCGTGACGCGCCGGCTCGCCGGGCGCCTTGGCATTTCGGAGTTTCGCCGCGAGTTCGATCGCCGCGACGGCAAGGTGACCGGCCGTTACGACGGCTCGGTGCTGGGCTTCGATCCAGACCCGGAATCAAGCCGCAGCTATTTCGACGACCCCTCCGGCGATACGCTGATTGCGCCGCTGACGACTGCCGCGGTCGATCTCACCACGCGCACGCTCAAATGGCGGCCGGACGGGCCCTACCGGCTACTGAACCGGTCGCTGTCCTGGGATTACGGAGGCGGGAGGACCGAGGTTCAATCGATGCCCGATGTCAGGCATATCCTCGCGCTCGATCCGAAACTGAAACTCCTGATCGGACACGGCCTGTTCGATCTCACCACACCCTATTTCGGATCGAAAACCCGGCTCGACCAGTTGCCTGCTTATGCCTCGGCCGATCGGGTGAAACTCGTGGTCTATCCTGGCGGACACATGTTCTATTCGCGCGAAGCCTCGCGGCGGGCCTTTCGGACCGAGGCCGAGGCGCTGATGAAATCAGACGAATAGGGCAAAAGAAAATGGCGCAGAGCATGTCTGCGCCATCTTAGTTTCGCAACGGATGAGATCAGTAAACGAGGCCAGTGCCGGCCGGCTGGTTGAGGGCCATCGCCAGCGACTTGTACTCGGCGCAGTCGGTGCCGCAGATCTGCTGGATGCGGCCGAGGTGGTACTGGGCGGATTCGCGGTTGCCCTGTTCGAGCTGCCACAGGCCGTAATACTGCCAGGTACGGACATGGTTCGGGTCGGCCTGGAGCGCGCGCTCGTACCACACCTGCGAAACCTTGTAGTCGCCGAGCTTGCGGTAGGAATAGCCGATCAGGTTGGCAACGTCGGCGACGTTGTCATGGCCGAGCGCCTTCAGCTGCGCGATCGCGGCAGCATAGTCGTGGCGATCGTAGATCGTGGTGTAGGCAGCGCGATAGCCATCGAGGAACTTCGGATCGTCGATGCTCGAGCTCTTGTCGTTCTTCTTTTTCTTGTCCTTGGACGAATCGGCTGGCGGTGAGGGGGTATCGCTGCCAGCAGCCTTGGCCGAATTGACCATCGGCATCGCCACCATCGCGGTCGCATACATCGCCAGGGTCAAAAGCCGGATCGCAGTCTTTGTCATGCGTCTCTCCTGATTGAATTCTAGGGCAAGCCTACACCTAGTGGAGTGGATTTGACATACGCTATCAGCCTGGTCGCGAGTTCGTAACGCGAATGTCAAATCCTGAACTCCACTAGAAGCTTATGTTTTCCTGGTGGTCCCTATGATTCTAACATTCGCAACAGTGCACGCTGAGAAGGGAAGCGAATGTTAGAATCGGACCACCAGCGCCCGTCGAATTGAACACCTGCAGTTTGCGATCATTCCAGCGACATTTTTTTGCGGTTTTCGGGAATTTTTCGGGCCGATAGCCTGACGCAGGATCGGCGCCAGAACACGCTGGCGTGATTTCTTTTCTCCAGGAGAAGCTGAACGGTGGTTCATCGAGATGAATGAACGCCGCGGTCTCACTTCAGGATGGGTTCAGCGGGCGATTCGTAAGGTCACACCAACGATCGACGAGACCGGTCATCCGGCCGGCACCCTCCGAGATCCCTTTCGAGAGGAGCTTCCCATGTTGAAGACCATTTCCGCCGCATTGCTTGCCGTCTCGGTTCTTGCAGCTCCGGCGATTGCCGCGAGCACTGCGCAGGCTCCGGCGACCAAGTCCGCCACCGTGACCCCGGTGAAGAAGAATCCGCTGAACGCGAACGCCAAGATGGGCCGTGGCCATCATCACATGCGCCATCACAAGCATCACCGGGTCCACAAGATGCATCGCAGCCACAAGGTGGCGGTGAAGCTTCACAAGACCCAGAAATTCTCAGCCAAGCATGTTTCGCACCCCGCCAAGCGCGGCTGAGGTGATCCACGAAACGCGGCGGTCACTCTACCCGCCGCGCTTTCGGGATTTCAGGTCCGGCCCACGCCACGCAAGTGGTGCTGGGCCGGTCGCCTTTTGTAAAGCGCGGTTTCAAAATGCTATTTCCCTTCATTTTCGGAACGGCTAGAAATCGCAGCGATGGGCTTGCAGACACAGGGGACGCGGCGGTTGGCAATTTCGGCAAAGCGCCTGGCGGTCCTGATGCTGCCGATCGCGCTTGCGGCCTGCGCCGGTGGCGATGAAAGCCGAAGCTTCAGTCTGTTTGGCGACAGCAAGGATCCGCCGCAATACGCCCCGACTAACTACCGCGCCGAGCTGCTGGCATTCCTGAGGACCTACCTCAACAATCCGGTCGGCGTGCGTGACGCTGCGCTGGGAGAGCCTGTCATGCGCGATGTCAACGGCAAGATGCGCTACATCACATGCCTGCGTTTTTCGGCGCGCGAGTCCGACGGCAGCTATCGCGAACCGCGCGAGAGGGCGGTGGTGTTCCTCAGCGGCCGGCTCGACCGCATGATCGAGAAAGGCGGCGAACTCTGCACGGGCGTCGTGATGTCGCCATTCCCCGAGATGGAAAAGATGACGCGGTAAGGCCGCCGGAACCGGCTTGGACACAATAAAAAACCGGCCGAAAAAAGCTCTCAAACCAGGCGGTTTCATCACATTTCGGCGAGTGGTGTTCCCGACGCTGAACCTTTGGGCCGCATCCAGAGACAAAATCGAAAGATTGCTGCGGAAAAGCAGCCGGACGCGGAACAAAACGCTGCGTGTTGCCACTGCAAAATCACGAAAAAGAACGTGTTTTGCGGTGCCACGAAGCAACCAAATTGACGCCACGTTGTTTGGTTGTTGTCGATCGATACGATAACGGGGAACTTCCATGAGAAAGATTCTGCTCGGCGCGGTCGCATGTGCGGTGTTTGCGGCTCCTGCCTTCGCAGCCGACATGCCGGCGCGGACCTACACCAAGGCTCCGGTGTATAAGGCGCCCGAGGTTATTTATAACTGGACCGGCTTTTATCTCGGCGGCCACATCGGCGGCGCGTTCCCGGGCGGCAACAACCTCCAGGGCAGCGATGCCCGCTTCCTCGGCGGCGTCCAGGGCGGCTTCGACTATCAGTTTGCCGGAAACTGGGTGATCGGTGCCGAGGCCCAGTATAGCTGGCTGACCGGCAACAGCGGCAATGGCGTCGTTTTCCCGGGCGGCACCGTCGTGACCGGCAACACCGACCAGTTAGGTTCGGTGACCGGCCGTCTCGGCTACGCCTTCGGGCCGACGCTGCTCTACGCCAAGGGTGGTTATGCCTGGCGCGGCAATGACAATCTTCTGGGCGTGGCCACCAACGGTACGCCGGTTGGCTTCACCACCGACGGCAATCACCGAGATGGCTACACCGTCGGCGCTGGCGTCGAATACATGTTCACGCCGAACTGGTCGATCAAAGGCGAGTACCAGTACTACAACTTCGGTAGCACCACCTTCACCAGCGGTCCGGCGCCGATCATCGGCTCGCGCTTCCGCGATGACGAGCACACCGTCAAGCTCGGTATCAACTACCGCTTCGGATGGGGTGGTCCGGTCGTCGCCAAGTATTGATCGGGTACTGGTTTCACGCTCCCAGACTACAACAGGAGGCCGGCGTCGCGCCGGCCTCTTTGCTTTTGGCTAGTTCTTCTGGCGCGCCGTTCAGCCGGCTAAAGCCGGCCGTCAAAATTTTTTCGGGCTGTCGCGAAACTTTTGTCAGTTGTCGGCTATTGTAGCGTCGCTGGCGGCTGGACATCACACATGCGCGTTTTCATCCTGGCGTTCGTCTTTTGCGCGATCGCTTTACCGTGCGCCGCCCAAATCGTGCTGAAGTCCGAGCCACTGCTGCTTGCCCCCTACGAGATCGTCTTCGTCCAGAACGTCGCCTGTCCGGCCGGGCAGGTGCAAAAGGTCACTGGCGCTATCCGCGGGCTCCATCGCCGCAAGGCCTGCGTGACCTTGGCTTCCGAGCAGGCCTCGTTGGCGACCGCGACGCCCTGAAGGCCGGCCCGAGGGTAGCGCACCGGCTTCGCGGCGACCCCTCTGTTTGTTTCAGGCATCCGGGACCAGCGTGTCCCATTGCAGACTGCGGGCCGCCTCTCGTTCGGCTTCGGCCTGGTTGCGGACGGGATCCTCCATCGGGTCGGCCGGGCAGGGCCGGATTTCATAGTCATTTTCCAGGATAGGCCGCGGCGCCGGTCTGTCATCCTCGGATACCGCTTCGACCACCAGGCCGCTTTTTCGGGCGAGTTTCCAGACGTCGGCTTCGGTCGGGTAGGCGTTACTCAGCCGGGCCTCGTTGCAAAATAGCGCGTAGGGCATGCTTGGCTCCGCAAACACCCCTCCATAACGCAGAAGACCGGGTTCCGGTTGCACGCGGAAATGGGGCGTCTCACCGGTGCCTGAGTCGTAAATGACTCATGAATCCGGCAAGAAATATCGCCGGTTGAGTCGAAAAAATCGCCTGGGACTCCGCGGGTAGAATCGCCGGATGCTCGCCAAGCCATGAGCATCCTCAGCCATATCGCCTGCGGGCGAATTCACACAACGCTATCGTTGGCGCTGTTTGCGGCTTGCGCGGCCAACCTGGCGCTGGTGTGTGCCTTCCTCTGACTTGGCCGGTGGCGTCCGTCCGCCGGCCTTGAAGGCTGCCCAATTTCTCTCGATATTTGCTCCTGATCGCGATTGTGCCCCAATGGGGTAGTGGAGTGGATTCGACATTCGCTACCGGCGGGGCCGCGGACCTGTAGTGCGTCTCTGATGTTGGCAGGTCAAAGACGAAAGGACGGTCTCCATGCCACGAAAGGGAATCACCGGCCACGACGACTGGGTGATCACGGAAGCCTTGGCAACGGCGCTGATTGCGCTCGAGCAATTGCCGCAGATGCATCAGCCCGCAACCCATATGGACGACATCAAGAAACTGCTCGCGGCCGGCTGCCAGTCCGGGACCGTCAATCTTCATTTGGCCCAGGCCAAGTGCCGCCTGTTTCCGGCCGCCGACCGCGAGGCGATCTACCGGGAATACGGCCTCGAAGACGGCCAGGCCTGACCGTGATCTGCGTCCGACAGCGATGGCCCTTGGCCGGCAACTCTGCTATTTGACCCGCGCGATGGCCGGTTTAGCTCAGCGGTAGAGCAGCGGTTTTGTAAACCGAAGGTCGGGAGTTCAATCCTCTCAACCGGCACCACCTGTTTAGCCGACATTACCGCGATACCTAGCTTAGCTCCAACGCGGCCCTGTGAAGGCCCCGAAGGGCCTTCGATCAAGGCTGCCAGTCGGCCCCGGATTTCTAGCCGATACGGTTCACCGGGCTTCCGAGCCATCACCACGACGCTATCTACCAGGTCCCTGAAGCTGGCGGCTACGTCGGACTCGATCCCGTTGCCAACGGCCGAAATCTTCTCCAAGCAGTCCTTAAACCGGGCGATGGCGGTCGGATGGAAATCTATCGACACGACCAATGCGTCCGCCGATGCTAATTCCCGTTGCAACCGCGTCTGCTCCGAACGCTGAACCTGCAACCGCGAAGCAACTTCGCTTATTTCCAGCGTGCCATTCTCAACGGCCTGCACAAGGCGTTCGATACTGCGCTTACAGTTATCAATTTTGGCTACGATCTTGACCTTGTCTCTCCGGGCATCCGCAGACAGCGCCCGCCGTTCGGCGACATAGGCTTCAACGAACTGGCCCATAAGCTCGGGGTTATCGATTTGTGCCTTCAGTCGGCCAAGAACCAGCCGCTCGATTTTGTCGATGTAGTATTTTGTGCTGTTTTCACACGCACCGCTTTCCCGGTATCGACTGCAACGGACTCGCGGTCCGCTACGATCCGAACCGGTCAAAGCCATGCCGGACCCGCACACGCCGCACCTTAGCAATCCTGACAGCAGGCGAGTCGATTTTGGCCTTCGCCGAGAAGCTGGCGTTCCAGCGTCAAGCCTCCTTGTCCGCGCCGCCTCGAATAGTTCGTCGTCAAGAATTCGAAGTTCAGGCACGTCCTGAACGATCCAGTCAGACTCGGAGTTTAAGCGAGTCGTGCGACGCCCGGTCTTAGGGTCTTTCACCGATCGGCGCTTGTTCCAAACCACACGGCCAACAAACCGTTCGTTCAAGAGCAACCCTTGACCGCGTGCCGTGTTGCCGTTGATTGTCGAAGCGTTCCACTTTCCACCACGCGGGGCAGGGACGTTGTCGGCGTTCAAACCTGCGGCTATCGCACGCGGCGAAGCACCTGATATGTATTCTTCGTAGATGCGCTGAACAACGCCAGCAATCTCGGGATTGATATCAAGGACGCCTGACTCGCCCTTTCTCGGTGTGTACCCGTAAAGATCACCACCGGGATTGCGCCCCGCACGAACCGCACCGGCCAACCCCCCGGCGAACTTTTTGTGCAAGGCTTTTCAAGAACAATGCGCTCATGGTGCCTTTAACACCGATGTGCATTTCGTTTATCAGGCCGTCTGCGAGCGTATGAATTTCTATCTCTGCGAAATTCATGTCTTCGAAAAGCTGTGCAATATCTGATTGGCTTCGCGACAATCTGTCCAAATCCTCTGACAGAATAATATCGAACGCACCGGTATGGGCATCGCTCACCATCTTCGCGAACTGCGGTCTTGGGGGCGTCGAATAGCTTCTCCAGCTCGGATTGCATGAATTTCAATGCGAGTCTCTTCGGCGACTGCTTTGTGTCGTCGAACGACTCGTTGTCGCTCATGACGGGTCCGGCGTCTTCCGGAACCGTTTTCTTGGCGTGTTTCTCGACCACGCCGACGAACGAGCCGGGTTCACATTCGCGCATGATTGTGGCTATGCCGCCGATGGCCCGGATGTAGTCCGTGCCAATAAGTTCAGTGCCCATACTTTCGGGCGAAACGTGTTTCGTCATTTTGGAATCCGCATTCCTGTTTATGAAGATAGATCGAGCACCCGCGCCGCGTTTTGCAGTTCGCCAGTTGCCCTATGAGTCAACTCCTGCTAGTAACTTCATACTGAAACTGGCTACGCCGTTTCATCTCCCAAAAAATCGATATAGCTCTCCCGACCACCGCGACTGCGGAGTCTCGGTCGGAACGTCAATGTCATGCCGCGTGTGCGCGGAATCATCCTCCTATCTAATGAAGGCAGCAGCGGGCGCGCGCCGTGGGGTAAGAGTTAGCCCTGAAAGATAATCTCAGGGTTAACTGTGGTTACGCGCCCAAGGACGTGATTATAAACCGACACGCTGCCGAAATGCAGGTGTGTCCACTAATAAAGTCGTGGTGATGCAATCGTTGAAATCGCTTTGCTAATTCTCCGATTGTCCAACTCCCGCGCGCGAGAATGCGTTGCCTGCACAAGCTACAGCGCGGCTCTGTGAGCGGCATTCCCATAACCGAGACGAGGTAGCTCCCCGGATTGAGCCACCGTACAGGCGAGGCCGTCACGTCCGCTATTGGCTTAAACAGACTCAGAGGAGATACCTTGCCGTGTTTGCTTAGTGCCGAAGCGGACAGTCTAAACCCTGCTTTCGTCTCGTCACAACCGGAACCAAGTCGGCACAAAAAAGGTCGCAGATATCTCTGCGACCTTTCGTTGTTCGACTTAAGCGTCGCGTCTGGCGATCACCAGCCCTGATAGTACCGACGGCCATAGTACCCGGGGCCATAATAGGCGGGAGCATAGTAGCTCGATCTATACCCGCCGTAGTATGCGGGAGCGTAGCCGCCGCCGTAGTACGCTGGGGCGTAGCCGCCGTAAGCAGGCGCGTAGCCGCCATAATAGCCGTACCCCGGCCCGCCGTAATAGCCATACCCTGGTCCGCCATAGTAACCGTAACCCGGGCCGTAGGCGTACGCGCTGGACGCTATGCCACCAATCACCGCGCCGGCAATTAGTCCGCCTGCGAGACCGGGGCCCCAGCCCCAACCGCCTCTCCACGCTTGAGCTGGTGATGGTGTCATCAAGGCAGTGACACCGAGGGTCGCAGCGGTCGCTAACGCAAATACTGCTTTTTTCATGTGCGAAGCCTTTCCAGTTCCGAAACTCTAAACCGCCGGGCCGGCACGTTTCCCGGGAGCGCCCTTTGCGAAAGGGCTGCCGTAAAACTTAATAGTGATACAATCGGGTGCTGCCGAAACAGTTCCTAGCAATTTAGGCCCAGACTCATTCCCGGAGGCGGGCCGCGCCCCTTCTGACCGCGCGCCGGTCACTTCCGGTCTACTGATAAACAGACATGCCCAGATCGACCCTGCACGTCTAAGGTGCCGATTGCCCGGTAAAAGTCCGCCTCCTAAGAACACCGCTTACAGCGATTACACCGATAACTTTCAAACTGTAATTGGTGTAACCACTGTAACCAGAGTCTTATAGGGGAAGTTCTAGAGTGGTTTCGGATATGGCACGATGTAGAAACCAACGCTCGGCTGGCTCACTTCACCGCTTGCCACCATCTTACCGAGCAGCACGCGAGCATTGACCGGCTTCATGCCGGTCAGGTCGGCAATCGCTTTAGGGCTTTGCGCTTCCTTGGCGGCTTTCAGCGCAGCAATGATCTTGCGCCGTTCGTCAGATTTGCGGACCTCGTCAGCATCGCCAAGGATCGACCATCGGCCCGCGTCAAAGCGCATGGCGGTTTCGATTTCCTCGATATCCCGGCCGCGTCCGTAAATGGTCGTACCTTTGCCGTCACGATTTAGGACCAAGACCGCGTCAGCCGCGCCCGTTACGCCGTTGGTGCCTGAAACGGCTTCCAAGGGATCGTCGGCCGCCATTTTGCGAGTATGGGTAACAAGCACGATCGCTAGTCGGTGCTCACTGGCATAGCGCTGTAGCGGCGTGACGGCGTCGTAGTCAGCGGAGTAGGGGTCTTCGCCTTTCTTCCTTGGTGGCCTGACCTTTAGAAACACATCGATAATCACAAGGCGTGGGCTAGCGCTGGCCAGTCGCCACTTGTCGAGTTCAGCGAGAAGGCCCGTATCGATGCGTGGCGCAATGGTGCGGACGGTAAGCCGCCCCAAATCAATACCCTGAACCTTGCGGGCCGGGCAGAGGGTCAATAGACGGCTCTGCACACGGCGCGGATTGTCTTCAAGTGCCAGGTACAGCACATCACCCTGTTCGCAGTCCACCGAACCCATAGCCTTGCCGCCAGTTGCTACGGCTATGCTCGCATCGTAAGCCCACCAGCTTTTGCCTAGCTTAGGTTTCCCGGCCAGCACTGTTAGTCCTTCGACCACATAGCCGGGAACGACGTACTCCAGCGGCGCGAAATTCATACCGAGAAGTGTTTCGGCATTGATCGAGTCGTCTTTGTTGTTATCGTTTGCTGCGACCGGAAACCACTGAGCGAGTAGGTCATCAATTGTTACCAGCGATGACCGTCCGCTCTGAAACGCCTCATGTACCGTTGACCACCATTTCTCGTCGATCAATTGAACTTCGAAACGACGCTTCCAAAAATCATCGGCCCTGTAATGGGCGAGCATTCCTCCTGCGACGAGCTTGCCGACTTCGAAAGCAGCGTTCTTTGCGGCTGTTAAGCCGTTTCCTTTCCATTCATTGCCAATCCGATTGAGAACAATTTGGCCTCTGTCGATCTTCTTGCTCGAAACGCTTTCGTCTACTTTCAAGGCGGTCATTTTAAGCGGCGACTCGCGACGAAAGCGAAAGCTCATGCACAAGTGCTCTGACGAACGCTCCGAAATTTGATGACCTATTGAAAAAACCGATCTGCCGTGTGGCCTGATTCACCGCGTTACGCCACACCATCGAATTCCAATCAAAATGATCCTTGAGTAACATGAAATCGTCATCGGTCATCTTGGCTGCATCAACAGCCAACTTGTCCAAAGTCTGGGCCGCACGAATATTCCGGTTATCGTTGTAGTTCGCGGCAATTGATTTGCGCCATAGGGCGGTGCGTTCCAAAACGCGAACGATTGATTCAATGCAGTCTTGCTTAGTTTCGCTATTCATAAAAATTCTCAATTTTCAAAAATGTAAGAAATGACCACCGCCCTATGACGACGGATAGGGTGGATTAGGCGGCCAGCAACGACGCTGCCAGCAGCTTTACGTATTCGGCGAAGTCGGCGGGCGTTACGTCACCACTGACAATCGAGTCGTTAAGAGTCCGGACTTTGGATTGGAAGGTCGGAGTCAGCGGCTCGTAGAAGGGCTGAATCTGCGCCCAAAATCCGTCAAGGCTGTCGGACGTGGCAGTGAGAACCAAGGTGTGCAATGTCTGTGCGGCAGACAAGTTGGTGCCGCTCGCGAAGAGAGTCGCGAAGCGCTCGTTCAACAGTGATTGGAGTGTAAAAAGACAATCTAATTTCAAGATAGTTTCCTTATCAGGCACGCGAAAATGCCGGGGCGAGCTATCCGGTTTGGAGTTGTTCCAGAATTAAGTGGAAGCCTAGCTATCCGTCTTCTTCGGATGCTCGCGGCCTACGTCGGTAGGAGTACGAAACGGTTTGCCGGAAACCTTGAAGAAGACAATGATTTGCTTGCATGGCTCACAACGGAAAGTGTGGCCATCAGCTTTCATCGGTTCGTTGCAAGCCGGGCATCGCGGCGTTGTCATTAAGCCGATTCAACGCGAACGGCTGCTAGTGGTCCAATCACACTAAGGTCAGGGCCGAGTCGTCCGGCTAGTTATGAGCGCCCGCAATTTGCGGTGTGCGGTCGGGCGCGAAGCCGCTTGCTTGTCGGACGGTAAACAGATGTTTCTAGACATGAAGGGGATTGTCACTCTCTCGCTTGCATTTCGGCGTTCTGCGCAAGCTTGAGCCATTCGCCAGCAACGTGAAGCCATACTTCCTTATCAAGGGGATTTTTGAACTTCTCGGCTACCTGTCGGGCTTCCTCGGCCCGTTCTCGGTATTGCGTCGCATCTTCAGACATGTGGGTGGCCTTACTGGCTACCCCCCACCTAAGCGGCTTCCACTCAAGAAAAATACTAAATTCAAATTTGGAAACTAACTCCAAGATTTAAGGGAGCCCGTTTTGGACAGATGCTAGCTTAGGTTACCCGCTTCCATCGTTACCCCCAATGCCCTGCGGGCAACGGCTCCGATCTAATAGACCGGGGCCGTTTTATTTTCGGGCGCTCGGGAAGGCGAACTATGACGGTGCTGTAGCGGACTCGAATAGAAAAATAATAGCCTCTTTGTTTTTGAGAAAAATCAAATCAGGCCACTCCGCGACGAAGGCGGTATTACTACTTGATGCGGTTTCGTTCCCAAGCGTCCTTGATTTCACAGACGACGATTATCAATATGGTCAGCACCACGATAGGAGCGATCAACGTTGCCAACGTCGTAAGCATTTTTTGCAGCCCTCCGAGCGACGATGCCCGAAACGTGCAGAGCGTGAGTGTGCTCCAAGGTCGCTGCGAATATTCGCAGGCTGGAAGTGGGCCACCATCCAGTTGCGGGTGGCGTTAGCTAAGGTCGTAAATGAAAAAACCCGTCGTCAATCCACCAGAGCGCGACTGCCCGGAATGTATGGGTGGCGGCTATACGGTTGCGCCACACCCAACGCGGCCCGGAGTCAAGATTTATAGGGAATGCAAGGAGTGCCGTGGCAAAGGACGTGTTGCCGCTAGTTGAAGGCGACGGCCTTAATGGTTCGTTGCAAGCCGGGCATCGCGGCGGTGTCATAGGGTCGAGTCAACGCAAACGGCGGCTCGCGGTTCGATCACAAATCGGAGCGTTCTCGCATGGGCAGCAAGGCGTGGTGAGGCAGCAAAGAAAACCCCAGCCGATGGGGTCGGCTGGGGAGGCTGTGAGACGTGGTCCCGCGTAAGCAGGGGGTGCGGTACGGGATCACGCCAAGAAAATGGTCTGGGCGTGGAGATAGTTCCTATTATTTTCGGTTTCGTATTCACGCACCGGGCTGGCGCGCCAATTCCGGGATTTCGACGTAGCTCTGGTGCAGCGTTATGGGCTGTTTTCGTCCATCGAAAAGCACTCGGATGGTGGACGGTCCGTTCCTGCGCAAGATGACGCCGTTCCCATTTTTAAGTCTCGGGCAGCGCTCCTTTCCAAGAACGGAAAGACGCACCCTCATGCCGTGTCGAATTTCTATATCGTCGGTGTTCATCGGCCAGCCCCGCTGGATTCAACTTGAGCTGTCCCGTTCGCGCAAGAAATTTTTTAGGCAACCTAATGTCATCGTTTCTTCACGGACCAAGGCTGATGGCCCCGGCTTTTATGCCGGGGTTTTTCGTTTTGGCTCGACGAGGGTGACTGCACACCGAAAGAGGCCGCCAACTGAGGCGGCCCTTCTAGTGTCGAGTTGGATAAACGGTGTTTATTTCGAAGCCGTCTGCGTCTCGCACGATAATCGTTTGCCCGGTCTGTTCGGCGAGCTTCTTGGCGGCCTGGCCTTTTCGACGCGGTCTATATCGAGCACGACTATTGTCCGTTGGTGCGTACGCGGAGGTGGCCGCTGCATCATCTAAAGCCCATTGAGGCGGTCTTACTCAGTTTCGCGGGATGTGGTCCTGCCTAGCTCACCGGCAAGCCAGCCTGTTGCATAAGGACTCGTGAGGGGATCGAGGCCTTCGCAATCGAAGCACTGAAACGTGCGTGGACCTTCGCCGCCAAGTGGCAACGCGAGCGTCAGATAAGCCCCACAGTGAGGGCAGGTTGGTTGTTTGCCCTTCCCCATGGAACAAATTTTGACGATGTGAAAAATCAGAGTCAATTAAAATTAGGCCACCATTGACTTCAAACTAGGCCACCAGGGGTCGAAACAGGCCGGTAACCCACTGGGGGTGCTGTGCCAATTAGGACAGTGCTGTAGACGGTAGTTGTCCGGCTATCTCAGCCTGTGGAAAACTCTACGTTGGCCCTTGCCGGGGCTGAGATTTTCATCACGCACAAATTTTACCGGCCATTGGGGTCGCCGAGAGGTGACCCCTTTCGATTCTAGCAGCCGGAATGAAAGAGGCCGCCAACTGAGACGGGCTTAAAAAAGTGTTAACAGGTTAAGTCGATTTTTACTTTCTGGTAGTAATTAGGATTGAACAACCATCAGGTGATTCGGACGGCGAAGATTCGCAGCGAACAAGTTCAAAAGAGATTGCCCGGCCCAAGTTGAAGCGGCCTTAGCAAGAACCTCGAACGTGCCTTCTGCACAATCTTCCAGAACAACAAACAGACCTCCATCCCCACCGAGTTGGTCGAGTGCTTGGTCTTCAAATGTGACTCGCGAGATTTCCGTGAGCCACAGTGTTCTGTGATTGTCGATTGTGATGGAAAGGTCTTCGTCCATGTCCGTGGGTCCTGTTCTTCATCCGTCCGTGCGGGAGCGGCAAGAGCCGCGAATGTCGGCGGCAGCGTTGGCTGAGTTTTTGATTATGCGGCCTGACGGGCAGCAGAACGTGCTGCACGACTCCAAATTTTCGCGACCTCCAATCGTAACGGCCAACGGCGATGCGATGAGGGCGCTACGCGCATACAACGTGGACCCTCGACGCTCACCAGAGATTCTGATCCGGGTTAAAGAAGCGTTAACCATAAAAGCCGCTGATCGGACCATCAAGCCGAAAGCCCGCGAAGACGCGCTTCGCTGCGCTGAAATCATTGATCTTTTCGAGATTAGAGAAAATGCGCTGGGGATGCGCAGAATGGCTCTCAGTTCACCGCCGAAATTTGATGCCATTGACATCGAAGGCGTCGAAGTTTCGATCCGGCCAGATTTTTTGGTTGGCGCGGGCAGGCGCGGCGATCGTATCGGCGCTGGCATCCTGAGAGTTGCAAAGGCTCCTGATCCAGAAGCCTGCAAGATGAAGACGACGAAGGAACGTCGTGGCGAACATCGACGCGAGATGGCGCGGTACCTTGTCGCCTTGATGCAGATGCTGCTGGAAGCGCAAGACGGCTCTCTAGGGACCGTAGACCGTGATCTGTGCTTCGTTGCCGATCTGCGGCTTGGGGAGAACATGGGTCCGGCCCCGGACCACACCGCGCGCCTGCGGTCTATTCGTGCCGCATGTCGCCAGGTCCGCGAACTTTGGCCGAGCATCCAAGCGAAACCGGCGCTGTATCGAAAGTAGGACACTGTCGGATTCACTGGCTGGCCGCCTAGCGGCGCTTTTTTGGTGGAGTTTCTGTTTCAGACCAGATTCCGAAGCTAACGATCTCAGTATGTTCTTGTCGGCTAGATTGAGTGAAGCACTCAACCGGCACCAGCACTCCCGTCATGGTTGGCCCCAGCGAGAACGGGATCGATAAAGCCGTCGCCGATTTTCGTTCCATTTTACGGCCTGAAAGGCTCAAATGCCGTTCCGGTCCTGTGTGTGGGATCGCGAGGGACAGGCGGGGCATGTTTGCAATTCTGGGATTGGGTTTTCTGCTTGGCATGCAGCACGCGCTGGAGGCCGATCACGTCGCTGCCGTTTCCTCGATCGCCGCGCGCCGCGACAACGTCGGCGACATCGTCAAGCATGGCCTGACCTGGGGCCTCGGCCACACCCTGACGCTGTTTGCCTTTGCGGGCGCTGCGCTCGCGCTCGGCCAGGCCATCTCCGACGAGCTGTCCCGTCCGATCGAGACCGCGGTCGGCGTCATGCTGGTCGGCCTTGGCGCGCACGTGCTGTGGCGGCTGTGGCGCGACCGGATTCATTTCCACAAGCACCGCCATCAGGACGGGACGATGCACCTGCATGCCCACAGCCACGCCGGCGAGACGATCGCCCATGAACGCGCCTCGCACAGCCACGAACACGGCTTTCGCTGGCGCACGCTGCTGGTGGGGCTGATGCATGGCATGGCCGGCTCGGCGGCGCTGCTGGTGCTCACCGCAACCCAGGCCCCGAATGTGGCGGTCGGGCTCGGCTATGTCGCGCTGTTCGGGGTCGGCTCGATGATCGGGATGGGGGCGCTGTCGACCGTGATCGCGGTGCCGATTGCGCTGTCGGCGCGCTGGCTGACCTGGGCCAATCACGGCCTGCAAGGGGTGGTTGGGCTGGTCACGATCGCCATTGGGCTGCGAACGATTGCCGAAACCGCCTTTTCCTGACGGCGGAGGCGCCGCCCTCTATGCGGTCTTGATGCTGTCTTGGGTTAACGTTTTCGCCCGCTAGTACCCCGCAAATTGACGAAGCGTGAAGGCCTCCGCGTTAGGCTTACCGATAGTTTGGCCTGGCTTGGCCGTCCGCCTTAACCCTCGAAACCCGGGCTTCGACTAGGGTTGGGCTATCGGGATTTGGATGCGATGCGTGCGTTCGTCACACTGGCAGTCTTGATCGGAACGGCGAGCATGGCCTGTGCCGAAAGCAACGGTCCTGTCATCGCCATTCCCGGCCGTCCCGGCGTGCCCGTCATCATCAACGGCGTCGATGCATCCTATGCGGTCGTCGAAGGTGACTGGGGTCTCGACAAGGGCGTCCATTACCAGCCGACGGTCTATGGTGGCCACCCCATCGAGCCGATGCCGCCGGTCGGTCACTACTATCCGAGTTCGGGACGTTTGCCGGGCTATGGCCGGCTCGAAATCGAAGGCCCCGACAAACCGAAGCCGGCGCCGAGTTTCCATGAATCCTGGTCAGCGGGATCCCGGCAGGCGGATCCGTTGATTCCATCCATCCAGAATTCGGTGCCGCAATATCCGCCGCCGGTAATCGTGGCACCGCAGATCAACGAACGTAATCGCGGGCGGCGCTTCGAGCAAAACTCTGCGATCCCGCAACAGAACGCGGCGCCACTGATCTCTGCGTCTCCTCAGCAGAACCCTCCGGTCCCTCAGCCGGAAGTCAGGGGCCAGGGAGGCCAGCAACGTCGTCCGTAAACTTGGGTTCAAGAACGAAACTGCCCCACAGGAGAGTGTAATGCGTAAGACGATTTTTGGATTGGGAGCGGCGTTTGCCGTGATCACTGCGGGTACTGCACCCGCTTTGGCCTGCGATAGTTGCTCGCCGTGCGGCTATGCCAGCCCGTGCGGGGGTTATGGGCAGCCCTATGCGCCCTATGAGCGGCTCCCCGATCCGGCCGTGCAGTATCACGCCGCGCCCATCGCGCAGCCGCAATATTACTACGTCGAGCAGGGCCCGACCTATACCGGTCCCGGCAACTTCGCGCCGCGCCGCTACTACGAGGAAATGGGCGTCGCCGGTTGGGGCTATCGCCACCACTACCGTCACCACTGGCATCACTACGGCTACCACTATCACCCGCACGTGCTGCACAGCATGTACTGATCGGCCGGGCCCGCGGGCCGCATCGCGGCCGCAACGACATCGACGCCTGCTAGCGGATCACGCAAGCGGGCGTTTTCTTTTTTAAAACATCAGCCCATCAGACCGAGGCGGCTCGCGCCAACATAGAGCGCGAGCACCGCGGCATTCGAGACGTTGAGGCTTTTGATTTCGCCGGGCATGTCGAGCCGCGCGACGACGCTGCAGGTTTCGCGCGTCAATTGCCGCAAGCCTTTGCCTTCCGCGCCCAGCACCAGCGCTATGGGCTGGCGCAACTCGACCGCAGCGAGATTCTGATCGCCCGCGCTGTCGAGGCCGACGGTCATGAAGCCGCGCTCGTTCATCTCGGTGAGCGCACGGGCGAGGTTCTGCACCATTACCAGCGGCACCAGTTCCAGCGCACCGGAAGCGGATTTTGCCAACACGCCGGTGGCCTCCGGGCTGTGGCGTGCGGTGGTGACGATCGCTTTCACCGCAAAGGCCGCCGCCGAGCGCATGATCGCGCCGACATTGTGCGGGTCGGTGATCTGGTCGAGCACCAGCACGATGCCGTCCTGCGGCAGGGTGTCGATGTCGGGCGAGTCGAGGGGATCGGCCTCGGCCAGCATGCCCTGATGCACGGCGTCGGGGCCGAGCCGCTGGTCGATCAGGGTAGGCCGCACGATCTCGGGCGGGATGCGGGTATCGATGTTTTCCTCAGTGAGCCGGCGCGCGGCGTTCTCGGTGAGCAGGAGCTTGCGAATCCGCCGGCCGGGATTGGCGAGCGCGGCCGTGACCGTGTGCCAGCCATAAAGGATCACGGTGTCATCGGCCGCGCCCTCGCGTCCACGCCAGGGAGGCTTATGGCCGTCACGGCGTGGCCCTGCGCGCTTGCCGGGGCCGTCGGGGCGGTGGAACTTGGGCTTTCGGTCGCGATCACGCATGGAAGGCTTGTCTCACGGGTTTCTGCCCAACGCAATTTGCAAGGCAATTTGACGAAGCCCTGAAAATGTTGGCATTTTTGGCAATGGCCTCGGTTGACTTTGCCGTCGTCCTTCGCCCATAAACGCGCCCGGCCGGTGCCTTTTGAGGTTCCGGTTTTCAGCGTCATCGACAGGCTGATGTCCGCACCTTCGGGGCGGGCAAGTCTGCGATGGATCTGAGACGGGGAAGTGTCCCGAGTGGCAAAGGGAGCTGACTGTAAATCAGCCGCCTCATGGCTTCGAAGGTTCGAGTCCTTCCTTCCCCACCATCCCTTCCCCACCATCGCGCCGGATCGGCGAAGCGCCTTTTTCCTGCCGCCTTGAACGTCTCGTTCCTGATGCAGCAGCAGGAACCGCCGCAGCTGTACCGCCGTCTCAAGCGCGTGATGCTCGACGAGGGCGGAGAGCGAGGCGGCGTTCCGAACCCTTGCGCTTGCGAGGATCGCGCGATGCTCTTGCGGCAGAGCGTTGAACTTCTTTCGACACCGGCCGTATCGTTTTGGCGGCGCCGACCGCCGAACTCGCCGTCAATCCGGATGTCCGTCAGGCCTGTCTTGGCATTGCCGCCACCGGACTTGCTGAAGCCTGAGAAAAGAGGAGGATTTCATGATTACCGCTGTCGTTCTTTATAACCTGCCGGAATCGATCGGGCTTGAGGAATGCCGCGAGCATTTCACCAAGATCGCCCCCGACTTCCTCAAGGCCAAAGGTTTCCTGCGCAAACAGTTCATCTGCCGTAAGGAAGGCGATGTCGCCGGCGGTGTCTATATGTGGGAAACCCAGGCCGATGCCGAGGCATTCTATTCGGGGCCGTGGCGCGACGGCATCCGCGCGCGGTACGGCAACGACCCCAAGATCCAGTATTTCGAGACGGTCGCGCTCGCCGACAAGGCGTCGGGCAAGGCCGGTGCGGTTTGACCGCACAATTATTTGGCTGAGCCGTCGCGTCGGCTTCGCAATCGCGGCCGTCAGTTATCCCGCCGCCTGTCCGGCGATACCGTCAAGGTGACGGCGTTCGGCGTCAGATAGGCTCTTTCGCAGGCATTGGGCTGGGTCTGCGGCAGTTCGAGCTTGGTCCAACTGCCGCTGTTCGTACAGGTCTGGGTCGCGGTCGGCGAAATGCAGAGCGTTCTCCCTCGGAATATTGCTTATCTGCATAGACGCAGACGGCCTCGGCCGAACCAAAGCCCGCTGTGCCCATCACCAGTGCTACGCCGGCAACTACGCGTTTCATCATAGCCCCCCAAAATCGCCCGACAGGCGACATACCGCTGATAGACGACGATCAGACGACAGGGAGGGTGTTACCCGCCACTACCGCCACCCCATCGCGGGCGCGACGTGCTTCAGGATCGCCTCGATCACATGTGCGTTGTAGTCGACGCCCAACTGATTGGGCACGGTGAGGAGCAGCGTATCGGCTTCGGCGATTGCCTCGTCCTGCTTGAGCTGCTCGATCAGGGCAGGCGGCTCGGCCGCGTAGCTGCGGCCGAAGATCGCCCGCGTCTTGGGATCAATGAAGCCGATATGATCATCGCTCTGATCGCCGCCGAAATAGGCGCGGTCGCGATCGTCGACCAGTGCAAAGATGCTGCGGCTGACCGATACCCGCGGCGTGCGGCTGTGGCCGGCCTCCTTCCAGGCCTCGCGGTAGGCGCGGATCTGCTTGGCCTGCTGGAGGTGAAACGGTTCGCCGGTCTCATCGTTCTTGAGCGTCGAGCTTTGCAGGTTCATGCCGAGTTTTGCGGCCCAGACTGCGGTTGCGTTCGAACCCGCGCCCCACCAGATGCGCTCACGCAGGCCTTCGGAAATCGGCTCGACACGTAATAGGCCGGGTGGATTGGGAAACATCGGGCGCGGGTTCGGCTGCGCGAAGCCTTCGCCGCCGAGCAGGTCGAGAAACACTTCGGCATGCCGCCGTCCCATCGCGGCATCGTCCTGGCCTTCGCCAGGCTGATAGCCGAAATAGCGCCAGCCATCGATGACCTGCTCGGGCGAGCCGCGGCTGATCCCAAGCTGCAAGCGTCCGCGCGAGATCAGGTCGGCGCTGCCGGCGTCCTCGATCATGTAGAGCGGGTTTTCGTAGCGCATATCGATCACGGCGGTGCCGATCTCGATCCGGCTCGTTTTCGAGCCAACGGCTGCGAGCAGCGGGAAGGGCGAGGCGAGCTGGCGCGCGAAGTGATGGACGCGAAAGTAGGCGCCGTCCGCGCCTAATTCTTCGGCAGCGACCGCAAGGTCGATGGATTGCAGCAGCACGTCCGAGGCCGAGCGGGCCTGCGATTGCGGGGAGGGCGTCCAGTGTCCGAACGAAAGAAAGCCGATCTTTTTCATGCGGGCAATCTAGTGATCCCCCGCATGATTTGCCACCGCCGCTCGCCTGCTCAGGCGCGCAGCGGCATTACCGCCGGAAGCTCGTCGTGCCGATCAGGCTCGGCTGCGGTGATGTCTTCCTTGTACGTTTCCGGGCCGATCCAGATCGCCACGACCGTACACAGCGACAGGAAGATCGCGTAGCAGGCGACGGGCCACCAGGTGCCGTAGGCTGCGACCAGCGCGGTGGCGACGAAAGGCGCCGGGCCGCCGGACAGCAGCGATCCCAGTTCGCGCGCGAAAGCAAATCCGGCAAAGCGCCGTTGCGGAGGGAACAGTTCGGCGAAGTAGGCCGCTTGCGGCCCGAACATCGCCGCGATCACCACGGCTCGTGCCAGGATGAAGGCAAGCGCGATCAGGATCCATTGCTTGGTGCCGACCATCCAGAAGAAGGGGAAAGCCAACGCCACGCCGGCGAGCGCGCCGAACATGTAGACCGGCCGTCGGCCGACCCGGTCGGACAACGCGGCAAAGCCGAGGATGGCGAAAAGCTCGACGACAAAGGCCAGCATCAGGGCGCTGAGTGCTTCCGAATTGGGAACGCCCAGCGTCTTGATGACGTAGCTGAGCCCGAACACCGGGAAGAAGTAGCCAAGGCCATTCTCTGCCATGCGCGCGCCGAGCACGACCAGGAAGTTGCGCGGATGATTGCGCAGCGCTTCCATCGCCGGGTTCTTCTCGATGATGCCGCGCGCCACGACGGCGTCGGTAAAGACGGGCGTCTCGGCGATGCGCATGCGCACGTAGATGCCGACGAGGATGAGGACAAAACTCGCCAAAAACGGCAGTCGCCATCCCCAGTCCATCAACTGGTCGCGCGGCAGCATCGACACCAAAGCGAAGGCCGCGGCGGCGAGCAGATTGCCGACGGAAACGCCGAGCGGGGCAAAGCCGCCCCAGAACCCGCGATGGTTGGCCGGTGCGTTCTCGACCAGATAGATCACCGCCCCGCCATATTCGGCGCCGGCGCCGAGCCCTTGTACGACCCGCATCGCCACCAGCAGGATCGGAGCCCAAACGCCGATTTGCGAGTAGGTCGGCAGGAAGCCGATCAAAGTGGTGCCGAGACCGATCATCAGGAGTGTTGCGACCAGCACCGGCTTGCGGCCGTAACGGTCGCCGAGGATGCCGAAGATGATGCCGCCGATGGGACGAACGGCAAAACCGACACCGAAGGTCAGGAACGACAGGAGCGTGCCGACGACCGGATCGCTCTTCGGAAAGAACAATTCGCCGAACACCAGCGCCGCCGCCGTGCCGTAGAGGAAGAAGTCGTACCATTCGAGCGCCGAGCCGATGCTTGCGGCCAGCACAACACGTAGGCGCGAATTGCCGGCGCCATCGGCTCCCGTCTTGGTCATGCGTTTCCCCGTACGTTTTGTTTTGATGTGTTCTTGAAGCAAAATGCCCGCGGGCAAAGCCTGCGGGCATTTGTTGGTGTCACTACGCTGCGCGTGTGAAGTAGGTTTTCTTGGACGCCGATTGCGTCTCGTAGATTGAGCCCTGTCGTTTCGGTGGGGGGAGCGGCATCCGCACCGGCACGTCCGTCATCCGAGGCGCGATCACCGGCGGTCCCGCCAGCAGGCGGCTGTTGAACTCGTCGAAATCCTTGACGCCCGCCAAAGGCCAGGCATCGCTCGCGGCAACTTCGTAGAGCAGGAGATTGCGCGGGCGGTTGGAGGTGTTCATCGCCGATCCGTGCAGCGCACGGACGTGATGGAACGACATGCTGCCGGCCTTGCCCATGCAGGGGACCGCGCGCTTGATCTCATCCTGGACCAGGTCGGGATCGATCAGGCCTGCGAAGCAGCCATCCTCGCCGTGATGATTCCACATCGAGTCGCCGCTATGCGTACCGGGGGCGACCAACATCGGACCGTTTTCGAGGTCGCAGTCGTCGAGCAACACGCCGATGGCGAGGATGTCGTCATTGGTGTGCGGGTAGAACGCCCAGTCCTGATGCCATTCGACCGGCGAGCCATACTGCGCGGACTTCATGTTCAGCTTGGATCCGTGCAGCCGCAGGCCCGGTCCGATGAGCTGGGTGAGGATTTCGATCACGGGCTGGCTGCGCACGATCTCGTCGAAGATCGGATGGACCTTGTGCGGCGTCTTGATGCGGCGGACGCGGGGCGTTTCGGGCGTATGGCCCGGCTCGAGGTCATAGACGTCCGTGTGCTCGGTCACGGTGGCGGCGCCGGCCACGAGCTCGGCGATCACGCCGCGCAGGCGCTGCAGCGTATCGGCGCCGAGCACCTCTGGCACGACCACCACGCCATCGCGCCGGTACGCCTCAACCATCTCCTCAGGAATCATTGGTCTCGCTCTCATTTTTAGCCATGTTAGCGCTAACATTAATAAATGGTAGCGCTGTCATGATAGATGAGCAAGTGAAATTCGTGCATGGACGGCCATGACCAAGGAATCGACCCAGGAATTGGCTCAGGGATCGCCGCCTGAGATCGGAGAAAACCCCGCAGGACTTCCCCCGACCTTGTCGGCGGTGGCGAAGCTCGCGGGCGTTTCCGCGATCACCGTCAGCCGGGTGGTGCGGCTGCCTGAACAGGTGGCGCCGGAGACGCGTGCCAGGGTCGAGCGCGCGATGCGCGAACTCGGTTACGTCCCCAATCTCGTGGCTGGCGCGCTTGCGAGCGCGCGCACCAATTCGGTGGGCGTGCTGGTGCCGACCATCGCCAATTCGATCTTTGCCGACACCGTTCAGGGCCTGTCCGACACACTTGAGCCGGCGGGCTTTTCGGTGATCCTCGCCCAGTCGCGCTACGACGACGGGCGCGAGGACCGCATGCTGGCGGCGCTTCTGTCGCGGCGGCCGGAAGCGATCATCATGGTTGGATCGCCGGCGACGGAGGACGGCGCGCGGTTATTGCGCAACGCGCGGATTCCCGTTGTCGAGACCTGGGACCTGCCGGCAAATCCGATCGACGCGGTCGCGGGCTTCGACAACTTCAAGGCCGGCGTTGCGGTCGCCAGGCACCTGATCGCGCAGGGACGTAAGCATCTCGCTTTCATCGGCGGTGACGATCCGCGCGGCGGGCGCCGTTGGCTTGGCTTTCGCGAGGAGGCGCTGGCGCATGGATTGGCCGAGCCGCAGAGGCTAATCCTCGATCGCAATGCGCCCGGCAGCGTCGCCGCCAATGTGCATTTGCCGGATGTCGATGCCGTGTTCGCCGCCAACGACGCCTATGCGATCGGCTTCATGGCTGGTCTGCGCAAAGCCGGCCGACTGCGTCAGGCCGCCGCATCGGAGCAGCCCGTCGCGGTCATTGGACTCGGCAATCTCGAGATGGGCCAATTGATTTCGCCTGCCTTGAGCACGATCAGCGTGCACGGACACGATATCGGCCGCACGGCAGCGACGCTGACGCTGGAACGCGGTGGCGAGCGGCGCATCGATCTCGGATTCGAACTCGTGCTGCGCGATAGCGGCTAGTGGTCCGATTCCAAGGGACCACTGGACAATCCCCGGGATGGCCGCTGGAATGGGTTTTGCAGCGACCAACAAAAACAAGGGGAAAAAAGAATGCCGCAATCCCACCGCGCCAGGCGCCAGGAATTCAGGATCGAAGAACTTGCCGCGCCCCTCAGCCACTACACGGATGCGGTGCGGTTTGGCGACATTCTCTTCGTCTCCGGACTGACCGCGCATAACGGCGAAGGAAAGCTCGTCGGCGGCGCGGACGCTGCCGCGCAGACCCGCCAGATCCTCGCCAATCTCAAACTCGTGCTCGATGTGGCCGGCGCCACCATGGCCGACGTGCTCAAGGTGACGGTGTTCCTGACCGACATCAACGATCGCGCCGCCATCAATCCCGTGCGGCAGGAGTTCTTCGGGGCTGCGAAGCCGGCGAGCACGCTGATCGAAGTGAGCAAGCTCGCGCTGCCCGAAATGAAGGTCGAGATCGAGGCTGTCGTTGGCTTGCCGGCCGCCCAATGATTTGAAGTACGGATGTTAGATGAGAAGGTGTTCGATGAAAAATCAGAAGAAGCAGATCAAGGCTCTGGTCGTCTTAACATGCGCCGTTTTGTTCGGCGCGGTCGCGAGCCAGGCGCAGGCGCTCGACCGGCCGATCAAGATCGGCGTGCTCAGCGATATGTCGGGACCCTACGCGGACCAGGCCGGCCTGGGCTCGGTCGAGGCGGCGAAAATGGCGATCGAAGACGCCGGCGGCAAGATCGACGGCCAGCCCATCGAACTCGTATCTGCCGATCATCAGCACAAGACCGACGTTGCGACATCGATTGTCCGGCACTGGATTGACGTCGACGGCGTCGACGTGATCGCCGACATGCCGAATTCGGGAGTGGCGCTCGCGATCCAGGCGCTGGTGAAGGAAAAGAACAAGATCGCGCTCTTCGCGACCGCTGCGACGACGGAACTGACCGGCAAGCAGTGCTCGCCGAACGGCATTCAGTGGGTCTACGACGCCTATTCGAACGCCGCAGGTCTTGCGAAAGCGCTGGTCGCGAAGGGCGACAAGAGTTGGTACTTCCTCACGGTCGACTATGCGCTTGGCATTTCATTACAGAACGAGGCCGTGAAAGCCATCACGGCGCTTGGCGGCACCGTGGTCGGCAGCGTCCGTCATCCCCTGAACAATCCGGATTTCAGCTCTTTCCTGCTGCAAGCCCAGGCGTCGAATGCCAAGGTGATCGCGCTCGCCAACGCCGGCTCGGACACCATCAATTCGGTGAAGCAGGCCGGCGAGTTCGGCCTGACCAAGGACCACGTGATCGTGGCGCCGCTGGTTTATATCTCCGACATCCACAGCATGGGCCTGCCCATGGCCCATGGGCTGACCTACATCGAAGGTTTCTACTGGGATCTGAACGACGACACGCGCGCCTGGTCGAAGCGGTTTTTCGAGCGGCGCAAGGCGATGCCGACCATGACACACGCCGGCGTCTATTCCGAGGTGGCGCACTATCTGAAGGCGGTGAAAGCTGCGGGCACCGCCGACAGCCAGGCGGTTCTCGCTAAAATGCGCGAGATGCCGGTCGACGATTTCTTCTCGCGGGGCGGGACCATCCGCAAGGACGGCCGCATGGCGCACGACATGCTGCTGGTGCAGGTCAAGTCGCCGGAAGAATCGAAATATCCCTGGGACTATTACAAGGTGCTGGCGACGCTGCCGGCGGATCAGGCCTTCCGTCCGCTATCGGAAAGCGAGTGTCCGCTCGTGAAGCAGTGAGGTTGGTTCTCAACATCAGGGACGGTTGACCAGAGCTCCGATTCCGAAGTTCGTCAGTTGTTACCGCCCACTCGGCGCGAACTTCGGAATCGAAAGAGCTCTAGTAAATATAGTCTCTAGTGCGGCTTTGATTTTGAAGTTCCTATGACGAATTCGCCGCGATATTGATAGGAACTTCAAAATCGCCGCACTAGCGCGCGCAGCGGATCGATATAGCCGGCTTTGTCGACGAAGGACTCGTTCTCTTCGAGGATCATGACTTTGGCGTCGCGCAGCGGCGTCAGGTCGCTGTCGACGAGATTGCGCTGCAATTCGTGGATCGGCGTGCCGCCGAAGCGGCCGAGGATCAGGTAGTAGTAGAAGCGAAACCGCGCGAGACAGTTGCCCTCGATCATGATGCGCGCGGGCAGGTGGCCAAAACTCGAACCGACCATCGCCACGTCGAGGTTTCGTGCCGGACTCTCCGCGCAAGGCACGGATGGCTGGAAACTTGCCTGCGGCGTTTGGTATCCGAGGTGCGGGAAGAACACGTTGAGGAGATCGGCGAGTTCGCGATCGGCGCCTTTCTCCGGCGTCGCCAGTGTGTAGGTGAACGTGAAGGGCGGGATGAGTTCGCGCCCCGCCTGCTGGTTGATCGCCTCGACGATGGCCAAAACCGCCCGTGCACCGCCGACATCGTTCCAGTGCACGCCGCCTTGCGGGAACAGGTCGAAGGGGTACGTGCCCTTCAGCGAATGGATCAGGCTTGCGGTGTCAACGACATGGATGCCGCCTTGCCGGAGCGCGCCGACATAGTCAGGCACCAATTGCTTGCGTGCCTCCGGCGTACTGGGGCAGGGGACGCTGTTGATAAAATATTCCGGCAGATGCGCGACCTTGGACGGCGAGACGACGTAGATGAAAATGCCGCCGCGGTTTTCGTAGTAGTTCTGGATGTCGCGCAGCTTCGGCAGGATATCGGCAGCGAGCTTCAAACCCATGCCTTCGGTACGCGAACAATAATCGTTGAGATACACCCGCTCGATCAACTGGCCTTTGACGCCCCTGACCACGTTGGGTGCGGTCAGCTCGCCGAACAGCTGATAGCGAATTTCATTGTTGACACGAATGAGCAGTGGGCGGATCGCCATCGCGTCGGTAACGCGGCTCGTCACGGCTTTCTGAAAACTCCCGTCACGAACGGTCGCCCATGACAGGATCACGGGCTTGTCGTAGGTGACGCCGTCGAGCTTGGGGCCGATTCTGATCGTGTGCGAAGGGAAGTACTGCAGGGCGAGAAGGTTCCAGGCGGTACCAAGCGGCAATAGCGCGAGGAAGGCGCAGAAGGCGGCGCGGACGATAGGGCGGGAGAGGGCGACGTTACGCACTGGTCAGAACCTGAAATAGATGAAGGGCTGGAACGGCGCGGTCACCGCCCGCGCGATCGCAAGCACGTAAACAACGACAAGGGCTGCGATTGTGATCGCGCGGAGCGAGCGGCTTGCCTCATAACGGCGAACGAGCACTGGGTAGAAGGCGGTTGCCGGCAACAGCGAGACGATGGCGCCGAGTGCCAGCGCGAACGGCAGCTCGGCCGGAACTTCCAGGGCGTCGTTGGCGGACGTCATGCCGAACAGCGCCGAAAGAAAGGTCGTCAGGTGCGCGGGTGAATCGGAGCGGAAAATCGCCCAGCCGATCATCACAATGAACAGCGTAACGATGGTGGCGATGACCGCGCCGCATCGTTCGAGTACATCGCGCAGGAAGACGCGATCGAGCGTGAGAAACAGGCCGTTGTAGGCGCCCCACAGCACGAAATTCCAGCTCGCGCCGTGCCAGAGGCCGGACAGCAGGAAGCAGATCCAGAGATTGCGGTAGGTGCGCACATCGCCGTCGCGGTTTCCTCCGAGCGGCTTGTAAAGATAGTCGCGGATCCAGGTCGTCAGCGACATATGCCAGCGCCGCCAGAATTCCGTGATCGAGCGCGACGCATAGGGCGCGTTGAAGTTTTCGCGAAGGCCAAAGCCGAGCATGCGCGCAAGCCCGATCGCCATGTCGGAATAGCCGGCAAAATCGAAATAGATTTGCAACGTGAAACTTCCAAGCGCGAGCCAGGCGTGGCTTGCGCCAAGGCTCGCAGGATCGGCGGCAAAGACGGTATTGACGAAGCTGCCGAGCGGATCGGCGATCAGCAGTTTGCGCCCGATGCCGCGCGAGAAACGCAGGAAGCCTGTGCCGAAATCGCTCCACTCGACGGACCGCGGCTTGGCGATCTGGTCCTGCATTTCGTGATATTTGAGAATGGGGCCGGCAAGAAGTTTCGGGAAGAACAGCGCGAACAGGCAATAATCGCGGAATGTCGCCGCCGGCTTCGAGGTGCCGCGATAGGTGTCGACGAGATAGGTGATCTTCTCGAACACCACGAAGGATACGCCGATCGGAAGCGCAAGGTGCAACAGCGGCAGCCGATGCGCGCCGAAGGGCGAAAGCGCGGCGTTGAGATTGTCGGCGAGGAAATCGGCGTACTTGTAGACGACGAGCATCGCGAGATTGCCGGCCACGCCGGCTGCAAGCGCGAGCCGCCGGGTTGGAGGCGGGGTTGGTTCGTTCAGCTGGAACGACAGCGCGTAATCGAATGCGGTCGAACCGAACAGGATCAGAACGAAGACCGGCTCGCCCCAGAAATAAAACAGCGCGCTCGCGATGAGTAGCAGCCATTTCCTGGCCGAGACGCCGCCGGTGAGCAGATAGACGGCGTAAAAAGCGGGGAAGATCGTGATGAACAGCGGTTCGTAAAACAGCATGTGCGAGCCGGCGTTGTTTCCTGAACCGTGGCCTCGGCGACCGGTAAAGCACGGCCTCAAGGGCCGACGCAACGGGCGGGGTTATCCGGGGAACACCGGACGTGGGGAAAACGAGCTGGGTTACAAAAAAGGACGCGGCGGAAGTGATCCGCCGCGCCCCGTTCTTGAAACTCGCTGGTCCAGGCGCTGAGAAACGCCCTTGGCCAAGCAGACGTGCTTAGCGGGCGATCCCAGCGAGGTGACAGCGCTTGGTATAAGACACTGGATCACCTCCTTTCGTTGTTGATGGAGACATTAATATAGGCCGTTGAATCCGGCCTGTTAAGGGTGCGTTGGTGGTTGAGACCGGGCCCGGAGCGTGTTAGGGGATCGGTCCAAAGCGCGGGTGTAGCTCAATGGTAGAGCAGCAGCCTTCCAAGCTGAATACGAGGGTTCGATTCCCTTCACCCGCTCCAATCTTTTTAAGGACTTGAGCTGTCAAGAAGTTTCCATTCTGACAAGCCGCGCGTTCTCATTCTGACAAATGTTCACTTTATCTTCGCCTGCTTGGCTTGCCTTGCGCGGCGCTTGATACGTTTCATTTGCGCCTCCTGCTTGGCCTCGTCATCGTCATGGAGATAATGCGCCATGGCCGCCGTCGACGACCACTGGCCCTTCTGCATCAACTGAGTCTCAGTCAATCCGGATGCGCTCGCTTCAGTTGTGCCGCCGTGGCGACCGAACGAGGTGAAGGTCAGTTCGGGCCGCAAACCCGCGGCCAAGATTATCTTCTTCGAAATCCGCTGGACCTGCGTCAGGATCTCGCCCTTGCCAAACCAGGGCAGGCTGCTGCCGTCCCGTCGCAACATCAGGCCGCCGGTTGGACGAAGCTTCTTGATGGCGTCGAGTTCGGCCATCAATAGCGGGTAGAGCGCCTTGCCCTGGGCGTTGAACAGCGGTTCCCAAGACCCGGTGCTCGTTTTGTAGTTGATAACGTAGACATGGTTTGGCCGGTTCGGCGGGCGATAGTGCTCGGCGACAAAGCGGATGAAGATGTGCGCCTCGCGCTGCAACCACTCCCAACCGATCAACGCCCCAGTTGAGAGTGACGGATATCAGCAATGCGGCGCCTACGTCGGAAAAATACTGAGGGGGGCAAAGCCGTCCGACCTACCGATATTGCAGCCGTCAAAATACGAACTTGTTATCAACGTTAAGACCGCCAAGACGCTCGGCTTAACTATGCCGCCCACTTTGCAGACGCTGGCTGACGAACTGATCGAATAGCGGCTCGCTGAGGTGCAAGAGTCCGCTTCTGGCAGATAGTGTTGCAAAAGTCGAAAGTTGCAGCGGTCCAAATTTTTGGCGAAAACCTGAAGCGCAAAGAGGTCGATGATTCGCATAGTCTCAGTCGCGCTGCCGAAGTCGCCGACGAATTTGTCGCAAGGCGACGAGGTCCCTCAGATCATTACACGAATAACGCGCCAGCGGCCCTGAGAAATTTTGCATTTCCTGCAAAACGACTTTTGCAACACTATCGGCACTTAGCAGACATGTTCGAGAAGCTCGGGGATGTCTGCTCTCGGGATCGAAGCGGACATGCGTGCGGCGCTCGCTGATTTCTGCAAATGATCCGAAGCGGTCGGTGACGAAAAAGACTTTCAGTTGACCACGAGCCCAAGCGTTTTGATCACCGCCTGCCATTTTTTTTCTTCGCGCTGGATATTCCGCGCGTATTCCGCCGGCGTGCTGGGGATCGGATCGCCGCCCGCATCAATTAAGCGCTTCTTCACGTCTTCCGACGTCAAGATCTTGCGTAGCTCTGTGTTCAACCGCTCGATGATCGGCTGCGGCGTGGTGGCCGGAGCGACCAGTCCGTAGTACTGGACGATCTCGAGGTCCGGCAGGCCGGACTCGGCAAGGGTCGGAACATCGGGGATCGCGGCCACGCGTGAGGGCGACCCAACGGCAATCGCGCGCAGCGCGCCGGACTGGATATTGCCGATCGCCGGCGGCAGCGTGTTGAAGGCGAGCATCACATGGCCGCCCACGAGATCGTTGGTTAGCGGTCCGGTCCCCTTGTAGGTGACGATCGTTATGTCCGTGCCTGTCATGGCCTTGAATTGCTCGGCGCCGAAGTAATTCAACGTCGGTGACGGTGGCGTGCCGACCGTAAGCTTCGCACCTTCTCGCTTCGCAAGCGCGATGACCTCGGCCAATGACTTTGCCGGGACCGATGGATTGGACATGATTACGACCGGAACCAAGGCGATCAAACTGATCGCCTCGAAGTCCTTTTCAATGTCGTAGCCCGGATTGGCCGCAAGGGCGGCCCCAGTGACCATGAGAAGCAGCGTGTAGCCATCAGGCCGCGCCCTCGCGACATCGCGCGTGCCGATCACCGAGCCACCGCCCGGACGATTGACGACCACCACCTGCTGACCAAGCGCCTCGGTGAGCTTCTGCGCGATTACCCGACCGACGGTGTCAACGCCACCCCCGGCGGGATACGCGACCACCAGCGAGACGGTCCGCGAAGGGTACTCTTCCGCTAGCGCATCGCGCCCTGCTGGAGCTGTCACCAGAACGGATAAGATGATAATCATAGCCGCGCGCCTTAGCGGTGCAGCGAGGAGCGCCTCTATCATGGCCGGTCCTTCGTTCGTCCAGCTGTTGAACGCGATCCCATTATTGCACGATAGTTTGGTTTGGGACATGAGGGTTAGCGCTGATAGCGCACGCGGTTTCAGGTGTAGTCCCGAGCAATAGAAAATTCGGGCGACCATCGAGGACGCCCGCGCTATGTCGCTCGGTGACGTCCGTTGTTCGCACGAAACGGACCAGCCGGTTTCCTGTAGCGATGTCCATTGGGGTGAAGCGGAAGTAGCGGTCGGCGCGTTAAACCAACGCGATTGCCCCATCTGAGACGTTGGCCGTACTCAATGGCGGGGTCTCGATGCGGGTTTCCGCTGCTAACACAGTCATGGCTTAAACTGTTAAGATGTCGTCTCCTGGGCTTGGAGTCGGGCATGAAGCGACGCGAGTTCATCGCGCTCCTCGGCAGCGCGGCGGCAATCCGACCGCTCTGCGCGCGTGCAGAGCGCCCGCTAGAGCGGATGCTCTATTTCACGTACTCGGCCGGCTACCGGCATGACGTTATACCGCTTTCCAAGGCAATCCTGACCCAGCTTGGAAGTAATTCCGGTGTATTTGAAGTCACTGCAACTGAAGACACGTCTGAATTTTCGACCGAAAACCTCGAGCGCTATGCCGCGGTGATGTTCTACACAACCGGAGAACTTCCGATGAGCGGCGCTCAAAAGAAAGCTCTTCTCAACTTTGTGCGCTCGGGCCGTGGGTTCCTCGGTGTTCATTCGGCTGCCGACACTTTCTACACATGGCCGGACTATCTTGATCTGGTCGGCGGCTACTTCAACGGTCATCCTTGGCGTCAGGCCGTGACTATCGAGGTGGTTGATCCTGGCGATCCACTGGTGGCGTTTCTCGGGAATTTGTTGCAAATCGAGGATGAAATCTACCAGATTAGCGACTTCGATTATCGGGGATCACACGTGCTCTTGCGCCTTGACCATAGCTCGGTGGAGCTTAGCAAGACCGGTGTGCATCAACGGTTCTATGGTTGGCCTCTCACCTGGACCCGATCTTACGGCCAGGGGCGGGTATTCTATACGGCGCTCGGCCACGAAGCGTCGGTCTGGCAGGACCCCCGCTACCAGCGACTCCTCTCGAACGCTATCCTCTGGTCTATGCGAAGGTTGCCCTAGGGGTCGAAAAACCTCGCCCTGCGACTCTCGCCCCCGCGTGATCGAATAAACAACGCTGCTTCCCAGATTGGCACTCTGGCGACGTGCCCAATCCAGCTGACGATGTCGGTTCGTGGGAGTAAAGCGGACTCACAGCGGACCTCGCGGAAACGACGCGAATGACCCATTGCAGACATATGGCCACGGACGGCGGGCTAGTACGACCGCTAAAAACCCAGGTCGGCTCTCTCACAGCTTTGCGAAGCCGCTGGCAAGTTCGTACGTTCGAAAGAATAGGATGTATTCGTCGCGCTCGAACGCGATATCGTAGTTGGTGCCCTGCTCCATAAGCGTTTCACTGATCTGCTGGCCGTTAATCCGATTTGCGTATCGATATTGGTTAGGCCACTTTGGCACGCCGCCGATTGAGATTACTGAGGTGTCACAGAAAGCGAAGCCTCGCAGCCCCGGTTGAATCTCAACTGCGGAGTAGTCCAACCTTTCCTTCGCTTTCATTTCCGCTGAGAGTTCGCCACTGGGCTCTAATCGGTTGATCGAGAGATCGGATCGGGCAGGATAAACATCACCCTCGACGTTGCGATTGAAAAAGATTTCCGCGCCGGGTTCGCGGCGAGCCAATCCATTATCTCCGCCAAAGACAGCATAGTAGTCTTTGAAGCGATTTCCCTCAAAAAGGAGAGGGTTTTGATTTTTTTTGTCATAAGCCATACTCCATAGCGCGCTGCGCATGGGCGAACTCGGAAACCAATAGGATGGTTTGTCATCAGGCCAGAACTGGCGGGCTAGTTCGCGTACAGGCTCGGGGACCCTCACTCTGGACGCGCTACGACACTGAGAGGCCATCACTCGATAACCCGGCTTCCACTTTGGGAAATCCCACATGTTTCTTGGGTTGATGCCCAATAGCGCGTAAGTGATGAAATTCTTCTTCGCCCCGGTCTCACGCCAAGCTTGCCATTCCTCGCTCGTCGCTCGGTTAATTGTGGCACCGAGGAATTTCAACTCGGAACGCGGGCTATCGTACGCATCCTCCGATGCATATGCGACGCCAGACCAAGGCTCGTCGGCAGTTTGGTAGGTGACCACGAGCGGTAGCAATGTTTTGGGAACTCTGCCGTTCTGCGTGGTCTCGCCGTGACAGGCCTGAGGCAAGTGTACCGCCACACCGTGATCATCTTTTGTCTTGAGCCCGAAGATCGTTGGCACGAGGACGACCTCGACGGTTCGGTCGTTATCCTTGTAGGTCGTGACGCTGACATTGCAGCCGACCACGATGTCGAAATCGAGCGGCTCGCCTTTGTAAATATAGCTGGCCTTAAATCGGTAATAATAGCCGCCATCCTGTCCGGCCTTCTTCACCTCGACCGATTTTGTGAAACTCCAAGGGGCGCCGAAGACAAATTTCAGGGCGTCTTGTTGGACAAAAGCGAACAACAAGAAGGGCAGCGCGATGCCAATCAACCATCGAGGGTGCATCTACTCCACCTACCTTCAATATGATTCCTATAAGTTGTATTGCTGAAAAGCGCCTCCTAGAGCGTTAACAGATCCGTCCACACTATCTCCGAGTCGCGGCGCTAGGTAATTGAATCGTAAATGTTCGGGGCAAACTCTGAGTAGAATAACGCTGATGTCCGAATTCTCTAATCGGCCGTTAGGGGTCAAGCACTTTCAGACTATCCATGTTTGCGGTGTTGGTGTCGCCCACGGGCTCGTGCTTCTCTTCGGAATCGGCACCAAGGCCCTTCCAGTATGGGATTCGAAGACGAGGCGGAACAATCTTTGGGGCGGCCTTGCCGTCTTACAGACAGTGGGTCCAAGCGGACACACGAACTCACCTCATCCATCGTCCCGTGAGGGACATCATTCCACCGCTCGGTGGAACTCGAGTGTCCTCCTATCGCGTTTAATCCTGCTAGTCCTCACGCCGCTGTAACTTCCCGGCTCCATCGGAACTCGGTACCGTCAACCCAGATGCGGTGCATGATCACCGCCAACCGGCGCGCCAGCGCCACGATCGCCTTCTTCATCCCGCGGTGCCTGGCGATCTTCATGGCCCAGGCCTTGAGCCAGGACCACTTCGCCAAACGCACCAGCATGATATGAGCCGCTTCGTAGAGCATTGCCCGCATCATCTCGTCGCCGCACCTTGATATGGCGCCGGGTCGGTCAATCTCGCCTGATTGATACCTGGAAGGCGTGAGCCCAAACACCGCCCCCACCGCCTTGGAGTTTCGGAAGCGGGCGGGCACGTCGACAGTCGCGCGATAGGTCAGCGCCACAACGGGACCAACACCCGGGATGGTCATCAGGCGCCGGCACACATCATCATTCCGAACGATAGCCAGCAAGCGACGATGAAGAATGCCGATCTGCTCACGAAGCGTCCGCCGGACAATCAGCAGCGGTTCGACTAACTCAGCAAGATCCGGGAAGCTTTCGACAAGCTCCTTGATGCGCGCCTCGAACTTCACCGTTCCTACCACGCCCACCTTGAGGCCGAAGTTGCGCAAAGTCCCTCGCAGGTCGTTATCGACGGCGATGGCCTTGGACTGCAGCAGTTTGCGATGGGTCAACAGCATTCGCAGTTTCTGACTGCGTAGCGTCTTCACATGCACCGGGCGATAAAGCCCCGCCCGCATCATCTGGGCCATACCGCGCGCATCGTTGCGATCCGTCTTGTTGATCTGCGCCTTCAGAACCGCCCGCATGTGCCGCGTCTCGACACAGATGACAGGCAAGCCTGCTTCGGCAAGCGCACCGAAAAGCCATTGCGACAGCGGCCCAGCCTCCAATCCGATCCGCTTGAAACGGTAGGCCGGGTTCCCCAGAACCCGCAGCAGAGCGTCTGGCTCGCTTGCTACCCTTAATTCCTTCGCGATCCTGCCTGTGTCATCCACAATGCAGACACTTGTCTCCTTGACCGATACGTCCAATCCAGCAAAATGGTCCATGCTGCGCTTCTCCTTCTGATGCTTGAGGCCGTTACCACGGACCTCGTTTCACCATCAGCCTGAAGCGCAGCACCCAAAATCTTCAGCTATCCACAAGCTGGGCCGGCCGATTACCCCATCTTTGGGCACGAAACGGACCAGCCGGGTTGTTGCGTCGAAGTCCGTTGATCGGGGTAGACCGGAAGTGGCAAGCCCAACGTCAAAATGACGCGATAGATCCTAGGCGGACATCGCGTCGCTCCTTCTCACTGGAGCCGCCTTGCGCTAAAGTTGGCGGACCAGTTGCCCCCGGAGCATTGGAGGGCGTGATGGTCGTGCCGATAACGCGCTACGCCAAGAGTGGGAACGTCCACATCGCCTACCAGGTCTTTGGAAGTGGACCCAACGACCTGGTCTTCGTGCCCGGCTTCATATCCCACCTCGAGAATTACTGGGAGCATCCTGATCTGGCGCGATGGCTGCTTCGGCTGGGAAGCTTCGCGCGTGTGATCATGTTCGACAAGCGCGGGACGGGCCTTTCGGATCCAGTCGCGGCGGTGCCGTCGCTGGATCTGCGCATGGACGATGTCCGTGCCGTCATGGACGCGGCGGGCAGTGAACGTGCGGCCGTTCTGGGCGTGTCGGAGGGCGGCGCGCTGGCGGCCCTGTTTGCCGCGACCTATCCCCAGCGCTGCCAACAGGCTGTGCTCTACGGCGCCTGGGCGCGCTTCCCTGTCCCCGCCGAGGTTCTCGAGCCACTCTTCAAGTATATCGATCGGGCCTGGGGGAACGGCCTTAGCTTGGCGGCATTTGCCCCATCGCGCCAGACCGATCCAGCCATGCTGCATTGGTGGGGCCGTTTCGAGCGCCTGGGCGCGAGCCCGGCAGGCGTGACGGCGGTGCTGCGGATGTGCGCCGAAACGGACGTCAGTGATATCGTTTCGTCGATACGCGTACCGACCTTGGTGATTCACTGCAAGGATGACGCGCTCATCCCCCTGGAGACTGGACGTTTCCTCGCACAAAGCATTCCAGGTGCTCGGTTGGTCGAGTTACCCGGACAGGATCATCTGTTTTTCCTTCACGAGCAGATCGGCGATTACGTCGAGGAGTTCCTCACGGGATCGGTCTCGGCGCCGGAGAGCGAGCGCGTGCTGGCAACCGTTCTGTTCACAGACATTGTGGGGTCGACCGCGCGCGCCGAGCAGATCGGCGACCGGCGCTGGCGCGATTTGCTCGATGCCCATCACGCGAGCGTACGGCGGGAACTCGCACGATACCGTGGCAGCGAGGTCAAGTCGCTCGGCGATGGATTTCTGGCCACGTTCGACGGCCCTGCACGCGCCATCCGTTGCGCCCGTGCGATTACCGAGGCTATCCGTCCACTGGAGATTCAAATTCGTTGCGGCCTTCACACCGGTGAGATCGAGATAACGGGCAACGACGTTCAAGGCATTGCCGTCCACATTGCTTCACGCGTCTCCGCGCTCGCAGGCGCGGGCGAGACCTTGGTATCGCGCACCGTGAAGGACCTTGTCGCAGGCTCCGGTCTTCACTTCGAAGAGCGGGGAAGACACGCACTCAAGGGGCTCCTTGAACCAATGGAGCTATACGCAGCTTCGCCCTGAAAGCTTGGTTTCTGCGGCGGCTTAAACGAGGCCGACGAATGTCGCCTTGTGGCACTTTTGAGACACTACATTGAGCAATTTGTGTGATTTGAATGGAAACTCTGTGACAAATAATTCGCCACCTACAGTCAACTCCTATTCCGTTCACGAAGACGAATTGAAATGGTTCGACGTTCCCCTCGTAGCGGGAGGGAAGGCGGCGTTGCTACTCCGCGATCCTACCAAAGCCGGGACGGTGGTTTTGCGATTCAAGTTTCCACCAAACCGACAGACGCCGCCGCACAGGCACCCTTATGCGGAATACACTACGATCCTGAGCGGTAAGGTATACTACGGCGAGGGCGAAAAATTTGACGCCTCTAATCCCGAAATTGGAAAGGTCGGCACATTCGCTATCGTACCCGCCGGCCAAGCGCATTTCGTATGGACGTTGGATGATGAAGCCATCGTTCAACTTCAATTTGAGGGACCTTCGAAGACAATTTTTGTCGATCCCGCGGATGAGCCGCTACAGAAGTAATGTTACCGACGATGTCGCTTGTTGGCACCTTCGAGACATGCCGACCGGTGCTGTCGATGTCTGTTCATAGGAGGGGCAGACTGGAAGTGGCTGGCCCATGGTCAAGACGACGCGAATGACCCATGGGCGACCTAAGCGTTCGCGCAAGCTCGCAAGTCCCGCTCAAGGCGTCCGGTTGAAGGCAAGACGGGGCTGTTTGTCTCAAGACGTGGTTCCGGGCGTTCAAGAGCCAACGCACTTCCGTTGAGTGGTACCTTCAACGCCCTTCCTTCTCTCACTTCGAGAATATCAGCGACGCGCATTCTTTCGCGCTGGTGTTAAACCGGTTCCTAAGTTCCCTCTTCCGTGCGGTCTCACACTCTCCATCGTGCGGCCATGTTTTGGTCAAAACTGCATTCAGTGTTTGGTTCATCGACGTTGGAAATCCGGCCGTCCCACATCGGGCGACATTCGACGGGAAGGGAGCGCCAATGAATTCTACGCCGAACCTCAAAGAAGCTGAAGCCAATGATGTCTTGATCGCGCGCGCGGATGCACGGCTCGCGCACGCGTATGAACAGATCGCGCAGGCGGATGAGCAGCTTGCGCGTGTAACTGAACAGCTTTCAAGGATGGAGCAGGCTGCCCCGCGCCATCCTTCGGCTGTGCCGGGCCGGACGGCGTCGCGCGGCAGCTCGGCGCTACGTGGTCTCATCGGCTTGCTGTTGGCGGCGTGCATCGGTGGTGCTGCCTTCGTTTCCCAGTCGTCTTATGGCGATGCGGCCAAACCGATCATTTCACGGTGGGCGCCGTATCTCACGTCAACTCAGCTGGAAAATTCGGGGCTTCCAGCGCAGCCGAGGCCCTCTACAGTTCAGCTGGCCGCGGCGGAGGCAGCACCTTCGCAAGTGGTACCCTCGGCACCGGTCACCGCGCAAGACAGCGCGCCGGCGCTTGCCCCGACGTCTTCCGAGCTGGCACAGTTGTTCAAGGAGATGACGCGCATTCTCACGAATGTGGAGCAAGGGGTCGAGCAGCTCAAGGCGGGCCAGGAACAAATGGCCAGCAACAATGCAAAGGTCGTTGAGCAACTTAGGGCGGGCCAGGAGCAAATGACACGCCTCATTTCCAACACTTCCGAACGGAGCGTGGCACCAAAAACATCAGTGCCTCCGCCGCGGCCGACCGCTAGCCAGACGCCCAAGCCAGTACCAACGCATCCGTCGCCGCAAGCCCGAGTGCAGCCGCGGACCCCAGGGCAGTTGGCACCCCAAGCACAATAGTTCAGGCACAATGGTTGTTGTTGGCGCGCGGCAGCTGAAGGCGTGCCGCCGACGCGACCGGAAGCTTTGAAAAATTCGATCGGCACGTCGAGGTCAGGTTCTGGTACTTTTCCGCGTGCCGAATGACCATGAGAACGTCCGCTAATTGGGTGAGACCGGAAGTGAGTGGCGCGGACCGGCGCACAGCAAACGCCGCGGGGGGTGCTATGTCGCGGCCCAATTCGAGCACTTGATCTTCAAATTAAGATAAAACTACGATTTCCGATTAAGCGCTTCGTTCGCGATTTCCGATACCGTCCGGCCTACGTGTGCAGAGTGGAGTTCTGCTCGATGGGCGTGATAACAGAAAAGGAAGTAGATAGGTTCTTTGCCGAAGATTCCATGGGCCGCCGTTATACTGTCGTTCAAAAGCAGGACATGATTGTCTTCCGGCCATCAAGGGGCTCGGTGGTGAGAATTCCCGGCAAGATTCGCTACAGCCTAGTCACAGGCGAGCAGCTCGATGATCGCTTTGATGGCAGCCTCGTAATCATGAACGACGCTACTGTTCTCCATAAGGTCGAGACCTGACACCTTACGGTGCGGACAGATGCGGGTCGCGCTAAGCGCCGCCGGTGGCCGGTTTTTATTTGGAGCTACCCGCGCCCGCAATTTCCGGTTTTGGCACAAAACCGACAATCCAGTGCAGTCGCCTAATGTCTGTTGCTGGGGGAAAACCGGAAGTGGTGCTTCAATGCCGTCACTTCCGAGTTTGAGGCATAAACGGGCTTAGCTGTGAGACGCCGGTGCGCGAAGTTTCGCGCGGGCAGGGTGGTCTACCTTTGCACCTTGCTACAGGTTTGATCGAATGCGCATGGCACCGATCCGCCCCCACAGTGGAATAATTTCATCGTGTTCGCGCGATCAATCTGGCGTCAATCGGCCTGATCACGAGACCGCTGCTTGGCCTTCTTTGCGGACTTGCCGCGCGCAAGAAACTCGACGCCAATCTGGTTACCGTCAACGCGCACCAATTGGCAGCGGCGATACGCGAGGCCTGTCGAGGACAGAAGCAGAAAAAATTCCTTGAGGTCCAGTCCTTCGAGAGAACTTTCGACGAGTAAGCGTGCGCCTGTCTGGGACACGTCGATCATCAGGCAGTCCCTGCGCCACGTCCCGTCAATTCCCATCATGAAGACAGGAATGCCCCGTTCGAAATCGACCCGGTCACTCTTTCGGGCACCATAGGTCATTGTGCAATGCCATCCCGGTTAGGATGAAATCGTATTCGTCGCTTCAAAGGTTGCAGCGGGTGCAACATCAAGAATACCGAGAGAATTGTTAAGAAATCGAAGCCCATCGTTGGGCGGCTAATGCGCTAGGCCGGGACTATCGGCGTGCCGCTGTTGAGCAAATTTGCGAGGGCAGTGACAAGTTGAGCCGTGGCGAACGGCTTCTCCAGCATGACGCTGTTGGGAACGCCCTTGGAGGACCATTCTGCTGCGTTAGCGCCGCTCATGTAGATGATAGGAAATTCGGGGTCGATCTCTCGGGCTTTCTGCGCGACTTCCCAACCGTTAATTTTGCCTCGTAAACGGATGTCGGTCACCAGCGCACGATATGCACCCTGCATCCCCGTTAGGAGTGTGACGGCCTCTTCTCCTGATGCGGCGACAGCGGGTTCAAATCCGCCCTCGCTAAGGGCATCTTCAACCACAACTTGAATAGCGTCATCGTCCTCAATTACGAGGATCACCGGAACGTTCTGGTTCAACCTATTCCCCTATCGAAACCCAACCGGGCATAAGTTCAAAAGTAGGCATTTGGTTCCCGGCTCGCTCTCGAAATTTTCGGGTTGAACCTCGGGGGTTTATTCAGAATTGTGGCGTCATCGTAACCGGGGAAAGTCTGTCCCACGATGCCAAGCTCTGATATGGCCGCCGTCGAACATCCGCCTTGCCCGACCTGCCACGAACCGATGAGCCTATTGCGGTCAACGCCAAACAGTTTTGGCTTTGAGGTGCAGACGTTCGAATGCGAGACGTGCGGGCAAGCCAAGATCGTAGAGGTTATGGACCCGTTGGACGAAGCAAAGGGCTGGCTTACGGCACGTGGCCTACAGCCGCCGGAGTAACCTCGCCGGGCGTTGGCTCACCGAGCGCGACATGCAACCGCCAGCGTGATTTCTTGTTCGGGCGTTCTGTACGGGCATGTTAGATGAACTCGCGCGACGTTAGTTTTGGAAGCTCCTTCTCAGAGTTAATCCCGATGCTGGTCCCTTTGAATTTCACTCCAATTTGGGTCCCGTGTGTCCAGCTTCTCTCACAACGGCGGAATACAGGATTGCCGAAGCCAGTCAGCAAGAGAAAAAATTCGCTACTTTCGAAAGCGCGACCCGTAAGCTCGATCAGAGCTTCGTAGTCGGAAATGTGGATCAAGTGGCCCTTTTCACACCCCGTCCCGTCGATGCTCGTCACCGTGATATTGAGCGGCCGCTCGAATTTGACGCGGGGCTCGTCTTTTTCCTCGATTATCATTGCAGCGGGCATTTATTACGCGGCAATTTCCAGCGCATCGCACCGCGCTAATGCTGTCGCCATCAGCATCGGCAATGCTTCCATGTAGGCTCTAATGTAGCCGACCTCATACGCTACCGAGCTATACTCAGTCCCCGAGGCTTCGGTGCTAGCTTCCTCACCACCCTCGCATGCAATCTCGTCGGCGTCCTTTTCACACGCAGCCAACAGGTGCTCGAACCTCTCGCGTGCGGCAGGGTCCAGAATTGCGGCCTTGTGCGTTATGATCAGATCGCCCCGTGCCTTGGCCTTCACATGGTCCCGCACGGATTGGCGCTTCCGATCCTGTCCCTCGGAAGTGCTGCGTTCCTCTTTAGCTTCGGTCAGCATCGTTGTTCCTTTTTATTTTTTGGCGTTGAGCATTTAGAAACGCAGATTTCTGTTATTAATGAATGTGCGGTTTGGCTGCACTATTTTTAATTTGTACTTTTCTGGAACCGGACCCACAGCGCCGCGCCGTCGCCGCCGGACAACGGCAGGTGATAGTCTGGGCGATGACATAGAAGGCTGGCTAAAGGGCTAACTTCGCCGCAGAAAAGTCAGACGGATTTGTTTGTCAGTTAGCAGCGCGTCTCCGCGAGATGCGGGACCGAACGCCAATCGATCTCCGGATCGGGAAGCCACGAAAGGCCATCGTCAATCACCTGGCATTCGGAAATAGGTCTTGCTCATGAGCGTCAGCGGCGCGTTTAGCGTCCACGCATGTTGCGAAGCGTGCAGGCTTCGTGTCTCGCAGCATGTGGGGAAGTTAAACCTGGCACGTAGCCACGGACCTGTTCCTTGTAGCCGCCGCGCGTCAGGTCCCGCACGCATACGGCTGTCCAGCCTAGCTCAGCTATCAGTTTCGCTAGACGGCGGAACGTGCCTGCTGTGCGGTTACGCTGGGGTACCTCAAGCATATCTAACAGCGACTGGCTGCTGACACGCTCGAAGCCATCAAACTCGACCTTGCCGTGGACACGGTGCAACGGTGCCAGCCAAGGATCGCTGGGACAGTTAATTGCCAAACTCTCTGCTCGTAGTTTCCCCAACACGGACATCGGTGCTGCTCCCTCAAGTTCTCGCCGTCCGTGCAACGCGTCGCTGGTGATCGGCTTCCTGCCGCTGAAGCTCTTAGTACTCATCGGGTGTTGCCCAGAAGCCGCTCCCCGTCATGCCGGCGGGTGGCGAAGTGGCTGTCTGAAATAGCGGCGAAATAACAAATCGAGCGGGGGCCATAGTGGGCAAGGAACTTATTCAACCGATCGACCCGGTGTCGGCGAAAGGCGATTTCAGACGCAGCGCAGTTTGGCGGCAAGATGATCGACGCCGGAACGGCGGTCGGTCGCAGCGCCGCGTATTCCGTCGCGGCGTCCCAATAGTCCCAGTCAGCCAGTTGCTGCGCCACGAACCCGGCCATTGGTGGGCGCTCCCGGACACCACATGTTGTCCATCATTTTAGGATAGAACCGTTCGGTTCGTTGATAGGCTGAGATTGCCCGCCTCCTCCATTATATCTCGCAAGACCAACTTCGCGGGCAGACGGTCCCGGGCCGACCCAATAACCGGGACCGTTCTCTTTTGGGCACGATCTCAAAGCGGTTGGGGGATCACGCAAATGCGCCTCATAGCAATGCTGTTTCTCGTGCTGTCGCTGGCCGGCTGCAATGGCGACCGCATCAAGGACAGCATGAATGTGCCCCAGGTGCGGCCGCAGACGGTGCTGAGCTAAAGGCTTATGCCGCCAGCCCGCGCCGCTGGCCGCGTCCTTTGCTCGCGCCAATTTCGGCCGTGGCTTAAAGACGATGGGTGAACGTCAGCGCTGCCTTGCGCGCCTAGTCGAGATTGGGCCGAGGAGGAAGAAGTGAAGGCGTCGGCTCCACTTGTGGCGACGGGGATCCATTGCTGGTGTCGCAGCAGGATCGCGGTCCTAAGAAGTCGAAGATGCATCAAATTTCGACTGCTCAACATCTCGCGATTTCGCGTGTTCGAAGGAATGTTAAGGCTCGAGGACCGGTCAGTCAGATAGCAGCGTTCGCGAGTAACGCTGAGACCGGAGACCGACAATGAGCAAATTTGCACTTCTGACCACGACGACCATCCGAATGTTGCCAACGCTGGCGTAGCGCACGCTGGTCAAGCGATTTCACAAGAACTTTATGGAGGATGCGACCAATGTCACGAGTCAAGCAAGCTTCGAAGCAGAAACGCACAACCAAAGCCGCCGCCGTGCTGGGTGCCGCCGGACTGAGTTTTTCGCTAGCGAATAGTGCATCCGCATCCACGATGCCCACTTTCGCTACCCCGCACTCTGACAATACCTCGCCCAATCAGCGCTTCGTTCTTAGCGAAGAGGAAATGGCCGACATTAGTCTCGCCACGTTCTATCTCTTCGATAAGGAAAACGTTGGCACCGGCGTGCAGCTAGCCCGCGGAGGTGGTTGCGGTGGCGGTGGCTGCCGAGGTGGCGGGGGGTGCGGAGGTGGCGGGGGATGCGGAGGTGGCCGAGGTTGCGGCGGTGGCCGAGGTTGCGGCGGCTACGGCTGTGGTTACGGGTTCGGTGGCTATTGGTACGGTGGCTACGGCGGTTGCTGCGGATCCTGGGGGGCGTGCCGTTATTGCTAAGTCCCACGAAAAGCGCGGTTGTGACGGTCGGCGGATCACTTCTGGTCTCGCTTGCGATCATTGCAACCAGTTCGCTAATTAGCCTTCCGAAGAGTGCGGCCTTTCATTCGGGCCGCAGGAGGGACCTCGCATTCGTGAACGATTGAGGCGGGGATGATGATTACGTCTGGGAAACCGGCTCCCCTCTGGGCCGGTATCGCGGCGAGCCGATCGAACTCGTCGACGGCCGCAAAGCCGTCCGAAGTGTCGTACCGACAGGCGGCGAGACCGGCCAAGTGCCCGTATTGGCGAAGGCCCGCCCACCCCTGACACCGAACAAGATCTGATCGTCGCTCCATGGCGGCTTTTGTCCGGCCTCATAGCGGAACTGTGCGAGGCCAAGCTGGAGTAGCTTTTGATCATCGTTGAGATCAATCACGGTGTCGGAGGAGAAGCGACGCTGATTAGGCTGCTTCCGCGTTCCGCTCACGATCGATGAATATGTTTCACTGGACGATAAATGGCCCGAACACGGATAGGTGACCTCGGAATAGAGTTGCCGGCGCGCAAGTCTCTATCATTAGGAACTTCGCAACGAGAACCTGGAGCAAACGGGCATGACTGAACCTTCTGATGGGTCCGTCCTCGACGCGACCTTCGAAAGTGAAAGCTTCGACCGTATAAGCATTGCTCTCCATTGGATCGCAGCACTCCTCATTGTCATGATGTTTGTTACCGCATGGTCGCGCGAAGCCGTCGACCACGACACACGCCTTGTTTCATCATTGATGACCGCTTACCGAACGACGGGCGTTGTGACATGGATCGTGGGGTGGGTGCGTCTCGTCTGGCGGTACAATTTCGCCTATCTACCGCCAATTCCTGAGAACATGTCGAACCTGCAACAATGGGTCGCAAAGGCCAATGGTCTCGGCAATGTCCTGTTTCGCGGCCGCTCTTTTTCATCGTTCATTTGGGGAATGCCAGATTCAGCGCGCTGGACTGCCGTACGCCAACGCTAATATGCAATACGTCCCGCTCTGGTTCCAACATGAGCATCTTCTTCAACTGCGATGGTGAAGACGCAAGCTCGCATCGTGAGAAACATTTGCAGAGGCTGCTAGTCTGGAAGAGTTTCACGATCTGGTCGCCCTTTTCGGCGACTCACGAAAGCCGACATTTTGCCGAACCATTTAAACGAGCTTTTCTATGACCATTCTCACGGGCGGCGAACTCGAAGTCCTCATGGGCTTACGTTTGAACTGGGGAAGGCTTTATTCGAACGAGATCACGCGGCTCCAGAACGAGGATGGCTCAGCCGACTACGGCGCGGACCTTGCACACGGACCTGCGAACCAGGTGGAAGGCGTGTTTGGTGTTCTCCATGAGATGCCAACGGACGGCGACCTGGTTGGCAGGGGAGTGTCTAGGCCGACGCATCCGGACCATGATCGATGGATCTCGGCTCACAGTCAGTTGACGGCGAACGTCCTTCGATTTGCGAGGGCCGATGATAGAAGAGTTATTCTATAATCGGTCGCGCCCCACGAAGCGCCGGCCGACGATCGGAATGACCTGCGTAGAAATACCTGAAGACTCACTTCGAGCGGCACCGGCGGCGCGATCGCGATAGTCACAGCTCGCTCCAGATTGCCTTGAATATCCGCTTCAATTTGCGTCTATGAGCGTCTTACCTCACGTTGGAACACGTTCAGGCAGTGTGCCTTTGTGCGCACAAATTCCGGTTCGGAAAGCGTCGATAGGCCGCGTGGCCGCGGGGCGGCGACGGGCGTGAAGTCGGCTACCCGCGCCGGATATCGTGAGAGTAGCAGCACCCGATCGGCGAGATAGACCGCTTCCTCGAGGTCGTGCGACACCAGGACCATCGTTGTGCCGCTTTCCATGAAAAGGCGCTGCAGTTGCTCGCGCATGAACAACGTCATTTCATAATCTAGCGCGGAGAACGGCTCGTCCAAAAAGAGGATTTCCGGTTCAACCACAAGCGCCCGCATAATCGAAACGAGCTGCTGTTGTCCACCGGACATCTGATAAGGGAAAAGACCGAGGTTTAACTTTATTCCAAGTCGCGCGACGAGTTTCTCCGTTCGGGCACGCCGCTCGTCGTTGGGTACCTTCATCATCTTCAGTGGATAACAGATATTGTCGAGAGCGGTCAGCCAGGGAAATAGCGCTTCCCGGTAATTCTGGAACACATATCCGAATTTGATCTCTTTGAGCAGCATACCGTCGAATAAGACCTGGCCGGCGTCGGCCGGAATTAGCCCGGCTATAATGTTGATCAACGTACTCTTTCCGCAGCCATTCGGCCCGAATATCGAGATTAGCTCACCGCGTGGAATGTCGAGATCAAACTTGTCGTAGATGACTGTGTTATCGAAACGCTTGCTCAACCCGCGGATGGTGACGTGCGGCCGTCGATCAGCGGCGAGTGGCAGACGTTCCACTCGCTGGCTGACGTGCTCAAAGCTTAGGCCATCCTGCAACGGTGTCACGACTGTACTCTCTCCGGCTCGGCTATTAGTGCTTGACGGAGCAAGACTCGTGCCCTCGCGGAGCAAAATCGGGGTCGGTAACAAAGGACTGTCGACATTATCCCTTGGTCGTTGTCGATTGAGCTCGGACCAAGCAGGCCTTTGTTGTCTTGCCTCGAATAGCCATTTTTGATCTTCTTGGAAGACCAAGTTGGAGAACACTGTCGTGAATGTCCGTCCCGCGTTCAAAATTCAGGTTCAAGCTCTCGAAACGGCCGCGTTCGCGCCGTTCGGAGAGATTATCGAGGCCCGTCGAACCGCCGGACAGTTCGAGAATAACCCTTATGATCCAGAGACTAGTCCGGAAGAACCCAAGCTGACATTGACGAACGGGACACCTAGATTGTGGATCATGCACCTTAGAAAAAACGGGGTTGTATTCACGAGTTTGGCTCGGCATCGCCGCACGAGCCAATGCCTTGGCTCCCTACACGGGAAGGAGTGGTTTATCGGCGTTGCCCCACCAAACGACTTTGCCGATGGAACGAAGCCGGAGCTGAATCGCGTTTCAGCCTTCCGCATTCCCGGAGACTGCGTGATCAAGCTCCATGTCGGTACCTGGCACGCTGGCCCGCACTTCGTTCACGACGAGTGCCTATTTTTTAATCTCGAGAACCTGGACACAAATAAAAGGGATTTCGACAGGGCCGAGCTGCCGGGCGAATTTGAGATGGTTTCCTGAGCAAGGGATTTACGACGTTATTTGCCGCCCCAATGGACGAATTTCTTTTCGATCGAGAGAAATATCCAATTCAGACTGTAGCCGAGCGCGCCTGCGGCGAAAATGGTCGCGTACATGGACGGCATATCAAAACTCATTTGCGAGTCGATCAGTCGGCGCCCAAGGCCGTCGCTTGAACCGATGAACATTTCCGCGACGATGACAATGACCAGCGATACCGACACACCATTGCGCATTCCGACGAAAATCTGAGGAAGCGACTCCCAGGCGTACACATCGAAGAGGACACGCACTTTCGACGCACCCATTACCCTCGCGGCGAGCACACGCGTTTTGCGCGAATTCATGACCCCGTAAGCGACGTTGAAAAGGATGACGAGACTCGCGCCAAATGCAGCGACCGCGATCTTGGTCTTGTCGCCGACGCCGAACAGCACCAGAAACAGCGGGAACATCGCCGAGGTGGGCGTGGAGCGGAAGAAGTCGACCACGAATTCGAGCGAACGATAGATATCCTCATTCGAGCCAAGAATAATACCGAGCGGAATGGCGATAAGGCACCCGATCGCAAGCGACGCCGTCGTACGCCAGATCGTTACCTCAAAGTCATAAAGTAAGTTCTGATTGGCAAATCCGTCGATCAGAGCCAAAAGAGCTTTCCATGGCGACGGCAACAGCACCGGATCAAACAGCTGTGAGGCAGCGAGACCCCACCAGGCGCCCAGGAGCGCAATCACGCCCAGGAAGGGCCGTGCGGCGCGCAAAATACGTCTGAGCTTCATGAGAGCCTTTCGTAGCGCCTTGGAATGCCCGGATAAGGTGGCATCGGCACACTTGCCATCAGAGCCATTACTTGTCGAGCGTCACCAAATATTTTGTGACATCCACCTGCCCCCTGACGATGCCCTGAGTGGTCGCGAAGTCCATGTATTTCTGGAAGTCCGCAATATTCTGGGCGGTTACCTGATCGGCCATGGTGAATTTAGGCACTCCGACCTTCATCACCAGGTCGGGCGGCACTGAGGTATTGACTTTGAGAGCCTCGCGCGCACTCGGATCCCTGTCGATGGTTTCGATCGCCTTGCGCCAGGCAATGGCATAGCGGCGCGCAACGTCGGGTCTCTCGGTGGCGAACTTGGTCGTGATGGCTCCGCCCGCGGCAAACGCCATCGCGTCCTTGCGGCCGAGAATGTGGGTTGCGACCACACCACCTTCCAGCTCGACGGCGCCGCCACTCGCCTTCAGCATGGTTCCGGCCGGTTCAAGCGTGTAGCCGGCATCGAACGTGCCCGCCGTCATCGCGCTGACATGCAGGTTCACGGGCAGGTCGGTCATGGTGTAGTCTTTGCCCTCTTCCAGCCCGTTGGCCTTCAGCACGGCTTTGGCAAAGGTCACGTTAGCCGGCCCGGAAGCTGACATGATCTTCGTCGCTTTACCCTTAAGATCCCTGATCGAGCTCACGTCGAGCCCCTTGCGAACGACAAAGATCTCTTGCCGGTTCTGATCGTTCTGACCGTTGATGGAAAGATAAAGAATAGTGTTTTTCGTGATCAGGTTGACGTTGAAGGCCTCAGTGGTGACGATGGTAGGTGCAGCCTCCAGATCGCCCGAAAGAAAGCTCTGAATGATCAGAGTACTTGAAGCCATTCGGGTCGGAACCGGTTCGATTCCCTGTTCGGCAAAATAGCCGCGCTCAACAGCAACGAAAAATGGGAGCGCCGACGATACCGGGAAGACTCCGACCTTTACCTGGTCGGCAGCCTTCGCATCCGTCGCAAGCAGGAACAATACAGCCGTTAGGATTGAAGTGAAGACGCTGCCGAAACCTGGTTTGAAATGGCGAGGCATAATTTCCCTTTGATCGAGGTGAAACATGAAGAAGGGCAGTCGTCGGCGACTAACGCGTCTTTAGTGAGCGGAGTTCAACATAAAATAAGGAAACCGCAAAGCATCAGACGGAGGCAGTGTGGGAGATTTTTTGGCCAATTTTCTTGGGGAGTGATGGTTTGCCGCGGGCCCGGAGGGTAGCGCCGCGCGCGAGTCGTAAAAGCCGCCTATCCTTGTCCTGAGAAGAGGCGATCCATTTGATCGAATTAGGATCGGCGAACGGCGAGACTTTGAAATCGAGCCCGCACTTCTGCGCTTCCGATAAGAGCCAGTAGAGCGGGACGAAGGCAACGGCATCGTCCGGATATAGGCTCTCAATATCTGTCCGTGGCCTTCGCGGGGCGCGGGAAGCTTCCGTGTCAAGCTAAGTAATCTATCGTCTTATAATTCATGCTGAAACCAATTCGGGCCGACGGTTCGATCGCGGTCAATCGAGTGAGGTTCTCCACCGCATGACCCCACGGCCGGTTCGATCTCGGCGAGAAATTGTCCGCCTGCTTGGGTCGAGAGCCGCTCAAGTTGTCATCAACGATCCAATGACCAAGACTGGTAACAAACCCAATACGATTGCCCAAACGACGAAGGCAGTGACCATTAAGACGTCTTGTCTCCACAAGGCCGAGCGACCAATCGGATACTTGGAGGAATGAATCATGTTCATTGTACGCCTTGCTCCTCTTGCGGATACAACTAAGCAAAAAGATTCAAGCGCGGTCGCAGATCGCGTTTGGAGCCGCGATTGCCGTTGATAGAGTTACCGACACGAAAAAAAGCAAACGCTTAGCCATTGAATGTGTCTCCGTCTGATTCTCATTTGCGCGTCGGCGCCTCTGATCACCAGACTCCCAGTGAATTCGGGATATTCCTGAATCCCCGAGTGTTGAGATTTCTTTCAAGCCATCGTGAAAAATAACAGTCGTGCGTTCTCGCGTGGAAGCGACGCTGATTAGGCTGCTTCCGCGTTCCGCTCACGATCGATGAATATGTTTCACTGGACGATAAATGGCCCGAACACGGATAGGTGACCTCGGAATAGAGTTGCCGGCGCGCAAGTCTCTATCATTAGGAACTTCGCAACGAGAACCTGGAGCAAACGGGCATGACTGAACCTTCTGATGGGTCCGTCCTCGACGCGACCTTCGAAAGTGAAAGCTTCGACCGTATAAGCATTGCTCTCCATTGGATCGCAGCACTCCTCATTGTCATGATGTTTGTTACCGCATGGTCGCGCGAAGCCGTCGACCACGACACACGCCTTGTTTCATCATTGATGACCGCTTACCGAACGACGGGCGTTGTGACATGGATCGTGGGGTGGGTGCGTCTCGTCTGGCGGTACAATTTCGCCTATCTACCGCCAATTCTTGAGAACATGTCGAACCTGCAACAATGGGTCGCAAAGGCCAATGGTCTCGGCAATGTCCTGTTTCGCGGCCGCTCTTTTTCATCGTTCATTTGGGAAACACGATCTGTCCATCATCATCTGATCAGACGTGACCACCAATCGGCGAGGAATCTGCGAAGGTTCGCCTTGCGCCGTCCTACCGCGGGATCGCGCTACCCAGAAGGCCCCGCACCGCACCCCATCACGGTGACAGGGCCCGCCGCGGCCCCGCTGCCACCTGCCTGCCTTGCGCTGTGGTGGTGGGGCCCCCGAGGGAGGAAGAACACAATGCCGTTTCGAACCGTCGTCTTGATTGCCGCCTCAGTTATCCTTGGCATCTCGAAGAAGGTCGCAGTCATTCTTGAGGCACTCGATTTCCCCAAGATCGATCCTGTGGCGCGCAGCACCTTGCAGCGCTGGGTCTATCGCGCTGATAAATATTTCGGCGGAGACCGCGGCGACATCCTGCTCACACTGCGAGCGATCGTCGAATCCGAAGGAAACGGTCCCGATGCGCTTCTCGATCCGATATTGCGTGCAGTCCATTCCGTATGCCGGCCTGAGTGGACGAACCGAGGCATCGATTGGATTGCAGCCTTCGACCGGATCGATTTACGCGCGCTCCATCAACAAATGCGCGATCTCAAAATGCTTCACTCGGTCTGATCTGGGCACCTATTTCGCCGCCGCCATCAGGAGCCGGCTCCGGGAGATCTCGGCCCCGACGTCGTGCAACCGCCGGTTCGGCGATCAACGGTTTCGACCCAAGGATGTCACCGAGCGAACTTGGAATGACGTCCTAGCTCTTCGCAAACAAAGCAAGAAGAAACCGGCGCGGCGGGCCCCGCATTATGTGTGTTTGTTTCCTTGAGGAAGGCGCGGGTGACGGCGGAGTTAACGCAACCTCCCCCTTTGAAATTCTAATGTTTCATAGCAACGCTTGACGTAGCCGACCAAGCCGCCTTCCGACACGTGTCCTAATTGCGTGATTGCGGTCCCAAATCCGGCTTCGTAGGCCTCCGCTCTCAATCGCTCTGCCCGCGGAGCGTGAAAGTGTTCGATTTCGTCGAAGCCATTTTCAAAATGGCTAAGGTTTTTGGTGCACCAAGTTTCAAGAAAATTCTCGAAGTCGCTCACTTTGGTGGGCTCGTTGACATGCAAAAGAGACGGCCCCGGTCGTTGAACCGGACCGTCTGCCCGCTAGGCTTGGGGCGGGGTCGATCGCGCGAGCAAACCCAGCCTAGCAACAACCAAACGGTTCTATCCACGCATGTTGGACAACATCCTGTGTTAGGCCCTAAGCTTCGTTTGGGTCCTGACCTGGGATGATCCGATGGTGCTGTCTAGGACACTCGGGAAGGCAGATTAGAGCCCGCGCCAGTTCCCAGTACGGAACACCGGGCTTCCCCGGAAGCCTCGTACCTTACGGAAAACTATAGGATGTCTCTTGCCGGAGGAGAAATTTTATCACCGGCAATTGTCGACCCGTTAGTAGGAGGAGCGTGATGACAAAGCGCGGCCCATCGTTGAGAACATCGCCACAGAGAGAGCCAACCTGTGCAGCAAATCGCCAATCTGGAAGCAAAGTTGGATCTTCTCAATTATCGCGGGCGCTTACCCGGACCTTGCGTCGACGCCACGCGCGTAAATTCAGCCAAAGGAGAACCAGGCCTGCAACGATGAAAAAGATCGTTAGCGCGTCCAATAAAACGGACGGCATGATCGCCTAAAAATCAGTCGGCGCCAGCGTCCCGCTGCGACGGCAATAACGCTTCCAGAAGACTGCCGGGTATTCCGAATGTACGTGGTGGCCCGCGCAGGGAGTGATTCAATCTAGCGTCGTAGCGCACGGCCAGATCCAGCAGTCGTCGCTTGATGAACGGGTCAGCCCTCTCGGCTAGGAATCGGCAATGTGCCGCACGCTGCTCTAAAAATTTACTGTCCATCACACCCACCCCTGGACGCAACAAAACACCAGCCATCTCACACCTGTCGCCGCGGTTGAGTCAATGGCCGCGACGGCTGCCGGGGAAGTTGGTGTGATTTCTCATGTGCAAAAACATGGCTTTCACGTCGGAAAGCCCAAGCGCTTGCTCGCGCGGTCCTTGGTGTTCTCTAAGGGCGTGAAGCTGTCGCAGCGCAATCTCATCCCGCTTGTGCCGGTCTTCTTCAGCGAAGTACGCCTTCATGTCCTTAATGAAGGCGTGGGCAACGGCGGGCGGAAGATCAAGAGGCTTGCGGATCACCATTGCCAGGCCTCTGCTCAGGATCATTGGTCGGCTCGCCGCTGTCTGGAGGTTCGTCCAAACGCTTGGCACCGGTCAGCATGACGATACTCACATCGTGAAAAAACAGGGCACTATGAGCATTCGTTTCATATGTGGCTTTTTCCGCCGCGCGTGCCATGCGCAGCCTGATTGCGGGCGGCAGTTCTGCCCCATAAGGCCCTTCTCTGGTTACTTCGTCCCAATGGGCCTGTACCCAAGCGCGGCAGATTTCGTCAGCGTCAGCCTGCCACTTCGCCCGTAAAACCAATGTTGGTTTTCCGTCGATATCGAGGGTGAACGTTGACAGCGAAAAGCTCACAGCCTCCTCGTACAACAGATTCCGCAGTGCTGGCCCGTTTGCCCCTCATTACGCGAACATATCCGCGCCAGTTTGCGTAAATCTGAGATAGGTCCCGCTTTCGTGCAGTACAATCCAGCCGCGCTCTATGGCGCGCTTGGAGGGCCGGCCAGGTACTGCGTTGGCCTGTCTTTGATCTCGAACAGGATTCCGCGGATCGGATCCGGAGAGAAGCCGCTAGGGGTTGGGGCATGACGGCTTGACCTTACTAGAAGCCGCGAATCACATAATTTGTCCCCGCGGCACCTCGGGAGGAAGCCCTTGGCGGACACCCTTGATCAAGATGTACGCGTGCTCCGAAATTGGCTGAGGAGCGCATGGCGCCAGCTTGCGGGCTCCTCAATGACGCGCTTTGAGCGGCAAGAGCTCCGGAATGATATGAGAGAGGCGGAGGTCGCCCTCCGGCTCACACTAAAGAGATTGGCAGCCCGAGACAGGGTTCGCGCCGAGGCGTATGCCAACTATTCGCAGCTCAAGCTTCCTGATTTTCGCGTCTTAAGAGTCGTAAGTCCCGACCGCTAGGTCGCGCAGCAACGCCATTTTCTTTACCCCCGCGAGGAGCCGCCGCTGATCATACCCAGCGGCGGCTTTTGCTTGTGAGTCCGTGCCGGATGGCCCTAAGCTGCCTCTCGTGGTTGTGAAAATGGGAGTGCGGACGTGGCGACAGGGACGGTGAAGTGGTTTAATCCGACCAAAGGTTTTGGATTCATTCAGCCCGACAGCGGCGGCAAGGATGTGTTCGTGCACATTTCGGCCGTCGAAAAAGCCGGCCTGAGCACCCTCAATGAAGGTGCCAAGGTGAGCTATGAAGAGAAGGAAAACCGCGGAAAAACATCCGCGGAAAATCTAAGGGTTGGCTAGGTAATGGCTCAAGCCCGCCGGCTCGCCCCGGCGGGTTTCGCTTGTGCAAGGCGGGCGCAGTTCAGTTAAGGCCCAAACGTTCGTCCTCGATAAGGATCTGGTACAGCATGTCGTCGATCATGCCGCCTACTTGGCGCTGGGTCTGCGAAACATGATGTGACAGGGGCGCGAATCTTAGCGGCCTCGAATTTCTCTATAGGCACGTTGGCGACGCGAATTGCTTGCTTCTGTTGATCAGCGGAGATGCCAGCATTCGCGGCGACCCTCTCGCCGCGTTCGTTCAGGAGCAAAAAGAGGGGCGCCCCCCTTTTCTGTTTGATCTCCACCACGACCATCGAACCGCTTCAGCAACTCACCCATCCTACGAGCGCTTGGATGCGGTCGGCGAGTAAACGTGCTGGCATATCAAACCAAGCGTACGATGTCGCTTCATGGCACGAAACCGACATTTCGATGCAGTCGCCGCATGTCGGCTGTTGGGGGATCAACGGACCTTGGCTGGGACGCGGCTCGAAAGCTGATAATGACCCGTTGCGGCGCAGCGCACTTGCGTGAGTGCTGCCTGATTCCCCTCTAAACGGTTAGTCGCGTTCGAAGATCTTGGCGCCCGGGTAGATCCGGCGGGCGTATGCAACGACCAGCCCGCGGTCCTGCGTTTCCAAGAACGGACTGCGGATCTGACACGACCCGACGATGAGGTGCCACATGCCGTTAAACTTCTGGATGATAACGTTCATGGGAGTGCTTCCTCCCATTCGCGAGAAACTGACCGAGCCGATGCCTTGGCCGCATCGGCGTGTGCAGCTTTCTCAGCTCGCCGCTCATAGTTCTCAGCGAGCGCCTTAAGCTGACCCGCAACACGTTGGTCCGTCATCGTTTGGGCCGCCCGGAGTATGGTCCGTGCCGTGTCCAAGTATGCTTTGCTCAGCATTTTCGCCTCCACAATCCCAGTTCGAACGGCATAACGCCGTCGACTACAACCAATCACAGAGAGACCGACCGGACCATTGCACGAGCGTTTATCAGTGCGTTACATTCGTTTGAGACTAAGGATACTTAGGTTTACGGTCGACCACCTGCGCGCCTCGCTCGTGGGCGTATCTTGCGTAGGGTAGAATTGATGTTCGGCTGCCGTCGCAACTTTGGAGCCGCGCCGTCGATCAGCCTGTGGCAGAAAACTGGCCACCCCGGCTTTATGTCGCATGTTCTCAGTGTGTGTAGGTGCGAACCACTTCAAGCGCTGAGCTGCAGTACTGTGCGTCATCGACGTCGAGATCGTTTGAGCGAACCCAGATTCGGACACCGTCTTCACCCTCCACCGGCACCCAGCCCATCGCCATCGCCGTCACTTCGGCCGCTATTTCATCCTTGATCGCTACAGTCACAAGATATAGCGACAGCACATCATCGGAAGTTTCTCGCACGCGACTGTTACCTTTCATGTGCTTTTCTTAATGTTCTGGTCGCAGGTCACTTGCTTGATAGTAAGTGCGCCAGTCTCTTCGCGAGCGCAGGGGGCGTGCCGGCGCTAGAGCAGCTCGAACAAGGGCGCAACCGAGCGTGGGCAGCGATACCATCAATTGTGCTGAGGGTTTTGCCCGTCGGGGCTCAAGGCCGCCGCCGCGGTGTGTTAGCGATATCGGTGCCGGTCTCCTTGTCCAAGCCGGCAACACCTATTGCGCCCAAGACTTCGCCGTTCACGCGTATAAGGAAGTCGTCTTAGCGTGGGACAGCTCAGTCGATCGTTTTTAAGCGACAAGCTTGTCAGGGCGCATGCGGACAAAGAACGGGTGACGGAAATTGACCGTCCGGCATGAAAGAGATCGCCGTGCTAACGATCTCGGCCCACACGAAAGAGAGCGAACCAATGCTTCCGGGCCGTGCAGCACGGATGCAAGACGACGAGTCTAATGCTTGCCGCCGTCCGACACTCAGCGCCGTCTGGCCATCTATCGCCGCGGCGCCATCGATTGCGTCCCGGTCTCCTCTTTCGGCACCGATTTCAAATCTTCGGCAATTTGCAGGCAGCTGAGGAGATCGAAATAGTCCAGGGTACCCAACGAGCGAGCATCAGCCTGACATCGGTTCCGTATGGAGACCGAGGTTGATGCCCAGAGGGCACCAAGCTGCCGTCTTGCAGCTTCCTCATCACGCACACAATCCTGGTCGCTCTGGTCAAGGGGTATCTGCAAGTCTTTCGCGTCGGCCGATCTGGTGTTGCATACCGCCTTCACGTTTATCTCCGGCTCCCCGGCAAATGCGGACGGCGTGGCAAGGAGCAGTAACACTGCTAACGACATAGCGGTACGCATCATTTCGGACTCCTCATGCAATGAAGCGCGGGTGAGAAAACGTATGGAAGGGATGCAACTACGGACCGACTGAGGGCATGCGCGTCGGCGGCCGCGTTACTTCCGCTTGTGGCGCCTAGTAACAGGGGTGGACGACTAGTTTTTCTTCGGTCAGAAACTGTAGCGTGCCGTACCCCTCCGTATCGACGGCGTATCGAAAATTGCCGTCGTCCGTCGAGAAGACGGCAATAACGACGCCGCTTTCATGATCGTCGGTCGCTCTATCGACCTTATCGCCAATCGCAAACTTTGACATCGAGAACTCCAACTCCTTCAGGAAGATATATCGCAGGTTGCGTGCGAGCCCGGTTAGCGATTGTGTGCCGGAGGCCTCGGCTACGAATCGAGAGGTAGGGGTGAGTTCGGCGAGCCGCCATTGAACAGAAGTTTAGTCGAGCTAGATTTAGGTTTTGATTTGCAGGATCGCGCGCGTGGATTCGCAGCACATAAACTGTATGCGCATCAGCTTGGCCGCCGTTCCTGTCGGCACGACATAGACCAACCCGTCCTCCAATTATGAGAGCGTGACTGCCGTCCTGCTCGTTGGCCGATCACGCCTGCTTGAAATTTGTAACATGCAATTTAATGGCGGCAGCGAAACGCTTTCCGATCGGAGTAACAGCACGCTAGCGTATGCCGCAACACCGTCATCGCCGCCACTGCGGTCGCGTCTCTCGTAGAATTTCCAACAAACGTACATCGATCGCGGAAACACCTTTAACTGAATCTCAAGGCAACTCATCCGGTGAAGCGACCGTACTGCTTGATGCTGCGATACAAGAGAATGAAGCGGACCGTTACTTTTCGACTTCAACGAGGTACCTTCGTATCACCTTGGACGCCTTGTCGCGCTGGGGTGCAAGGTCCGCCCAGGCTTTCGACTTGTAGAATGCGACGGCCTCATCCACGCTGCCCCACTCGGTAATCCCCACACTCTTGGGGGCTGGCCCTCCATCTATCTGAACCACTCGTCCGGCCGTGGTGTGCAAACTGTGACCGTTGGCTGCTTCGATCACCTTGCGGGCGGCGGGCAGCGAAGCGGCTTGGGCTGAAGCATCGAGGGGTTCAAACTCAGCGATAGCGTAAGCCTTCAGTTTGGCGCCTTGAGCGTGGAGGCCCTGAACCGCGATAGCGCCGATTGCGACGCCAGCCAGCAATACCATTGCGATTTTATGATTGGATCTCATGGCATTCCCTCCGATTGTGCGAATAGGACGGATGCTCACCATCATTTGGGCGCAACTCGCCCTAGACGTGAGTAGCGGCGGTCAACTGAAGGTTCAAGCAATTCGTCTACTTTCGGCTTCGCGGGCGCGACGTGAAGCTTTAGCGCCTTTGGGAGGCCGCTAGACTTGGGGCAACGAATGGCGGCGAGATACAGCGAGTCGTGGGTGCGTTCAGCATCGACAGGCACTCCGGCACGTCCGATACCGCTGAATGAGGAGCCCAATATTTGGGCCGAAAAAGACGCTGACCAAAAAACTTGCTCGCCGCTTTGTGATTGCTAGCGCAGTAATAATCCTCATCGTCAAGCGACACATCCTTATCAGAAGACGCACAAAGCGAACTGCATTTTGCCTTCGCTAAGGCGTCTCATCAAGGAGACGTCCATGCACACGACATTTTTCAAAGTTCTTGGCGCAACACTGATTGCCGCGACAACGGTTCAGATGGCAGGCGCCGCCGAGCACCACGCACGCAAGGCACACGCAACGGCGATCCAGCAATTCCGCAACAGCAATGCTTACGCCGCACCCCGTTATACTGCAGCGCAGTCGCCGTACTCGTCGAACCTAGCCGAGAGCGCGATGACGTCTGGCCTCGCCGGTCATTGATCCGCGAGGTATTACAGAGGAGCCCCGGGAAATGCCGGGGTTTTCTGTTGGTCGGCGTTGAACACGCGCTCGACGTGTCGGCATACGCTATTGAGGCGCGGCAGCAACCCGCGATTTTAGTCGCGGGAGTCCAACTCGAATGGCTGCAAGTCAAATGAACCAAGACTGTATTCGTTGTTCGCACCGACCTGCTGCACGAGCGTGAACGCTGCGTTCGGAAAAAGCTCCCAGATTGCGAGGTCAGCCGGTGTGATCGTCACCCAACCAAAAGTGTACATGTACCTGCCAGGTTCTTTGACCTCTCCAACTTTCTTCCATGTGACCTTATTGACAGGCATGGTCCCCTCATCGGTCCTAGCTTAATCCGACCCGACCATAGACTAGGTACAACATGCCCTGGAGGATAAGGGCGGCGAAGAAATACTTCATGCTATCGCCGCGCGGCTCGTCGAGTTCTCGATTGAGGTCCAGTTGCAAAGCATTGCGAACACTTGGCGAGGCTGCCAGCCGCCGTCGTCGGCTCCACGCTCTGCGCAATAGGCGCCTGATCTCATTTTCCTTGGGCGGCCTGTTCACTTTCCCTTCGCCTTCATTAGTTCGACCAACCGGTAGCCTCAGCTACTTGCCGCGCGACCGGCTATCCACGTAGCGCCGCCGACCGCTGCAAAGAACACAGCTGCCATCCAAGCCTGCGGGTCCGTCAGCTTGTTTGCAGCAATTGCTAGCACAATCGTTAGCGCCGCTATCCCGCACACTGAAGCTATCACCATGCAGCACAGGACAAGCACCTCGCGGAGAAAGGTTTTCATTTCCCTTCGCCTTCAGCCCGCTAGATCAGGCAGTCAATAATACTGCTCCTGCAAAACCATCCAAATGACCCCGTGAAGGAAGACACGGTGAAGCAGGCGGAGACAAAATTTAATCCAAAGGATTTTCATCCGGAGAAGTTGCCGAAAGGCAAGTTTCGCTAGTCGAATTTCGAACGCATCTCCGGCCGCGGCTGCGTTTTGCGCTTCGGTGCCTTTAGTGCGGCGCGACGAATATGGGCGCGAGTCGGCTCTTCGCCGGATTCAAATTAAACCATCAGGGGCCCAGCGTACGTTTCCGGGAGGTCGTGCGCGCTGGGCCCCATCTGCTACTCGCCGGACGCAGCGAGGCAAGCATTGGACTTGCAAACAGTGTGCCGAAGCTCGCGAAAAGGCCGGACACGCGGCGGCGGTCCGGCCAGTCACACCAGCGCGTACTGGCGGAATATTGCTTCTATGCCCGGGACGGGGGTCGAACGGGCACGATCAGCATACCCAAGCTTTATGACAACTCGGGCGGGCGGGACCGACGGCACGGCGCGTTAGGGCAATAAGGGGGACCATGCCCTCGTCGCGGCCCGCCCCAGAAATAAGCCGGCGGGAGGGGGCGGTGTTCCGCGGATTTTTATTCCGGCGCGGGCGTGGGCTTAGGGCGGATCTATCAAGTGCCTTCGGCGTTATGACGCCATGGACCCGCAGACGAAGCATGAACTCTGGCTTTTGGTGATCGGCACGGCCCTCCTTGAGGTGCCGGCCGTCGTGATCGCCCTTACGGTTTTGACCCACTAGAGCGGGCCGCAACAATCTCCGGGGCGGCGTCGCGGACAAAGGCGAGACTCCCAACCAGCTCGCAAAGATTTGCTGACGTTGCCCACAGCCGGCAAACTTCGGACTCACCAACGGGCCTTCGCGGCGGGGCAGCCGCGACGAGATAGTTGGAGACTGTTGCAGCCGCGCTATTTCCACCAGGCCGCATTGTTGCCATGATTGGTTTCAGCCGGTCGGTATCGGCTAGCGCACTGGCATGGCTAGGCTCGGCACACCTTCGGCGGGGGTTGTGTGCCGAGCCGCCGGCAGTGTAGTTCGCGGTTCGTCGCCTATCTGGCGCGGGGCTTCGGTCCCGCGCTCTTCTATACGAAGCAGCAACAGACCACCGCGAGAAAAAAGTCATATGCCAAATCTGGAGATATCGCCGCCAAAACCATCCCGGCGCTAAGAGTGAGGGCAATCAATTTCAGAGTAATCATGTTTCAGATCCTCCTTTGATGCGCGACTGCACGATAGGAGGCATCGGTTTCCGGGTGATTTCGCCGGGCCCGAATTTGGTTTCAGGATTGTATCGTGGGAGCTTCGGTCCCGCACGCTAACGGCCCGTCAACTTGATTGCCGTTACGTTTCTGGTGTCGCACGCTTAGCGATGCCTTTTGGAATGAAACTCACAGAACCCGCCGACTCAACTCGGCGGGTTTTCCATTATAGGCATTAACTTGAAATTCATTGCGTTAGCCGGTGGCTTGCAACTATTGACTGCGGCTTTGGTTGCCATCCAACCAAAAGGAACAAAACAATGATGGAAAACGGCGCGCGATTACTCTCATGTTTCAACGAACGCTGTCGCATTTTGAGCGCCGCAGCGCATGTCGTTCGTCAAAGCGCAACCCGAAACGGCGACGACTTTGACGGATGGCGCCTATCACGCCTCATGCGCGAGGCTGAGACGGATGCGCAAGTCAATTTTGCCGAGCGAAAATACAACGATTGGCGACAAATCAATTAGGGGGCGGATCAGCTGCCGTACTCGCTCCGCGCTTCAAGGTCTCGCCGGCTGGGCGCTAATGGGTCAGGTAAGCCTCGACCGCATGCACCAGAAAAATGCTGGCACTGATCGCTGCAGCGACCGCAATGACAATTTCGAACATTGGACCGGATCCCAAAAACAAGTGCGCTAATCATTGCCTGAGGTTTCTCAGGCCAAGCTGCGGAACTGCGTCACGCAGGAGCGGAAATAGGCTCGATACAGAATGTTGAGTATGTACGACATGATCTGACTCCATTGTCTGATCTACGCGCGGTGAGGCTGCTCCTTGGTCTGTTTCAGGAGTATGTTGTCGAGTGGTAAATCGTGTTTCGTGGCCTGGTGTCCCTAGCCGGCCGTAAAGGGCGCGGTTTCGGTCCCGCGCTCACACCGCCGGTGAATGCCCCAAGCCCGCCGGCTCAGCGCGGCGGATTTCTCTTTTGGTGTTGTCGGGCGTGGCGAGTCGCTGCTGCCCTTCAAGGCGGTGCTGCTTTCGGAGTGCGCGCGCGGCCGAAAATCTGGCAGCCCAGCGCTGTTCGCACCGTCTTTCGATGTCCAAGGGGATATTGCTCATACCTGAAAAGCTCCGGGTTTTGCGGTCGCCCCCGGTCTAAAGCGTCAACGCGCGCGGGCCTCTAAAGGTCCCGCGGGGAATCAGTGGCGCATTTAGGCCTTCAAGTTTTGATGGTCGGTTGATTATGGCAGGATTGTTCACTGGTAAGCGGACAGGCCGAAGCGCATCTTTGGAACATGTCCGAATCAGGTCATCGATCCTGTAGATGCGGCGCGGTTTATAACCGCAGCGAGCACATTGCAGAGGCTCGCGAGATCAGCAGCTTTGAATGCGCGGTGTGCGGCAAGACCATCGAGAATTGGAACTCCGCTTGGGTGCCTCGATATCGGTTCATCGCCTGTCCAGCTACGGAGAGAGTGCTGTCTGACGAATTAGGGAACTCGCCCTGTTAACCTTGCTTGTTCTTGCTTGTTCTCGGGGTCGCTGACGTTCGCTCGTCGCGACCTGCACGGTCGGTCGGCCGAGTCTTCCCCCAGCCAGGCCGGCCGTGCCCCTCTGAAGCAAACGAGGGTGTTGTGATTCCGCGGCGCCGATCGGCCTGCACGTCCAGCCCGCAAACCAAACACTCACCAGCGGCCTTCCTAGAGTCACCTAGGGCAGCCCGCCAGTGGCTGGATTGGAACCTAGCCTCGAAAGCCCGATTGGTTTTTGGGCCGCTGGTGTCCGCCGATGCCGCGACCTGCACGGCCGGCCGCGAGCTCCCCCTTAATAGCGCCGGCCGTGCTTGCGCGAACCTAAGCTAACGCAGCCTTTTCGGGTATCTTCCCGGTCCCACCGCATGAAGGGCAGCGATGGAATAGGATCTTCCGGCCCGGCTGGACGCTGCACATCCGCAGCTCGTTGCCGGTCCCAAAACACTCTTCACAGTCTTTGGTTCGATCACTCAAATGTAGTCGCCTGCGTTTCGCAAAGTCTGTTCCGAATCTCATCGCAATTGCGCTGAGCGCGGTTCCTTTCGCGCGTGGCACGGGCGAGAAGCTCATAGCGGCGCTACAGAAGGCCGGCACTGAGTTCATCCCGGAGAACGGGGGCGGGGCAGTGGTGAGGCTAAAGAAACGGAAGCGGTAGTACGAGCAATGCCAAAGCCCCATACGGGCAGCCAGCAGTGCTCGCGAGCGGGACCCAGTGCCGTTGCTGAGCTTGAACGCTGATCATGATCGAAGGGCGCTCAATTGAAAGCTTGCTTTTGCCATTTCATCGATGGGACAGCACCGCTGGCTTGATAAGGGCCGTCACCAGTGACAACTATTCTGCATCGGGCTACGTTGGACCCGACACGCCGGCAACGCATCGAACGCCTCATTCAATGAAGGCATTTGCGGCCGGTGGCTAGGCTCAGGCTACGTCCGAGCACCGCTCGGCGCGGCTAACTCTAGGCAAGCGAAACGCAACGACATAAGCCGTCGAGGGAAGCCTTGGCGGCTTTTGCGTAGGGAATCATGCTCTAGTCTTCATCCGGCTCGCGCACGACCGCCGGTTCGTCGTCGTGTTCCTCTTCTTTTTCTTCTTCGTCGTCCTCGTCGTCTTCATCAGGATCTCGGGGCGGCATAGCGTTGCCGATGATCAAGACGGGACTTTCGTCGATCAAACTGGTGCAAAACTCCTCGGGGACGCTTCGGATCATATTGCTTCTCCGATAGCTCAGGCAGCGGTAGCCAATTTCTCAAATGCCGAACTTTTCAGACGGTTGAGGTCGCGCTCGCCGGAAGCGGCTTGCTTGAGGATATGCTCCGCTACCTCTAGCGGCGTGACGGATTGGCGGACCAAGAAACGCCGATCCGCGACAACTTCGTTCATAGCCTGCCGCATAATGGCAACGGTCGAGGCATCAAATTTTCGCATCGAATCATCCATCGCTCACAAATCGTTGGGCGCGTCTTAGAGTTCTTTTGTGTGGAGATGATGAACTGAGCGAGGCCCAGGCAAGGCAGATGCGCACAGAAACGACCCCGGCTCGGGCGGCGTACCGAGTTTCGAAGCTGACCAAGCAGCTGCTTTTTAGATTGCCCTCTTCCGGAATTGGAATAGCCTGCTGAAAGCAGTTTTCGGAGGGCGCGCACGTGAACTCCACCCTTAAAATTCGGACATCAGAGCCAACCCTGATCGAAAAGATCAAGGCTGAACTCAAAAAGCGTGCCGAGGCAAAGGCCAAGCGGATGTGGCTGAGAAAGCCCAAAACGCTGGCGAGACGTTAAGGGGCTAGTGGATCAGCTCATCAGTATCGACAGTCTCTTTGAAAAGCGTCCTCAGCAACCGCCATAGCTCGCGGTGCCCAGCAGTTTGGCCGCCCTGCTTGAGGTAATCTGCAATATCCATCGTCGCCGTTTGGATCTCAATCGCGCCCGCAACGGTCACGTCTAAATGTGCCATTTCGCGCTCGACATATAAATTCTTCGCGTCCGTATCGAAAACTAGCGTGCAACAATCCAGATTGGTGATCTCAGGGCCTGTTACCTGACGATGCAGTTCTCGTCTTAAGAGAGCCATTTGATGCTCCTGTCAGAAGTGCTGACTTAATCACTATCAATCATACCACGCGGCAGCGTTCTGCCATCCTCGATCAACTTTCCTCGCGCATACGAATCCTACCGTGCTCGCGCTCTCTGATGGCGCCCGCTCAAGGGAGTCACCTAGGGGGACAGCCCTTGAAGAAGCGGAAGCGCTGAACGGCGCGGCGGCGGCAAATTAAAAAGAGGCCGCCAACTGAGGCGGCGGTTCACGGTAGGAGAACTACGGGGGACGGAGCTTTGTTCTCCGGCCGGAGAACTACGGAGGGCCGCCAACTGAGGCGGCCTTACTTTTTGGTACTTGGCGATGCGCCAGGTCGAAGGGGGACGGTTCCTATCCCCGGCAAAATTACTGACCGCCGGTGACGATGGTGAACGATTGATCTCACACCGTAACCAACGGCAAAGCCTGCACCGAAGATACCGACCAAGACGAGCAGCGCTTCAAACATGACCGCACCCACAGCACTTTGCGTGGCGTGCTGCACAACAAGGGACGGGTATGGGTTTAGCTCCTATTTTAGAAATCAAATTAGGACACTAACTTTAAACTAGGACACCGGGGGGTCAAATACGGACAGTACCCGCCGAACTACCAGCAGGCTTCATATTCCATCCAAGCGCGCATTGTCTTGGCATTGCAATCTTCGGCGCGCTGTGTTCGCCGTCATGACGAGCATTTACTTCCTGATGTGAGGCCGCTTCAGTTGGCGGCAAATCACAGCGCCAGGCGATGGGATGATCTTGGGGCTCTGAGTTATCGGCGGAAATGCCGTGAATAACGGGGATAAGCCTCCAATTACACTTAAACACCCGGGCGCTGTCACCAAAATGAAGCAGACCGTCCGAACCGGAGGTAACGGCGCATGCCCGCTAAACCCCGCGACGTGGCTGATCGTATTTCGTCAGCGAAGTCACCTGAGGTTTTCGTGCTGTCCTTAGAGGAAGCACGAACCAAAGCTCGCGATATAATTAGTGGAGCTTCGGACAGCCGGTTCGTGCCGATTGTCGAAAATTGGCGTCAGCTTTCAGATGGGCGTATCCAGTTCTCGGTCCGCGCCCTTCGTTTTTCCGAATGAAAAGCGAGCGTCAAACCGGGCAACAGCAACGTAACTCTTTGCGACCGAGGGTCTGTGTCACGACAGTGATCTCCGTTGGCACTTGGATCCCGCTGCGGGTAGGGATCTTCGCCACGAGGTTCCGATCCAGCAGCAATCCTTAGGCGCACAAGTGCACAATCTGGGAAGAAGTGGCCCCCAACCCTTTGGGAACAGTTTGCGGTTTTGCGTTCTTTATCTGTTTTAGCGATCGGAGGCTGCAATGCCGCGGTTTCATTTCAATTCCCTAACTGGCGACATGTTTTTGCCTGACCCTGAGGGAGAAGAGCTTCCGAACCTTGACGCAGCTCGCGACGTTGCCGAGCAATCGGCGAGGGAGGCGTTGATCGAAGCGGTCAAGACCGGCGACACGGCGCCCGATTGCATTCTAGTCGCGGACGACGAAGGGAACGAGGTCGCGACCGTTTTTCTCAAGGACTTGCTCGATGCTGACGTTCGCTTTCTATCACCGACCGCTCGACGATCGCGCAACCAGCATCGATAGCCAGCTTGAACACGGCCTTCAGCTGCCCGTCTGCGAGCACCTCTTCCGCAGCATTGAAATCGGGGTCAAGGCGCCAATCTAGGCCTGCGCCAGCCGAAGGAAGGTTCGCCTGGCTGAAGGCATAGGCAACGCGTCCCAAACGCTTGCCGTTAGGCCATCGCTCGATAAATTTTTGGAGGCGGTTCATTTGTTGCCCGACCTTCGCATCGTAAACGCAACAAGGGTAATCTGCAATGTCGGCGAATTGACTGCTATTTCCCACGTTTCGTTCGTTTAGCAAGCCTTACCCCAGCTCCGTCGACGCCGGCTTTCAAGCAGGCGAGTTGTCTCGTACCTCTCCGAGGGCTTGCCGAGGACGGCGTACAGCCTCAATCTGGCTGTCTAGGGGAGGTGGCCCATGCCAGATTTCCGAATTATCGATGGCGGTGGTCCCGACAAGGAAGATCGCGAGCTACAGCAAGCGCGCGAACGGGCCAAAAGCGATGTCGAGCGCACGGTTTGCGAGCCCCGTAACCGCGCAGATCGGTTAGCACGACGGTGAAGAGTTCGCGCGAGGCCCGCATTGCCGCGGGATCAAAGCTGGCACAGGGCAAAGTCGTAAATGCTCGCGACGCCACCGCAGTGGTGGGGTTCATTGAAGGTCGATCTGCTCTTCCGAGAATAGCAGAGGTCCATTTAACGAAGTGCTGGATCAGCCTGACACCAACTACTGGACGGCGACTGGCTACCGTGTGCCCGATACGCCGCATAACACCGTCAAGCTCGACGAGGCCGGCTTCAAATTGGTGCCTGTGACCCGCAATGCTCCACGATCGTTCATCACCAACATTCACGACGGCGCCAGTATGTCGGCGGGAGTGCCGACAACGGCGCGCGGCATCGCCTTCGGCGGCGACTGCGGTGTCGCGCGCGTCGGCCTATCGATCGATGATGGCAAGAGCTGGCAGCCGACCCAGCTTGGTGCCGATAAGGGCAAATACGGCTTTCGGCTATGGCAGGCGCAGTTCACGTTGCCGGCGCGTGGCCCCCACACGTTGATGGTTCGTTGCACCAACACGAAGAACGAAGCGCAGCCCGATTTCCGTGTCTGGAATCCAGCCGGCTACATGTTCAATACGGTCGAAGCCACTCGCGTAGTCGCGACCTGAAGAGGCCAAGGATGTTGCGTCCAATTCTGCCGATGATCGCCGCTTTGGGCGTGGCCCTTTCACTCTATCCAGTCGAGGCGGCGAGCGTCACCGCGTTGAGGTCGCTCAAGCTGGACGTCCCGACCAGCGACGCCATGTTTCCGCCAGGTCCGGGATCGGATGCCATCAACAACAATTGTCTTGCCTGCCATTCCGCCGATCACGTGCTGAATCAGCCCTCGCTTTCCAGAGAGGCCTGGCAGGAAGTGGTGAACAAGATGATCACGGCGTACAAAGCTCCTGTGAGCCCTGAAGACGCCAAAGCGATTGTCGACTATCTGGCCCGCACTAAAGGGACCCCGTAAGTCTGCAAACCGGTCCGCAAGCATTCCACTGGGCTGAGGCTGGTAATGAACCGGTAGGCTTGTCCGACGGTCGCAATGACAGTCGATTCGCCGTGCAGTTCGATCTTGAACGACGCTCTCAATAGAGTGTGAGAATCTGATGCGCGAGTCATACGAGCATTGCTCGGCAATACCCCGGTGGAGTACGCCACGTCCAGCCTTTCCTTGAAAAAGCCGACGCGAAGTGCATATCTTCGCTCTCTCGAGCGGTCAGCCAATATGCGAGCGAAATATCCGTCGATTAGGTTTCGTGCGGCAACTGATAAGGTTTTGTGTCTTTCCTTATCAGTGGCCAATTGGTCCGGCAAGGTCATGTGCGCATCGCCCATCCAGCGAAGCGCCATTCTAGCACAGCCGCAGCTGCGTACATGATAATGCCCATGCCGGCGATAACGAGCAGCGCCGCGAAGACCAGGGGAACGCGAAAAGTCGCGCTAGCGCTCATCATCAGGTAACCGATGCCAACATTTGATGCCACGGTTTCCGAAATGACTGATCCGACAAATGCAAGCGTGATGGCAATTTTAAGCGACGCAAAAAAATAGGGCATGGAGCAGGGTAGGCCGACCCGGAATAAGATGTCGGTTCGGCTGGCTCCCAGCGAGCGCAGGACGTCGCGCAACTCCGGCTGCATCGTCACGATCCCGGTCGCAACGTTCACGGTGATCGGAAAGAAAGCGACGAGAAACGCAGTCAATACTGCCGGTACGAAGCCGATTCCAAACCACAACACCAGGATCGGTACGACGGCGACCTTGGGAATCGAATTAAATCCGATCAAGAGTGGATTGAGCGCGCGATACAATAGGGGCGAGCCGCCAACGATCACGCCGAGGCCCGCGCCAAAGACCACTGCCAGGGCGAAGCCAAGCAGCGTGGTGACCAGCGTGTGGGAGGCGTTAAGCCAGATGCCGTCCCGATATTCGAGCAACGACCCGATCGCGGCACTGGGAGTGGGAAGAATGAAGGGCGGCACGTTTAGGAGCCGGCAGCCGAGTTCCCAACTCAGGAAGAAGCCGATCGTTGCAATCCAGGGGCTGGCGCTGTAAGCGGCGCGCCGTATCGTACGTTTGTATTTCATGTGCCTTGCCTCGCGCGGCTGACGTGCGCGCGCAAATCATGAACGTATTCGACGAAACGTGGCGTGAAGATCGCGTCTTGCTGCCGTGGTCGGGATAGATCGATGTCGGTCGTGTAGATGACGCGGCCCGGCCGGCTGGAGAGCACATGGACCCGGCTGGCAAGAAAGACAGCCTCCGGCAGATCGTGCGTCACCAGAAGAATGGTGAAGCCGCGTTCGATCCACAGCGTCTGCAGCACGTCCCATAACTCCTCGCGTGTGAAGGCATCGAGTGCGCCGAATGGTTCATCGAGCAACAGGATTTCCGGCTCGTGAATGAGAGCGCGGCACAACGACACGCGTTGCTGCATTCCGCCCGATAGCTGCCATCCGAAGCGATCTTCGGTCCCCGTGAGCCCTACCTTTGCGAGGAGCGCTTTAGCGCGTGCAACGAAGGGCGCGCGGTCTTGCCGGAACGCGGTTCGGTGCGGCCGCACCACCTGGATCGGCAGCAATACGTTCTCCAGCACCGTTCGCCAGGGCAGCAGCGCGGGATTCTGAAAGGCCATGCCAACCGTCTTCAACGGCCTGACGACGTCGACCCCGTCAACCGTGACATGTCCGGAGCTGCGCGGTGTGAGCCCGGAGATCAGCTTCATCAAGGTCGACTTTCCGCATCCCGAAGGGCCGACGACCGCTACGAATTCGCCGCGTGCTATCTCGAGGTCGAAGCCCTGCAGGGCCAATGAGCCGCTCTCGTCTTCTTCGCCATAATGCAGGCTTGCGTTTGTAATACGCACGAACGGTGCCTTCATCCCGGCGCCAGGGCCCATTGCCGCAGCATTCGTCGTCATTTGCGCACTCCCGTGCAGGCCCGCACGCACAGATCGTTATTGAATAATCCTTAGTTCACTCCGCGGCGGCAGATACTGATCGGTATACACTTCCGACGCCGGCGGAACCTTGTTGATGCCGAAAGCTTCGGCGACGTCCTTGACTGAGCCTTCCAGCCGCGCCGGCTCGACATTGCTTGCCCCGTTCTTCAAGACATTTTCCGTGATCATCCGATAGTCGAGCGACATCTTGATGCGGTCCTTCTCGACGTCCGCGCTAACCAAAGGATCCCGTTTCTTAATCGAAGCGACCGCATCGGCAGGGTCCTTTATCATTGCATTGAAGCCATGAACGGATCCGCGAATAAAGTTGCGAATGGCTTCCGCGTTGCGCGCGGCAAACTCCGGCTTCACGACCACAGCATGGCCAAGCAGGTTCACGCCGAAGTCGATGTACGCCATGGTTCGGATATCCGATGGCTGCGCACCGATATTCTGCAGGTTCAGCATTACGGTGGTCAGATGGCCCGTGATCGCGTCGGCCTCGCCACGAACCAGCAGCGGCTCGCGGAGCTCCGGTGACACATTGATCCACTTGATTGACTTCTCGTCGAGCTTATTAGCTGCTGCGAACAGCGGGAAAAGCTGACGGGTGGCATCACCCACGGGAGAAGCCAATGTTTTTCCGGTCAGGTCTTGCGGTGTCTTGATCGGGCTCGAGGCCTTCATCTCGATCGCAAGCGCCGACTTGTCATCGACCATCATCACGGCAATGAGTTTGTGATCGGGATTCTGGTCGTTGAAGCGGATCATGGAATAAATGTCGGCAAAACCCAGATCGTACGCTCCGCTCGCGACCTTCGCGACCGTATCGCCGGAGCCGCCGCCACGATCGACAGTGACATTCAAGCCCAGTTTTGTGTACGTGCCATCGTCGACCGGCATGGTGAACATTGCATGCTGGCCCTGGAACGACCAATCCAGGATGAAGCGAATGTTTGTTTGCGCATGCGCCGGCGATACAAAAACGACGCCCATCGATAGCAGTCCGATCAATGCAACAGTGATACGCCGGCAGATGATCATGTCGAATCTCCTTTGCCCTGGAATTGCTGGCTGCCCGAACTCTTCGCCGCTCCCTTGCGAAGTAGTGCCGCTCCGGCCTCGACGGCATCGACAATCGCATGATAACCCGTGCAGCGACAGTAGTTGCCTGACAGGGCATCCCTGATTTGCTGGCGTGTCGGCGACGGCTCGCGTTCCAACAGTTCCGCGGCTTGCAAAATCATCCCGGGGGTACAGAATCCGCATTGCAACGCGGCGCGCTCGTAGAATGCGGCTTGCAACGTTCGAACCGCTGCCGTCGGCTGACTCGTCTCGATGGTGACAATTTTTGCGCCGTTCGTCTGCACAGCAAGCATTAAGCATCCTCGCACGACGCGGCCGTCAACGACAATATGGCAAGCGCCGCAGACGCCGTGATCGCAGCCCACGTGGCTGCCGGTCAGACCAATCTCGTGTCGGACGAAATCGACGAGCGACTGCCGGACCGACACGCGCGCTTCGACCGCATCTCCATTGATGGTGCAGGAAATCTCGGCGCTGGGCTCGTCATAAGCATTCATGACTGAGGCTCCGTGCCATATCAGGATGGGCGAGATCGCGCACGACCCGGGCCAGGAGTTCGCGCACGACGTGCAAACGATAGGCCGGCGACAATTCTCCCCCGGTCAGAGGCTCGATGACGTCCGCGACCGCGGCTTTGGCGCGCTGGATGTTTTCTTCGTCAGCGACGTTCGCGCCGATGAAGATCTCTTCCAGCTCCGGAATCCGGCGGGGTGATTCCTCGACCCCGGCGAACACGATGCGGCATTCGGTGACTTTGGCTTCGTCACATCTTGCCGCGAACGCCAGCCCCGCGATCGCGAAATCGCCTTGCCGCCGCGCGATTTCATCGAACCGAAAGCGCCAAAAGGAGTCTTCAATCGGAAAGTCGATCCGCGTGATGATCTCATCCTCCTCCAGCGCCGTACTGTAGATCCTCTTGAAGAAATCCGACGCGGTAATTTTCCTCTCGCCGCGGTTGGATCGGACGACGATTTCAGCGTCCAGGCACACCGTGCAGGCCGGGAGTTCGGCGGCCGGATCGGCGAGGGCCAAACTACCCCCCAACGTACCGCGATTACGAATGGCTTCGTGCGCAACGTGCTCGAGCGCTTGCGCAAGCAGCGGCAGGTGCAAGCGCACGTGCGGCGATCTTAAAACGTCGTTGTGCCTCGCGCGAGCCCCGATCGATATCTGGCGACCGTTACTCGATATGGTATCGAGATCGGGAATGCGATTGATGTCGATGACGATGGCCGGCTTCGCCATGCGGAGATTCAGGATCGGTACCAAGCTTTGACCGCCTGCGAGCACGGCGGCGTTGGATTTGTGTTCGTCCAGGAGATCCAGCGCCTCTGTCAGCGACTGCGGGCAAGCGTATTCGAAACGCGGCGGCTTCATTGTGTGTCGTCCGGCGGGAGCGAGCCGATTGCACGAAGTACGGCTGCGGGTGAAATCGGCAAGGCATTGATGCAACCGCCAAACGGCGCGAGGGCGTCGTTGACCGCGTTCAGGACGGCGGCCGGCGCGGCGCAGGTCCCGGCTTCCCCCGCACCTTTCGCGCCAAGCAGTGTGCCGGAATACGGCGTTTCCACGTGGCTGATCGTGATATCCGGCAGATCGGCCGCCATCGGCAGTAAATAATCCGCGAGTGTTCCGCTGCCGAACTGGCCGTCTTCGGTATATCGGCACGCTTCGTACAAAGCTTCACCGATACCTTGAACGACGCCGCCGCGAATCTGCTCGTCGACCAGCAGTGGATTGATAATCCGGCCACAGTCTTCGACCACCCAGTGTCTTAGAGGACGGACTAACCCGCTCGCTTTATCGACCTCAACCAGCGAAGCTTGAATTCCGTTTGTCGGCAAGAACGGATCGCTATCTCGACCCCAAGTATGAGATGCCGTCAGTTGCGGCTGCGTTTCGGGAGGCAAATCGAATGGACGAAAGACCGCCGTATGCGCCACGTCGCCAACGCTCAGGCGGTCGATTCCGCTGTCACGATTAACGACGCGGCCTGCCCGCACGTCGAGGGCCTCGGGATCGGCCTGCAACATCTTCGCAGCGACCGCGAGGATCTGCTGCTGCAGCTTCCGGCCCGCACGCCACGCTGCCTCACCGGCAATGGCAGCGCCGCGAGACGACCAGGCGCCGCCACCGTAAGGCGCCGACGCCGTATCTCCCAGTCCGACACGCACCCGATCTGTGGAAATCCCCACAGCATCGGCGATAATCTGCGCGAGACCTTGCTGTATGCCCTGGCCGATTTCAGAGGCCGATGCCTGAGCCCGCACATGCCCGGTTGGATCGAGCGTCAGCACCACAGTGTCAACCGAAGCGACCGGGACGCCCGCGCGGCCATAGGCCTCAGCTCCCGTGGCCGTGAACTCGACGAAGCTCGCCAGGCCCAGGCCTACGATGCGGCCCTGGCTGCGCCAGGTCTCGATCCTGTCGCGCATCTCGTCGTGCCCGATGAGGGCGAGCAGGCGATCGAGGCAGGCGTGATGCGACAGGTCGATCATACGCGCACCCGCGGGACTGATCCACGGCATCATCGTGCGGTCGAGAAAATTGCGCCGCCGAAACGCGATCGAACTTTCCCCCCGTACGCGCGCCGCTTCCTCGACTAGGCATTCGGTGATGGCGGTGGCGATGGGATGGCCCACTGAGCGGTACTGTCCCGTCATCACCTTGTTCTGCAGGACGGAGCGCAGCCTGGCCGAATAGTGATCGAACCGATAAGGACCGCCAACGGCACGCAATGTGCTCATGGCTTCGGCGGTACTCGACCTTGGATACACGGAATATGCGCCCAAACCCTGAATATCGTCGACTTCAATGGCCGTGATAATGCCCATCTCGTCGATTGCCATGCGGCCTTCGATGATGTGCTCGCGTGCGTGTACGTCCGACAGCATGCTTTCGATGCGATCTGCCACGAACTTGACCGGACGGCCGAGCAGTTTGCTGGCGGCGCAAACCGCGATCTCTTCGGGATAAACATGCATCTTGATGCCGAAGCCGCCACCGACATCCGAGCAAACGACGCGTACGTCAGGCAGCGACATTCCGAGCAATTCGGACACGTGAAGCTGGAATTGGTACGGCATCTGATGCGAGATGTGCACCAGCATTGCATTGGCGGCAGCGTCGTAACTCGCCAGGATTCCACGTGTCTCGAGCGGAACGCCGGTTTTGCGGGCGAAGTCCAGGCGCTTTCGGACGACATGCCCGGCCTTGGCGAAGGCGCTCTCCGGATCGCCTGCGCCCTGCTGGAAGGTCCAGCAGAGGTTATTCTCGAGATGGGGATGGGTTCGAACGCCTGGATCCGATGCAGCGGTCTCCAGCGATGTCACGGCCGGCAATTCAGACCAATCGACCGAGATGAGTTCGAGCGCGTCCTCCGCGATGGCGCGCGAACGGGCGATCACCATCGCGACCGGCTCGCCTTGAAACGCTGTCCGGTCACGCGCGAGAGCGCGTTGCTCGGGCGACACCATATCGGGGGCATTACGCAACACGCACTTCCACGATGAACACACTTCATCAATGTCGTCGGCCGTTAGAACCCGAACGACCCCTGAATGAGCGGTGGCCGCGGCAATATCCGTGACGGCGAATGATGCGTGGGGATACGGGCTACGCAAGAAGGCGGCGTAATATTCGCCCTTCATGCTGATGTCGTCGAGATAGCGGCCTCGGCCGGCAACCAGCCGCTTGGTCGCCGCGCGCGGCATCGGCTGTCCGACGGCGGTGCCCCGTGTTGCGATAGGTGAAGGCTGCATAACCTGGGTGATCTGAGCTTAACCGGTTCTCGAATGTACTGGTCCGCGGAGCGCGAAACTGCCCGCGCTCGGCGGACCCAAAAGTCGTCGGCTGGTCAGTTCCTCAGCGCAACGCCCCGCGTCTCACGCAGGATCAGCAACGCGGTGAGGAACACGATGCCGTACGAGATCAACGCGAAGATGCTGATCGCATTCGACAACGTCGTCATCGCAGTCATCGCACCGACGGCATACGGGAAAAGGCCGCCGACCGCTCGCCCCGCATTGTAGGTGAAGCCGACGCCGGCGCCACGCGTACGCGTGGAAAACATCTCGTTCAAGCAAGCCATCAGCGCCGAATAATAACCGACAGCGAAGTAGCCGAGCGGGAAGCTGAGCATCAGCACTTGAGGATCGGAAAGAGGCACGTGCGTATACACGTAGACCGCAGCGGCGGCCGCCGCGGAGAAGAACAGGAAAACTGGTCGTCGTCCGAAACGGTCGGAAAGCCAGCCGCCGGAGACGTATCCGACCCAACAGCTGAAAATGAGAGCCATCAGGTAGGGCGTGGACGCCAGGATCGTGATCTTTCGCTCAGAACGCAGGAATTGGGGGACCCATGTCATCAGCGCGTAAAAGCCGCCTTGGGCGCCAATCGTGAGCAGTGATCCCGTGACCGTGGCGCGAATATTGGAAGGTGAGAACACCTCGATAAAGGATGCCGTCTCTTTCTCGCGCGCCTCACGAGAGATTGCGGGTTCCTCCACGTTGCGGCGAATAAAAAAGATCAACAGCGCAGGTAGTGCGCCGACGCCGAACATCACGCGCCACGACATGTCCAGCGAGAACAGGGTAACGGCGAGCGCCTGCACCAGAAGGGCAAGCCCCCAGCCGACAGCATAGCTCGACTGGTAAAAGCCCATGGCGCGGCCGCGGTATTTGGCCGCAACGACTTCCGACAGGACCACGGCCGCGACTGCCGCTTCGCCGCCGAATCCAACGCCGAGAACCATCCGCGCAAGGGTGAGCTGCGTCACGTCTTGTGCAAAGGCCGACAGCAGGCTGCCGAGAGAAAACAGCAGGATGGTGATTTGCATGGTGCGAACGCGCCCGATGCGGTCCGACAGGTAGCCGCTGAGCCAGCCACCCACGGCGCTGCACAGAACGGTCACCGAGACGATGCCGCCCATTGTCTTCATGTCGCTGTGCAGAGCGGTCGCCAACGTTCCGATCGCCAGCGGAAACAACATGAAATCCATGCCGTCGAGGGTCCAGCCTCCCGCCGCGGCCCAAAAGGTCCGACGTCCCTTGACGTTCATCGTTCGATAGAAATCCAGCAGCGAAGTGTCCGGCGCATCCGCCGCGACCATCCCCTTAACCTCAGTCGCGTCACTCATGGCCGGCGATCTCCCCCGATCGTTATTGAGCGTTGCAGTCGCCAGGGCGACCTTGGAGCCCGTCTCTGCGAAAAACTTCACTTCACCATTGCAACGGATAATAGTATCATTGTATCCAATTTTGGGTGCAAGCGGAAAATTTGCGCAAAGCCCGCCTTGCGATGCAGCATTCGGTGAAGTCTTGGCATTTGACCATCTTTCCCAAGAACGACTGGTCTCCCTGTTGACGACCTTTGTTGCGTATCCAAGCCAGCAATCGGAGCTTCAGGAGAGCGATCCGGCCGTCAGATCCTTCATTCGCGATTGCGCCGCGCCCCTATTGGAGGAGATGGGCGCGCGTTTTAGCTACGACCAAATGGGCAACCTAGTACTTGATGCGGGCCCGAAGGGGACCGGGCGTTCGATCCTGTTCGTGGGCTATGCCATGACTCATCCAGGCGCCGCCATGAGCGATCCGTTCACGCCCAAGGTCATCGAGACCGCCAGGGGCCAAGCCGTGCGCGGGCGGGGCGTCGCGGAACAGAAAACCGCACTCGCTGCATTGTTTGGCGCCCTCGGTGCGGCTCTCGCCGAAGGTCGGCTAGAAGGGCAGTTGATTTTTGCGCTCACGACGGCAGGGGAAACCGGCCGACACGATGCGGTTGCGAGCGTCATGCAGATGCTGGCCGATAAGCCGGCCTGTGCCGTCGTGTGTATCGGGACCGACAACCGTGTTGCCATCGGCAACAAGGGGCGTGTTGATTTCGATATTTTCGTCCACGGCAAAGCGTCGCACAGCTCGGCGCCCTGGAATGGCGTCAACGCCATCAACGGCGCGCAACACGTGCTGCAGCAGATTGAGGCCCTCGATCTTGACGTTGCGGACCATCCCGCCTTCGGACCCGCAACCCTGACGCCGACCGCGATCGACAGTTCTCCGAAAGCCACGCACACCGTGCCGGACACGGTGCGGATGACGTTCGATCGGCGCCTTCTTCCGGGGGAGTCTCCGGAAGCCGCGTACGAGGCGATCCGTGGCCGGGTGTCGGTCGACAGTCCGTGGTCGCTGAGCTTCAGGCGCGGACCGGTCATGTTTCCCAACGAACTGGCGCTCGACGGGCCCTTGTTCAAAAAACTTCACACCGCCTTTTCGCGGGCTGGGCAGCGAGAATTGGCGTCTTTTCACTGTAACTTCGCGCTTGATGCCGGCTATTTCTCACGTAACGGCATTGAAGCTGTGATGCTCGGCCCCGGCGAAGTCGATCAATTTCATTCCAACGAGGAACAAGTCCTCGTCGCCGATCTCGTTCATATGGCAAACGTCTATTATCAACTGATTCGCTGCAGCGTCGGGCCGTCATAGCCCTGGAAAGTTGGTCGACAGATGGCGCAGGCAAAGCTGGTTCCTCCCCCCTGGACGCCGTCATGGACGGTCGAGAACAAGACGCTGTCCGCGGTCGAGCAGGCTTACAACTACATTCTGGAAGGCATTCTGTCCGGTGCGCTTGCGCCCGGCATGCGCGTCCCGAGCGAGGCTGTCGCCGAAGCGCTGCACATCAGCCGGATGCCGGTTCGCGATGCCTTGCGGAGGCTCGAGGGGGACGGAGCCATTACGATCTACGCGAACCGCGGAGCCACGGTCGCGGAATATTCGCACGACGAGGTGATTCAGCTGATCGAAATGCGCGCGGTGCTCGAAGCCCTCGGAGCGCGGCTGGCGCTGCCGAATATAGGGCCGCGCGAAATCGATGAGATCATGCACCTTAAGCTTCGCATGGAGCGCTCGGCCGACGATGTCGCCCATTGGATCGCGTTCCACGATGCGTTCCACAATTACCTGACGTCGCTGAGCAGGCGTCCGTTGTTGGTGCGGCAGACCGAACGCATCCGCATGATGCTGCGTCCATATTTCCGCAGGCACCATGTCGAGACCCATGAGCTGGAAATCCCGGGTCATGAACACCAGAAAATCGTCGACGCTGTTTATCGAGGAGATCCGGGCGAGGTCGAGCAGACGGTCCGCGCGCATGCGCTCGCCAATGTCGAGAAGATCGCCAAGCTCACCTGACCAGGTCCTTCCGAGCCACTCGTCGGAACCCTCTTCTTGCCGCAAACCCCGCTTGGCTCCCGCCGGGCCGATCTAAAAACCATTGCGGAAGAGCCAGCCCGGTCTTGATTGGCTACTAAGATAATTGTATCCAATATGGGAGCCGCTGGAGGCGAACTTGCTGCAACAGGTCAATGCGCTCGTCACCGTCAACCGCCCCCTCGCGGGCGATTACTGGCTGATCGAATTGGAAGCGCCGTCCATCGCGAGACAGCTTTCGCCGGGCCAGTTCGTTAACATCCGCATTCCCGGCCTCGTCCCGTTCCTGCGCCGGCCCTTCAGCGTTTATCGCGTCAACCAAGAGCGCACGCGGCTGCAGGTTGCCTACAAGATGCTGGGCGAAGGCACCCGCCTTATGACTACCGCCTTCAGCGAAGGCGGCTTCTGCGACGTCATCGGTCCGCTCGGCAAGGGATTTAGCCTGCCTGAGCAAGCCAAGCGAATTGCCGTCATCGGCCGGGGGATTGGTATCGCGGCCCTGCCGACTCTGGTCGACCTGGCGGCGACACGGAACATCGATGTCCACGGCTTCCTGAGTGCGCGCACCCCTCCCAACCTGATCGGCGCCGACATCTTCGCGGACCATGGCTTCCCGGTCGAGACGCATGTGGATGGTGATCGGAATGTCGAACTCGTGACCGATCTTCTGCAGGCGCAGATATCGCGCACATCGTTCGACGCAATCTACGTGTGCGGGTCCAACCGGCTCACGCGAGCGGCACATCGGTTGGCGCAACAGGCCGGGATTCTTTCGGAAGTGGCGATGGAGCAGCATATGGCGTGCGGCTTCGGGGACTGCCACGGATGCGTCATTGCGGTAAACACCGATCGCGAATCTACGGAAAAGGCCTGGCGCGAAGTTTGCCACCACGGGCCGGTGTTTCAGACATGGGAGATCATCAATGCCAGCGCCTGATCTGTCGGTCACCATCGCCGGAATAACGATGAAGAATCCGCTCACGGTGGGATCCGGCACCTACGGTCATCACGGGCGGTTCAGCCAGTTTTTTCCCGTCGAGGTGATGGGCGCTCTCGTGCCGAAGACCATCAGGACCTACAAATGGCCGGGCAATCCGGCGCCGCGTCTGCATGAAACGCCTGCCGGGCTGCACACATCAGTCGGCATCCCCTGCAATAGCTGGGAGCACTTTCTTGCTCACGACGTCCCGATCCTGGAGGCTCAGAAACTTCCCGTCATCCAGAGCGTCATCGGCCGCACCGAAGATGAATATGTCGATATCGTCGGCCGCTGTTCGGATCTCGGGATCTTTGCAGCGCTGGAACTCAACCTGTCGTGCCCCAACCTGAAGCAGGGCGGCCTCGACTTCGGATACGACCCGGATGCCGCCTATCAAGTCGTCGAGCGCTGCAAGCAGAGATCCGCGGTCCCTGTATTCGCCAAACTGGCGCCCGACTATTCCTCGCTGGTTCCGGTGGCGCAGGCGGTGGAGTCTGCCGGCGCGGACGCAATTTCAATGATCAACGGGCCGCGCGCGATGTGCATCGACTATCGCACTCGCAAACCGATCATCGGCAACAAGATCGGCGCGCTCGGCGGCCCGGCTCTGAAGTCGCTGGCGGTCTACATGATCTGGGCGGTCTATCGCGCGGTCAAAATTCCGATCATCGGAATGGGCGGCGTCGCTGACTTCCGCGACGTCATTGAATTCATGGCGGCAGGCGCGCGCGCAGTGGCCTTTGGCACCGTCAATTATGTTGATCCGCTGGCACTTCCGCGCGCGCTCGCGGATTTGACCAAGTACCTTGAAGAGAACGGGGTCAGCGACGTCAACGAACTGGTCGGTGCAGCGCATGACGAACCCCGCGCAATCGCGGACATCCCCCAGGTGGATGCCGCCAAGGCAGGCGTCCCCCAGAAAGTCGTAGCCTGAGCGCGCTCTGGCCTGATACGGGTAGCGATGACTCGTAAGCACAAAGGCCGATTTTGATGCCGGCGTCTCCCATGCTCATTTCGCGCGGCCGCGTCCTCGACGTGGACGGAGATCTCGACCGGCCTGCCGTCTCGGATATCTTCATCGAAAATGGGCATATCGTTGCTGTTGGCGCGGATGCTGCAAAAGCGGCAGTGCAACGCGCAGAGGTTACCAAGATCGATGCCGGCGATAAGCTGGTCATTCCCGGTCTCATCAATGCGCACTACCACTCGCATGACACCATGTTGCGTGGTCTGTTCGAGCAATTGCCGCTCGACGCATGGATGCTTTATTCCGGACCCGGCAATTATTCGCGCCCGTCGCCCTCCCGGATTGGGCTTCGAACAATGCTGGGCGCGGCCGAATGCTTGCTCAATGGCATTACGACCGTGCAGGACATGCCGGCGATGTCGCAAGCAGATCACGACCAGATCAACGCGATCGTTGCAGCCTACGAACAGAGCGGCATTCGCGTGGTCCTCGCGCCGCAGATTTCCGACCGTGCGCCCGTCGAATGCGTGCCATACTGGCGCGGCCTGCCGGCGGCCAGCGATCCTCTGCTCGCGAACGGGGTCAATGTTCGCGACTACAAAACCCTGATCGAGGAGCGCGTCGGCAGCGTCGACATGGCGCGGCTGAGCTGGGCCATCGGTCCTTCGGGTCCACAGCGCTGCACTGATGATCTGCTGTCGTGGACGGCAGCGGTGGCGCGACGGCACGGTCTTCAAATATTCACCCACCTCTATGAAGCCCGCTCGCAGGCGGTTCTTGCGCGCCAGCTTTATCCGCAAGGCTCGCTGCTCGACCACCTGGCGAAGTTTGGCCTTCTTGGGCCGCATCTGACAGTCGCGCATGGCGTCTGGATCAGCCGACAGGAAATCGAGCGTTTCGGTGCCGCAGGCGCCAATGTCGTCTGCAACCCCATCAGCAACCTGAAACTGCTGAACGGCTTTGCACCGGTGGTCGAATACGCCAAGGCAGGCGCCAATATCGCGCTCGGCTGCGACAACTGCAGCGGAAACGATGCGCAGAACATGTTCCAGGCAATGAAGGCGTTCGCGCTCATGTGGGGGATGTATTCGGGGGCAGGCGAAGAGGGGGCCGCACGCTCTGCTTACAAGGCAGCGACCATCGGAGGTGCACGCGCCTTGAAGAAGGCCGATGAGATCGGCCTCGTGCGGCCAGGCTACCGAGCGGATCTGGTCCTCATCAATCTCACCGATACGGCCTACCGGCCGTTAAACAGCGCGGTAAAACAGTTGGTGTTCGGCGAAAGTGGAAAGGGCGTCGACACGGTCATCGTCGACGGGCGCGTTGTAGTCGAAAAAAGCAGGCTGACGACTATTTCGGAAGCTGAACTGCACCGATCGGCTGAAGCTTGGCGTGCCGAACTGTCCGTTGAATCCATGCGTGTCTCAAAAAGAAATGAAGGATTTCTTCGTGATATCCTTGCGGCATATGAAGAAGCGAATCGTTACCCAATCGAGTTCGACCGATTTCTGCTCCGTCAACAGTGAGTGGAAAGGCGTAGTGGCAAGCTATCGTACAAAGCTAATGACGCACTTCCCGGAACACGTCGGAAACGGGTTAGGCACTTGCGCACACGGAGTCAGTCCGCAGCTCGATAAGCCTTCGTCTGAAATGTAGCGTCCGATTATATAAGTTTTGCGTCTTATCCGTTGTCGCCACTGGCAAGCCTTTTAGCAAAAACCTTATCAGTTGGCCGTTTGTGAAGCGGCGCGACTTGATTACATCGGTTTGACGCTGCGCCGTTTCCGTGGACATTGTTGAAGACCTCCCTGGGGGACGAGTCGCCCAAGGCCGCGCTCCTGAACCGATGGCGAAACTGTTGATGACGATCGTGGCGAGGCTGAGGAACGTGTTGCCTATATTATTTTGTGTCAAAGCCCAGCCGATTGGTGCCTGTTCGCACCATGTCCTTAGTCAGGCCAGAATGGACTTCGGCAGCATGCAGTGTGCTCCCTTTGCTAGGTTGACCATCTGGGTCACACGGATGTCCGCGGCGAGGCTGCATAGCGTGTAGGCGTCCGTTTTCGATAGTCCGCGCACTTCACCGATCCATGTGATCATGTCGCGGAGCGCCTGCCGCACGGCATCGTCGAGATCCTCATCGAAACCCATGGTGATGTAATGCGTCGGGGTTTCCGCGCGTGGCGCAGTCAACTCCTTGCCCTTGAGCACGGTGAATTTGAAGCGACCGGTCAGCGCCGTTTCAACGGCGGTAATGCAAACTTCGCCGTCACCCTGCACCCCGTGGCCGTCGCCGACAGTGAATTGTGCACCCTCATTGAACACTGGAAAATAGACCTTCGTCCCGGCAACCAGTTCCTTGTTGTCCATATTGCCGCCCATCGCTCGCGGAACAATCGAAGTGATGCGTCCCCAATTGGGCGGCGGCGCCACGCCCATCACGCCGAAGAATGGTTTGAGCGCCAGTTTTCCGCCCCACGGGAGCGTCACCGTCTTGGCCTGCTTATCGATGGGAAGAATCTTCAGGACGAAGTCGGGAAAGTCGTCGGGTATGGTGCCGAGCAGGGGAATGATCAGGTTGAAACCCCAATTCTGCCGCAGGATCACGTCCAGAATGTCCACCGCGAGGACATCGCCCGGTTTGGCGCCTTCGACATGTATCGGCCCGGTCAGTAAATGAGGCCCCTGTCCGCGTTCGGCCGCTTCCAGGATCGGACGGTGCTCGGAAAGGATCTCGAAGGTGCTGTCATTCGGCAGGTGCGGCGGTTCGCCCGAAACAGTGTCTATGACTACCTCGCTGCCGGAAGCAACGCTGGTGATCGCCGGAGTCGAAGGATCGAAAAAGCCCCATTTGACAGTCTGTGGCGTCGCCGCCACCTTGATCGCCGTATTGTCCATCCTGTGTCTCCTTGGGTTTTATTGAAATCGGCGGACCGCTGTATGAAGCCCCGATCAGCGTTTGGCGTTCGACCCCATCGACTGCCAATGACAAGCACGCTCAAAGGCGTGGGCAGCCCGATACAACGTCGATTCCTGCCAGTGCTTGGCGACCAGCATCAGGCCGATCGGGCGGCCGCCTTCTCCGAGACCACACGGGATCGAGATCGCGGGATGATGGGTGATGTTGAACGGGCAGGTATTGGTGATTTGCTCCCAGCTGTGTTGCATCAGGGTTTGCAGCGGGGCGTCGGCTGACGGAATCTTGGAGGCCATCATCCGCGTCGTCGGCATCAATAGCAGATCGTATCCACTGAGCGCCTTGTCATAGGCCGCGCGTAATCTTCGGCGAAGATTTTGCGCCTTGAAGTAGTAATAGCCCCGATAATATTTGTCGGTGTAGGCGCCGAGCAGCATGCCGACCTTGACGGTGTCGGGCAATTCGTTGGCGCGTTCGCGAAGCGAGCCCAGCCGGCCGGCGAGCGAGACTGGATAGACGCCTTCGATGTTGCGGGGCAGGGCGCTCTTTATCATTCCGTGATACGTGCCCTCGAGCGCGATCGCCGACCAGATCGGGACGCCGATCAAATGCCATGGAATCGATATTTCCTCGATTAGTGCGCCGAGGCCTTGCAGCACTTTTGCCGCCTCCCGTACACCCGCATCGACATCGGGATGTGAATCGTATTGGCCAAATCCTTCCTGAACGACGCCGATTTTCATGCCGGCAATCTCTTGACCGATCGCCTTGGTGTAGGTGTCGAGTTTCAGACCGGCTTGCCGGGAGTCGTAGCCGTCCTCCCCAGCCATCACTTCCAGAAACAGTGCATTGTCGGCGACCGTCGCGGTGAGCGGTCCAGCATGATCGATCGTCGGATCCATGCCCATAATGCCGGTATAGGGAACAAGGCCCCAGGTCGGCTTGATACCCACGACGCCGGAGAGCGATGCGGGTATCCTGATTGAGCCGGCCTGGTCGCCGCCGGTAGCCATATCGACCTCGCCGAGCGCAACCAATGCACCGGAGCCGGTCGAAGACCCGCCGGGAGTATGGCCCCAGGCGCGCGGGTTATGAACCGGACCCGATGTACTCGTGGCCGCGCCACCGGAGAAGGAGAAGTATTCGCAAACCGATTTGCCGATGATCTCGGCGCCGGCGTCGAGCAGCCGCGTGATGACCGGAGCATCGAATTCCGGCACATAGCCCTCCAGCACCGATGCGCCGTTTGTGAGCGGAACGCCAGCGAGGGAATAGGTGTCCTTGATGGCGACCTTCTTCCCGGAGAGTTTTCCATTGCTTGCGCCCCTGATCTGGGCCTTCACAATCCAAGCGCCGTGCTTGTTCTCTTCGCCTTCCGGCCGATAATATCCGCTGCGCGGATATTTGATCTCGGGGACGTCGTCCGCGAGCGAAGTGATAAGCCGATAGCCGTCGGCAAACGGCTTGATGAAGTCGATGACGGAATCGGCATAGCTGTCGGTGACGTCGATCCCCAGGGCGTCGCCCAGTTTACGTACCTGTTCGGTCGAAGGCATTTTAAAAGTCATCAGGCTTTCTCACTCTAGAGTGGATGCTAAGGCGGCGATCAGCTCGACTTCTTGAACGGCTCCCGACGCCGATCTCGTAGTGACCTTCCTCCACCAGGGAAGATCAAGGATTGGATCGGGCGTCCGACTTCGATCAGTGTTACGCAGGCGGGTCCGGCGCTTGGTCGAATTTGCTCGCGGCCATTTTTCGGTAACACACCGACGGGTCAGCCCGCTTGGTTGGCCCTGCCTGATGCTTGCCTGTGTGCGCCAATGTTCGTCATTGATCTCGGCGGCCGCTTGTCCATTTTTTCGGCATGGGATGGCACATCTCTTGCTTGAATAGTCCGATATCCGAGGGCGACGATCTCGATCGGAGAATTTCGATGCTGAGTGCCCAGAATATTGTCGGGGTGAGCCGGTGCTTTGAGCAATGGCATCACGCGACTTGCCACAATTATTCGATTACTGATTATCGGCGAACCGGCCGGGGAACTTTCAGTGGGTATATCTCCGCGCGATCGTTTGGCGCGCTTACCGTCAGTCAACTTTCGTCTTCAGCTTCCGAAAGCCGAATTGAGGTCATTCGCGGTTCCACGGAAATCCGCGCGGATCCGCGTGATCACTTCATGCTGTTGCTTGTTTATTGCGGCGATGTTGGATTAGCGCAAAGTGGACGAACGGCTCGTGTTCTGAATGGCGACATGATCATCTATGATCAGGCGAGGCCTTTCACGATGGAGTTTGGTGCGGATACGCGTCAGATCATCGTTACGATACCACGGGCGCTCATGACTTCCCGCGTACCCGATGTGGAGCGCTTCACTGCCCGGCGGATCGCGTCGGCGTCGAAACTCGGAACGCTGACGGCGACGGTGGTACGTCAGCTGGTCGAATTGGAACCTTCGCTAGACGAAGACGTCGCGAACCGGGTGGGAGCTTCTGCGCTTGACATCCTGGCAACGACCCTCGATGTGGAATTTTCGGGAGATGCGGAGGGAAAAGGCAGAAATCATGAGCGCCTCGCGCGCGTGAAGCGCTACGTGGTCGCTAACCTGCACGATCCGGAAATGACGGTCGACAGTATCGCCACGGCCCAAAACCTGGCGCCGCGCACGCTGCACCGGCTGTTTTCCGCCGAAGGCACAACACCCATACGCTGGCTGTGGCAGCAGCGTCTTTCCGCGAGCTACAAGGCGCTCGCTGAAGGACATGTGAGACATGTCACCGATGCCGCGCTGAGCTTCGGCTTCACCGATCTTTCTCATTTTAGCCGGGCATTCAAGAAGACGTTTGGCCATGCCCCGCATACGCTGGCGCGCCGCTGATCGGCTTCAATCGTCGGCGATCCTGGCCGTGACGACGAAGGTGCTTGGAAATGTATTCGAGCAACACGCCGGGATCGGCAATCACACGTTAGTTTCGACCCGTGCGGATCACGCTGGCCCGTGTCCTATGGGATGAATCGAAATGGGCTGAACCTCAGTGGTAAAGAACGTTCGATTGGCAACCACAACCAATACTTTGGCAGTTCGAGGCAAGCGAGAGCGACTACCGCCGCGCTATCATAACAATCAATGAACCGGAATTTCATGGTTTCGCAGGTCAGGATCGGCGCCGCAGCACGATACGATTCCGCGACGGAGCGTTGTGGCAGATGATCGGCAAATCGCAACGAGGAGAAATACCATGGGTATGAGCCGCAGAGCGTTATTGAAGGGCGGAGTAACCGCGACCGTTTTCGCGCCTGCGCTGGTCCGGCATGCCGCGGCGGCTGATCCGATTGTCATCGCGAGTATGTACGATCTTTCCGGGGGCCTCGAAGCGTCTGGCAAGCCGATGTACGACGTCCTCAATTTCGCGGTCAGTGAAATCAACGAGGCTGGCGGTCTGCTCGGCCGCGAGATCAAGGTCGTCAGCTTCGATACACAGACTAATATGCAGCTCTATGCCCAGTACGCGCAGGAAGCGGCGCTTAAGAATAAGGTCGCAGTCGTGCATGGCGGAATTACTTCCGCTTCGCGGGAAGTGATCAGGCCGGTGCTCGATAAGTACAAGACGCTGTATTTCTACGATATGCCTTACGAAGGTGGCGTTTGCGATCGCAACATCTTCATTGACGGGGTGACGCCCGCGCATAATACCGAAATCCTCGTCGAATACGGCCTCAAGAACTGGGGGAAAAAGGTCTACACGCTCGCCGCCGACTATAATTACGGCCAGATCACCTCGGACTGGGTGAAGAAGTACGTTAAGGATGGCGGAGGCGAGGTGCTCGGCACGGAGTTCTTCCCACTCGATGCGACGAATTTCGGCAGCACGATCTCGAAGATTCAGGCAGCCAAACCTGACTGGATCATGACGATCCTGGTCGGCGGCGGCCCGATTTCGTTCTATCGTCAGTTCAACGCAGCCGGTCTGTCCGGGAAAATCCCGATCGCATCGACGACTTTCTCGGGCGCCAACGAGCAACTTGTTCTCACACCTGAAGAGAGCAACGGTGTCGTTGTGGCCTACAACTATCTGCAGACGCTCGACAACCCGGTCAACAAGGACTTTCTCAGGCGAGTCCGCGCCAAATTCGGTGCCGACTATCCACCCATCTCCGATCTGACGATGGCGAGCTATCAGGGAATGTTGCTCTGGGCTGCCGGAATCAAGAAGGCAGGTACGCTGGATCGGGAAAAGGTGATCGAGGCGCTCGAAAGCGGGATCAGTATAGATGCTCCGAGTGGATCCGTGACGCTCGATCCCCAGACCCACCACTGCGTCTTCGATGTTCATCTCGCCAAGATGCAGGACAAGCAGCCGGTTCTTATCGAAACCTTCCCGCAGCGCAAGCCTGCCGATACGGCGGCGGTATGCGATTTGAAGAAGAATCCTCGCGACGCCAAGCAGTACATCATCAAGGTGATGTAGGGCGTTTTCGAGCGAAGTGGATACCGGTTCGCGAAGAAAACGCGTCAAAGCAAAAGACTGGAGCCGGGGTTTTATCAGAACCGAGGGCTCTAGCAGCGAAAGGCGCGGGGCGTTCGCCGCGTGGCGGCGCCCCGGACGGAGACCGCTCGCGATCTGCCGCCAGCACGACGCGATGGCGTATTTGCGGAGTAAACTGACGTTGGATCTAGCAATCGTTGTCGGGATTGACTTCATCTATGCCGTGGCGACGCTGGCGCTGATCAGTGTCGGCCTCGCCATCGTTTTCGGCATGATGCGCATCATCAATCTTGCCCACGGGGAATTCATGGTGATGGGCAGCTACAGTGCGGCGGTTGCCGTGCACCATCACATCAACATCTGGATCGCCATTCTCGTGATCCCGCCGATTGCGGTAGCGGTCATTGGCGCCGTCATTGAACGTCTGATCATACGGCATCTTTATGGGCGCATGGTCGAAACCATGTTGGCGACCTGGGGGCTGAGCCTCTTCATCGTCGGCGGCCTGACCATGGTGTTCGGCGATATCACCGAAGGCGTGCCGACGCCTCTGCGGGGAATCACCATTGGCGCCTACCAGGCGAGCGGTTACAGCTTGTTCGTGATCGCCATGTCGATCGTAACGATCATCGGTGTCTATATTATATTGCGCACCAGCCGGCTCGGGCTGTTAGCGCGCGGAACGATGCAGAACGCGGAAATGGCCGCGGCGCTCGGCGTCGACACTTCGCGAATCTATGCCGTGACATTTGCGTTCGGCGCGGCGTTAGCGGGACTGGCCGGCGGCATACTCGCGCCCGTTTCAGGCGTCTTTCCCAATATCGGCGGCTCGTATATCGGCCGCGCTTTTATTACTGTCATCGGCGGAGGGCCGGCGGCGCTGGTCGGCACCATCTCAGCTTCGACCCTATTTGGCGTCATCAACCAGCTTGCGACGTTTGCCAGCAACCCGGTCTACGGCGAAGTGGCGCTGCTTGTCGCGGCGATCATCCTAATCCGCCTGTTGCCGCAGGGGATCACCGGCCGTTATTTCCGGGGCCATCTATGAAAGCGTGTCTTCGCTCAAATGCCGGTCTCGTTTTCGTCGGCGCCGTTGGCATCTTGCTGTTGGTCGGTCTGCCCCTCGTGCTCGATCTGTACACCTTGTTGCAGGTCACGCTGTATGTGATTTTCGCGATCCTGGCGCTCAGCCTTGCGTTTATTTGGGGCTATGGCGGCATTCTCTGCTTCGGCCATTCCGCGTTCTTCGGGCTGGGCGCCTACGCCTATGCGGTAAGCGTCATCAATATCGGTGACAGCACCTTGCCATTCGTGATCGCGATGGCGATGCCGGCCCTGTTTGCGGCCGCACTCGGCTATTTCATGTTCTATGCGCGCATCAGCGACGTCTACGTCGGCGTCATCACACTGACGGTCACGCTGATATTTTACAATGTGGTCAACTCGACAGCCGGACCGCAATATCACATCGGCGAAGCCGTGCTCGGCGGCTTCAATGGCATGCCGAACGTCCCATCGCTCAATATTCCATTCCAGCCGGACGACACGCTGGAGCCGGCCGGTATGTTCTCGTTCTGCGCCGCGATTTTGCTGATCGTCTATTTTGGATTGCATGCCCTGCTCAGAACGCGATTCGGACGCGTTCTCGTTGCCGTGCGCGAGAACGAGCAGCGCGTCGAATTTCTCGGCTACGATTCGCGCTTGCACAAGCTGATTGCCTTTTCGATCGGCGGCGCCATCGCCGGCCTCGCCGGATGTCTTTTTACGGCGTGGGGAAATTTCGTCAGCCCGACCTCTTTTAGCGTGGTGCAGTCGGCGCAGATCATTATCTGGCTGATGGTGGGTGGGCCGGGAACACTGCTCGGTCCGGTGATCGGCGCGATGGCGATCTCCTGGCTAACGGTCAAGATCGGGACGCAGCAAGTGGTCAATGCCAACATCGTACTCGGCGCCATTCTGCTTGTTTTCGTCCTTCTAGTGCCCAAGGGAGTCGCGCCGATGTTCACCGAGCGGCTGGTTCCACGGCTGGTGTCGCTGCGCCGTCCGGCGGCTTCGCCACGACATGTTGCACGCGAGAGCAAGACATGAGTCCGCCACTGATCGAAACCCGCGGACTGGTCAAGCATTTCGGCGGGGTGCAGGCCATCCGCGGTGTTGACTTCGTGCTTGCTGAAGGTGAGCTGCGCTGCCTGATCGGCCCCAATGGGGCCGGCAAGAGTACGTTTTTCAAACTTCTGACCGGTCAGATCAAACCGACCAGCGGGGCAGTACTGTTTCGCGGTACCGATATCACCGCGTTGCAGGCTCATGAAATTGCCCGGCTGGGCATCGGCATCAAGACCCAGGTGCCGAGCGTCTTCAATGGCCTCTCGGTGCGTGACAATCTCTGGATCGCCGCGGCGCGTCACAACCAGGGAAAGGCCATCGCGCGAATGGTGGACGCGCAAATCGAACGGCTTATGCTCGGTCGTTTTGCCGATAGCCTGACCGGGCAACTTGCCCACGGTCAGCGCCAGCGCGTCGAATTGGGTCTCGTGTTGTGCGGCGAGCCGAACCTGATTTTGCTTGACGAACCGGCGGCTGGAATGACCGAGGAAGAGCGGGGCCGGACCGCCGAGCTCATTTGCGAGATCAACCGCGACCATCCGCTGATCGTCGTTGAACACGACATGTTCTTCATTCGGACCATCGCCCAACGCATTACAGTGTTCAATCAGGGCGCGATCATGCTGGAAGGCGATGTCGACCAGGTATTTAGCAGCCAATCGGTGCGAGACGTCTATCTCGGCAAAAAGGTAGCGGCCTGATGCTCAAAGTCGACAACCTCCACGCCGGCTACGGGCGCATCCCCGTACTATCCGGAATCAGTTTCAGGGTGGCCGAGCATGAGGTGGTCGGCGTGCTCGGACACAATGGAATGGGCAAGACCACCCTTCTCAAGACATTGGTCGGGCAGGTCCCGCTCACCCGCGGCAAAATTCGTTTGGATGACGTCGAGATCGGGAATTTGTCCTCGTTTCGCCGGGTCCGCGCCGGCGTGGGCTACGTTCCGCAAGGCCGCGCCATCTTTCCGAATTTGACCGTGTCCGAGAACCTGCGGATGGGGTTCATCGAGGACGGAATCCATTCCGAAGATAACGCTGTCAAGGATGTGCTGGCGCGTTTCCCCCGCCTCGATTCCATCGTTGATCGCGCAGGCGGAGCGCTCTCGGGTGGTGAGCAACAGATACTGGCGCTGGCGCGTTGTCTGTGCGGGCGTCCCAAACTGCTTCTGCTCGATGAGCCGACCGAGGGAATCCAGCCTTCGATCGTGGAGGAAATTCTGGAAATCCTGATCGGCCTGCACCGGCATCAGGGGTTGGCCATTGTCGTTGTCGAGCAAAACCTCGACTTCATCAGACACCTTTCCGACCGGGTCCTGCTGATTGAAAAGGGCACGATCACCGGAGAGGTGTCCCCTGAAGCACTGGGAGAGACGCACGAACTCGGTGCTTACGTTGCCGCCGAGTGATGAAACCTCGGGACGAATTAACGCCTCGTTCCGAAGTCCGCAACGCCAGCTGTCGCTGGCGCAACAATCGCGCCGCCTGGGCGCACAACGAGAGAGGTCGCCATGCACAAGATCGAGATGTCCAGTGACGTATTGGATCGTATCAAGGGCTTCCGCCATGAGTTCCATATGTTCGGCAATATCATTCCCTCGCGAACCGCACACATCATCGTTGACCTGCAGAACGGTTTTATGGAGCCGGGCGCGACGGTCGAACTTCCGGTCGCACGCGAGATTGTTCCGAATGTCAACAGGATCTGCGAGGCGGTACGCGCCGCCGGCGGCATCAATGTATTTATCCGATATCTAATCGACGAAGAGACTCAGGTTAGCTGGTCGAGCTGGTTTAACGATTTTGCCTCGCCGCAGCGCCGTACGGCGATGATCGAGACTTTCGGCAAGGATTGCCATGGTTTCGCGCTGTGGCCGGGGCTCGACGTGCAGGCGACGGATCTGATCGTGGACAAGACCCGCTTTGGTGCGTTCGTCCCTGGCTCCTCTAACTTGCACGAGATTCTGCAGGCGCGCGGGATCGACACGCTCATCATCACGGGAACCGCGACCAATGTCTGCTGTGAGTCGACCGCGCGCGATGCCATGCAGATGAACTACAAGGTCATCTTCGTCGCCGACGGTAACGCGGCTCTGACCGATGCCGAGCATAACGCGACACTCAACAATATGGTGACGCTGTTTGCCGACGTCATGACCACCAGCGAACTGGTCGGTTTCCTGGATTCTGCCGCAGCCATGGGGCAGGCGGCCGAGTAATTCGAACGGCGATTGAACCGCCCGCCGGGCGAGGGCGGGTGGTTCAGCCATGGACCAAGCGAGCTAAAAGGAATCCATTATGGCAGACAGACCCAGGATCGCTCACTTGGCGGGACCCACGGCGACCGTCCAGAATTCACCGCCGCTTGTCACATCGAACAAGGCGCGTCAGAAGTACGGCCTGCCGGTGCGGAAGAATCACGATGGCAGCGATGCACGCTTCGATGCGTTGCGTGCCCAGCGTCTGGCGGCCCCTGCCAAGGTCTATGTGGAATGCTTTTCGGCGCACCCGCTGGAAGCGGACGCTGCGGAACTTTACGGTCCGCCGGACGGCTATTTGGACGCCAGGAACGTGTTCCACAAGGAACGCACGAGTCCGAAAGACAAGGCTGTCTTCGAGATCGATATCCTTCCCGACGATGGACTTTATCCGCTGCCCTATATGGCGCGTAAGTCCGATGGAGCGGCCTGGGAAGGCGAATGCACTGAACCGGGCGCCCCAGCCTCTCAGGCGCGACAATCCTTCTATCCCGATGGGTCGCGCAGTTTTGAAGAGATCGATCGGCTGGGCATCGGCTCGGCAGGTATCGGAAATCTGATTTCGTCCTTCGCGGACGTGGACTTCTATCGGGTTCTGCCTCCCGCGGGTTACACCAAGGGTTTGCCGGCGTCCCGTCGCACCGACGTCGGTGAGGGCGATATCCCGCCAGAAACACGCAGCAAGGATTTCTTCGCGTACCGGCCCTATCATCTTGGCGAGGCTCCGCCGCGACCGGCGCTGGCGCGGCTCACCAATGCCGCGCGGCGGATCTTCGACAGCAATCAATATGATGGAGCCATCTATACCCAGGGCAGCCCGCAGATTGAGGAAATCGCTTACTGGTTCAATCTCCTGATCGACACCACCATTCCGATCTGTGGCAACGCTGCGCAACGGCCGCAGGGTGAGATCAGCAACGATGGCCCCAAAAACATCACCGATTCAGTCGAATACATCGCGTCCCGGGTTTGGGCCGACGAGCAGGGCCGCAATCGCGCCGGCGTCATCGTCCTGCAGGAGCAACGCTTCTTTGCCGCACGCGAAGTGATGAAGGTCGATGCGCGGCCGGGCGGCTATGTCGCGACCGGAGGACACGGCGGAATTCTGGGCGGTGTGGGGTATCACGGCGCGGCAGTGCTGCACTACGTTCCGGCGCTGAAACACACCTACTTATCGGAAGTGAACCTCTCTAGGATTCCGTCGTCGGTGCCGGTGGTTTCCAGTTCGGATGGAACGATCAAGCGAAGCGAGACCAGGATCCGGCAGGATAATGGCGATCTGCTCGAAAGTGCGATCCCTTCGGTGCCAATCGTTAAGGATGGTGGCTTTTACGCCGAGGAATATTTCGACGATCCCGCCATCTCGGCCGATCTGGTCGCGTTGCTGGCGCGAAAGCTTGAGACCAATCGTCTCGCCGGCTTCGTCATCGAAGGCACCACGCCCTATGGCAAGATGACGTCATCGGTCCGGCAACGGGTGCTGCGAAAGGCCATCTACAGCGGACTTCCCGTAGTACGCGTGGGCCGCGGTAACCCGGAAGGTTTCGCCGACCCGGACGAATATTTCATCGCGGGCTCTAATCTGACGGCGACAAAAGCCCGCATGCTGCTAATGGCCTGCTTGCTGAAATTCGGCAGTCTGCCGCCGGCGAGCAATCCAGATGAGCCGACGTCAGCCGAACTTTCCGCAATTAAGACGGCTGTCGCGGCCTATCAGAAGATCTTCGACACCCACTGATGTTCATGGGTGTGGTGCCTGGGCGTACCGAAAACCCAATCCGAGTTGGTTTCCTTGAGACGCATAGCCGCCCCCTACATGTTCAAGCGTTCGGAGGTGCGTCTATCGATCCTACGGAATATCTCGCTAGGCGGCCCGCTTTGGATGGTAAGATCTTGTGCCGGTTGCTCGTTCAAACGTACGAAACGGAGTCAATCGAGTCGGCCGCGGTCCATAGTTCCGACAGCTACTCCGTTGTCGTCCACCACGGCACCAGAGCGTTCCGGGACCTTCGCTCCTGAAGCGTTCAAGCCGCCTATCTGGGCAGGCGAGGGAGCTCGTCAGAGCGAGCGCTGACGCAAGCGCGATAGTATTGAGGTGCGTGGGCATTCCTCCCGTTGAGGAAAAGCAACGAGAGACCATCGCAAATGTTTCCCAGCAAACGCAAACCCCCGCCGGGTGGATGACCGACGACGGGGGTGCAAGGTGGATGGTGCGAGGCGACGGGCAAACCCATCGGCGTCGCCCCAAGGACCTCCCTTCACGAAACCTTCACGGGTTCCGGCAAGGCCAATTATTGTGCAAGCTCCACTCCTGCGTACCGAGATGAAAGGTCCCTGTGGAAAACTCCAAAGTCTCGCTTGCTTTACTTACCTATGTTTTGACGAAAGGGGATTCGACTTGGCAGGGTGCTTCGATATTGCGTTGGGGGTTTGTCACGAATGGATTTCAAGCCGCGCCTAATTAGAATCGCTTAGCTGCTTGATCGCTGGATAGCCATGAGTCGTAAAGACGACCATTTTTCTCGATGATGATGGTGCTATCGTCGCGCGCGCCTTCCTGCTCGTCTGCGTAAACGTCGGTGCCGAGGACGGATTCGAACTACAGCGCGGCAGCTGCAAAACGCGATTACGCCGCGGTGAAATCTGCATACGAATCTTTCGTCGCAGTCTTCCAAACGAGGTGCTGGCACCGAATTTGCCACATTGGGTAGATGCCGCGCTACCATTTTAAGCTCGTCGATAGCCGTCGGGTCACCGACTACGGCTCGCATGAGTTGATTGACGATACGATCGCGCAAATCGAGGGGATAAAGCTGGCGCGCTCGTTGCGCTTGGAGCGGCCAGAACTAACAGGGCAAAACTACTCGATCTCGGTCACCACTGAGGACGGCATAGGTATCTGCGTCATACCGCTGGATGATATCTGATGGGTTTCCCGTGGTTCTTCATCGGAACCACGGCGAAGAGAGCACCTCATTGAGCCGCAAAGCGGCGTGCGATTAATTTTCGTGGTCCGTCATGGAGAGAGCCGCCCGTTGTGTTTATCGGTCCCAGCGCGCCGGGTGGTGAGGCCTTTCGGCATGTATTGAGGGCTTCGATACCAGGGCCAAACTTGGCGAGAAAAGAGGCAGCCAGCGAGCTCTGACGTTTAAAGTTTCCTAACTGGGTTTTGCCAATCTCGGGTGGGACGAAGCGGAGGACTGGCAATGCAAGATATGGAAAACGCTATTCGTGAGCGCGCCTATCATCTTTGGATCGAAGGCGGTCGGCAAGACGGTCAAGCCGACAACTATTGGCTCGCGGCGCAGCGAGAGGTTTTGGGCACATCGCTTGGCGAGATTGGGCGGTTGATCGCAAGGAAAGCTGTCGAAGCCCCGGCAAAGCCGAAGAAGGCAAGGGCGCCCCGAAAGAAGCGGGCCGCGTAGGCAAGGCTCGCCGAAGGCATGCGCGTCACCAACGAGTTAGGAGTTGGCGCGCTAACCTGCTTGAACTATTTCTTGCCCTGTTCTTTTCTGGCGCGTGATCTGTCTTTTGAGCCGTCTGCGCACGCTCTTTGTCCTTTGGCTGCTCTTCGCTCTGATCGCGGACGATTTTCTGATCTTTGTCTTTGTCATGCAGCGTTCCTCTTACGAGTGCGTGCCGCCTTTTTCGCGATGCGGACCGCGCGGACGCGGGCCGGTTAGCAGAGGCTTTACGTCAACACCGATTGCTACTGTTAGGCCGGTGTAGATATTGGCGTCTTCGGTGTGGAGCTGCGTCACAATCCCGGCTGGTGTTGCAACAACGTTGACCTTGCAAAATTGTGTACTGGCAGCGCCAACCCCTCGATAGGTATTGATCTCCGTCTGGTTGCCAAGTTGCCAGACGTAGGATGTCTCACCGCTATTCATCTTGAACGTACTCGCTGGCGGTCCAAATCGAACGACAAGTGCGTCGACACACAAGGGGCTAGGTCAAATCGGTCTGCGACGCCCAGTAATCTTTCGCAATGGAAGCCTTAGGACGCCTGCCCTGCGACGTACCGCAAAAGCGGTCCGATTCAGAGCCTTGGCAATAATCTCAGCGCATACGAGATCCCGGAGCTCTTTATCCCGTTGCGGCGTCCAAGGCCGGCGTGGCGTAGTTTTCATTTCCCCTTCGCCTTCAGCCCATCTGCAATTGTCTCGACCTGATTCTTCTCAAAATAATCTGCATCTGTCTGGCACGTGAACGTACGACAGTTTCGGTCCGGTTCATCCGGATGCCGATCGCTGTTGAGCTGAGTCCCTTGAGCGCCAAGCACCGCAGCATATCATCTTCGGCCTGCGTCCATGGCCGAGATGCGAAATGATCGGGTTCTGTCATTGGTCCACGCTCCCTTCGGCTGAAGGCAAACCATGGGCTTCCGCTTGTTCTATTGGGCCAAGGTATTTGTCCGTCAAATAGACAGCGACGATCGAGAGCATGACGGCCAGAGTGGTGGCCATCGCCGTGGGAACAACGAATTCAAAAGCAATTATTTTGCAGGTCATCGCAAATCCCCGCTTTGACCTACCCCAAAACGCAAATTGCCACTTCCCGCTGAGTCGGGGAAGCGCGCGAAGCGGCGCGCGCTTAAGCCGCCCCGGGAGGGCCTTGCAAAAGAGACCCGCCATTCGCGGCGGGCGCCAAGTCTAGGGAGGAGCCGCCGGGAGGCGGCATCACAAAGCTAGGCCGATTCTCTCGCTGGAGATGTACCCCAATTCACACAACGGCGGCCAAAGCGTTGGCTAAGTCTTGGCTCTTCTATCCTTGGCTGATCGCCTGTCAACTCCGGATCGGCGTTCACCTATTACCCGCTTTTCTTCTTCAGAGCGCGTGTCTATTCCAGACCGTCGTTCCTTTGTGGTTCGCCTATCCGCACCCGACCGCTTCTTAATGTCGCCCATCGTGTGTCTCCGCTGGTAGCCGAGAATCGCGGCGCCAACATGCTATCTCGGGTTGCGCGCCCGCGGCAAGCTTCCCCAGGAAGGGGATAGATTTTTAACCAAATCAGGCAGTCGGGGAGCCCGTGGTGCAGTCTGGCTTGCGAAACGCTTCAGATCCTTGCCGCGTTACCAGCTATCCAGGATTCCGACCGCCGCGAAAAACACCACCGCCATCCAAGCCTGCGGGTCCGTCAGCTTGTTTGTAGCAATTGCCAGCACAATCGTTAGCGCTGCTATCCCGCACACTGAAGCTATCACCATGCAGCACAGGAAAAGTACCTCGCGGAGAAAGGTTTTCATTTCCCTTCGCCTTCAGCCCGCTAGATCAGGCAGTCAATAATACTGCTGCTGCAAAACCATCCAAATGACAAAGATCAGAGCGACGATGAAGCACAGTTGAACCCTCAAATCTCCAGCCCATTTCCACCGCTTCACTTTGTCTTCGCTTTCGAAAAACGGCTTCGGGAGTGTTTCGTGAGAACCGAAAGAGGCGGGAAGAGGCTTCGGTCCCGCGCACTCAGGATCTCGGCGTTAATGGGTAAGGTAAATGGAACAGACTTGGAAATCAGGTCCCGCAGAGGACCATTCGTGACTCCATTGCGGGGCGGTTTACGCGGTCACGGTCAGTCGGTTGCCTGCCAAGGACTGCGACGGAGCGCCCTGCATTGAGTGCGGGAAAGAACAGCACGTCGGTGCCCCGCTTCAAATTGAAAACGCGAGCGAATGGGAAGACCGCGTAGCCCCCAACCGTGACTTTTGTGGACACCGGTCCGCATCATTCGGGTCAACATTCGGGATATCCGTTATGAACAAGCTCAGGAGAAGTCTGTGTTTCGTCGGATTTTTTTAATCGACTCTCAAACGTTTTCCTCGAAGATCATCTGTGTATTTTTTTCCAAGATTGCATTGAGGGAGCTGCTGCATGCTGGCGGATGGCAGTTATATCGCCTGGTTCGGAACCAAGCTCGGCCAGGGCACGGGCAGGGTGCTGCTGAAAGACGGGAAAATCTCCGGCTCGGACGCCTTTATCACCTATGGCGGTTCATACCATGTCGACGGAACCCGGTTCACGGCCCGCCTTACAACGCGCAGACACGCGGCAGGACAGCCGAGTGTTTTTGGCGTCGACGAGGTCGAAATCCTTTTAACGGGCACGGCGACCGGCAACTATGCCTCGTGCTCCGGTGAGCTCGAGCCAGCGCCCGGTCTACTTTTCGAGGTCACTTTGATCCCCGTGAAGGAAGAGACGGTGAAGCAGGCTGTTACAAGATTCAATCCGGAGGATTTTCATCCGGAGAAGTTGCCGAAAGGCAAGTTTCGGTAATGGGTTGGTGTGATCGGTCACTCGTTGCTGTTGAACCCGTCGCGTGATAACTTGCGGTAACGATGAATGGCGCTCGCGCGACGCCGTCACTGCTCGACCACGCCAGGTCCGAGATTCAACCGCGATTATGCTGATCGCTGAAAACAGACCAAGCTGGTCCAAAATCGCAAGCTGCGAGTAGAACGAGTAACTGGTTGGGCACTGATCACGCCGGCCAGTCTGGACGAACCGATTTTCGCGGCTGAAGCTCGGCCGCCATCATCTTTCCCCGCACCCGGCGACAAGCGATCGTCCTGGCGGCCAAAGCTGGCAGGCCAAGCCATGATGCTCGAAAGAGTCTCCTCCGATCCGACCCAAAGTCGCCTTCACGCTGAAACGATCGCAACCTTGATTGCCGCGCCGGTGACCAAGGCAAAATTCTCTGATCGTGAAGAAATCATCGAGATCTGCCGAGAGGAGTGGGAAGAGCAGCAGCAGTTTTCTTTTAGCCAAGAGAGACTCGAGCAAAAAATCGAGGACGCCTGGTCAGGCGGGAGGGTGTTATCGGCATTATCCGCCGGTCGGAAATCGAGGCGGTGATGATTCTGCAGATATCGCAATATTGGAATTCCAATGACTTTTGCTTGGAAGAACTGCTGAACTTCGTCCGCCCGCGGTATCGGCGCTCCACGAACGCAAAGGACATGATCCAGTTTGCGAAACGGTGCTCGGACGAACTCGAGATTCCGCTAGTGATCGGCGTTGCGTCCAACGAGCGGACGGCCGCCAAAATCCAATTGTACGAGCGCCAATTGGGTAAATCGTGCGGTGGCGTCTTCATGTATTCGAAGAAGGTTGCCGCTGTGAGCTAACTGTCGGTGCCGCGGACCAGGACAAGATTTGGTGGGTCCGATACTGGCCCGTCTGCGAATACAAAGGGCTTTCTTACCTCTGTCGGCGCGGGGAGGTCGCCAACGAGGTTTGATAGTTGAATTGCAAGCGCACGAAGGCGGGCATTCGCCTCTAGTAGCGCTAAGATTCCATTATCCGTCGCTCTACCCCGCTCCCCACTATTAGAACCTGGCGCAGGCTCCTCAAGTAGCCGCGACAAATCGAGCGGCTCGTCATGTGGCGCACCCATTGGGGGCCCCCTATTTCAATGAAATTACCCGCGCTGTTCCGTAATAGGCTCGATTGAGTCGCGGGCAAATCTGAGTCCAAAATGGGACAGCTTCTGCGGCTGATGCGCCGTTTCTGCGACATTACCCGATAGTCGTGGCAGGTCTGCGTCGGCTCCTGCCCTTTGCCGACCTCCGGCTTGCTGTTCGCCATGTCCGCTTCCGGTAGCAAAGCAGACGCGGGACAGGGCGGTCGCCGACTTCCGCTAATGACCCGAACCAGACATTGGCGGTCACCAAAGATATCTCACTGGGCGGTATCTAACGTCTTCCAGATAGCGGACTTGGACGGATAGACTACCGCGTTCCGATCCGAGGGTCGGCATGAAGCGACGCGACTTAATCAAGCTCATTGGCGGCGCGGCTGCGGCTTGGCCGCTCGCGGCGAGGGGGCAACGGGCCTCCGCGATCAAGCGCGTCGCCATCCTTATGGGCCTTGCTGAGACCGATGCAGAGGGGCAGGCCAGAAACAAGGCACTTCGCGAAAGACTTCAGAAGTTGGGATGGACCGAAAACAACAATATCGAGCTTGAATACTATTGGAACGTGAACAGCAACAAGCGTGGTGACGAGTCGGTTGCGGAGGTGATGAACAAAAGGGTCGATGTAATTTTCACAAATAGTCCCGCCGCTTTGGCGGCAGCAAAAAAGGCTACACGTTCCATGCCTATCGTTTTCGTTCAGTTCACCGATCCTGTTGAAGATGGCTTTGTTGCGAGTGTGGCCCGTCCGGGCGGGAACATCACCGGGTTCGCGAGCTCTGAACACGTAATGAGCACCAAATGGCTCGATCTCCTGAGAGAGCTGGCGCCCCGGACCACACGGGTTGGTTTCATCCAAAATGTCGAGCATCCATCATGGCTCCGGTACAACCGGATAATTCAGGAAGTAGCGCCATCTTTCGGGTTTGCCGCTGTTCCTATCGGACTAAGGAGCGTTAGCGAGATTGAAGAAGGAATAAACAACTTGTCTCTTCTTCCGGGGGGCGCTCTGTTGATATTGCCGGACACCTTCAACACCATCAATCGCAAGTCCATCATCGCATCAGCAAGACAGCAAGGCCTCCCGGCGATCTATCCCTTGACCATTTTTGCGAAGGAGGGCGGACTCATGTCGTATGGCGGCGATCTGGTCGATTTGTTTGGGCAGGCCGCGTCATATGTGGATCGTATTTTGCGAGGCGATAAGGCGGGAGAGTTGCCGATCCAGCAGGCAACCAAGTTTGATCTCGTGCTCAATCTGAGGACGGCCGCGGCGCTCGGCCTTACTATTCCCTCATCGTTGCTTGCCCGTGCCGACGAGGTGATCGAATAGGACCCCTCACTTCCGAGGCTGGCACGAAACGGACCAGCTGGGTCGGTCTGACGATGTCTGTTCAGCGGGGTGGATCGGAAGTGGCTGGCAGACGGTCAGAACGACGCGAATGACCCGTTTCGGAAATTGATGCTCGCCAAGAATCGGGCTCAATCGATTTGGTCGGACCGCTTCCTCGCTTTCCTTTTGAGCGTGTCGCGAGCCAGAAATTCGACGCCGAGTTGATCACCATCAACACGCACCAGCTGACAACGCCGATACGCGAGACCGGTTGATGACAGAAGAAGGAAAAACTCCTTGAGATCGAGTCCCTCGAGAGAACCCTCAATATGTAAACGCGCACCGGTCTGCGACACGTCGATCATCTTGCATTCCCGACGCCAGGTTCCGTCAATCCCCATCAGGTAGACTGGAATACCCCGTTCGAACTGAACACGATCACTCTTGCGGTCTCCATAGGCCATCGCTCAATCCTAATTGAGAGCGTCGAATGGCGAGCACTCAGCCAGTGCGCGCGAACTCGCTCATCGCATTCGCGTGCAACAGCCTTGATTGCCCCTTGGTCATCTGCTTTCCCTCTAAAAGAGAGATACAGATTGGATGTTGAATCGTGGTTATGAATTTTGGTTAGGGTCTGATTAATTTACCTTTTCGCCTCAAAATAATCATCGCGCGCAGAATTGCGAATCAGAAAAGCGAAGCTCACTTTTGGACATTGCTTGCGACTTGGCTCTGGAGGGCGCGACGTCGTGGAACATCAGGAAAAAGTACCGAGGCCAGCAACGGCGGCTACGCTGCCTCTGTGTCCTGCGTGCACGGCTTTCGTGGACGCTAAGGTCCGGCTTCTAGATCCCAACACGGGTCGGACGGTCGAGCTTTATCGTTGCAGTTGCGGTCAGCGCATCTGGGTCGATGACGGACAGAGCCTCCGGATCGACTAAACTACTTCGGCGGCTGCAATCCTGACGAATTGGCCCACTCGTCCAGATGGGCGGCGATTTCCGTTTTTGCGCGAGATTTCGCGATCAAAGGCGGCCAGTACCATGTTCCTCAATGACGAGGGGCCGATCGCTGGCGGTCGCGAGCTCTGGGGTTTTCCGAAAAAGCTGGCGCAGCCGACGCTGCGGACCGAAGTCGACACGCTGGTCGGCACCCTGGATTACGGACCGATTCGGGTTGCCACCGGCACGATGGGCTACAAGCACAGTCAAGCCGATCTGTCGCAACTCAGAGCGTCGCTTGCGGCACCGAACTTCCTGCTCAAGATCATTCCGCACGTCGACGGCACGCCACGCATCTGCGAATTGGTCGAATATCATCTCGAGGAGGTCACGCTGAAGGGCGCGTGGACTGGACCTGCGGCGCTACACCTATCGCCCCACGCTTTGGCACCCGCCGCCGAACTACCGGTTCTCGAGATCGTGTCCGCGATCCACATCCTTGCCGACCTGACGCTCGGGCTGGGCAAGGTCGTGCATGACTACCTCCAGCCGCCAAGCCGACTTCTCCCCCAAGCCCGCGAGATGAGCTTGGTCGAATGAACGTGAGGAGGTTTATGAGAAATGAATTAAATAATCTGAAGGCCACGACGGCCGTGGCAGCGGCTCGTGAGAATAGAGTGCAATAATTCCATAACATTCGAAGCACGAACGCCATGTCCGCTGTCTAGGTAAGAGCCGACCTAATTCATGCCGAGCGTAAGGTCTGCTTTTTGACCCGCAACGGACATCAGGGCAGTCGGGGAAGCCCAATTAGAAGGCTGAGGATCGATCCTCAGCGTATAAGTTCCCCGGCGAGTTTTGGTGCCGCGCATGCTATCAAGCGGTATGAGCCCAGCACCCGACACAGACGAACCGGTAGTTGAGGGGAAACCAGGCAAAGAACCCGAGGATTTGACCGGGCGTGCACTCCGACTACGTATTCGGCAGCAGGAGTTGCTCGCCGAACTTGGGGTCCTAGCCCTCCAGCGCACGAGCTTCACTGATCTGCTCAATCACACCGCGCGGATGACGGCCGAAGGCCTTGATGCCGAATATTGCAAAATCATGGAGTACATTCCGGCAGACAAGCGTTTGCTAGTCCGCGCTGGCGTTGGCTGGGGTGAGGGTGTGGTTGGCAACGCGACCGTCGGAGCCGATTTGGATTCGCCGGCCGGTTACGCCCTCCGGACCGGTAAGCCCGTGATTTCCAATCATCTCGAAAATGAAGAACGATTTCGAACTCCGGAATTACTCGCCGAACACGGGATTCGCCGTGCCATGAATGTCATACTACAAGGCGATGGCTTGCCATTCGGAGTGCTTGAAGTCGACAGTCAAGCTGAAGGTGAGTTCGGCGAGCATGACATCGCCTTCCTGCAAGGTGCCGCAAATATCCTCGGTATGGCAATTGAGCAGCAGCAATACCAGCGCAGACTGCAAGCTGCATTGGACCGTCATCAAATCTTGCTCAAGGAAGTCAACCACCGTGTCAAGAACAGCCTTCAAGTGGTATCGAGTATGCTTCACCTACAAGCGAATGCCGCTAATGATCCCGCATTGAGCGAACGGCTCATGGAAGCATCTACCCGAATCTTGGCAGTCGGCCGCGCTTACAATCGCCTCGCGTACAATGCCGACTATGAGAACGTCGATTTGGTCGCCTATCTGCAGGAAGTCGTCCAAGATCTGGAGTCTGCAGTTGCTCCATGCAAGGTCCAACTTGATACACCTAACGACATCGAGTTCCCCGCAGACCGTGCCATTCTCGTTGCATTGATTGTCAACGAGCTAATCTTGAACGCCGGTAGACATGCCTATCCCGATTCCCCGGGAGGGGTGATCCGCCTGCAACTCGTTCTAAGCGACGACAAAGTCTCCATTTCGGTCAGCGATGACGGAATCGGACTGCCCGCCGACTTCGATCCAGCTCTCTCTAAGCGCCTGGGGACTCGCATTGCTCTAGGGCTTGCAGGTCAGCTCGGGGCCGAATTGATAAGACAAAAATCTAGTAAAGGCGCACATTTTACGTTCGTCGTACCATTACACGCCGCGACCAATTGAACGTAGCTATTTGCGTGGAAGCGTGTGGACCGACGCATGTCGGCTCCTTATGCCTTTGTCTGTTCCTGGCACTAAACCGACAAAGTCCGACCGCGCCAGCGACGTGAGTCCAGACAGAGGCTCGGCGGCGCGCCTGGGTCTGCAAACGAGAGGGCATTTTGTGACCCAGTTCACACCGTTCATCAGCGAATTCGGGTATAAGGAAGCGGCCCTTTCTGACGAAATGGGACCAAGCACCGCGCTGACGCAAGGAGCGCTGGGGGATGAATGCACAAGGCAGCATCATCCGTTACATCACCACGATGGTGATCGTCGGGTTCACCGTACTAGCGGCGGCGACTTTCCACAGTGCTCGGAAAGAGATTAGCCAAGCCTTGCCCGCCGACGCAATGACAGCAGCCTACTTCGAACGGCATTCCGAACCTGACTGTAGATTTAAAGGGGCTTGGCACGACTGGGAACGCGACGAATGGATGACGCTTGGCTGCCTCGAAGTCAAAGTCCAGCATCGCGAGGGCAGCTACGGCTTTGCAACAGGACCCCGGGCGACTTTACAGGTCTCAATGCAAGGCACCTACTGGATTGACGGAGGGGGCATTCTCCATGTCGCTCGCCAGGACAGTGAAGGGAAAAATAACGATTTTAGCGTGCCGATCTCGGTCGAAAATGCCGAGTACCCAACACAGATGTGTTTCGCGGAAACCACCGAAGGGATTGCATGCACTGCGTTCTTCATTTGGAAGAAGGATGACTAAGTTCTTCACAACGGCTCTCAACACGGTCTCTCCATCGTCCTCAAACAAGGATCGTGTTGTCGCCTTTTGGCATCAACCGGACCAACGTGGTCGGTCGGACGATGTCCGTTTTTCGCGAACTGAAGAGGTGTTGAGGAGAATATCCGTTAAAGCTGGGTGAGGGATTTGCAATGTTCATATTGAGGCTTCCTCTCGCATTGTGCCTGAATTTCGCGATCGCGGTCGGAGTAGCCGGGCCGGCGGACTCACAAATCTCCGAGCAGCCCATCAAGGTCGGAGTCATTACTGACATGAATGGGCCGCTTGCCAGCGCCACCGGTCGTGGGTCGGTCGAGGCGGCTCGTATGGCGGCGGAGGAGTTTGGATTCTCCATCAGCGGCCGGCCCATCGAAATCCTCTCAGCGGATCACCAAAACAAACCGGACATCGGTGCGGCGATCGTGCGCCGATGGTTTGATGTCGAGCACGTCAACGTTGCCGCTGACATCGCAAATTCCGCGGTCGGATTTGCGATAGTGGAGCTCGCACGCACTCGCAACAAGATTGTCTTGGTGGGCGCTGGATCCTCGGACTTTACCGGCAAGGCTTGCGCGCCGACGAGCATCCACTGGACGTGGGATACCTACAGTTCGGCGACCGGTTCTGTGAAGGCCGTTTTCGGCCCCGGTGCGGACAAATGGTTCTTCATCAGCTCGGACTTCGCGTTCGGGCATGCACTCGAGCGTGACGGGATTGCCGCCGTCGAGAAACTCGGCGGCGGCGCCGTCGGCCATATTCGAGCGCCATTCGGTACCGCCGATTTCAGCTCGTTTCTGCTGCAGGCACAACAAAGCAATGCCTCAGTGATCGCCTTTGGGACCGGGGGCGCAGACACGGTTAACATACTCAAACAGGCGGCGGAGTTTCATCTGGCGAAGCCGGGCGTGCGCGTCATGCCGCTGCAGCTGATGATCGATGAGGTCAAGGCAATCGGGCTCGAACTCGGGCAGGGAAACTTCGCGCTCATGGCCTTCCATTACGAGAGATCGCCGGAGGCCAAGGCATGGTCTTTGCGCTTCTTCGACCGTGTCAGGGCGATGCCGACGGCTATCCAGGCCGGCACCTATTCGGCGGTTCGCCACTATTTGCAGGCGGTCAAGGACAGCGGAACCGACGAATCCGTCGCCGTCGTCGCAAAGATGCGCGCGACGCCGGTCAACGACATGTTTGCGACCGGTGGCTACCTTCGCGAAGACGGTCGGATGGTTCATGACATGTACCTCACCCAGATCAAGGCTCCGGCGGAGTCGACCGGTCCCTGGGACCTGGTCAAAATCATCAGGACCGTCCGTGGCGAAGACGTGTTTCGACCCTTGGCCGACAGCGAGTGTCCCCTGATCAAACGATAGGAATTACCGCGATGGCCGATTTCGGCACCGCACAGCTTTCGCAAATGATCAGGGGCTATTGGGTCAGCCAGATCGTCGGAACGCTGGCGCGACTTGAAATCGCCGATCGTCTTGCGCACGGTCCTCTCGAGCCCAGCGCCCTTGCCAAAGCGGTCGAGTGTGAGCCGCGTGCCACCTTGCGGCTGCTGCGAGCCGCCGTGAGCGTGGGGCTTATCGCAGCGTTGCCGGACGGGCGGTTCGGCCTCGCACCAGCGGGCGAGTTGCTGCGATCCGATGTGCCGGATTCGGTACGCGATTTTGCTATCGCGATGACGGCACCAGGCCATTGGCTTCCATGGGGCCGGTTGACGGAAGCGATCAGGAAAGGCGAACGGCAAGCGGCAGCGGCGCTCGGTCATGAGCTCTTCGATTATTATGCAGCCAACCCCAGCGAGGGCAGCGCGTTCACCGGCGCGATGGCCAATCATTCCGCCGGCGTTGCCGGGGCGCTTGCGCGCGCTCGACACGTCGGCGGAAAACCACGTGGTCGACATCGGAGGTGCTTCCGGGACGATCATTGCCGCCTTGCTCAAGGTAAATCCGGCGCTGCGTGGCACAATCCTCGAACGCGCGGACGTGGTGCCTCGCGCCGAAGCTGAACTCACTAAGCTAGGGCTGTCATCGCGATGCCGGGCCGTTGCGGGTGATTTCTTCGATAGCGTCCCGGAAGCCGACCTCTACATCCTAAAGATCATTCTTCACGATTGGGATGACCAGCAAAGCGTAACCATCTTGCGCAACTGCGCTCGCGCAATGCGGCCCAATGGCCGCGTTGTTCTCGTCGAGCGGCTCGTCCCGGAGCACGGGGACGCGGGCGAGGCGGCGCTCTCCGACCTCAACATGCTCGTCCTCCTTCCTGGGCGTGAACGGACCACGAGCGAATTTGCCGAGCTTTTTCGCGCGGCCGGTTTGAAGCTCGATCGGATATCCGAGCTAACATCCTCTTTGACCCTGATCGAAGCCTCGTCAGCGGCGTAGTTCACGACTCGCAGCGCGCCGCCTTCATGCCTGAACCATAAGGATTGAGACAAGCCGCTGAACAGGTGACGGAGCGCCTACGTGTCGGCTAGGCACAAGGCGGACTTGGCAGCCCAGCCGCCGAATGTCTGCCTTCGGGAGAAAAGCAGAAGCGCTGGTTACGCGGGCCGATTTGGCCTGTTGACCCAAACCCGACATTTCGCAGACTCAAATCCGTACCCGCAGCATCAGGGACGGCAAAGCGCCTGTCCGACGATAGCCGGATCAAAAAGACAGACAAAACCGCCGCCATGCTCCGAAGCATGGCGGCGGTTTATTCTTCATCAACGACGGAGCGCAAACTCAGCGATAGCTCTTTATCTGTCAGCTAGATCTGGTCTTTCAGGAGGTTGTCCATCTGGTCTGAACCGAGGAAGCTGAGGTTGCGAAGCTTCAGTGTTCCAAGGAGAGACCAGATGAACGTCCACAAGAATGCGCCTTTGACCCCCAAAGGTCGAGAGGTGATGGTGCGAAGCGTGGTCGATGGCGGGCTGAACAAGGCCGACGCGGCTTTCCAGTTCAACACGACGCCGAAGACGGTTGCCAAATGGGTCAAGCGGTTCCGCGCGGAGGGTGTGGAAGGGTTGCGTGATCGTTCCTCCAGACCTCTTTCATCGCCAAGCCAAACCCCGCCAGCCACGTGCACGGCCGTCGAGGCCTTGCGCCGCCGGCGCCACACCGGCAAGCAGATCGCAGCCGAGGTCGGGATCTCGCCGGCCACCGTCAGCCGCATCCTTCGCCGCTTGGGACTAAACCGGATACGCGATCTGGAGCCGGCCGAACCGGAACACCGCTATGAACGCGAGAACCCAGGCGAGATCATTCACATCGACATCAAAAAGCTCGGGCGTTTCGAGCGTGTCGGCCACCGCATCACCCGCGATCGAACCGGCCAGAGCAACAGCCGCGGCGTCGGCTGGGAGTTCGTCCACGTCTGCATTGACGATCACTCCCGCGTCGCTTTCTCCGAGATCAAGCCCGACGAGACGGCTGATAGCGCCGTTCCCTTCCTCAAGGCGGCCGTGGCTTACTACAAAAGCCTCGGCGTCACCGTCACGCGCGTCATGACAGACAATGGAAGTTGCTATAAGGCTTTCGCCTTCCGTGACGCGTGCCGGGACCTGGGCCTCAAGCACATCCGCACCAAGCCCTACACGCCAAAAACAAACGGCAAGGCCGAGCGCTTCATCCAGACCGCACTTAGGGAATGGGCTTACGCCCATGCCTATCCCACATCTGATCGGCGCGCCAAGGAGCTGCCGATCTGGCTGCACCGATACAACTGGCACAGGCCCCATGGTGGTATACGATTTCAAACGCCTATCAGCAGACTCGGTCTAACCGAGGACAACCTCTTGAGGCTCCACAGCTAGAGCGCGAAGATGGCGTCTCGCCGCGGGAGCACAGATAATCTCGAACGGCGATTTGTCCAAAGAAATTTGCATGCCCTTGGGCATTCCCATGATGCAGATCGTCGGTGATCGACGGATCCGCGCCTCGTTCGATGAGTAGCTGCACCATCGAAACGTGCCCGTTCTGCGACGCCATGTGCAGCGCGGTGACGCCCTGGCCATGATTGGGTCCGCCGAATGTGGCATTATGATCGACCATTGCGCCGTGATCAATCAGCCACATCGCTGTTTCTACGCGGTTGCACCAGGCGGCCCAGATGAGCGGAGTTCCTCGATAGGGATTGGCATCCAGGCGCGCTCCGGCCCTGAGAAGCCGGGGAAGAACCTCCGTGCGACCGCTCTTGCAGGCCCAAACCAGTGCCTCGTCCAAGATCTCTTGCGGATCGGTGGAGGGTTGCCAATCCGGGAACCCACTATGCGGCCGGTAAAATCCCCGTGCCGCACAGGCCTCGAATGTCAGCGTCGTCTCTCCGCTGAAGCAACGCTCCATCGAGTCTTTGCTGCCCAGTCCCGCACAAGCCCTGAGGTTTCCTGGCGCTACGGAGCGGCGACCAAGCAAAACGCTTACCTCTCGTTTTCCCCAGAATAAGGCGAAGATTAGAGGGGTTCCGCCCGAGCCATGCGCCTCTGAATCCGGATCCGCTCCTTTTTGGATCAATGCAGCGGCGATGGCACATTGGTTGGAGTAGCCCGCTTGGTGCAGCGGCGTCGCGCCGCGGTCATTTCCGTCGTTCACATCGGCGCCGGCGGCAAGCAGAGATTCAACTAGCGCCAACCCCACATCAGGTTTCGCATGGGCGGCGATGCTTACCGCCAGATTCAAGAGCGTATTCCCATTCGTGCCACGGTCTCGTGCGAGCCGTGGGTTGCCTGTCAGTAAGCTTTTCAGTGCCGCCATATCACCGGCCTTCAGAGCCTCGAAGGCCGCGAGAAAGGGTTCGCTCGCCTCTGCGCTTGAGTCCGATGCTAGCAAGTTCACCCGGCGCGCCAGGTCGTCCCAGGAGTTGAAGCCATGCTCCCGCGCATAGACAAGTTGGGCATCTGCTTCCGTAAACGGCGCTTGACGAATTTCTTCATCTGAGCAGCCGTCAAAGCGCGGATGCCATTCGCGAATCTGTTCCAGCGCGGCCGGACCTGCTGAACTCCGAGTTTGTAAAAGGCCGTGAACCCGATCGGAGATCCACTTCATGTCGGCAACAAAGAGGCGTGTGTGACGCGCGTGGGGAGAAGGCTCTGCATAGGCCTTCAGTTTTGTCCAACTTGCGAATCCCTGCTCCCTCGCAATGACGAACTGAGCATCATGCAAGGCTATTTCCCGCTGCGCGGTTGTATCCGCCACCTCGACCCAGCGGAGATGCTGATCTCGCAACCGGGCAAGCGCGTCAGCGCTTCCAGCCCGGATTGCGCGCAAGAGTTCGCGGGCTTGTTTCTTTTGCTGTTCTAGATTCATGATTGCCTCCTTCATGTGCCTGGTCCGCATGACAGGCGAAAGAGGGGCATCAACAAAGTGAGCCTCGCAGATATAGGCAGGTGGGCGCAGCCCTTTCCGCGGACAGGACGCGCCCTGCACACGTCTTGCGTCAGGCTACCAAGAACCTATGGCCTTTGCCTAGTCGCACGATCAATTCATCACGCCTAAAGGTCCGTTTCGCAGGCCGCAGAAGTCTGCTCTTGGCAGATAGTGTTGCAAAAGTCGAAAGTTGCAGCGGTCCAAATTTTTGGCGAAAACCTGAAGCGCAAAGAGGTCGATGATTCGCATAGTCTCAGTCGCGCTGCCGAAGTCGCCGACGAATTTGTCGCAAGGCGACGAGGTCCCTCAGATCATTACACGAATAACGCGCCAGCGGCCCTGAGAAATTTTGCATTTCCTGCAAAACGACTTTTGCAACACTATCGGCACTTTTGAGACATGCCGACCGCTGCTTCCGATGTCTGTTTATAGGGGAAGACCGGAAGTGTCCGGCGCACCGTCAGGGCGACGCGATTGACCCATAGCTGCCATTCCATTGCACCTGAGGCTACCGGCCGTTAATCGACAAGTGGCGTGCTCTCGACCGCGACGAGCGGCGCATGCTGATCCATCGAGAAATCTTCTCTCGCTTAGAAGGCCGAGCGCCGCTTGGCACGGTGCCGGTTCTAGGGCCCTCCGTCTCCTCGTTAGGGTAAAGCGGATTTACGGGCGACATCGCGGAACGACGCTACGGACCAGCCGCCTTCGCGCGAGGTCTTTTTTCCCGATCGGATGCACGAACGGCAATGCCCACAACACAGACATAACGGCTAGTCACTCTCTTGCGTCAGCGCTGCTGTCATATTCGATCGCGCAACCTGAGCGCTCAGGCAAGCGCTTCACAATTAGTTCAAAAAAAACTAGTCTACCGCTCTTTTCGAAGTTTCAAATTTGATTGGAGCGTGTTCGATACTGCGTAAGGAGATTCCAAATGCCAAACGGAAAGCTGAAAAGAGCAATTACGCTTGGTGGTGGTGGGCCGGCAGCGGGTCTGCATATCGGAGTTCTGGAGGCCCTTGCCGAGCATCCAGAGATAGAGTTTGACGTTTGGGCCTTGTCTTGTATCGGCGCCTGGGTGGGTATCGTCTACAACCAGATCGATCAGGAAAAATTCAAAACCGCCCGGGACAGAGCCGAACAAACGGCGCAGTTCTTTAGGGATGGTGTATTTCGTGACGACGAAAGCTACGAGCGCTTCCCCATCAATACCGTATTCGGGGCGGATTGGGGCAATGTGCGGAAGGCTCTGAGCAAGTTCATCCGAGACCCAAACAATTACAACGAACTCTTGTGGGATCCCTACAAGATTGCCGATTCTTTTCAGGACTCCCTTGCGATTCTGTTCGATCAGATTTCCGACAAAGACGACAAGAAGAAGTTTCAGAAACTGGACGAGGGAGACATCAACAAATGGATCCTGAACCAGTGGATGGCACCAAATCCCGTCATCCGTTATCTGACATCGATGATGTATCTTTCCAATGTTACTGGCCTGTCGAGGATCAATTATCCGGATAGCCAGTTCATGAAGAACATCCATTTCGAAAGACTCAAGGAAAGAAATCCAGACGACAAAAAGCCTACCATCTTTCACAACGCATGGAATCTCGACGACCAAAAGCTCGCCTTGTTTTGCAACAAGGAGATGAAGGATAAAGCATACGTGGGTGGCATCGACGCATCCACATTATGCGCCTGTTCGGCTCTACCCTTCATCGAAGAAACCGTAGAAATGAATGGCAAGACATACTGCGAAGGCGCGTTGGTTGATACGGTCAATTTCCAGAGCCTGCTTGAGGAGCACAATGATCTCGACGAGATCTGGATCAGCAGGATCGTTGATACCAAGCAGGTCCGGAAACCCGAGAACCTCCATGATTCCCTGGCCAATCTGTGCCAACTTTTTGCCGCGAGCGTCGGCGAAGATGACGTCAAGCTGTTCAAGTACCATGTGAAGTTCGACGAACCTTGCAAATGGAAGGGTACAGTCGTCGAGATCCATGTGCCGGCGCAGATCAATTTCAAATGGAATCACAGCAACCTTGACCACGGGCGCGCGTTGGGAAAAGCCGCAGCGAAGGAAGCAATAGCGGCGTATGAGGCGGCCCGCCCGATGTCTGCGAAAGACATCCCAACGGCACGGTTCATCAACGAGAACCCGGCGAAGGACAGAAAAGTGGTAGCTCAGCGGAACGAATATCTGAGACAAAAGGAAATAGACGAAAATCGGTTGAAGAAAGCGATTCTCAAGGCCAAGCCTGAGATGGATCCGGCACTACTGTCGCAGAAAATGCACTGGTGGGTCGATGCGGAAGGGAAGAAAGTCGAACCGAACGATAAGGGTGACCATCCCGAGAACTCGGTTCCATATCCAGCGTTTGCCCTCGGAATTCCAGCGGTAAGTGAGTTTTACGAGAAGCTCACCCCGCGTCCCGATGTGGGCCAGCTCTAGTCGAGTTCACCGCAGCTGGTCGAGCACGACCTTCGCCTGCCTGATATCGTGCGTCTCAAGTCCTTCGGTGAACCACCCGTAAATGGGCACAAGCAGTTCCAGCGCATCTTCGCGTCGGCCCTGCTTCATCCATAACGCGGAAAGGTCCGTTGCCGCCCGAAGTTCAAGAGCCTTGGCGCGCTGGCTTCTTGCCGCCGCCAGGCTCTTTTGGAGCAGTTCGGCGGCGGCCTCCGGCGAACCGCGGAGGACCAAAGCGCGTGCCTTCAGTCGATACAACTCGGCCTCGAAGATCCGTTCGCCGTTGCGGCTCATCGTCGTGAACCCCTGCTCGATCGAGGCGAGCGCAGTTTCGTATTCCTCGCAAAACAGCAACGCCGGACACAGCAGCACATACAGCGCTGTAATCCCGAGCTGGTAACCCGCGCCACGATACTCCTCCATCGCAGCCCGGATCTCCTCGACGCCGCGGGACGACGAGTCAAGCAATGTCGCGCATATACCGTGGACGGCCTGCGCCAATCCACGCCACTGCTGGAATCCGTGCTCCTCTGATAGGCTGCGACAGCGTTCTGCATATTTTTGCGCACTCGACATCTCGCCGCGCAGGGCATGGAGAACGGAGGCATAATAGCAGGCGTATGCTTGCGAATGAGGATGACCGATCGCATCCGCACGCTCGATGGATGTATCGATACTCGAGATTGCCGAATCGAAGTAACCGAGCAGCCAGAGAATCCATGACATCAGGGCGAGATCGGCTACGCCGGCATCCTGGCCAGCCGCTCGGGCGGCCAACTTTTCATCCTCGGAACTCGCTTCGAACTCCGCAACCGCGCGCTCGATGGCTTCACGAGCATCGGTGAGACGTCCCATGAAAAGCCGAATCATGGCCTGACCGCGGGTTGCGTTTATCAATGCCGGCCGATCGCCGCGCGTCTCGGCGAGTTGAAGCAGGATTGCAATCGTTTCCTGGGCCACCGGCAACTCACCCCGAATGACACTCGCGGTGGTCAACCAGAACATGATTTGCAATTGCTCGGGGGGATCTCCGAGGCGGTCGCACAACTCACGCGCACGCGCAAAGGTCGCCACCGCCTTATTGGAGGCGGGCCCATGAGCGGCGATCAGGCAGGGCCCTAGCGCGACCTGGAAATCAAGCTCCAACCTATCCCGTTGTGCATCATCAGCCAGGTGGGCTGACGCCCCGATACCCCGCTCCAAATGCACGATAGCTTCGAGGTTGGCAGAGCGCATGGCGGCTCGCTTGCCGGCTTGCAGCCAATATCCTGCCGCCTTTTGGAACAGTCCCGCCTCGGTGAAATGATGCGCGACAGTTTCGGGCTGCGCTTCCACGATCTCGGGGAAACGCTGCTCCAAGGCTTCCCCGATCATCGCATGCAACCCTGCGCGTCGGCTCCTCAGAAGTCCCGAGTAGGCCGCATCCCGCACGAGCGCGTGTTTGAACGTGTAGACTGCCCGTGGTATTTCGCCCCGGCAAAAGATCAGCTCCGATTGAACCAGCTGCGCAAGCGCCTCCCGAAGTCGCTCTCTAGGCAATCCGGCAACGATGCTCAGCAATTCATAAGAAAACTCGCGACCCACCACAGCACCGATTTGAGCGACCTCCCTCACCGGAGCCAGCCGGTCCAACCTCGCCACGAGAGACGCATGCAGCGTCGTCGGAATCGCCAGCTGAGGCAGAGGGCGATTGAGGATGTATTGACCGTTCCGCTCCTCCAATAATCCGGTTTCGAGCACCGTCTTTGTCAGTTCCTCAACGAAGAGGGGCACACCATCGGTACGGATAAGAATCTGCTCCATGACCTCCGGAGGGAGGGTCTTGCCGGCCGTCACGCGCTCGACCAGCACCGCACCGTTGCGTCGGTTTAGGCGGGTGAGCGAAACTCTCGTCACATGCGCCTGACCCGGCCAGGGCGGTATGAATTCCGGCCGCGCCGTGATCAGCACCAGCACGCGAAGCTGCGGGACTCTTTCCAATGTCAGCGTGAGCAGCTCAAGTGATGTCGGATCTGCCCAGTGCGCATCCTCGAAGACGACGAATACTGGCTGACGGGCAGCGAGGGCCGTTAGCTGCGTCAAAAGCGCCGTAAGCGTGATCTCCTTGCGTCTTTGGGGGCTGAGCTCCGGCAGCTGGTAGCGGCCGTCGGCAGGCAGCAACAGCAGGTTCGCCAGGGGTGGCACTATCTGCTCTGCGGGAGCGCCAGATTGAACGAGCAAAGCTTTGAGCTTGGCGAATTTCGTATCTGACGAGTCGGCTCGCTCGAATCCCGCAGCCCGTTCGAGTTGGCGGATGAATGGATAGAGCGCACTACTGGTGTGATGCGCCGAACAGAAAAAATGTATCGCTATGTGCTTCCCAGTTTCCTTGAGCCGTTCTTCGAGCGCTAACGCAATATGCGATTTTCCGATGCCAGGCTCTCCGGTCAGTACCACGGCGCTGCCCTCGCCATCTCTGGCGGTGTGCCAGCGACGTAACAAGAGATCGACCTCCTCGTCGCGTCCGATAGGAGGCGCCAATGTGCTCTTGTGCTGAGCCTCGAAGCGGCTTTCCACCCCGCTGGTGCCGAGCACTTCCCAAGCGGGTAATGGTTCGGGCCATCCTTTGAGCATGGCCGGACCAACGTTGCGATATTCGAAATTGCCTTCGGTGAGTCGGCGCGTACTCTCGCAGATTAGAACTGTGCCCGGCATGGCAAGCGTTTGCAGACGTGCGGCTAAGTTCGGCGTTTCACCAATGACCGCCTCTTCCTTTGCAGAGCCTTCACCGGTCAAATCGCCGACCACCACCGTACCGGTAGCGATACCAACTCGGACAGTTAGCGCGGTGCCGATCTGCGTCTTGAGGTTCGCGACGGCGTTCACCGACGCCAGCCCGGCGAGTATCGCTTGCTCAGCATCATCTTCGTGGGCCTGAGGGAATCCAAAATAGGCGAGTACGCCGTCCCCCATGTAGCGGGCGATGACCCCCCCATTCTGGGTGATAACGTCGGCAAGACAGGCGAGATAGGTGCCGATCACCGCCCGCAGGTCTTCGGGATCGAGGCGAGCCGAAAGCGCCGAGGAGCCTACTAAATCGCAAAACATGACGGTGATCTGACGCCGCTGAGGCTCTTCGCGCGGTGCGGGCGTGGTGCCCAATTGGGCAGCCGAAAAAGCTTCCCCTTTAAGTTCACGGATCGCGCGCAAAATCTTACGTCGGTGTCCCAGCGGGACACTAAGGTCCTTAAGGTCTTGCTCGGTAAGATCGTCAAGAACCGAGAGGTCAATAGCGTTCTCGACGAATCGCGCCGCGTACTCACTCAAACCGATCGATGCTAGCCATTCCGCAATAGCTGTCATGGCGAACCTATGGTTCAGGCTCATGACGATACCACATTTGGACGACGTGCGAAGGCTCATCTGTCCGCAAAGCTCCGATCGACTTCGGCCTGCAGCTAGCGCCTTGGTGCGCCAAATGCATATGCCGAATGTCGAGCTGTTCTTACCTAGAGTACTGCTTCACACGACTCCGCCCATGTGCGACGGGAACGCATCCCAACGATAGCTGGGATCACGAGCGCAAATGTAATCAGGTTCACACGGCGGTGGAGAAATGCGGATCATGCGGGTTACACTGCCAGGCGGCCCGACAGGCGTGCCGAAGCAGATCACACTTTCATCCTTTGGTCATCCGAACGAGTACCTGCGACCAAGCCTGCTGCTTGACGGAATCCCGATAGTTGCACGCGGTACCACCGATAGCGCCGCACTCAGTAGTGCCGAGCACTGGCCCCTTGCGTGAGTCTCAGTCGCGCTACCGAAGTCGCCCCCGCCAGGCGGCATGCGATCGTTCTCTGGCTTGTCCCGAAGCCTGTTGCGGGCTAAATATCAAGCATCTGATCGGTCAGGGCGCGTCTTGACCTTAGAATGCCGGCACGCCGCTCGGTGAAAAAAGAGCGGTGTAGATATGACGGCATTAGCAACGGCTGAAGCGCAGATCGATCGTAACCCATCGCTGCCCCAGATTGCTTGCGGCAACTATCGCAAAGGCAAATACCGAATTCACGGCCTCGTGGTGTCGATTGAGAGCCCTCGCGGGTCTATTCGATCGGCCAAGAACGGAAGCTGGAAGGTCCGGATGCCCGCGCCGTACGGTTATGTCCGCGGCACGAGCGGTGCGGACGGCCAACAACTCGACTGCTTCCTGGGGCCACATTGTCGCTCTCCGTTGGTCTACGTTGTCGACCAGATGGATGCGAATACGGGCAAATGGGATGAACACAAATGCTTCTTCGGGTTCGCCTCACCTAGGCAAGTAAAGCGAATTTACGAGGCCGCGTTTTCGGATGGCCGCGCCAAAGATCGTTTGGGCGCTCTGCATGAAATGACCGTAGCGCAATTCAAAGACTGGTTAGCGCATGGCGACACCACGAAGCCCGTTATGCCGGCGCAGTACCGGGCGAGTGGTGGCCGCGTCCGAATGGCTGAGGGTGGGACGCCAAATCCGTTTGACCGGTTCGATTCAGTCCCGCCTTTTGATCCGTCGAAACCATATGACCGCGTACCGTCTTGGAATGAAACGACGGCAACGGGTGCGCCGCCCTTCGATCCGACCAAGCCGTTTGAGGCCGCGCATGATTCTGGTGACCAAGGCCTGATGCACGCCTTTGGTCACGGTGCCGCGTCTGGTGCGACATTTGGTTTCTCAGACGAGCTAGCGGGCTTGGATGCCGCTGCGCCGAAGGTTGCCGGCCATGACATTCCCGACCTTGTAGGACCCGTACCAACCCGGATGCTTGCCGGGGCAGGGCGGCTTGCCAAACAATGGCTGACTGGAGAGACACAAGCCTCGGAAGATTACACTCGAGCACGCGACGCTGAACGACAGGCGCAGAAGGAAGGCAAAGCGCATCATCCCTACGCCTATGGCGCTGGCGAGTTCGCTGGTTCGCTACCGGCGATGGCGGTTCTTCCAGAGGCCGGGCTTGTCCGCGGCGCTGGTGTTGGCTCCCGCTTAGCGCGTGGGGCCGTTACGGGTGCAGAATACGGCGGCTTGTCCGGAGCAGGTGAGGGCGAGGACCTCGGTCAGCGCGTCGAAAACGGCGCGTCTGGGGCCTTGGGCGGCGGTGCCGCGGGGTTCGTCGGATCCGGGGCTGGCGAACTTTTGAATCTGGCAGGACGGACTTACATCCAGCCAATGGTCAGCACTGTTCGCGGCTGGATGAATCCAGAAGCTGAAGCCGCTCGCCGAGTCGCAACTGCGCTTCAGCGTGATAGTGAGATGATCTCGGCCGGCACTGCAAAGGAGCTGACGCCGCGCGAATGGATTGCGGCGCGTAACGCTGGCGAACCCGTGACCTTGGCAGACCTCGGCGCGGGAAATACGCAGGCGCTGCTGCGGTCCGCGGCGAATACGAGTCCCGAGGGCCGGGCGATGCTCGAGCAGGTGATCGAAAACCGCTTCCTCGATCAGAGCGAACGAGTAGCTGACACGGTGCGGGACCTGATTCCTGGCGGGGCGAATGCCAGTCAGACGGCTGACGATTTGGTCAAGGCGTACGACGCCGGTCGCAAGCCTCTGTACAAAAAGGCATACGACGAAGGCGACAAGGAAATAAAGGGCCAGCAGATCGACCAACTGATGGGCAGCCCGACCTTTGTCGACGCCATGCGACGCGCCTCCACCAGCGGAAAAGACCGTGCCATCACCGAAGGGCTCGGCGCGATGCGGCAGGGCGCGACTGTCGAAAATGGCATTGTGAAATTTACCAAGGGACCCAACGGCGTCCCGACCTATCCAAACCTTCAATATTGGGATGCGGTCAAACGCGAACTGGATGATATGGCTGGCGCCGCTTTCCGAAGCGGTGAAAAGGGTCGCGGCTCCGTCATTTCGAATATGTCGAATACGCTGCGTGCTGAACTCGACAAGCAAGTCCCGTCCTACGCTAACGCCCGCGGTTTCGCATCGCAGTTCTTTGGAGAAAACAACGCGCTTGAGGCCGGGCGTAAGTTGGCTGGCAAGAAGGTAGAACCCGCCGTCATCCAGCAAGCCATGTCCAAGATGAAGCCTGACGAGCGCAAGCTGTTTCAGGAAGGCTATGCCTCCGACTGGGCTGATCGCGTCATCAGCAACATCAGCGAGACGCGGGACGTCACCAAGGCCATGTTCAACTCGCCGAATGAACGGGCTCGAGCGGAAGCTGTCTTCAGCCCGGCCGGCATGGCAAAGATTCAGGCGCGCATGACGCTGGAAACCATCATGGATGGTGCGCGGAAGGCGATGGGAAATTCCACTACGGCGCGACAGCTCATCGAGGCTGGCTTGGCTGGAGGCGCTCTGGGCGGCTACGAAGCTTATAGAGGCGGCTTCGATCCTCTCCGAATAGCGGGAGCGACTGGTGCAGGTATTGGCGTACGGCTTGGCGCGGGCAAATTGCTCGGCGCCGAAGTGGCTGCGGGCGCCCGTAAGCTGATCGGCAAAGTTGACGCCCGCACTGCCCGTAATGTTGCGGAGCTTCTAACATCTGATGATCCGCGGAAGCTAAAGCAGGGGCTTGGGATCGCGATGGGCAATCAAAGGATCATGAATGGCCTACGGCGCGTGGCCAACGCGCTGTCCGTGTCCGCCGTGGCGCCTGGCGGACGAGAAGCGGCGATTGCGATGGCGCCAGATTTACAACGGGTAGTCGGTGCGCAGGCCGCGCCATCATGGGACGAAACGAGGTCGAGTAATCCTTTCGACAGATTCGACACCGGCCGGTCCCGATCGCAACCATCTGCGCCCGCATTCAATGCTAGCCGATCCTTCGAAGCCGTTCGGGGCACGTGACGACTTCATCCTCACAGCGTCTATTCCGGCTGCTAACTTGCGATCGATTGAATTCCGACGTACATCACACAGATTATCCGCCGACCGCCGCTCGGCGTTGATTCCCGGGGAACGCTCCCATACTGCCGCTGCTAAGCTTGCGCGGATTACCGGCCCCATCCTCAGGCAAGCGTCTAGGCAGGCCAACCGATTAAGGGCGGCTGACGCTCGGCCAGCTCCACAACACCGCACCAAGCGAACGCGCGTTCGTACGGCGGCAACAGCCGCGAGCGAATGTGACAGTACCTCAAACGGTAAATGGCGGATTGTTCATACCGGGAAACGGGGATTTACCCGGACTCTGGGGCAGCAACGCCATCAACCCCGACATGGTGGCGATCGAGGGTGTCACCACCATCAGCGCGAGCAATGCGCCGATTGTCTTGACGTCACCCTCCGGGTTCACATCGACACCAAGCGCGGGCCCGACGCAAGCGCAAAACGCCGTCCTGAAGTTCACGGGAGCGCTGACGGGGAGCGTGCAGGTCACGCTGCCGATACCTGGTTATTACATCATCGACAACCAGACGACGGGCGCATTCGTCCTTGGCTTCCGCGCAATTGGCTCGGGGCAAATAATCGCCGTCGATCAGCAAGACGTCCAGCACGTCTACAACGACGGTACGAACGTGAGGTTTGTAAACCTAGGCCGCATCGGCGAGACGGCAATGTGGGCTGGGCTCGCGGCAATTCCTGCTTGGGTGTCCGCCTGTACAATCCCGTGATCTGCGATGGGTCAATTTATAATTTCTCGACGTACCCAGCCCTCGGAGCTCGGCTCGGCAGCAAATTCGGCGGTAACGGCATCAGCACCTTTGCGGTGCCCGACAGCCAAGGCAGGATACAGTTGCCTTATGACGGTACGGGCACCCGTATCACGATCGGTGGATGCGGGATCAATGGCCAGACCATTGGCGCTTCGCTCGATCAGCAGACCCACACACTGACCACACCAGAGATTCCTGCTCACAATCATGGTGTAACCGATCCCGGTCATGCTCATAGCTACTCCCAGTTCTCGGCAGGCTCCGGCACGGTTGGCGGTGGCGGCTCGTTCGGCGGAAATGTCGGAGCTAATACGGGAACAAATACTACCGGCATATCCATCCAGAATGCCGGAGGCGGCGGTGCTCATAACAACGTCCAGCCGTCTCAAGTCACCGGCATCATGGTCATCAGGGCTGCCTGAGCCTTGTTGCGTATCGCGTTTTCAACTCGACGCGGATCGCAAATCTAATGCTGCAGCTTACCAGTGTGATGAAGCTGTCCCACAGACTGCGGAGCGGCGTTGATCTTTTCGCTGCTAAACACACTGCTCAGAACCATTGCGAAAACGACGATCCAGATCACGGCACCAACAATTTTGAACATGACCGCGCCTCGCCCAACAGATGTCTTTGTAATGTGGTCGTCGGAGCCCGACCGAGGGTTCAACACACCTGGGATCATTTAGTTGCGGAAGCTACTCACGTTCTTGCCGGGATGCTGATTGACTAAGGGGTCCGCAAATAGCGTCCATAGCACTGCCCTAATCTGCCTCAAAAGAAAACGGCCCCGGTGGACTAGACCGAGGCCGTTGGCCTGCTGAATGGGGCATAGGGGACGCAGGCATTCTCAGCCTAATCATCCCTCAGCGATTAAATACTAAAATGTTGGACAGCCTCATTGTCCTACTTTCTTGGGTGATTTCTCATATGCAAGAACATGGCTTTCACGTCGGAAAGTCCAAGCGCTTGCTCGCGCGGTCCTTGGTGTTCTCTAAGGACGTGCAGCTGTCGCAGTGCAATCTCATCGCGCTTGTGCCGGTCTTCTTCAGCGAAGTACGCCTTCATGTCCTTGACGAAGGCGTTGGCTACACCGGGCGGTAGATCGCGGGGTTTGCGGATCATGCGCTCTCATCTTCAACAAAGCCGGGCGGCCGCTGCCAGAGCGGCGGTAATTGATAAGCCGGCACACGCAGTCAAAGAAAAGGCCCCGCAAATGCGGGGCCTAAGTTACTACCCTCTCTCCACGCCGAGATAATTCGCTGGGGTAACGGGTGTTCCTAAAATCGTTCAGAGGGCTCGGTTCAGATTTGAACAATCGCAATCGTGATCCGAGCTTAGCAACCTAAGGCGATTGCGCCCGTAAGCTTATGGACGGCGGACAGTGTGTCTCCTCCAGTGCCGCCGTTGGCGGCTCCGCCAATGCACGTCCAGGACTGTGCGGAGCCGTCTGCTAATTCCACCAGGAGCTCCGATCAAACTCGGTTTCAAAGCCGGCCGGCATCTTCGGCGGATCAACTCCATCGGTGGCGTTGCAGACCGGGCACGGCATTCCAGGCGCGCCGCACCCGCAGGCATAGTCACCTTCCCACGCCATATGGGGATGGGCCTCGCAGACCCAACGAGTTCCGAAACAGCGCTGGCAAGTGGTCATGCGGAATGTAACTCTCGAAAATCAAAAAGGGGCCACCTCGCGGCGATCCCAATGGCCGGGCCAACACCGTCAACAGTGCCGTCCTAATTCTCCTTGTGTGCACTAAGGAACTGAACGGCGGCCGACCGCATATTATGATCGTAAGTGCAAACCCTGCGGTTAGGACCCGTAAGCACGAGGTGGTGTGATGCAGCGTCGCCGTTTCAAGAACACTCTGACCTTTCCAGATCGATTGAAAAACTTTGCCGAGGACCTGAAAGCCAAGGCTGCCGAGCTTCGGCCAGGTCTAGAGAAAGACGCCCTACTCAAAAGGGCGCGGCAAGCTGAAACCGCCTCCCACATTGATGAGTGGGCCAAGTCCCCCGGATTACAGCCGCCGAAGTAAGCTCCGCTGAGCTGTTTTGATCAGACTCAATTAGGTCGATGCTGTAGGATGTCCTTAACCAAAGGACCGCTCCATGCCCGGACGCCTCAGCGCGCGGCGAGCAGACCAACTTCCGGCAGATTTTTTTCTTGTCGTGACGATTGCCGGCATAAACTTACTGATCGGCATTGGGCTAATTATCGTGCTTACATAAAAGGTCGCCTCAGTCGGCGGCAAGGCGCCCCTTGCCTTTGCATTCTTTGCAGACGGTGTAAGTCTTCACGCCCGGCCGCGTCGGATGTTTCGCCGACACATAGCCCGCGCCCATACATTCCGGGCATTTGTTCTCTGACGGCTTGATGATGGGTTTTTTCATCTTCACCCGACAATCTTCTGCAGGCCAAGCAGACCTACAAAGCCGAGCACCGCGACGATCACGAAGACGATGCTCAGAACCCAGTACTTCACAAGGTCATGTCCCTAGCGCTCAGCGCACTTTCGGGTGGCACTGTCAGGCGATATGCGACGTAGGTATTTCCACTCATCTTTTCTAGGCGAGCATCACAGACCGGGCAGCGATATTCGTCCGGCTCCCCTCGCATAGAGACCAGCTCGATCCGCCGAAATCCCGCACTACACCGCGGGCATTGAACGTCGCCCTTTCTCATAGGCGCAATATGCCCCTGGAACTTGGTGATTGCTAGGTGGCCCTCGTCCCCATTCGGGCCGGTGCAAAGTTTGGCCTGATGTCAGCGCCGCGCCTTCCGCACGCCTTGCAGACGAACCGCGGCTCCAGGTCGGATAGCCGGACCTCGTTGGCCCAGGACTTAGCACGCACTGATCGCAATGTGGTGGCTGCACCGGTAATCGCTGCAATAGATCAGCAGGCCGGTCACACCGGTTGCGCGCATTTCCCCAAGTGGATTTCCCCATTCTCCCGTCTCTGCCTCAATCAATAACCAGACCCAAAAAGCGATCTGACGAGAAGGCCCCAACCGAGGGCTAAGGTGAGCGACGCCGACGCCGTGAGAGTTTGCGGTCGAAGGCAATACTGCACGCGCGAAGGACGCCCAGGAACTTCGAAAAAAGCCCGCCATTCGCGGCGGGTGCCAAGTTTAGGGAGGTTGCCGTGATTACGGCAACACGACGTTAGGCCGATTCGCTTGCCGGAAGATGTGCCCCAATTCACACAACGGGCGACCTAGTCTTCGTGAAACTGCGACTAATGCCTCTCTATCAAATATCCGAGCATTGTTTCGCAGGCTTCCTCGGCCGCTTCGAATGTCTTGAAAGGTGACCCGATAACTTTGACTGCGCCCCTGTTATCATGAAGTGGACGTCAAGATGCTACAAAGCCCGGAGCACCATGACCAGGACCGCTGCGGCTCTCGTAACTGATCACAAACGAAAAACCGTCGCCGCTTGCGTTCCAGATTTGCATGTCACCGACGGGATTAATTACACGACTGAATTGCATGCAGCACCTCGCATGCGCCCCGTCCTGGAAGGACTTATTTAGCGAGTCGGAAAAGGCAAACGCCTTGACGTCACTTAGTGCGGGAGCGTCGCCGCGAACGCTGCATTCTCGGGACCGATGTTCGCAAGGCGATCTGCGTCTTAAGGAAACTAATCAAGGTTAACCAGGCAGCTCCGGGCAGCTACCTAATCTTGGCTAAGCACTCCTTCAGGCGTTCAAGCTCCGAACGAACTTGCGTTTCCATGGCGTCTTGCAACGCGAGCGCGCCCCTGTTGGACAATTCTGCGGAGGCCTTTTTATCCAGATTCTGTTTCCAATCCCGGATCGCCTGCTTAGTGGCGCTTTGGGCTTCCAGCGTAGCTTTAAAGTATGCCTTTGTGCAGGCATCGGCCATTGAGCAAGTCTTGCACTCTTGAGCGGCGGCAGCACTTAAAACTAGCAAGGTAAGTATCGCGGCAAGAACCCTCATTGTTTCCCCCCGGTACAAGCCACAGACCTGACCGCAAAGCCAAATCCTGAGTCACGGCGCAGTTGTGGCGCTTTCTCGAAAGGGGATAGATTCTTAACGCAAATGAGTACATCTCGGTTAGGGCTTCAAATGACTATCTTGCCGCGTTCCGCTCATCCGTCGCCTCGCGCCATCCACCTGAACGCCCCCGTCGGTCGAAAAGCCGGCGGGGGTTTTGCCTTCTCCGGCCCACTTCTTTAGGAGCGCTGGCAGGTCGTCACAACCACCATGGTGCGGCTGCAGTGCCAGTCCGCGCCAAGTCGAATCTCACAAACGCTATATGGCTGCGCGGCCGCAACGGCGGCGCTGGCTGTAAGGAGGGCAATCGTCACGAAAGCAATGGCCTTGATGCGCATGATCGAACCCCATTGTTTGATCAATGGGTTCAGCATGCGCCGTGTCGGTTTCGGCCGTTTGTCGTCCGGGTCTGAATTTGGCTTCACCCGAAGCCGCATTTGTTTCTTCGATCGGCCGGTGATGAAACAAATGGGCAAATTGCCCATCGGAACTGTCAAAGCCAGCGTCGAGCGACGGCTCGGTTTCTTGGCTTAGGTCCGCTCTATCTGGCGGGTCACTCATCGCGGATCGCCGCCGCGTGAGCCGCGATCCAGAATGCGGCGCCGACAGCGGCAAAAAACACGACTGCCATCCAGGCTTGCGGATCCGAAAGCTTATTTGAGGCGATTGCCACAGCGATCGTAACTGCGGCGATTCCGCACAAGACAGCTAATGCTATGCAGCAGAGATAGAGAGCTTCTCGGAGAAACGTTATCACTTTCCTTTAGCCTTCAGGCTCAGACTAGCCCAATCCGATCCGACTACAGACGGTGTACAACAGCGCACCTACAACGATTACGGCAGCAAAATATTTGAGGCTGTCGCCGCGTGCGTCCTCGTCAAGTTCACGATTGAGATTCAGATGCAGAGCGTTACGTACACTTGGCGAGTGAGCGCGACGCCGCTGTCGGCTCAAGGCCTTGCTCAACAGGTATCTGATCTCATTTTCTTTGAGCGGCCTCTTCACTTCCCTCCGCCCTTCAGACCGATCCTAATCGACGGCGAGCGCTCAGTAATACTGCTGCTGCAAAACCATCCAGATGACAAAGATCAGAGCGACGATGATGCAGAGTTGAATCCTTAAATCTCCGGCCCATTTCCAGCCCTTCACTTGGTCTTCGCCTTCGGCAAGTCGACGCGGTCCTCACGAAACTCAGACGGTCCCTTAGTCAGGCGACGGCGGCGCTGTGCCCTTTCTTCTAAGGGCGCGGCAGGGTCCATCATACTATCGATCGTTTTTGCGGCGAGCTCCTGGGCTCGCGCTTTCTGGCCGGGCTTGTTAGTAAGCCTATCCGCTGCGCCGGCCTTTAGCCCGAGCTCGACCAGGCGGCGATTGCGGCAAGATAGCTTATAGTAAAAAGCCGTGGGCTCACGTCGGTGCGCGCAAACCCGGCGTTGAAAGCCACTCATTGATGTGCGCAGCGGTGTCAAGTTGACGTAGCTTATCTAGAAGCTTGTTTCGCGCCCCGCCGGGTCCAACTAGACCCAACTGTGTTTCGAGTCGCTTCTTTTCCTCTAAGAGGCGTTCGAACAGTGTTGGGGATTTGTCGAGAAGTCGAGCCATATCTGCTCCTTCCAAGATTGGGCGGGAGCGTTACCGAACTCTCAGTCACCGATATGAGCCAGAAGGCAGCGCGGCGATGAATCAACAGGGCGCTTCTTGCGTTCGGAAGTCTATCTAATTCGCATTTCGCTCTGCAAAAAATTAGGTCCCTGGTCGTCTAGCAATGAGGCACCGTGATGCACATGTGCAGACAATGGCCAACAGTCCGAGCCTGCGCTTGTTAGACGTTGATGTGACGGCCTTGGCGCCGACGATCTGGAAATGGGCGATTTCCGATAAAAGCTTTGAAGTTTCGCATGGCTACGCGACTTCGCGGGAAACAGCTCAGTTGGAAGGCAACAAGGCTCTATTCGCGCTGCTGTCCATCGCCCCTGACTAGCTATGGGCGGGGCTTCGGTCCCGCGCTTCGCTCTACGAGCGACAGGCCTCGATCGCATGCATCAGGAAAATGAAGGCACTCGCCACTCCGGCAGCCGTCGCAATCAACCCAGTCATCGAACTCTCCCAGCTACGCTTCCCAACGCAGCCACAAGGGAGCCCTCCCTTTTAAGGATGTTACGCGGAAGAATGTTTTCGGCACGCCCGCAAGACGGCGGAACTTGGCCGCCCCCTGTGACAAATTGGCAGTGGGGCTTCAGCACCCGCGCTCACATACCGCCGCTACGGACCTCAAGCCCGCCGCTTCGGCCCGGGTTTCTCTTTTGCTGTTGCCGGGCGCAGCGAGTTGCTGCCGCCTTCACGGCGTTGCTGCTTTCGGAGGGCGCGCGCGGCCGAAAATCTGGCAGCCCACCGCTGTTCGCACCTTCTTTCGAGGTCGAGAGGTATACTGCTCATAACCAAAGCTCCGAGTTTGCGGCGGCCCCCCCGGGGTCACAGGTCTCAACGCGGGTGGGCCTTTAAAGCTCCAGTTTGAAGACATTAAACTCTTTACGAGGGGACAGCGCTGGCGTCTCAGCGGCGCCCGTCGATCTCAGCGTCGTTCCAAACGACCGCCATGACTGACCTACCGTCTTCGGCCGCGGGAGGATGGCTTGGTCGGCCGTGCGCATACGTCAGCATCTCACATGCCTCCTTTGGAACCGGTTTTGACTTTTCGACGTTGCATAGCCCGGACAAGTTCGGAGACGTAGCTATGTTGTACCGCAATCGCACTAGACCGCCTGGATCGCTCCGCGACCGGCTGCTCGCCATGGCTAAGCTAGCACGGCAGAGGGCGGAGGCTTGCCCCGAGGGCCCAGTTCGGGACAGCCTGTTACGCAAGGCCGATCAGACCGAGCGCACCGCGGCCATTGAGCAGTGGATCGGATCGCCCGGTGCGTCACCGCCCGAGTAGTCGCGCCAGTTTGGCCCAAGGCAAATCGCCAATGATCGACAGCATACATACTGCCATAAGCAACCACCACGATGAGCAGCGCGAGGGCGGCTCCCAAAAGCATGCACTCTTTGATCGACCAATCAGCCATCGAGCAGGTCTTCGAGAAAAACGGTCGCCACCTCTCTGCCGTCGTTGTCGGTAACCTGGATGCAATCTGGCGCCGTGTCGCCGGTCTTGACCGCTTCGATCAACGCCTCCCTCGCCGATTGCTCGGCAACGTCGCGAGCTGCGTCAAGGTTCGGAAGCTCTTCTCCCGCTGGGTCCGGCAAAAACATGTCCCCGGTGAGAGAGTTGAAATGGAACAATGGCATGGCGGTCTCCGTCTGCTATCAGAGGAGATGCCGGAAAGCCGCGATACGTTCCTGCGGCGGCGTCTGGATCGTATCCCACTGTTCAAAAGTGCACCGACCGAGACTGTGAATTCCGCTTTGCTCCGTGCGATTAAATCTTAAATCGATACTAGCGATCAGCCCGGCACCTCTGGCCGGGCTTTTCGCTGAGCAAGGGCGAACACGGCCCGCGCACCTGCATCTCCCTTGACGCCGGACGCGGGGTCGATGATTGATAATCGCACATGCAGGACCTGCAGAAGCACCTTGAGAGCCTCCGGCTGAATGCGGTCGAGTGCAAGGCAAGCGCATTAGCGATGCCGCGACTGACAAAGAAAAGCGGGATCTGTTCGCAAGGTTAGCCGAGCACCATCGGGTTCTCGCAAGCGAACTCGAACGAGCGATCGCCGAACGGAAAGCCGATCCCGACACCTAGATCTGTTGAGTCGACGGTCGGGCATGATCTCCTACTGGCGACTTGGGAAACGCCGAAAGAATTACTCTGTCCATCGCTTCAGCCGGTGGCTTAAATCCTCCGCCGTCCCCAACCTCGTCCGCGGTAACCTCCGCCAATCAATCGAAGTAGCAATAAGAGCACAACGGCTCCGATAAAGGCGTTGATGATCAGAGCGACGATCCCGACTCCCAAGTGAATGCCAAGGCGCGGTAGCAGCCAATCACCGATGAAGGCGCCGATCAGACCGACGAGTAAGTCGCCTACCAGCCCAAAACCGCCTCCCTCCATGACCCTGCCAGCGAGCCACCCGGCAACAATTCCGACGACGATGATGACGAGCAGGCTTTGATTTGAGAGGTGCATGGCCCAGTCCTCGTTGAAGTGTCCCGGGTAATGCCCGATCGACCACGTAGGTTCCACTGGCGGCCCGCCTTTTGGGGGCGGGGCCAGGTTCAGTTACGAACCGGTAAGCTCGGTGCTCCGAACTTCTGATTGTTGCCCCCGGGGCCAGACTAGCGGCGGTCGATTCGATACAAGCAGTGCGCTTGACCTAACTCCATCACCTTATCTTTTCAGCCAGCCAATTTTCGGCCGAGGCCATGCCGCGACTCAGGAGCCCGCTTCCCACGCGCAATTCTGTGCAACGGAGCAGGCTCATGGCAGTAGTGCGAGGTCTTTCTGACGAACGAGCAGCGCGGTTGATGATCGAGCTTCGGGAGGGGCGGACTCCCCATTCGGTCAACGTAAAAGCATGGCAGCTAGAGGCATATTTCGTAGATCACCCAGACTATGCTCGAGAAGTTCGTCCGTTGATCGACGCGAATGCTGGGGCAGCGCTGCTTCGTAAGGGCGCGCGTCTTCGTAATCTCACACATTGTGTGCATGGACATCCACTTTCGGGAGATAACATTAGCCTCGAACCGAACGGCCGGCGGAAATGTCTAACTTGCGCGAGGCGTCGTCATCTGGCCCCTCGGCCCCCAACAAAAGAGCAGATCCAACGAGTGACGGCTGCGCTGAACGCCGGTCAAACCCTCAGTTTGATTTGCCACGGCAGGCTTCACGATCAGATCGTAAAGCCGCGGATTCTCACCTATCGCAAACTAAACTTCTACCGGAGGCAAAATCCCACCTTCGACCAATTTGTCATTTGCTCTACCGCAAACAATATAAGTAAAGGGCTACGCCTTCGGCTTCACCCCGACCATGCGCGGATCGAAATTGTTCGTAGTCAGAACGACGACTTCCACAAGATTCTCTCAATGCTTCCGCGGCAACTCGCCAACCGCGACGAAATTGCCGGATCGATTTTCCTTGCCCTGACTGACGGTACCCTTCAGCGAGATCAGGTGCAGCTCCGGCTCCCGGAGTTTATTCGCGCGCAGAACGCGATGTTCCCGATCAATTATGCGAAATTCGGTGACAGCAGGCTCGTGTCGCTCGACGAAGTCGTATTCGAGGATGGATCGGCCACCAGGGGCGATACCGTTAGCCGCGGGCTTTGGGATTAGACGCGCCGAAAATCCCTAACTACCACCTCACTTTGCTTTCCGCGCCCGCTTTGCCAATCTGACACCGGCGCCGCCGCCATTCTCAGGAATGAACTCGACGCCGGCCTTCTCCAGGGCATCCTTGATTTTCGTCAAGGTGTCGAGTCGTACCTTCAGTTCGCCGTCCATCGCTTCCAAACGCTTAATCGTCTCAAGCGATACGCCAGCTCCGTCCGCCAGTTCTGCTTGGCTTAGTCGGAGTACAGCGCGAGCCCCACGGATTTGGTCCGACGAAATCATTTGCACCTCAGGTGTAAATAAATGCGCCTGAGGTGTTGACACCATAGGCGCTCTAAATTACACTTTTAGTGTAATCGAATTTTGCTGAGGCAGCAAGCCATGAAGAACACCATTTCGGTGAGCGGCGGAGCCATGCCCAAAATCGACCGCGCGGCCGTGATGCGGCGTGCCTGGGCGATCTTCCGCCAGACCTACAAACATCCGCTGATCAAATTCCAGGACATTGGCCGCGGTTGCTTTGCATGGGCTCTCAGGCGCGCATGGGAAGAGGCGAGGGAAGCCTGGCGCATCGCCGCCATTCCCGCCCAAGTGCGCGCCGAGCGCATCCAAGCCCTTCAAACCTCGATTGAGCGGGCGTCCTACATCGACGGCGCGACATGGCGCGCGACGATCGCCGCCTACCGCGTAGAGCTACGGACATTGCAAGCCGTAGGGGGCGGGCAATGACAAATGCTCAAGCCCTCGCTCACCAACAACTCAGGCGTACCGAATCTATCAACACCCTTCTCCGTCATCGCAAGGAGGCTCGGGATGAGATTTTCCGCCTGATCGAGTTTCTCGACGCGAGTGACGAGTACGTCATGACCGAACTCGAGGACGACGCCGAGCTGGAGGAGGGCGGCGACAGTGAGCCCTCGCTCGGCAGCTTCGATCGGATGGTGAATCAGGAGAAGTCTTACGCCCAGTCCTTTGCCGAATTCATACCGGCATTCGATGCCGAGCAGGACGACGCCGAAAGCGGCATCGGCGATGAGGACGGGCTTCGCGAGCAACAAGGCAGGCAAGTCATCTAACCACGGGAGAATACCCAATGAACTTCAGCAATAGCGCCGCGGGCGCCGATCAATTGTCTTCACAGACCGATGTTCCGACCAGTCCAGCAGGTGCATCTCAGATGCCGCGCTACGGGGCAGAACCCGAGCGGGTGCCGGCGATTAGTAAGGCCCAGGCCGGGGGCCACTGCGTAACTAGGAGAACTGCGATGAATATTGCCATTAGCTCTGCCGCACTTGCCGGCGCTCAGCCTGCTGCCTTGGCCGATGAGATGGACGACGCAAAATTGCTGGCCATGAAGGAGCGCATTTCGACGCTTTACGAAAAAGCGCACGAGCACGACGAAGAAATCGGGCGGCTACACGAAATTACCTACAATGCCCTTCGTGAGCAAAATCTCCCTTGGGAGCAAGTGAAGATAATGCCAGAAAGTTTGGAACGCGACCGCTTGGTAAGGCTCAGCAACCCATTCCATGACGAGATCGAAGCTCTCGTAAAGCAGATGTGGACGATTCCAGCTTCAAGCTCTGCTGCGAAAGCTGCAAAGGTCTGGGTCCTTTTGCATTGTGTGATGGGGTTCGACTGGCTCGAAACCGAGAGCGCAATCGAATGGGATATTGGGTTGGCACGGGAACTTTTCTTCGAGCTAGCCGGCCTTGAGAAGGCACCAGAACTCCGCTCTGAGTTCGCCGATCTCGAAGCCTGAAAGCGGCGAGAGCTGCCGGAAGCGGCGCTGCTCATTTCATCGAATGAAGGGTTGCCGATCAGTGATGTGAATTTGGCAATCCTTTTCTTGGTCCCCGCCTAAATTTCTTTTGTGCAATTCCTTCAGATATTCCGACCAGATGCCACCCGCTTGGAATACCGGCGGGTGGCATCGCCGTCGTAGACTTCCGTAGGTCTCTACCCCGGGGCTTGCCGAGGATGGCTCATAGCCTCAGTCTAGCGGCTTCCCTCCGCGGCCGATCGGCGGGATCATGGGCTATGCCAGCCCTCACCCGCCGCCGCTCCGACGACTCCCGCCGCGAGGTTTGGCACGTCTCTTATAGCGACGTGCATGTCGGCACCGTCGGCGAGCGCTCTGGCGTTCCGGTCGGTGATCAATAGCAAGCCGATCGCGCGCGGAAATACGCGGCGATACCACAGAAGCAGTCCGATGGAATATCGAGGTTCAAGGATCGGTCTTTGAGGTAGCAGCGTTCGCAGACGCTGAGACCGGAGACCGACAATGAGCAAATTTGCGAAATTCAAGTATTTTAGGTTGGCGTTGCCATGTTGATGCTCACAGCAAGCGACCTTGAATTTCTTGCCAGCCTCAGAACGTGCTGGCGACGGTACTATTTCAATGAAATCGCGCGTTTACTAAGTGAGGACGATGCACGCGCGGCGGAGCAATCGCTGGACGCGGGGGGAAGGGGTGCCGACAACTGAGGCGGCCTAGCAGGATTAAATATTCGAGGCCTAAAGATTATACGACACCGATATCTGACGTCACCGCGACGGCGCCGTTCGTCGCATGGGCGAGCTGCTGAAGCAGTTTCGATGGTCGAGGCGACCACCGAAAGCCGCTAGATAATCTGCGAGATGTCAGCAACATGGGAAACAGCGCGTGGTCTCGCCTTGCTAGAGAAGTCTGATGGAAGCAAATTTCGCAGGGCGACAAACATCAATGGCAGTTCAACGGAACTTCGTGATCTTCGCGGCTTTGGCGCTTGCCGGATGCGGCGCGATGCCAAACCTTTCCTTGCCCGACGTGAAGGCAAGAAACGATTTCAAAGGCAAGCCGCTCAGCGTAGTCACTGCCCAACTCGGCAATCCCGATGGTCAGCAAACCGTCAACAGGCAAAAGATCTACACCTGGCGCATCGGCAACTCAGTGCGGGAGTGCGTGATCAGGGTTGCGACGGCTGACGACATTGTCGAGTCCTACGAAACGTTGGGCGATTCACCGATCTGCGGGCCGTACGAAGCCCGAGCCAACTAATCATAGGCGACTGCCGCTTAATCGTCACTTTAACGGTTGTGCCGAGTGCGAGCGATGTGTTGTTCTGTGACTGATGGACGCCGCCGCTGATTGCCGGAAGCGAGCCCAAGAAGCCGTAGGCATAGCTGAGAAGATGACGGGTCCGCTGGACAAAGCGGTATGGTTGAAGGTTGCCTCAGAATGGCTCAAACTCGCGGAGACAGCAGAGGCGCAACGAAAAAGTAAAGCTCTCGCGGTGATGCGCAATCGGCTTGATCTCCCGCCCGCGATTGCCCCCGCCTTCATCAAGGACATGCAAGCCTTTTTCGCTGAGGATGACGGCCTCAAGCGCGATGTGATCGCCGTGCGCCAGCTTAACATTCTCAAAGAACTACAGGGACCGCACGAGAGGAAGCTTCGCCTTTCGGACGTGAATGCGATGTTTCGTCAGATGCGAGACCAGGCCTGAGCCAGATCAACAATGAGGGATAGAAATGCCTACCAGCAATGAAGCAGCAGTGATTTTATCGTCTCTCTTCTTGAGCGAAGGACTGCCCCTTGGGCAAGCAACTTACCGAATTGTCATAGTTCCTAACGGTTTCTAAAGCGCGCGGCCGAGTTCACCAACTGACAATGTAGCTCGCGCCGCAATAATGGGCGGGGTCGTAGCTGTAGTCGTACGGCCAGCAGTACGGAGAGACTCCAGCGGTCACGGGCGGCTTGTGACCGCGATGATGGACGGTGCCCTGGCGATGGTGGTGAGTTGTCCCTACCGGGGCGCGAGCAAAGACTTCAGTCGCGGTACACGCGACGCCAAGGATAACTGAGGCGGCAATCAAGACGACGGTTCGAAACGGCATTGTGTTCTTCCTCCCTCGGGGGCCCCACCACCACAGCGCAAGGCAGGCAGGTGGCAGCGGGGCCGGCGGCGGGCCCTGTCACCGTGATGGGGTGCGGTGCGGGGCCTTCTGGGTAGCGCGATCCCGCGGTAGGACGGCGCAAGGCGAACCTTCGCAGATTCCTCGCCGATTGGTGGTCACGTCTGATCAGATGATGATGGACAGATCGTGTTGGCGCCTTCGCGGGCGTCGGTCACCGGCTGACACCTCAGTCAGTCGGCGATCCGTCCCTTGCCGAGGCACTCCTTGCAGTGAGGTGGATATATCCGCACGCCTGGTCGCGTCGGTTGTTTGACCGGCATCATGCCATTCCCGTTACAGGCCGGACACGATGTGGCCGTACCACCAACGAGGACAAGCGCCGGGCGGTGCTGAAACCGGCAATATCGAAAGGAAGGCCCCGCCAGGGGCGATTATGGCGGGGCCGGGCAATCGCGCCGTCGGATCAGTGGGGGGCGGCGCAACCAAAACCTTGCACATTGCTGGCCGTGATTGGGATCACGATAGATCAGAAAAAGGTGCTCGTGGACCGGGAATGCGCGGCCTACCGATAGAGTCGCCCACCATCCAAGCCAAGCAGGCCGTTTGCGTCGGTACGCACGTCGGCCACCTACACGTCGCGTAACGACGGTGGCCCTCGAGCATGCTGTAGCCTCCTGCACCGCGCTGTAGGACGTGCCGACCGGCAACAGGCCGCGCGGGCGAGATACTTAGCGCCGCCGAGATCAGTTAAAGGTATTTCGGCGGGCGGAGTCGCCCCGGTAGTGGAAGCCGTAGGCTCCGTAAGTCGAGCCGAACCGAAACTTGAGCGCGTGAAAGTAACCGTAGTGGTGGTGGCCGTGCATTGCCATCGCCGGCGTCGCCAGAAGAAGCGAAAGAGCGGCCGCTCCAATCAATCCGAATTTCGTCATGCGTTCCTCCCTTTGGTTCGGGTAACGCAAATGACCAAATACGGCAGCGCTCGTGGGTTCCGACCTTGGTTCCTAAAAGAGAATTGATCCTTTAGGTTGCCTCGGCTCAGCCCCCACTTCCACTATAGCCGATGCCGCAAACGAAAGACCCCGCGCGCGGCGAACATGCGGGGTCATGCGTGGTTGGTCGCGTCTATCCGAAGGGGTCGGATACTGTCAGCATGCGATGATTCCCGGCTTTGTATTCGCGACGCCGACAATACCTCGTGCTGCCATTCCATCACAAGCGGTCCTGGAAAATGCCACTTGCTTGCCACGAACTCGCCGGGCGACTCAGTGACGCACGATTCGTGCTGGTCCTGGGTAGGTTTTCAGCGTGAGTGGTCCATGTATTATTCAGCTTCGAAGTTCTACCTCGTGGCGAGCATCACCACATTGGCCTTCGCCACGGTCTTCATGATGGTTGCTCTCGCCTCGTGGAGTATTGAGAAAACCGACGGTCCCGAAATCAGATTCGAGTTGAGGCAGTCGCGCAGCGTTAGTTTGGCGTTCGACAGGGCCCGGCGCGCCACCCTGACGGGCGCGCTGGGTCCGCTAGACTGATGGGCTAACCCGTCGGGGACGGGCGGAACGAAAGGCCCCGCCTTTCAGCGGGGCTAGTCACAGTTCCTTATGCACGGCGATGATGCGCTGACTCTGGCTGAACACAAAGGCAAAGGCCGCTCGCAGGTTCAGCCTGCGAAGTGGCGCGCGACGCCGAACAAAGCGCTGGTAGCCAGCACCATCGCCATTAGCGCGCCGACGACGTTTCGAGTAAGCCGCTCCCGGGTCATATGCCGCATGGAATCCTCCAGACGCATAGGAGGTAAGCCGGCGCGGGACAGATCGTTCCTGCGAACCCACCATCGGGGATGATGGGCGCAACGAAATGGCCCGCACGAAGTGGGGCCTGTGGTCGGCTGCACCGGGGAGCGGTGTTGGCCTGCGACCCCCGTAGCCGGTTCTGAAAACTGTAGTGCCCTCTGAGTTTGGAGATGTCCTAATCCCACTTTTAGGAACAAACGTCCAAATTCTGAACTTGGCGCTGGAACGATAGGGTTCGGTCGCAGGCGCAGAACGGTCTTATCAGCGGCTTCCTTCTCGCGACGCCAGGCGTAAACAAATTATCCGCCTACGACCCCACCGTCGGTCTGCGCTACCAGTTCTGATGGTTCGAAAGCCAGAATACTAAACTAAACGGCTTTGCAAGCGGCCTTCTTCTCGGATCATCTTGCTCATAGGAACGAGGCGCGATGCAGTCATGAGTTCATGTTGCTCCAAATTGAATGAAGAAGAGCGAAAACTTTCAAAGGGAGAGCGCGTCCATCTGAGCGAGCTTGGTCGCTCTCGTCACCCTCGAGACTCCGGAAAGCAGGGTACGATCGTCGGACAAACGCAGTATCCAAACAGCTTGCGTATCATATGGGAAGGGTCGCGCTGGCCCGTCACGATGCACAGAAATTATCTTCGACTCCTCAAAGAAGAAGTCCCAAAAGCCACCAATGGACGATCAGGACGTGCGCAACGCGGATGAAAAATCCCTGTTTTCCGCGTGGATTTCCCTGTTCTGCGGAAAAAATTCCCTGATAATTTGCTTAGGGAATCCGCTGAAAAGCCCCTGCGGCATAGCGGTTTCATGATCTAAAGCTGCCGCCTAAGGGCTGGAAATCGCGATTTTCCCTGTAAAATTCCCTGTTTGCAGGGAATTTGGCTGGAGACCGGTGCGATCTGTACTGCGTCGCCAGCCAGGCATTCGCTCAACTTAAGATAGTTGGCAACCGTATCACAAAAAGCCCGCCAAATACGGGCATTCTTGCATTTTACGCGTCGTCTCCGTGTCCGGAAAAATGGCAACCTTCGCGAGAAATCGCTGAAAGTCTCCGGCCTAGCTTCGTAATATTCCCGTTTTCGGGAGACTCTGCGCAGAGACTGCTTCGATCTGCACTGCGCGATGGGACGGCAGTCGGTTTTGTCCCTTAAAATGACCAAACCAGACCGGTTATCTAAAGAACGCACGGTTGATTTTGACTTGGTCGTCAAGGTGTGGCTCTTCGCACCAACCTGTTGCGAATTGAGTCAACACGAAAAGAGCATTGGCGCTTCAGCCGAGAGCTACGCCGTGTGGTTGTTGGACATCCGTTGTCCGCGCCGTCGCTCCGCCGTGATCTCGGCCAGGATCGACATCGCGATTTCCTCTGGTGTGATGGCGCCAAGATCGAGACCGGCCGGGGCCTTGATGCGGTCGATGACCGCGGCGTCGATACCTTCCGCGATTAGCTTTCCGCGCAGCGCCTCCATCTTGCGGCGGCTGCCAACGAAGGCATGATAGGAAGCTTCGGTTTTCACCGCCGTCCGCAACGCGGCTTCGTCGCCCTTGCCCTGTGTCGAGACCACGATGAAACGCCGAGCTTCGGTAAGCTTTCCGAGCGCAAAGCCATCGACCAACATGTCGGCGTCCGGGGTCTCCTGCAAATCGGCCGCCGGCACCGCGATGGTGACGTGGTAGCCGAGCTGACGGGCCTGCGCGGCAAGCGACAGCGCCACCGGGCTGCCGCCGAGGATGACGAGGGAGGGATGTGGCAGCACCGGCTCGACGAACACGTCCATGGTGCCCTTGCTCGGGCACATGTTCCTCGCAAAACGCACGCCGTCGCGATTCTCGCCGGCCTTGACGCCGAGCTCGACCAACAGATTTTCCGGCTGCACCGAAACCATGCGCGGTTCACCATCGGCGAGCGCATCGCGCGCGGCCTTGAGCACCGCACCACGGGCGCAGCCGCCGCCGATCCAACCCGCCACAATCGTTCCGTCGGGACGGATGATCGCCTTCGCCCCGGCCTTTGCTGCGGTCACCGACACCGTGCGCACCACGGTGGCGAGCACAAAGGTTTGCTCGGCAGCCTTCATCTGGGCCACAAGATCCATCACTTCAATATGCTTGGTCATGGGCGGCACTCCCAAACTCACAACTTCGCCAGATAAGGTTCTAGCGCGATCAGGCTTTTGAGCGTATTCGCAGGTGCATACAGATCGATGTGCGGCAGCGCGGCCTTGATGCCTGCAGCTTCCGGCGCATAGCCCTCCCACGCCATCATCGGATTGAGCCAGACGATACGGCGGCAGCGTTTCGCAAGCGCCGCCATCTCGCGGCCGAGCAGCCTTGCGTCGCCGGTCTCGTAACCATCGGACACGATCATCACGCAGGAGCGCGAATGCAGCACCCGCGCGGCATGCCAGCGATTGAAGGTCTGCAAGCTTTCGCCAATCCTGGTACCGCCGCCCGCGCCCTGCGCCATGATCGAGAGGCGATCGAGCGCGCGGCTTGCATCCTTTTCCTTCATCGCGTCGGAGACGTAAACGAGCCGGGTGTGGAACAAGAACGCCTCGGCCTCGCGGAACTCATCCAGCACGCCGTGGATGAAGCGCAGGAACACGCCGGTATACATACTCATCGAGCCGGAGGCGTCGAGCAGCATGACAAGCCGCAGCGGCTTTTCCTTGCGCTGTCGCTTGACGAGCGAGATCGGCACGCCGCCATGGCTGATATTGCTGTGAATGGTTCGCCGTAGATCGAGCCGGTAACCGCGTCGCCGTGCCAGGTCACGCCGCGTTAACCGCGCGCGCATGGTCCTGGCGAGCCGTGCCGCCACTTCGTGCGCCTGCTCGATCTGCTCGGGATCGGCCATCTTGCGGAAGTCGACGTCGGTGAGGTTCTCGGCGCGCGATGCGCCTTCCTTGCGCCCTTCGCCATTGCGATCCTCACCGGCGTCATCGGGCGCGGGAATCTGATCGGTGGCCGCCCCTCCTGCGGCCGGTTGCGATTTTCTGTCCTGCAAACTCTTCAGCGAGGGGCTGCTGGCGGCCTTCGCCGAGCCCGTGGTCGTCGACCGCGACCGCACGCGTTTTCCGAGCCAGAAAGCGTCGAACAGCCCGTCGAAGTTTTCCCAGTCGGATTTGCGCGCTGAGAACAAATGCCTGAAGGCTGATCGCAGCAGCCCCGGCTTTTCGGCATAGCCTTCAGCCATCAAGGCCGCAGCGTCCTGCCCCTCCTGCAGGCCGATGGCGAAGCCAGCCTCGCGCAGGGTCTTCAGGAACGCCGTGAGTTTTCCAGCAACAAGACGGGAGACCTCGTCGATCTCGTCAAAATCTGGGCTGGCGCCGCAACAGCTCATGCGACTTTCCCTAACAGGCGTTCGGTGACCTCGCGCGTCAGGCGCGACTTGTCTTCGTGGGTCTTGAGAAGGCACATCAAGGTATCATGCACCCTCTCGGGGGCCTCGCGCAGATCGTGCACGCCGATTCCGACCAGCGCCGCGGCCCAGTCCAGCGTCTCCGCGACACCCGGCACCTTGCGGAGTTCTTCTTTGCGGATGCCTTCGACCACGCGTGCGATCTGCAGCGATAGCGACGCCGAGGCGCCATTGATCCTCGCTACGATGATGCGGGCCTCGCGATCGACGTCGGGATAATCGACATAATGATAGAGACAGCGTCGGCGCAGCGCATCGGACAATTCACGCGTGCCGTTGGAGGTCAGGACCACATGCGGAATCGTGCTGGCCGAGATCGTCCCAAGCTCCGGGATCGAGACCTGAAAATCCGACAACAATTCGAGCAGGAACGCCTCGAATTCATCATCGGCGCGATCGATCTCGTCGATCAGAAGCACCGGCGGCTTGTTGCGCCGGATCGCCGCCAGCAACGGTCTTTCAAGCAGGTATTTCTCCGAAAAAATTTGGTCCTCGATCGCGTCGGCGTCCTCGCCGCGGTGGGCCTGGATCGAGAGTAACTGCCGCTGGTAGTTCCATTCATAAAGTGCGGCCGATTGATCGAGCCCTTCATAGCATTGCAGCCGGATGAGCTCGGTCGAATGCGCCGCGGCGAGCGCCTTCGCCACTTCGGTTTTGCCGACGCCCGCTTCACCTTCGAGTAGCAGCGGCCGCCGCAGCAATTGCATCAGCGAGATCGCGGTCGCAAGCTCCCCGTCGGCGATATAGCCGCTAGCGGCGAGCGCCTGCGCGATCTCCTCGCGATTCTTCATCGTTATGCGAACACTCCCAAACTCTTTGCCGCCTGCCAGTTGCGCCAATAGTCATGCGGCATCTGGATGTGAGTACTTCCCAGGAACGAGAAGGCGTCGTTGACGGCGTTGGAGAACGCCGGCACCCCGCCGACATTCGGACTCTCGCCGATGCCTTTGGCGCCGATCGGGTGATGTGGCGACGGCGTCACGGTGAAGTCGGTCTCCCAATGCGGCGTCTCCACAGCGGTCGGCATGAAGAAGTCCATGAACGAGCCGGTGACCACGTTTCCTTCGGGGTCGTAACGAATCTCCTGGCCCATCGCGATGGCAAACGCTTCGGTCAGTCCACCATGGACCTGGCCCTCGATGATCATCGGGTTGATGCGGGTGCCGCAATCGTCCAGCGCATAGAAGCGCTTGATCTTGTAGACCCCGGTATCGACGTCGATGGTCATCACGCAGATATAGGCGCCGAACGGATAGGTCATGTTGGGCGGGTCGTAATAGCTCACCGCCTCCAGCCCCGGCTCCATGCCCGGCGGCACCGAGTTGTAGGCCGCCCAGCAGATGTCCTTCATCGACATCGTCTTCTCGGGCAGGCCTTTGACGCGAAAACCGTCGATATCCCATTCGAGGTCGCCCTCGTGCACCTCGAGTTTGTAGGCGGCGATCATCTGTGCCTTGGCCTTGATCTTGCGCGCGGCCATGGCAATCGCAGCGCCGGCCACCGGCGTCGAACGTGAGCCGTAAGTGCCGAGCCCGTAGGGCGCGGTATCGGTGTTGCCTTCCTCGACCATGATATTATCGGCGGGAAGGCCAATCTCGGTGGCGATGATCTGCGCCCAGGTGGTCTCGTGACCCTGGCCGGTGCTTTTCGTGCCGACCCGGGCAGTGCCCGCGCCGGTGGGATGCAGCCTGATTTCGCAGGAATCGAACATCGCAATCCCTAGAATGTCGCAATTCTTCGAGGGACCGGCGCCCACGATTTCGGTGAAGAAGGAGACTCCGAGGCCCATGATCTCGCGCGTCTGGCCGCGCTTGTAGGCTTCGCGCTGCGCCGCCTGCTGCTTGCGCAGGCCGGCATAGTCGATCGTCTCCATCATCTTCTTCATGGCGGTGTGGTAATCGCCGGAATCATATTCCCAGCCCAGTGCGGAATGATACGGGAACTGCTCCTTCTTGATGAAATTCCTCAACCGCAGTTCGGCCGGATCGATTCCGAGCTTCTGCGCCAGGATATCCATGCCGCGCTCGATGCAGTAGGCCGCCTCCGTCACCCGGAACGAGCAGCGATAGGCAACGCCGCCCGGCGCCTTGTTGGTGTAGATGCCGTCCACCGACAGATGCGCGGTTGGGAAGTCGTAGGAGCCGGTGACGATGTTGAAGAAGCCCGCCGGCCATTTCGACGGATCGGCGCAGGCGTCGAACGCACCGTGATCAGCGAGCACGTGAACGCGAAGACCGGTGACCTTGCCCTCCTTGGTCGCAGCGATTTCGGTGGTCATGTGGTAATCGCGCGCAAACGACGTGGCGGTCAGGTTCTCGATGCGGTCCTCAACCCATTTGACGGGTTTGCCGGTGACGATCGAAGCCACCGCGGCACAGATATAGCCGGGATAGGCGCCGACCTTGTTGCCGAACCCGCCGCCGACGTCGGGCGAAATCACGTGGATCTTCTGTTCCGGTAACTTTGCGATCAGCGCCACTACGGTTCGGATCACATGGGGCGCTTGGAATGTGCCCCAGATCGTCAGCTCGCCCCCGATCTTGTCGAACGAACACACGCACTGGCAGGTCTCCAGCGGCGACGGATGGGTGCGGTGATAGGAGATCATCTCCTTGATCGTGACCTCCGCCTTGCGGAACGCGGCGTCGGTCAGGTCCTTGTCGCCGACGGTCCACTCGAAGATGTGGTTGTGATGTTTGCGCGGCCCGTGCGCGCCTGACGTCTTGCCGGCGAGATCCTCGCGCAGCACCGGCGCGTCCTTGTCCATCGCCTTGAACGGATCGATCACCACCGGCAGCGGCTCGTATTCGACCACCACCTTGTTGATGCCGTCATCGGCGGCATATCGGTCGGTGGCGACCACAAACGCGACCTCCTGGTTCTGGAACAGCACCTTGCCGTCGGCCAAAACCATCTGCACGTCGCCGGCCAAGGTCGGCATCCAGGCGAGGTTGACCGTCTTCAGCGTCTCGGCGGTGATCACAGCTAACACACCCGGCACCTTCAGCGCCTCTTCACTGTTGATCGATTTCACCCGCGCATGTGCATGTGGCGATCTGACAAAGTCGCCGTGCAGCATGCCCGGCAGTTTGACGTCATCGACATAATTGCCCTTGCCTTGTGTGAAGCGGGCATCCTCGACGCGCTTGCGCTTGCAGCCCATACCTTCGAGGGCGGCGGTACGTTGTTCCCGCGTGGGAGTCAGGTCGTTCATTCCGCGGCCTCCTTGAATTCAACGCCATTGATTTTGTCGGCGGCGTACTGGATTGCCTTGACGATGTTCTGGTAGCCGGTGCACCGGCAGATATTGCCCGAGATGCCAATCCGGATTTCTTCTTCCGACGGCCGTGAGTTCTCCTGGAGCAGCCGCTGCGCGCGCACGATCATACCCGGCGTGCAGAAGCCACACTGCAGGCCGTGCATCATGCGGAAACCTTCCTGCAGCGCCGACAGTGTGCCGTCGGCATTCGCCATACCTTCGATCGTCAGAATCTCAGAGCCTTGGGCCTGTACTGCGAACACAGTGCAGCTCTTCACCGACATGCCGTCGAGATCGACGGTACAGGCACCGCAATGGGTGGTCTCGCACCCGATATGGGTGCCGGTGAGCGACAGATTTTCGCGCAGGAAATGCACCAGCAGCGTGCGCGGTTCGACGAGGCCTTCGACCTCGACGCCGTTCACCTTCATGGTCACGTGGGTCTTTGCCATTGTTCCTCTCCCCTCATTTCGCGCGAGAAGCGGCGCGTTGCAGCGCCCGCGTCACCATGATGCCGCCGACATGCTTGCGGTATTCGACCGGCCCGCGGGCATCCGCGGCCGGCGACATGATCGCCTCCGCGGCCGCCGCGGCTTTCTTCAGCGTCGCCACGTCAAGGCTAGTTCCGATCACGGCCCTGGCCGCGTCGCTCGCGAGCAATGGCGTTTCGTGCAGATTGGTCAGGCCGATCGCGCAGGAGGCGACCTTGCCGTCTGCCATCGTCAGCACCACGGCGGCAGCGGCCGTGGCGTAGTCGCCGACCTTTCGTTTCAGTTTCTCGTAGGCGTAGCCGTGGCCTGTCGCAGGCAGCGGAATCGAGATCGCGGTCAGGATCTCGCCAGGCTCGAGCGCGGTGAAATAGGCACCCTGATAGAACTCGCTGGCCGCAATCTCGCGCGCGCCGCTAGCGCCTTCAAGCCGATAGCTGGCACTGAGCGTCATCATCAGCGCCGGCATGTCGTTGCCGGGATCGCCGTTGGCGACGTTGCCGCCGATCGTGCCACGGTAGCGCACCTGAGGGTCCGCGATCAAAAGCGCGGTCTCGTGCAGGATCCGCAGGTATTTGGCGATGTCCTCCGACGCCAACAGTTCATGCTGGGTGGTCATTGCGCCGATCACGATTGTGTTGCCGTCGCGGCGGATGCCCTTTAGGCCGTCGATGCCGTGCAGATCGACCAGATGTTCGGGGGTGGCGAGCCGAAGCTTCATCATCGGGACCAGACTGTGGCCACCAGCGAGGGGGTGGGCGTCCTCACCCAAGGTCGAGAGTAATTTCACGGCATCGGTCAAGGTCGCCGGCCGGTGATAGCTGAACGGGCCAGGGATCATCGTTTCCTCCATGCGACTTTTATATTTTGAAAACAGACGTTCGCTGGAGGCTCTGCTCGGAATTTTTCACAAACAAGACGTCGGCGACGGCTTCGTCACCGGTTAAGGGAATTCGCACGAACTACGGACTGGCGCGCACGAAATGCGTCAGGCTTTGCGACCTATCCGAGCTGATGATTGCGCCTGGCGAGGCCCAAACGGGCCCTGACCTCGGCGATCTTGGCGCGGCTCACGGGAACGCGATGCGGCGACTGGCCATCGAGTTCGATCACAGCGCCGTCGCCTTCCTTGCGCACGAAAGTGACGTGCGGAATCGCCACAATATGGCTGCGGTGCACCCGGACGAATAGTCCGGGATCGAGTTGCGCCTCGGCTTCCGAGATTGACCACGGGCACATTCGCTCGCGGGTGCCGTCATGCACCATTGTATAATGAGCATCGGCCCGGACGCTGCGCACGTCGGCCGTCTCGATGAAATGCGTGCCGTCGGCGCCTTCCACCGGCAATCTGGGCGCGGGGGCAGGGCGCGGCGGCTGGCCGAGACCGCCGAGCGGGGCCGATGTCAGGCGCGGGAAGCTCGGGGCACCTCCCGCATCCGGCGACGCGACCGCGAGGGTTGTTTCCGCGGCGGGATCGACAGGAAGGGCGGAGCTGACCGTTTGCCGGCGCGGATCCGGTACTAGCGACAACAAGAAGCCCGCTGCGATCACGAAACACAGTACGGCCACGATCACCGAGAGGATTTGCGGCGACGCGGCTAGTCCCCCGGCAAGCTGATGATGGGCTAATTCCGGGCTCGGAACGAAATGCATGCCGTGCATCGCGGTGTAGTGCATGCCGGATACCGCGATACCGAATGCGATCGCGCTTAAAGTCAATCGGACGCCGTCCTGGCGCGCGAGGAATGCGCGCAGGCCACCATAAGCCGCGGCTATCGCGATCAGAATCGACAGCAAGACCATCGCGTTATCGTGCAAAATCGCGAAATCGCCAGCCAGGCCGTGAATGCCGACATAATGCATGCTGACGATGCCGGCCCCGAGCAGCACCGCCGAGGAGATCACGCGCCGCAACGACGGCTCGCCGATGCTCAGGAAAAACAGGGATACACCGACCACTAGCGCGCAGATCAGGAACGAGACGATGGTAGGAAGCACGAGGTAGACGGTATCGGCTGGAATCGGCGCCGCCAGCACGCCGACGAAATGCATGGTCCAGATGCCGATCGCAAGGAAGCCAGCCGCGCCGGACAGCAGTACGCGACGGCTCACGCCCGGCGTCCCGCGGATGCGTGCCGCGAGGCCGAAGCCGGTGTAACCTCCCAGGATCGCGATCACCACCGAGAGCGCGACGAGATAAGGATCGTGTCCTTCGAACATGACCTTCTCGGCCGCCCGTCTCCACGGGCGTGCCTCCTCCCGGCCGGAATCTTATATGGCTGACGACCAGGATGACAATGTGTAGGCGGCTGTCGCTATGCCTGCGTTCGTAACGAGAAATCCCCGATCGTTGGAAAACGAGGGCCGCTGCATCTCTCCAGCTCGCTAAACTGGTCGAGCCCGCAAGGTCAAACCAAGCAGCGCTTATTAGGTCTCCTACGTTCCCGTAAGATGGGAAAGATAGTTCCGAAAGTCTCCAGCCCGCGGTTTCCAGGAATTGTTTGAAATTCGCCCGATATTTCAAAGAGAGTTTGCAAACTGGGAATATCGCAGTTCGAATCCTCCGTGCTCAGCCAAGCATTCCGGTGCTCAGCTATGGTTCTAAAAAAACATGAAAAAGGGCCGAAAATAGGGGCTTTTCGCGAATTCTATTTCGTCTCCAGGCTCCCAATTCGCTGATTTTGGAGCGCCAACGGCCGAAAGTCTCCGGCCATGTTCGCGAATATTCCCGTTTTGCGGAGACTATTGGTGGAGGCTTTGTGCGATCAGAACTGCTGCCCAGGGGCCGCACTCCCCACAGTGTCTCTGAATGCTCCGTCTGCGGTGTCCGCTAACACAAACAGAGTGCTTCTGCGATCAGCTGATGCGCGCATATTGCGCTGCGCCTGCCAACGACCAGCCGAGTTGGGGTAACGCAGGCTGCTTGTCAGCTACCTGGGGCTTGATTTGCTTTCCACGGTGAACGCTGCCCGGGCTACCGCCTCGATCCGATAAAGATTTTGGTTTAACTTTCGCAGCGATCGCGGGCTGGAGCTGTTGCGGATGTGGGAAATACTTGTGGTTTGGGCGAAGATCGCGCCGGGGTTCACGCCGATTGTTGCCGCTATTGCCGTAGGCGTCGCGTGGCGTCAGCTAAGGCTAAATCGAAATAGTCAGCGTGAAACGACCGCCAAGGTGACGTTTCGCGAATACCTGAAATTGGCCTTCGAGAACCCCGACCTCGCTTCCGGCAAGATCGACAAGACGAGCGAAAGGTTCGAAGCATACACCTGGTTCGTCGGTTACTTCCTTTGGGCAATAGAGGATCGCCAAAAATGACGCGATTTGGATCGAAAATATAAGACTTCAGATGCTCGCCCATCGAAACTACTTCCGGAACAACGAGGAGTTTCGGTCGAGAGAATTGGCGACCTATACGCCAGCGGTGCAGGCGTTGGTCGAACGTGTTGTGCGGACCGCCTAAGACAAAAAGCTTGCTGAGATAAGGGGGATAAGGGGGCATTGCGTTCAATGACGCTCGATCGATGCTACGCCTCGTTCAAAGCCTGGGCCACGTCGGCGATCAGATCGGACGGGTGTTCGATGCCAATCGATAGCCGGATCGTGGAGTCGAGGACGCCGATTTTTTGGCGGATGTCAGCTGGAACGCCGGAGTGGGTCATACTTGCGGGCAAGCTAGCGAGGGACTCGGTGCCGCCCAGGCTCACCGCGAGCTTAAAGATTTGGAGTGCGTTCAAGAATTTGAAAGCGGCGGCTTGGCCGCCGACAATGTCGAACGAGAACGTGGAGCCCGCGCCGCTGCATTGCCTCGCAAAAACCCGACCGGCGAGGGAGGCGTCTTCGAGGTGAGCAAGGTAATGGACTTTCGCCACTTTGGCGTGGTCGCGCAGGTAATCCGCGACGAGCCGCGCATTTCTGTCGGCCTTTTCCATGCGGATGCTGAGTGTTTCGAGTGATCGGCTGATCATCCAGCATGTGTGGGGGTCCAGTTGTGTGCCGATGGCGCCTCGCAACGCTTTGACGTCTTTCATCAGGGCTTTTGGGCCGAGTGCGGCGCCGGCGATCAGATCGGAATGCCCGCCGACATATTGGTCAGCGAGTACAAGGAGAGGTCCGCGCCGTGTTCGATTGGCCGCTGAAACACCGGTCCGAGCAGGGTATTGTCGCATGCGATGATCGGCCTGTGTCTCTGAGCTTGGCCGATCATCTCGGCGATGCGGCGGACCATCGCGATGTCGACCAGGCCGTTGGTGGGATTTGCCGGAGTTTCGATGAAGATCATCGCCACACGGCCTTTGCGCATGGCATCCTCCGCTGCCAACCTGACTGCGGCTTCGTCGATACCGTCGGCGAAGCCGACCGCACCGATGGAGAGCCCCGCCAGTGTTCTTGCAAACAGAGTTTCCGTCCCGCCATAGAGCGGTTGAGAGTGCAGAATGACATCGCCAGGACGGACGAACGCGAGGATCGTGGTCGCAATCGCCGCCATGCCGGACGAAAATAATGCGCATTTCTCGGTTCGCTCATAGACGGAGAGTCTGTCCTCGACGATCTCGCTGTTAGGATGATTGAACCGCGAATAAACTAGGCCAGCACCCATCCCCTCGGGAGGCTCACGCCGACCCGAGACGTAATCAAAGAAGTCCTGTCCGTCTTCCGCGGTCCTGAAAACGAAGGTCGAAGTCAGAAAGACTGGTGGTTTGACAGCTCCTTCCGACAATTGCGGGTCGTAGCCGTAATTCAGCATGAGCGTTTCGGGATGCAGCATGTGGTTGCCGATGTGGGTCTTGGACGGAAACGGTTTGACCATGGCCTGCCTCGCTGTCTGGATTTGAAACGTTGTGCTCCGGAGCGTCCTCAACCATGATCCTGCGATCGGGGCAGGGGCGACCCGCTCTCTTTAGAGCGTCGGGCTCAGACGAACGAAGCACTATAGCTATTTCAATAAAACAACAGTTCGCGGCTCGGCATCTAAGCATTCCAATTTTCGCTAACGGGCGCAGAGGAGATGTTGCTGTCAGGATTGAGCGAAAGGCATTCCGATACGGCCGATGCCTGGGAGCTTCAATGCCGGCCGCCTTATATCGAGACCCAGAACTGCACCGAAGAAGTTTAGCTCGAAGCCCTCAATCCAACCGATCGTTAGACCGAGATAACCACCCAATGAAACGAATGCACCAGTTCCCGAAGGCGTCAAACCAAACCAATCGCCGCGGTAAGGATAATCCTTGCCGATAGCGGTGGGCGGCAGCACGGCGTTTATCTCTGGAACGGCGTCCAGGATCGCTTGGATAAATGTGTTTGAGTTCGGTCCTGGCCACGGACGATAGTCACCGTTGGCTCGAAACTTGTAATTCTCCACCACGGAGCGAATCTTGGGGATCAATTGCTCCGCTTTGTCTCCCTCCAGGCTAACGACTGCTTCGGGCACGGCGCCGAACCAGCGTCCGTCAGCCGCAAAACCGTCGATACGGATTGGTTCGCCCCAGAGCCGTATAATCATAGCGAGAGTACCGAGATGCGCCGCGCTCCTTCATAACGATCCAGGTGTGAACCGCAAAGATCCCGCGCCAGCGGACTGTTCGGGCAGCAAAAACACGGATGAGGGCGTCAGGATTGTCCGCCGGCTTAGGGAGCAGCCCGGCGCTCGAGCGATCTGCCGATTGCCAGTTTTCGCGACGATCGCCGAGCAGATAATTGGCCGCGGAGACGGCGATCGGTCCTACCAACAGAAGCAGAAAAATGAGCACGAATTTCTTCAAAGGTGAGGAGGTTCAATTGGAGTGCTGTGTCCGCCTATGATGTAGTTCTTCTCGTTGGCTTCGCCAGCTCAGGGTGGAGACATTTCGCAAATCCGCAAGTTCGACCATCGCTTCGCCCGCGAATATGGAAGTCACGATATCGGGAGCCAGAAACGCCAGCTTGAGTGCCTCGCGCATCACTTTGGGATGGATATCCGCATTGCTTGCCAACTCTTCGATGGAAGAAGAGCGATTACTTGCAAGATCAGACAGCCACGCCTGTGCGCGGACAAATGCCTGCAGCAGCTTCTGGTCGGGCCCTCGACTGGGAGCTAAGGTCGAAGTGTCGGGACGATTGGGCTTTTTGGAGGTCCAGGGAATATTGATCGTTTCCGGAAGTGCGGCGTCGGTGCCATTTGAACTTAGCGTGACGCGAATACTTTTCGCACTGACAACTGCACGTTCGATCCGATCCCAGACTGCTTCCGTCGGGGTGTCTTGTTCGTAAAGCTTTCGCCGAACCGTATCCTCAATGATCCCTTCGATTTCAGGAGCTGGAACGGTCCCTGCAATCGACTTGCTGTTGATCTGACTTTGGCGCGCAGCGTGCGCCATCTTAAACGAAACAGGTTTTGTTGCTGACGATCCTGGCGTAAACCTCGATGCTCGTCAGGCGGTCCATGCCAAAATTCCTGCCTCAGCCATGTTGCGAAGACTCATGAAGCGTCGGCCGCGAGCGCCCATTTGAGAGTAGATCTCCGTGATGCACGGGGGGCCGGGGGATAACGCGGCCCGCTACTCCCAATATTCTTTTATGACGGATCAGTATTTCTGATCGCGACGGGAGTTTGAGCTGGCGTTCCATCATGAGTGAAGAGGCCGTCAAAAGAGCGCCGATCACGCTATCCTGGGCCCATCGCATCTGGCGCGTTTCGGCCAGACCTACATCGGCGGGGTTCTGGCAATGGTGGCACTGGTTTCGTAGGAGCTACTGGTCGATGCATTCCACGTCTCGCCGCTGATCTTCGAAGCCCAGTGAAATAGCCCCCGCGCTATGGCGTGGAAGTTTGGACTCCCGGTGCCGCAGTCGGACAGGAGTTCCGTCGAGACGCGAGCGGCTGTCAGGCATCAACTGTAACCTTCAACGCCTCGGCACGGATTTCTTCGACTAGCCGTTCTTTCAGCCTGACAAATTCGGAGGCCGTTTTGATCTTGTATGACCGGGGATGCGGCAGATCGATCGCGATTTCGGTCTTGATGCGGCCAGGACGGGCGCTCATGACGATGACGCGACTGCCGAGGAAGATGGCTTCTTCAATGTCATGGGTAACGAACAGCACGGTCTTCTGGTCGCGTTCCCAGATGCCGAGCAGCATTTCCTGCATTAGCACCCGGGTTTGATTATCGAGCGCACCGAACGGCTCGTCCAGCAACAGGATCTTGGGATCGTTGGCGAGGGCACGGGCGATAGCCGTGCGTTGCTGCATCCCGCCGGAAAGTTGCTTGGGCCAGTGATTCTCAAAGCCTGATAAACCAACCCGATGGATAAAGCCGTCGGCGATCTTGCCCCGATCCACTTCGGAAATTCCGCGCTCACGCAGGCCAAAAGCGATGTTGTCGCGCACGGTTAGCCAAGGAAAAAGCGTGTACGACTGAAACACCATGCCGCGATCCGCGCCGGGTCCGGCTACCTCTTGCCCGTCGAGAATGACCCGCCCGCTCGTCGGCCGGTCAAGCCCGGCGACGATGCGGAGCAGCGTGGATTTTCCGCAGCCCGAGGGGCCGAGGATGGTGACGAAGTCATTGTTGCCGACGCTGAGATCGGTCGGTTCCAGGGCCCGCGTCGGCACATTGCCCTGCCGCGCGGGGAAAGTACGAGAGACCTGATCTATCTTCAGCTCGGTCATGCCAATTTCCATGGAAACAGCCAGGCGTTGAAGGCCTTGAATAGGAAATCTGACACGAGACCGATCAGTCCGATGACAATGATGCCAAAGATGATCTGGCCGGTGTTTAGCAGCGCCTGGCTGTCGGTGATCATGTGGCCGATGCCCGACGATGATCCGATGAGTTCGGCGACGATCACGTAGGTCCATGCCCAACCCAGAACGAGCCGAAGGATCTCCGCGATCTCGGGGGCAGACGAGGGTAGCAACACGCGGCGGATGATGCCGTTGTCGCTGGCGCCTAGCGTATAGGCTGCTTCAACAAGGTCGCGCCTGGTGTTTCCGACGTTGACAGCGACCATCAGGATAATCTGGAACACTGCGCCGATAAAAATCACCAGCAGTTTCTGCAACTCGCCGATGCCCGCCCACAAGATCAACAGCGGGATGAAGGCGGAGGCGGGCAGATACCGGGCAAACGAGACGAACGGCTCCAGGAAGGCCTCGATCGGCTTGTAGGCACCCATCACAACGCCGAGCGGCACCGCGATGATGGCAGCCAGCGCAAAGCCGCCGACAACCCGCCATATCGTCATGCCGATGTCGAGCAGGAATCCGTATTTTACAAGGAGTTCCCATCCTTCGTGAAGCATGGCCAGCGGGTTGGCTAGAAACGTCTTCGACACGTAACCACCGAAGGTCACCCAGGCCCATAGGGCAACGAACAGGACGAAGAACGCAAAGCCATAGGCCACGCGCTGCTTCGATGTCACGGGATCGAGGGGACGCATCACGGGAAATATTCCTCAAATCGCGGCCGGTCCCGCTTCCACGCGTGAGCAAGCAGGACCGACACAGCCGACCAGTTCTATTTGATGAAGCTCGCATCATAGAGGTCGTCGATCTTCGGAACCGATTTGATGATGCCGATCTCGAGCAACAGGTCTGCAGCCTCCTTGGTAAAGGTCTGGAATTCGCCCACGAAGAACTTCTGGTTCGCAGCCTTGTCCTGCCAGCGCAGATATTTCGCCGAGTTTCCGAACTGCTCTCCGGACTGCTTCACATCGGCGCCCATGATGTCGTACGACCTGGCCTGGTCCTTTTCGATCATCGTGACGGCCTCGAAATAGCTGTTGGCCAGTGCTTGCGCCGCCTTTGGATTTTCCGTCAGGAATTTCGGCGTGCAACCGAACGTGTCCATGACCATCGGGTAGTCGAGCGTGGTGGCGATGATCTTGCCCTTGTCCGGCGCCGCGCGCACCGTGGAAAGGTAAGGCTCATAGGTCATGGCTGCATCGTTCTGACCGGCCACGAATGCTTGCGCAGCCGCCGCTGGCTCCATATTCGCCACGATTACGTCCTTGACCGACAGGCCGTTCTTTTTGAGCATCCAGGCCAGGGCGAAATAAGGAGAGGTGCCGGGCACCGACGCGGCGACCGTTTTTCCCTTCAGATCCTTGATCGAAGCGATATCGTTTCGTGTTGCCATGCCATCGGCGCCGTAGCTCTTGTCGAGCTGGAAGATCTGCTTGGTCGCCACACCGTTGGCATTCCAGGAAATCCAGGTTTCGACGGTGGTTGCCGCGCACTGCACGTCCCCCGACGCAATGGCCAGATGCCGATCCTTCTGCGGGATTTTCTTGATCGTCACATCGAGGCCGTTCTTCTTGAAGATGCCGGCCTGGTCTGCGAGCGTGAGCGGCGCAAACCCGGTCCATCCCGATATGCCGATACTAACCTTGACGTCATCTGCGATGGCCGGTGCGGATACCAGAAGAGCGGCGGTCGCTACGAATATTCTGGAAATAAGCATGAGTGTCTTCCTTCTGCCGGTTGATGGATTGCGTCCTGTTCGTTTGGCTAGATCCGCGCGGGGGCTGTTGGATGGTGCAGCCGTATAATGGTGTAGGTGCATAAATTGTGCCGGGTCATGCGCATTGATGCTCCTCTCAGCCGCCCTTGAAGCGGGCAACCAGTTTGTGGGACTCGCCCGAATAGAGCAGGCGCACTGCAGTCAGTGTCCGTCCACCGCGCCAGGTGTGGCGGTCGATCACGAGGCAAGGGGCGCCGATCGCGATGTCCAATGCCGCCGCGCACCCCTCGTCAGCCACGATGGCGCTGATCGCATGCTCAGCCTCCGTCCATGGAACATGGTGAAGCAGCCATGTGCCAGGCGGATCGATCGCAAAATCTACCGTGGCGGCTTCCGGCACCGCGTCGAGATCGATTAGTCGGTCCTCGATCGCAAATGGCACCTCATCGGCGCTGTGGCGGCACGAAATCGCAATGACTTTGCCGGTTTTCCGTACCCCAAGACGCGCCCGGTCGGCGGCGTTTGCGGCGCGGCGCGCGCTCAGGATCAACTGATAGCCGTAGCTGCGGCCAAGAGCGGTAATCTCCGCGCGAATATCGGGGATATGGAGGACCGCCGACAAGAATTTCGGGCGGCTCACAAAGGTGCCAGCCCGCCGCCGCCGTTCGATAAGATCGGCGCGTGCTAGTTCCGATAGCGCCTTGCTCACCGTCATTCGCGAGCAGCCATAGCGCGTCATGAGTTGGTGCTCGAACGGGATGCGGTAACCCGGCGGCCACTCGCCGGTCAGGATTCGGCGCTCGATGTCGAGGCGGATCTGCTTGTACAGCGTCGGCTTGTCGGTTGACTGCAATTTGTCGCGATCCCTGACGAGGTTCATGCCACGAGCCTTCGCACGGCCTCGTTGAACGCCTCGCGCGCCGTCTGGCGTAGCCGGTGGCGCCCGTTTTCGACGACTTTGTCGCCGCCAGCCCAGACACAGGCGATGGCACCCGCATTTGCCGCGAAGATCCAACCGTCGAGGATGGCGTCCTTGCTGCGCCCGGCGAGTGACGGATGCGCGGCGTCAAGGGTCACGATATCGGCGCGGGCGCCGGCCTGGAGTCCGACGATGGGTTGCGCCAGCGCCTGAGCGCCGCCGGCGAGCGCCGCGTCGAATAGTGCGCGGCCGGTTGAGATGCCGGGGCCGGCGGACAACACGTTGCGTTCCCGGCGTTTCAACCGCTGGCCATATTCGAGCTGACGCAGTTCATCAGTGACGCCGACCAGTACATTGGAATCGGTGCCGACACCGAACCGCCCGCCTGCATCAAGGAATTCGCGGGTTGAAAAGATGCCGTCGCCGAGGCTCGCCTCGGTGAGCGGGCAGAGCCCGGCGACTGCGCCGTTGCCGGCAAGCGAGGCGATCTCGATCGCGGTCGTATGGGTGGCATGGATGAGGCACCAGCGCTGATCGACGGGTGCATGTTCGAGCAGCCACTCGACTGGGCGCCGGCCCGACCAAGCGATGCATTCCTCGACTTCCCTGATCTGTTCGGCAGCGTGGATATGAATGGGTCCTGCTTCGGCCAGCGGCACGATGGCCGCCAATTCGTCGGGCGTCACGGCCCGCAGGCTGTGTGGGGCGACGCCGACATTGGCCCCGTGCAAGTTGCGAACAGCGCTCCGTGTGGCGTCGACTAGCCTGGCAAACTGGTCGACCGCACAGATGAACCGTCGCTGGCCGGCATGCGGCGGGGCGCCACCAAAGGAGCTGTGCGCGTAGAAACTCGGCAGCAATGTGAGGCCGATGCCGGCGATCTCGGCAGCTCGCGCAATTCGCGTCGCCATCTCGGCAGGGTTAGCGTAAGGCGCGCCATCATGGTCATGATGGAGATAGTGGAATTCCCCGACGCGCGTATACCCTTGCTCGAGCATTTCGACATAGAGCAGGGTCGCGACCGCTTCCGTGTCTTCGGGGGTCATGTCCAGCGCAAAGCGATACATGGTCTCGCGCCATGTCCAGAACGTATCCGCGGTATCGCCTCGCATTTCTGCGAGGCCTGCCATGCCACGTTGGAACGCGTGACTATGCAGGCTCGCTATTCCCGGGATTGCCAGGGGATGACGCTCATCGGCTGCTCCTGGCGCAGTACCGGCCGTAACCTTCGTGATGGTCGCATCCGTCACGGTAACCTGCACGTTATCAGTCCACCCAGAGGGAAGTAGTGCTGATCCGAAATGCAGAGTGGACATGTTTTCAAAACCGGCTGGACAGACCCGCGCGACAATATGTATAGACATATATCTCCGTCAAGCTTCCGTCCCATAAGGGAATGCGACATGGCCGAAAGCTTCGATCGAATCTGGCGCAATGCCCGGCTCGCCACCTTGCGGGGGGACCTGCCCGACCTCGGCGTAGTCGAGCGCGGCGTGATCGCCATGCGAGACGGTCGCATCGTCTTTGCAGGCAACAGCTCCGGCTTTCCAATTGATGCCGATGCGCCTGAGCGGATCGATTGCGAGGGACGGTGGATCACGCCCGGACTGGTGGATTGTCATACTCATCTGGTGTTCGGCGGGAATCGTGCGCACGAATTCGAACTGCGGCTGCAGGGCGTAAGCTATGAAGAAATTGCGCGTGCGGGCGGCGGAATTGTCTCGACGGTCGCTGCGACGCGGGCCGCCAGCGAGGCTGAGCTCGTTGCCGGCGCGCTGCCGAGGCTTGACGCGCTGATCGGCGAGGGGGCGACGACTATTGAGATCAAATCCGGCTACGGGCTCAACACGGAAACCGAAATGCGACAATTGTCGGCCGCGCGTGCGGTGAGCCGCAGCCGACCGGTCAGCGTCCGAACCACGTTCCTTGGTGCGCACGCGCTGCCGCCGGAGGCCAATGGCAACAAGGACCGATACATCGATCTCGTTTGCCGCGAGATGCTGCCGGCTGTGGCGCGGGCCGGATTGGCCGACGCAGTCGATGCCTTCATGGAAGGCATCGCTTTCTCGCGCGATCAAACCGCGCGGGTGTTCAGTGCGGCAAAGGCCCTGGGGCTGCCGGTCAAATTGCACGCGGATCAATTGTCGAACCTTGGCGGAGCGGCACTTGCTTCGGAATTTTCCGCTTTATCCGCCGATCACCTGGAGCACACGGATGAGGCCGGTGTCACGGCCATGGCGCGGGCAAACGCGGTGGCCGTGCTCCTGCCGGGCGCGTTCTATTTCATTCGCGAGACCACGAAGCCGCCGGTTGAACTGTTCCGCGCCTACGGCGTGAAGATGGCGATTGCGACCGACTGCAATCCGGGCAGTTCGCCGCTGACGTCGCTGCTGCTGGCGATGAACATGGGCGCGACGTTGTTCCGGATGACGGTCGCGGAATGCCTTGCGGGTGTGACGCGCGAAGGTGCGCGCGCGCTAGGTATTCTCGGCGAGACCGGTACGCTGGAGGCCGGCAAACGGTGCGATCTCGCGATCTGGGACATCGATCGACCCGCCGAGCTGATCTACCGGATGGGTTTCAACCCGTTGCAGAGCCGGGTGTGGATGGGACGATGAGCGAGCCCAAGACATCGATTGTCGTTACGCCCGGAAGGGTCGGCCTTGACGATCTGGCGCAGGTGCTTGCAGGCGCTGCCGTCGTCCTGGATTCGTCATTCTGGCCCCGCGTTGAGGCGGCAGCGGCGATCGTTGCGGAGGCCGCACGCGCGGAAGCGCCGGCCTACGGGATCAATACAGGGTTCGGAAAACTGGCGTCGAAGCGGATACCAGCCAGCCAGACCGAACTGCTGCAGCGTAACCTCATTGTGTCGCATTGCTGTGGGGTAGGGCCGCCTACGCCAGAGCCGATCGTTCGTCTGATGATGGCGCTGAAGATCATCTCGCTGGGCCGCGGTGCCTCGGGGGTGCGCCGCGAGATCATCGAACAACTCCAGGACATGCTGGCGCGAGGCGTTTGTCCGCTGGTGCCGCAGCAGGGGTCGGTGGGGGCGTCCGGCGATCTGGCGCCGCTGGCGCATATGGCAGCCGTCATGATCGGCGAAGGTCAGGCGCTGGTCGGTGAAAGAGTCGTCCCGGGCCTTGAGGCGCTGGCCGCCGCCGGTCTCTCGCCGTTGACGCTCGGACCAAAGGAAGGTCTCGCTTTGATCAACGGTACACAGTTTTCGGCGGCCTATGCCGTTTCCGGTCTGTTGCGCGCCCATGGCCTGGCCTCCGCGACGCTGGTGACTGGCGCGATGTCGGTCGATGCGGCAATGGCGTCGACGGTGCCATTTCGCCCGGAGATTCAGCAATTGCGGGGACATCCGGGGCAAATCGCAGCCGCCGCGGCGCTGACGGCGTTACTGGCCGGTAGCGACATTCGCAACTCGCATCTCGAAGGCGACGAGCGCGTGCAGGATCCCTATTGTCTGCGCTGCCAGCCGCAGGTGGCCGGTGCCACGCTTGACCTCCTGATGCAGGCGGCCCAAACGTTGATCATCGAAGCCAATGCTGTCACTGACAACCCGCTGGTACTGGTTGAGACGGGGCAGATCGTCTCGGGTGGAAATTTTCATGCCGAGCCGGTCGCTTTTGCCGCTGACCAGATTGCACTGGCCATATCCGAGATTGGCGCGATCAGCGAACGACGCATTGCAACCCTCGTGGATCCCGCGCTGAACTTTGGCCTGCCGCCGTTCCTGACCCCCGAGCCCGGAATCAACTCCGGCTTCATGATTGCCGAAGTGACCGCCGCCGCGCTCTATGCCGAAAATAAGCAGCGCGCCTCGGCTTGCTCGATCGATTCGACGCCGACCAGCGCCAACCAGGAAGACCATGTGTCGATGGCCGCGCATGCTGCGCGCCGGTTGTCTGATATGGCGGATAATCTTGCCACCATTCTCGGCATCGAGCTGCTGGTTGCGGCGCAGGGCATCGGGCTGCGTGCGCCGCATTCGACCAGTCCTGCGCTTGCGGCGGTTGTAGCAATGCTGCGTGAGGGGGTGCCGGCGCTTGGTGCCGATCGCTACATGGCCAGCGATGTTGGAAAGGCAACGGCGCTGGTCGCAGCCGGCGCATTGCCCGCTGCCGCGATTTCGGTACTTAAGAACAACCCGTTTCCGAAACTTGTCGAGAGAGGTCATTTGTCGTGAACCGTCGACTGGACAACGACCGTACGATCCGATCGCCGCGCGGCCCTGAGATCACCGCCAAGAGTTGGTTGACGGAAGCGCCGCTGCGAATGCTCATGAACAATCTCGATCCGGACGTCGCCGAACGGCCGAGCGAACTTGTCGTCTATGGTGGAATCGGTCGTGCAGCCCGCGACTGGGACAGTTTCGATCGGATCGTTGCCGCGTTGCGCAGGCTCGAGAGCGATCAGACCCTGATCGTTCAATCGGGTAAGCCGGTCGGAATCTTCCGTACCCATCCCGACGCGCCGCGCGTGCTGATCGCAAATTCGAACCTGGTGCCGCACTGGGCGACACTCGATCACTTCAACGAACTGGATAGGCTCGGGCTGATGATGTTCGGGCAGATGACCGCCGGGTCGTGGATCTACATCGGCAGCCAGGGCATTGTGCAAGGGACGTATGAAACGTTTGTCGAGGTGGGTCGACGTCATTACGGCGGCAGCCTCGCGGGCAAGTGGATCCTGACGGCGGGTCTCGGTGGGATGGGCGGCGCCCAGCCACTTGCCGCGACCATGGCCGGGGCATCGATGCTCGCGGTCGAATGCCAGCCAAGCCGCATCGAGATGCGATTGCGCACGAGATATCTCGACCTGCAGACGAGCACGCTGGATGAGGCGCTCGCGATCATGGGCGAGGCGGCGCAGAGCAAGAAGCCGGTCTCGGTCGGGCTGCTCGGCAACGCCGCCGATATTTTTCCCGAACTGGCGCGGCGTGGCGTGAGGCCTGACATCGTCACCGATCAGACCAGCGCGCACGATCCGATCAACGGTTACCTGCCGAAGGGATGGACGCTCGGCGAGTGGGAGTCCCGACGCAGCGCCGATCCCAAAGCGGTTGAAGCCGCGGCCAAGACCTCCATGGTCGACCACGTTCAGGCGATGCTGGATTTCCACGCCCAGGGCATTCCTACGCTCGACTATGGCAATAATATCCGCCAGATGGCGAAGGACATGGGACTGAAGAATGCGTTCGATTTCCCGGGCTTTGTCCCGGCCTATATCCGCCCGCTGTTCTGCCGCGGCATTGGCCCATTTCGGTGGGCGGCGCTCTCGGGAGATCCCGAAGATATCTACCGAACCGACGCCAAGGTTAAGGAACTGATGCCGGAGGACAAACATCTTCACCACTGGCTCGACATGGCGAGAGCGCGGATCAAGTTCCAGGGGCTGCCGGCGCGAATCTGCTGGGTCGGTCTTGGCGATCGCCACCGCCTGGGCATGGCTTTCAATGAAATGGTGGCGAGCGGCGAATTGAAGGCTCCGATCGTCATCGGCCGCGATCATCTCGACAGCGGCTCGGTTGCGAGCCCGAACCGCGAAACTGAAGCGATGCGCGATGGCTCGGATGCCGTGTCCGACTGGCCGCTGCTTAACGCGCTGCTCAACTGTGCCAGCGGGGCCACATGGGTCTCGCTGCATCACGGCGGAGGCGTCGGAATAGGATATTCGCAGCACGCAGGCATGGTAATTGTCGCCGACGGAACGCCAGAGGCTGCGCGGCGTATCGAGAGGGTGCTTTGGAACGATCCAGCGACGGGGGTCATGCGTCATGCCGACGCGGGTTATGAAAGTGCCATTGCATGTGCCCATGCCAAAGGTCTCGATCTACCCGGTCTGACATCTTAGCGGATCTAGCCTTCCTAACGCGCGGTGTCGGGCACGGTCTATGCCGACGGCAAGCCGAGACTGGTCGATCGCCATTCTGACAAGAGAAAATTCTATAACGATCTCAATAAGCAAAAAGGCTGTGAATTGTCGGAATGTGTATTGAAAGTACGAAGGAAATTTGAAGACTTCCAAGCTGAATACGAGGGTTCGATTCCCTTCACCCGCTCCATCCCCCAATAACTTTCCCAAGAGATCTCCGCTACTTATTGAAATTTCGGACCGAATCCGTATTTTCGACAGAAATAACGTCCAACATTCCGTCCAACAAAACGTCCAACACGTTCGCGCTCATGCCCGATTTTTTGACGAGACGAAACGGCACTTGGCACTTCGCACGTCGAGTCCCAACCGAGTTTGCGCATCTCGATCGCCGCGGTGTTGTGAAGCACTCAACCAAGATTCGGATCGCTTCAGACCGCGCAGCAGTTCGTGCGTCACGCGTCGCTGAAAAGTTCAACAGCAGCCTCGAGCAACACTGGCGAGTGCTCGCGGACAGTGACTCAAATGAGGGTGTGGACAGCTACAATGAAGCGAGAAGGCGAGCGCGCCAACTCGGCTTCGACTACATCGAGAACACGCAGCTCGTCGCCGGACCGGCTGCCGAACGGCTGCAGCGTCTTGAAGCTCTAGTGGCCAAGGACCTCGTCAATGACGAGGGCGCCAGAGAGGCAGTTCTCGGTTTGAAAAAGAAGCCGGTCTTTAAAATATCGAAGATCTTCGAAGAGTACGAGGCGGAGACCAAGGATCAGGTTTTAGATCTCTCGCCGGATCAACTCAGGATATGGCGCAATGCCCGAAAGCGAGTGGTCAAGAGTTTCGTAGATGTTGTCAGCGACAAGTTCATCACAGCGCTCACAATCGATGATGCAATCGATTTCCGCAACTTTTGGCGGGACCGCGTTGTGCAAGAAGGGATAGCTGCAAAGAGCGCCAATCGGGAGATTGGCCAGCTGAGCGGCATGATCAAGGAATTGAATATTCTGCGCCGCTTGGGCCTGCCCGATCTGTTCAGAGGCCTGCGCCTGAAGGGTGAAGTCGATAAGGAGCCGACCCCTTACGAGAACAAATTCATCCAGAATCGTCTTTTGGCTGACGGCGCCCTGGATGGGTTGAATGAGGACGCGCGTTATATCATCTATGTTATTGCGGACTCGGGACTTCGGCCCTCCGAGATAGTGAACCTCAACAGGAAAACGATCCACCTCAGCGCGAAGATCCCGTACGTCAGCGTGCTTCCTGATGGTCGGCGGCTAAAAACAGACGACAGCTTACGGGAAATTCCTCTCGTCGGCGCGGCGCTGGCGGCCCTAAAAGCGAAGCCGGAGGGGTTCCCGCGATATCGTGACAACTCCTCCACATTCTCCGCGACGGCCAACAAGTTTCTGCTGGAAAACGGATTGCGCCCGACAGAAGAGCACACGGTCTATTCGCTCAGGCACAGCTTCAAGGATCGACTCATCGCAGCCGAAGCCCAAGATAGCTTGATCGATAGTCTGATGGGTCATGACACTTACAAGCCGAAATATGGCAAGGGACCTTCTCTTGAGTTGAAGCTGAAATATCTTCAGCGAATTGCTTTCAAGCCACCGCCCTCGTTGAGGTAGGATTCCAAGCGCTTCCGCGCCCGATTTTTGATAGCTTCTTTCGTTTTCAATTCGCCGAGTTCGGCCTCGAACTTTTCGTACATCGAAAGGTGCACGTCGCCATCAAGCTCAATGAGGTAGGCGATCAGCACAAGTGCTCTTTCCAGCCGCTCAACGGTGAGCGGGAACTGTTCCACTCGTTTCGTCATCCCCGCTGCACTTCTTAGCAGTCTTGAAGACCGCACCGAACGATCCGCACCGGTCGATGAAGGCCATTCTTTTCACGAAGTGAAGAGCCGAACAAACGGCGTCGAAGAAACGGATAGAACGTCGCGCGCTAGGCATGTCCGTCGCCCGGTCCAACATTTGACCAGCTCTAACCGGAACCGTGGACGCCCGGCCGGCTACCCGAATCCAAAATTGGCTAGTGTTCGAAGTTGCTCGCAACGGAGACCTCGAAACGCCATGGTGCGTTCGCTGCCGTCGACAGCCCGCAGAGAGTCAATGGAGTATTATCGTCTAGCTAATAATCAGTCTGGCTCAGCTGCACGAAAGGTTGCCGGAAAATGACAATCAGCAGCGCCACGACTGACAAGACGAGAAGCAGAGCCAGTACTACGAGAGCTGGGTCCGTAACGTATGGAAGGTATTGATCGACGTAGTCGAGAGGCTTGCCATCCGCCCCGAAGCGATTGCCCACGGCGTAGCAGGAAGTTTGAGTGCAATTCTGCGTCCAGACCGCCACCCGGCTCCCCCAGAACGACGGCGCCATCGGAACATTTTTATCCCATTCGTGGATCCTGCTGTCCGCGTATCTGCTGCAGAACACAACCAATGCAGCGAGTACCGTAAGGAAGTATGTCACAACGCTTCCCCAGGAAATGACAAGGTTGCGATCGGACTCGGTCTCGAACGTCGTGTTGGGTGGGACGATAATCGCGTTGGATTTGCGAGCCTCGCGAATATAAAGCGTCAGCGCGAGGATCAGCAGCGTACCCACGACTAGTGAAGCAACCAGCCCCCAGTAGCCTCTGGAAATCTTCACACCTTCGTCTGGGCCGTTACGGACGAAGTAGGCCCACGCAACCGCGAGGGGGAGGAAATAGTTGCCGAGCCAAGTCCAGAATTTAGCGAGCGGAAGCATGAGCGGCGATCTCGTCGGCAAAAATCACGGGTCGATCTTCGGCCCGCGTTGAGGCCTCATAAATGTGACAAATCTGCTGGCTCGGGAAAAGTCCAATTTTGGGGAGGCACTCCGCACCCGAGAAACGTCGACCTTGCCCTAAACGCTCTGGTTGCAGAATTATGTGCAGGTTGTTATCCTTAGAGAAGACAGGCAAAAGGGTAGACTCGTGCGCGCTCTGCTGATCGTCTTGTATTTTTACTTTTGCACGACAGCATCGGCGCAGAACTCACCTGGTCCCGATAGTCGTCCGGCGTCGCAAAGCGATCGAATCACGGTCGGGCCAATCGTGCTTACCCAGGACGTGCAGGGCAACGCTGTCGATACGTCGGCATTGATGAGCTTTGCAGTGGACACGAAGGCGGACGGCCTGCACCTCTCCTTGACTATAGACGCCAGCCTCGTCGATCTGCAGCACAAGTTTGCCCGGATCGTTGACACCATTCCGCTCCCGCGCGACAACTGCAAAAGCTTCACTCTGGTCAATCCCGTCGTAAGCTTGGGAAACCGTGCGTTGATGGCTGAAGCTGACAATGCGGTCGTCGTCCTGTCGGGGGACGTGGACGGCTGGACCTGCCTGGAAAACCCAGTCCCCGACACCTACTGGGACTCCACAGGCTGTCGCGGAGATCTTCCGTTCGGCGGACATTACGTATTCGGCTGTCCAAAGACCCGACCGGGGAGCCCAATCAAGAACAAGAGCTTCACCCAGCCATTCGATGCGACGCTGCCGGTCAAACTTCAGAAGACCGGGGATGCGTCGCTCGGCCTGGTCCTAGGTCAGCCGAATATCAAGCTGGGTGGGCAGTTTGTGTTTATCGCGAACGGCCTGCTTAATATTGCCGGTGTAAACATAAATGATCAGGCAAAAAAGGCTCTGGAGCGGGCGATTGATCCCAACAAAATGACCATTTCCGTTCCAAAGGGCTACGCCGACCTGAATCCAACAATTGTCGATGCCGCCTTCAGGTCTGACCAAGGGCAACTGGCGATACGCATCGATATGACGGCTCTGATTCCTCCAGCACGCATAAACGAGATCTTGGGCGGTTTGGTAAAGAGCTTGAAGAAGCCTTAGCCAACAAGCTTCAGACCACAACCCGACGGCCCGAAATCCAGGCCGATACGCCACGACCGGCATAGCCACTCGGCCCCTTCAGACCTCAAAATGTTGCTGCTGCGCTCACGACGAAAAATACGGCGAAAAGTGCTGCGAATTTGATAGAAAAGACAGTTTTTCAAAAACAATCATCGCGTTAGCTGCGCGTGTCCAATGAAGTCATCTGTCTAGCGATGCAGGGGCTGGAATTGCTGGAATTAAAGGGGGGAACATGAAGCTCGTGCGGTTGCGCCTAAGCAACTTCAGGTCGTTCAGTGCCGACTTCACCGAACTAGGTCTGGACGATCTGACGTTTCTGCTCGGCCCCAATGGTGCCGGGAAAACCGCCGTCCTGCAGGCGCTTGCCAGGATGTTCAGCCTCGATCCTGCGCATCGGAAATTGAAGAAGTCAGACTTCCATGTCCCCCACGACGAGAAGCCAGAGCAAGCTCCGGTGGAACGAGCGTTATGGATAGAAGCTGATTTTGAATTTCCCGAGCTTGTAGGCGAGGCTGGCGACCAGCAGGCACCCGCGGTTCCGGGCAATTTTGCCCACATGCAGTTGATCGGCGTCAAGGGGCCGGCGCAGGTGCGCTTCCGGCTGCATGGTAGGCTCGACCAGGACGATGACATCGAAGAAAGCTTTACGTTCGTTATCAAGGTGGATGACGATGGACATCCACTAGAGGAAGGACGGGTGGCGAAGCACGATCGAAACGCCATCCAGGTCCACTACCTTCCCGCCCGCCGTGATCCCGCGGACCACATCTCTTACTCGGCCAATGCGCTTCTAGGGCGGGCTCTGCGTTCAGCGAATTGGGCCAAGGAACGCGAAGAAATCTCCAACTTGACGGAGCAGATCGGCTTAACCCTGGTCGAGAACGAAGCTATCGACGAAATGACAACCGCGTTGTCGTCTCAGTGGGGTACTCTTCACAAGGGCAGCTATTTCGCTGACCCCTCGATTTCGTTTGCACGCAACGAGCTGGACAATCTTCTGCGCCATCTAAGTATTGGTTTCACCCCCGGCCACGGCGAACAATTAGTCGACTTCTCCCGGCTCAGCGATGGGCAACAGTCAATCTTGTACCTCTCGATCGTCCTTGGCATGCATGAGATCAGCGCCAAGGCCCTCGGCGGAGAACTCGCTGACGCTTTCGACATCGACAAGCTCCGACCCGCCGTCTTCACCCTGATTGCAATCGAGGAGCCCGAGAATAGCCTGTCCCCGCACTATCTTGGCCGGGTGGTCAGGGCTCTGGAGAATTTCGCTCGGGACCGTGATGGCCAGGCATTACTTGCCACACATTCGCCGTCGCTGATGCGGCGCATACCCCCCGAGAGCGTGCGATACATGCGGCTCGATGCGGAGCGCGCAACGATCGTCAAATCCATTGAGTTGCCTGACGACGAGGAAGCCCTCAAATTTGTCCGCGAGGGTGTTCAGGCGTTCCCGGAACTGTATTTCTCTCGTTTCGTCGTGCTGGGCGAAGGTGATAGCGAGGAGGTGGTGTTGCCAAGGCTCTTTGCTGCGGACGGCATTCTGGCTGACGACTCCTCTATTTCTGTGGTTCCTTTGGGAGGCCGGCACGTCAACCATTTCTGGCGCCTTTTGCATGGCCTGGGGATACCCCATGTCACACTGTTGGATCTGGATCTTGCGCGGCATCAGGGAGGATGGGGCCGGATAAGCTATGCGGCGAAGCAGCTACTTGCGCACAGCGATATCGCCAAACTCGGATTTAAGGAGACGCAAGTGAAATCCATTCCGAAGTGGGACGACGACCAGGGATTGATGGTGAAAGACGACGGGTGGCTCGCACGCCTCGAAGATCACGGCGTCTTCTATTCGTCACCGCTTGACCTCGATTTCCTTATGTTGATCGCCTACCCGCAAGCATACGGCTTGGAGGAGGGCGAGCTCGAGGAGCCGGACGATGGCACGCTCAACGCGGTGCTCGGCAAGAAGCACGACGTCGTCGGAAACCAGTACACAGATGAGCAACTCGAATACTTTGATGCCTACAATTCGCGCTTCAAACTTGGCAGCAAGCCGGCGTGGCACATTCAGGCAATGGCCAGCTTAACGGATCGGGAGCTGTTGGACGGGATGCCAGAAGTGCTCGGGCGTCTGCTCAAGCGCGTTCGTGCAGACCTAAAGGCGTTGCCGGAATGATCAGAGTTGAGCGATGGTTACCGTCGGACAATCTCAAGCTCGAACCGAATGCACTGATCGCTGCAACAGAGATTGAGCGGAACTTGGCTCTGACCGCTGGCCCAGGTGCCGGCAAGACCGAGATGCTCGCTCAACGCGCTGACTTTCTCCTTTGTACAGGCACCTGTCGCTATCCGAGACGCATCCTAGCCATTTCGTTTAAGGTCGACGCGAGCCACAATCTGAAGGTGAGGGTCAGGAAACGTTGCGGCTCCGACCTCGCGGCAAGATTTAGCAGCCACACGTTCCATGCCTTCGCCAAGCGCATTATCGACCGCTTCCGGCTAGCTCTCACTGGCCGAGACGCGCTCGATCCGGACTACAGCATTGGGCCAGCGCGGGTACTAAGACAGTCAATCACCTTCGCGGACATGGTTCCGCTGGCGGTAAAGATTGTCGAGACCAGTGAAATCGCAAGGAATGCTATTCGGCAGACATACAGCCACGTCTTTCTCGATGAATTTCAAGACTGCACAAAGGATCAATACAAGCTCATCACGGCATGCTTCCTGGGCACAGATGCCAAGCTCGTCGCTGTTGGCGACACCAAGCAAAGGATCATGGGTTGGGCCGGCGCGCTGGAAGGTATCTTCGAGACCTACGCGGCGGACTTCGACGCCCGGCCACTGAACCTCTACCAGAACTTCCGGTCGGCGCCTCGACTTCGTCGAATGCAGAATGCGATGGTGCGTGTGATGGACCCTGCCGCAGCGCTCGACGATCACGAATTGCAGGGTGAAGGTGGCGAGATCGAAATTCTTCACTTCAAAGACGACACGGAGGAAGCCGCTCGTCTTGCCGACGCAATAAGTACCTGGATCGAAAGCGAGGCCATCGAGCCGTCGGAGATCGCGGTGCTCGTTAGCAAGCAACAGAACCTTTACTGCCAAACGCTGAGGGCAGCGCTGAGCGGGCGAGGAGTTCCCTTTCGTGAGGAAGATCAGACGCAGGATATCGCCTCCGAGCCCATCGCGCGCCTGATAACGGACTTCCTGCTCGTGGTAGGTAGTGATGCTCAACCGGAAGCCTATCGTCGACTGCTGGAAACCGTCGTTTACGACGAAGCTCTCGATGACGAACAGGAATACCGTGCACGCTCCCGATGGGGAGGGTTTGTTGCCGACGTTCGTCACCGAATTTCCACGAAACAGGTAAACCTGGTCGACAGCGTCGCGATGACGAAGCTCGTGAGCGAACTCATCGGTCAAGTCGGAAGGGACTCCGTCGTGACCCTTTCAGCGGATTACGCCCAGGGCAACAGACTGAATGACTTGATCGAAGGCACGGTGAATCGGATTTCTGATCTTTTGAAGGATGGAACAGAGTTGTCCGCTGCGCTGACGGCTTTCTCGGCCGATCGCGCGGTCAGGATAATGTCGATCCACAAGAGCAAAGGTCTGGAATTCGATTCGGTGATCATCATGGGCGTCGAAGCGGAGACGTTCTGGGGAAAGATCGATGAGGAGCGCTCGGCATACTTTGTCGGGATTTCCCGTGCGAAGAACAGGCTCGTACTTACGGTTTGCGATCTGCGCGAGCGGCCACAGGGAGCGTCGCGATGGAGCCCGGAACGGACCGCGCAGGCGGAGTTTCTTGGGTATGCCAGCGCTTACGCCTAATTCTTGGGCGCGCTACCCATGTGTCAGCCGCAATTGCAGCGCCGCTACGTTAGGGACGTTTCCTTGGGATCGCGGTACACCCATCGAATGTCACCAGACGTCATGTATACGAGGGCACCTTTCTCGACTCCAATCAACTCGAGATACTCAAGCAACTGGCTCGCGTGCGCTTCATAGTCGTCCGGCGTGGGCGCGACATCGCTCTTCCAATCGAAAGCGACGACAGGGACGCCACCTTCGAACGCGATAGCATCAGCCCGCGCCGACACAAGAACTGTGTCGGACCTCGCTCCGAAAAGCGGTACTTCTGGAATGAGATTGGGGATGTAGGTCCTCAGCGTCTCATGCGAAAAGGTACGTAACGCTGTAGTCGCCAGTTCTGATGGCTCAGGCGCTGTCGCCCCCGCGATAATCGCCTCTTGTATGAGGGCGGATGCCCGGTCTGTCAATTGTGTGAGAACCGGATCCAGCATATCCGTCAGCAGCTCCTCCATGAGCTTATGAAGAATTGTGCCTCGCAGTGCGCCGGCGCCAAGGACGAACGTCCCGGCGGCGGTATCTCTCTCGCTCGTACTTACATCGATCGTTGCGCGATCGAGCAGTTCTCGGTCGACATCTGCCAAGCTCGGCCGACGCCAATCGATCCTTGGTGCAATGCGTAAAATGCGCTCGCTTTCGTCAGCGAAGATCGAAGCCGGCTGTTCGATCACGGGGAAAAACTGAGTTGGTTCGGGACGCTGGGGCGGCGGGTACTTTATCTCCTCCAGCACCGACTGGCCCAGATCGAAGAATTTAGCCCAACCGCCGTCGGGGGCCCAGCTCGCTTCGGGTAAGACCAGCAGATCAAGAGCACGTGTGCAAGCCACGTATAGCAGCCTTTCCCGTTCGTCCGCAGCCTCGGCTCGATCGGCAGCAATCGCCGCATCAAGGGTGCTCGAGATGACGTCGCCAAGCGTCCAGTGCACGCTGCTGTCGGTCGAACGAAAAAAGAAGTCCTCGTCGCTTTCTGGCATCGTTACGAAGTTGATCGGAATAACGATTGGCCATTCCAAGCCCTTCGCTTTATGAACGGTAACGATGTCGATGCTGTTGCCTTGATAATCCGACGGAGCTTCATCGACCGGGAGTTCGGCTTCCCATTCGGAGGCAAGATCAATAGCCAACTGCTTGAGCCCGCGTACATCATAGCCGCGTGCGCGCTCGAGCAGAACGTAGAGATTGCCAAGCGAGCGAGCCCGCTGATCTGAACTTCGACCGGCAATGCTCGGGATGATGCGGAGTCGTTCGATCGCCTCCGAGAGCAGGGCATACGGCGTCGTTCCACGACGCTTACGCCATAATGCCTGCAAACACTGCATGACATGGCTTGCGACAGGGTGGTGCACGACCGACAGGTCGGCATTCAAGTCGAAGACCGCATCATCATCCTGTTTGCGCAGGGCAAGGGTAATGTCGAGAAGCTCGCGCTCCGTAAGTCCGACAAGTGGGCCGCGGAGGACGGCACCGAGTGCGAGGGTATCACGACTGTCCGCCAGCGCACGTACCAAGGCGACGAAGTCTTGAGACTCCTGTCGCCGATAGAGGTTCTTGCCTGCCTGTGAGGTAACGGGAAGCTTCTTTTCCTCAAGCGCGCGCTCGTATCGCCAGAGTTGCGTGCGCCGGGGCGTCAAAAGAGCGATGTCGCCTGGCTCCGCACGCGCGAGCTCCCCACCGGAGCGGCGGATCCATACATTTCCGATAAGGCTCGCACAGAGTTCGGCAACTGCCTTGGCTTCGAGGTCGCGTATCGGATTGACGTAGCTATTCGGGTCAACATGGTAGCTTAGCTTTGCGATACTTTGGATTCGGCTCGGGTCTTCGGCGACAGTTGATTCGAGCGCGGCATAGCCACCTTGCTGCTTCGTCAAACGTTCAGCGAAGAACCGGTCGACATGCTTTAGGATGCTTTTTCCCGAGCGAAAGTTCGCCGAGATCTGAAGGACGTTCCCTGGAAACTGTGCTTCTATCGCCAAGCGCGCGCGCAGATATGATTTGAGGTCAGCACGGCGGAAGCGATAAATCGCCTGCTTGGGATCGCCGACCATGAACAACGATCCGGGACGAAGCTTGCGCCTGTCCCACGACTCTGAACTTCCGGGCTCGCTTGAGATCAGGAACAGGATCTCGGACTGGATAGGGTCCGTGTCTTGGTATTCATCGATCAGGATATGCCGATAACGGGCAACGACTTCGTCGCGCACCTTCTCGTCCGAGCGCAGGAGGTTTCGCGTTCGAATCAGAATGTCGTCGAAATCGAGGACGGCGGCGTTGCTTTTGAATTCGTCGAATGCGGCAACGAGTTCGTCCGTCTCGCCGAAAAAACTGGCCAGAAGAGTATCGGCGATTGCGCCGATTGAATCGGCAAATAGCCTGGCGCACAGTTCATAATGCTCCTTGCTTACCGCAGAGAGTTCCAGACCATCCGCCTTGCTGGTCGACCGCGACCAAAGGTTTATTCGACCTTTGTGTCGAGAAACGACATGTCCTCCGCGCGGTAGCAGCGCGTCACTCTTTGGATGCACGAGCAGCCACAACTGCGAGAAGTCGAGGGCGCCGGAAGTAGCGGGCGCAAGGAAGTTAGCGAGCTCTTCGAACGCGGCGACGTCATTCATTGCTTCGTTAGGAGCCGGAACACGGCCGATCCAGCGCCGGAAGTTGGCTACCGCGTCAATAAGGTCGTGGACCGTGTCAGCATAGCGTGGTGGCGGCAGCGGTCGGGCCTCAGGGTGGGAGCGACGAAACTTGGCCAACGACTCCAGGGTATTCACCGCCACGTATGGGTCGTGCGCGGCCATGACCACTATCGGATCATCCGTACGCGCACCGTGGCCGAGCCGTTCGTTGAGCCAGGACTCGAATATGGACTGAAAAGCAAGGTCGGTCTGCTCTGCATCCATGACTGCGGCGCCCGGATCAATGCGTGCTTCAACGGTGTAGCTCTGCAAAATGGTGAGGCAGAAGCTATGGATCGTTGAAGCCGTGAGCTCACCAAGGCGGGCACGCGCGCTTGACAGCGCTTCGCTCTGGGTGTCGCTCAGAGGGCGCTGTCGAAAAGCAGGCTCCAGGTCCTTTGGCACGGTTCCATTGACGAGCATGCTGGCAAATTTGTCGACACGCACGCGAAGTTCGGCGGCTGCGCGCTCCGTGAAGGTGATGGCGGCAATGCTTGATGGAGTGCGTCCCGCAGCGAGCAGCATCGCTACGCGCCCGGCAAGAAGTGAGGTTTTGCCGGTGCCGGCAGATGCCTCAACCAGAAGCGTCGAGTCCAGATCGGTGAGCGCCCGCTCGCGTTGCCGATCATCAGGCGTTTGGGTCACTTCGTTCCCCAATGGGCTGCGAGCTCCGGGCCTGCAGTTTCGCGAATGGCGTTGCTCTTGCGTTCCAGGTAGCTGATGGCCGCAGGGAGAGCGATCCTCCCGAAACGATGATTGGGCTTGGTGGTAATGCCTGGATAGACGAAGCCGGCCTGCAGCACGCTGCGTGCGAGCTTTACCCAATTGGCGACGAAATCAATCATGCCGTCAGGGTTCTTCAGAGGGGAGACTTTGACCGGCGGACGAAGATAGATCAAGCGAGCGATCAGTGGTTTTGTGTCGGGCAGCAATTGGCGGCAGGCCAGTGAGTACAGCACGCGCTGCAATTCAGCACCGTCGTCGATCGTCATCAGGTCAGGAGCCTTCGGCCTCTGCCCCGTCTTGTAATCGGTGACCCGCACCGCGGCCGCTGTGGCGCGAAGATCGAGCCGGTCAATGGTCCCACGGATGCATATGTCTGTACCCGGGAGAACCACGGGCCGAGCTGGGTCCCATGGCAGAGACACGGGCAGATCTCCCTCGCGGCTCTCGCCGCCGAACGGCACCTCGGTCCAGGAGCGCGTTCCGGCTTCCGTGAATGTCTCGAAGGTAAGGCCGGCCAAACTCATTTCGGCCGCTTGCCTCACGGTGTTGGTCCAGAGCACAGGAGGCGGCACGTTGGTCACCAAAGGCCAGCTCTCGATCACACCCGCGGATGCTATCGCAAGCGCTTCCTCGACCTCGTGCCGGGCGGCTACGATAAACCCGGGCTTCGGCTCGAGATGGTCGACGGCACGACGCAGGAGTTCATGAACAAGAAGGCCCATATCGTCGGCCGGGAGTACTAGTCCACGTTCCTTGTGGACCAGGTCGCGCCAACCGAGAGCGTAGTACCAGATATAGGCGAGGGGGTCTCGCAGAAGTCGGGATAGCGAAGTGGGCGATTGGGGCTTGGTAAGCAATATCGAGAGCAAAGGATGCTCATGTGCTAGCAGCCCGTCGTGGGGCGTCAGGCTTCGCAAGCCCCAATCGTGCCAGGCCGCCATCGCTGAGGAGACTATCGGATCCGCGCTCCTGTCCTTTTCTTGGGCAAGGAGACGATCGGCTTCGGTCAGAGTATGCCCCCTTGGCGTATCACGATGAAGAACGTTGATCTTCTCGAAGTAGGGCATCAGAGCGCTTGGGCCGACGCGCTTTCCTTCGCTGGAGAGTCTTCCGCTGGAGAGGACTACCTCTTCTGTGGACGCTAGAATGTTGTCAAGGCACCGCCGATCTCCTGCTTCTATCGGATCAGGGTCGCTTAATGCCGAGGGGATGATGTAACCGGGCAGGATCGGGTCCAGCCCGCCGCTACGTGGCCATCCGCCGGTTGTAAGGCCTATCAACCATGCGAAGCGACGCGGTGAAGCGGCAAGTTCATCGGCGGAGCACCACGCGATGGCAGCAGCCGGATCCCGGTCATCAGCGACACGCAACGCCTCAAGCGAAAACATGAGGGCTGAGGCAGGCGCCGATCGCAACGCTTCATCCCAAAGTCTGCGGGAACGCCCACGAAGCAGCAATCCGGCTGTCTCTTCGGCCGCGCCCGTGCCAGATTCGAGGAGCCTAAGCACCGGCACCAAAATTGCTGCCGTTTCGGGGTAGGGCGCCAGCGCCCGCTCCCAATCGACCGCTGTCGAGAGGGAGGCCTCGCCCGGCACGGGCAGGCTGTGATCCGGCAGGTCGTCCAGGATCGTGCCCTGGTTGGCTGCCAGGGAAAGCAGTCGCCGCACGCGCGCCTGGCTAAGTCCGCCCTGCAGCACATCCGCGAGGGCTGCGCAACGTTGACCGTCCCTCGTAGCGAGCGCCGGCCGGCCGTGCAAAAAACAGATCGGCAGATCAGAAGCCGAGACCAGCGCAAGCATGTAGTCATCGCATGCCATCGGAGCCGTTGTGGCGATGGCGATCTCAGAAGCCCGAGCCCGTCCGGAAGCGAGGAGTTCGCGGGCCCATCGCATGGCTTCCAGCGCCTCGTGGTGCGGGTCGGCACAGCTCACGCCGCGCTTAATGCCTTCCTTGATGGCGACGTGCCGGGTGCTTCCATGGAACCAGCCGGTGTCGCAAAACGTGGGCGCATCCCATTCAACCTGGATGAACTCACGCAACCCGTTGATGAGCGGTCGCCAGATCGGATCCATGGCGTGCACCCCCTCAATACGAAGCGGTCCGATCACGCGAGGAGCAAACCTTACGGCGGCCTGCGCGAGATCGCACAAGTCTGGGAGCAGGCGTTCGCCCGGCTGCAGGTGAAGGCGCACAGTGTCCTCGATCCATGCCAGATCTTTGACACGCGGCTGCACGGCGTATGGGCCCGTACGAAGGTCAAGCCCCGCGCGCCAAATTCTTCGTAGGGTGCGAAGCACAGCGCGGGTTGTTCCGGGTAAACCGCTTATTGGCGCGATGTCCTCCAGTGCGTCGCGTTGGCTCAGCGCCGCGCGAATGCCTGTTTCAATGCTCTCGCGGGACGCTGGGCGGAGCAGCCCACCGGCAAGGCGCGCCGCCAGCAACGACGGCGTCATGATCTGAAGTCCTAACGTACCCTCGCGCGCAGCCGCAGCACGGCGCATCGCATAGGCGAGGCGCCCCTGAACAAGCACGCTGTGAAGAACGGAGTCACCGGTCATGGTCGTCGTTGGTAACAGAATCGAGCGCCTTGGTCTGCCTTCGCGGGACCGCGACCACGCGCAATCACCGCTTACGCACCGCTGTCTGGAGCATTGCTCACGTGCGGCCTGACCCGCGGTGCCCTGATTTGCGTGCACATGCGCTAGTTCGGTGCCATTCCGACCTTGTATCGTTGTGCAAGCTTCCAAAACCAGCTCTGATCGAGGTCGGTCTGTCGTTCCACCTCGTTGACGGCTGATCGGGCACGATCGAAAATTGCATAACAAAGAGCTTCGTCGTCATGACGCGCATAATAGGCGACACCATGCGCCCCCCGGGGGTGTTCAAACAGGGCTTTCGACCAGGCCTGTGGAACGTCATAGGGGAGTCCCCCGTGTACGACCTCGGCAGTTGCGCCCAAAATCGCCAAGCCGGGACCAGCCAGTTTGATGAGCGTTAGGTCGGAGTGAAGCTCCAGGCGAGCGTATCCCTTGCGGCGAAGCAAATCGGCATCGATCAGTGTTCGGCCCGGCGTTCGCAGAAACGTTTCGGCAAACGCCCCAGATGTTTTTTCCGCAACATACAGGACCCCATAGCCTCCGTCTGGTGCATTCAGTCGACCAAGCAGTGATGGGTCGAAGAAAATCGGCTCATATCCCGCAGTGTAGAATCTATGCACAACCGTGCCCGCCGGCAACATCACCAATTCAGGATTACGAGATGCGAGGTCTGATGGCGGAAGAGGCCCGCTCACGCTCCCTGCTGGCCCATGCGGCGCGCAGCTTCGACCACGAGACCGACGTCGCCCTGCTTAAGGACATCAATCGGCTTTCTTCCATTCAATCGATCGTCGGGTTGCGCAAAGAAATTCACGATCGTCCAAGGATTGGTCGTCGGCAATGCCTCGCAGACGGCTCTAAGACCATCGACGACTGTGCCGTCCTGATTGAATTGCAGCGTTGGATAACTACGCCGATTGCTCGGACCAGGTACTGCCAGCAGGCTTCCTTCCTGCACCCGTTTGTCGATTGCCTGACGCGAAACGCCGCGCATCAGAACTCTGACCTGTTCGAGGTCGTATGCCCCGCCCGCTTCGCGCAAGTCCTCTTGAGCAATTCGAACGCCTTCGAGAATCGCCAGCGATCGTGCGTCGGGTTCAAATGCTGCCTGATTGATAATGGGACCTTGCGTCTTTTTGGTCTGCGAAACAGGCCTGACTTTGATTTTTTGAATGCTTCCGAACGATATCTTGCCTCGTTGACGCAGCTTTTTGATAATCTCACCGCTCTTGGAGATGATCGCAACCTCCGCGCCGTTTGGAATGGTAAGATCCTTTAAGGCCTTACTCGGATTTCCCCGGACCTTAAGCATGGTCATGATGACGCTTGCCGTTGATGACCGCGTCTTGCGAGGGGGCGGCGTCTTTGGCTGAATCTTCTGTGTCATCGGAAAGCTCCTCACGCCAATATGGCCACTCAGGCAACTTTGTCAACCAAAGCAACCAAGTGGAGGTAATATAAAACCGTCTTAAGGCTGAGCTTACGCAGCGGCGATCACCGATCCGGAATCTCCGAAGCGCTAACGAACTTCGGTTGGAACGGAACCCATGGAGGCGGGAGACCCACCTGTTCGTTGAAGCTCCGGAAAAATCGCTTCGAGGCGGGCGGCTAATACAGCGCCGATTTCCCTCGACTTGATATGAATCCCAATGTCGGCCCAAGGAAAATCAGGATCGGACGCTGCCGACGCCCAGTTGAGACTCGTGACAACGACGTCGTCGTCGTCCCAGGTGACAAATTTCCCATGAAGTGGCGGATTCTTCGTCTTGCGAAGGATCAACCCGTTGCCATCAGCTTCAACTTCCAGCGCTCGTGCATGCCGGTTCTTCAGCGGCCCGCTCGTTTGCGTATACAGTACAGTCGCCCTCACGCCTTCGCGACGTGCCGCGGTTTCACCCTGCATAATCGCGCCGGGTCTGGCCGTTGAGCCAAGTCGATGGCACCCGACTAGAAATCGGCGCGTTGCGCCACTCGCTGTTCGTAATAATTGATCATGCGCGTCTCCGACGACGACAGCTATTTTTGCCGTCCCATCCCTCTTTTTATATTCTCGGAGATCGCGGATGATGATTGCCAATTCCGTCGCAAGGTCATCGGCAAGACCACGACGTCCAACCAAGCGGTTAAGTGAATAGGCGACCTCAGCCACAACGTGCTGGTTGCGCAGAACCACAGACATCTCGACGGCCTGAAACGGCGAAGAGAGCCAATTGCATGAACCAACCGCCGCAACCCATCCGTCTTCGGCGGTGTCGTGCAAAATAACTTTCGCATGAGACCCGGTTGAACGCATTCGGATATTGACGCGACCTTTCAGACCGGGATCTTCACGAACGATTCTGGCGATCTCTAACGCCGCATCGGAATTTCTCTTCTCCGTGTCTTCGTCTTTCTCAGCTCCCCAAAGTAGATCAAACTGGACGCCGCGCGAACAGGCCGATCGGATTGCGTCGGCAAGAAGCGCGAACCGTGTCGCGTCCAGAAACGTCGAATGAACGATCATGCGCCGGTGTGCTTTGGTCAGCATCGTCTCAAGACATTCTCGGTGAGAGGTGCCTCCAATGATAATGTCGTTGGCATCGAATTCGCAGCTATGACTAATCGGCTCAACATCATCGGTCTCGCGCGGGCCGCTATAGGTTATGGAGACTGTTTTCGTGCCCGCTGGCATTTTTGCCGCGCTTGAAACCAGATGGCGAAGCGTCGAGCCGGCTGATTGGGGAAGTCCCTGTGCTTCTCCGTCAATAACTCGCAGCACCATAAACTCATCGTCTCGTAGCGTCGCAGTCCGGCCATCGACCAGAGCGACCTGCTCATCCCAACCGCGCGCCGCAATCTCGGAAAGACGATTGAGGTTCGCCTCATGGGACATCGAGGGGCCTCCGCCCTCGACGGAGATTATCCGAACCTCGGTGCCAGACTGGCGCTCTTGGTCGAGTCGGTAGGCAGATAAAAGCCGTGGGGCTTGCCTTGTCGGGAAGAAATCGCCAGTCGCCCACTCGATGATAAAGCTCACCCGTCTCGCAATCCGCTTTGGGAAATAGGGAAGGGGATGGCCACCGCTAATGGCCTTAAAGCCATAGCTGCTCGCTCGAAAGGCCATGACCGTTCCAGTCGGATCGATCTCGACGAGCCGGAAACGCATGAGGCGAGCGATTGAGGCGATGATCAATTGATGCGGCAAATCAGCTTGGCTGGAGAGTTCCGCTACCGTCTTCGACTGTCTGGCGATCATCCATAAAACAACTTCGTCAATCACACTCCATGCCCGACCACGATCAATCCCGACCTTGCAGCCGACGCGAAAGACAGGGATGGCGATGACAACGCTCATTTGCTCCCCTTCAATTTAGAGGCCGCAATGATGGTGGCGAGGGGAAGTTCTCCTCGCTTGCGCGTTGTCAAATCAGCGATGGTGTCGACCATCGTGGTGAGAAATGAAAGATCATGTTCCGCCGCATCTGGATTGACACCTCGCACCGCTTCGCGAAGAAAATCCAAGCTGCCGACAATGAACAAATGGCGCTTGGCGCGGCTGATGGCGACATTCATTCTTCTTTTGTCGCGCAAGAATCCAAGTGCGCCGGCACCAGTGCGCGGGCTATTGCGAACCAAAGACAAAATGACGACATCTGCCTCGCTGCCCTGAAAAGAATCGACGGTGCCAACAAACGCATTGTTGCTGCGCACAGGCAGAAAACCGTCAAGATGAGACAAGCTTCCGCTCCTCAATCCTGTCAGCGCGTCCTGAAGCTTGTCGACCTGAGCCTTATAGGGCGAGAGAATGGCAAGCGTTGGCTTCTTGGAGCCGGAGATGGGCCTCAGTAACCTCAAGATGTCCATAACCGCACCGACTTCAGCGGGATTCTGCCACCGCGGCTTACCCCGTTCGGCTCCGGCTCCGTGGCTCGTTGAACTGACATGAGGAAAATCGACGGCAACGACAGGTGACTTCGGCAGCGGGCCCAAATGTGAAACCGGGGATGGTTTGGTCTCGGCTTCGTTCTTTCGGCCGCACTCCGTCTCCAAGCGACCACGATAAAATGCCTTCGAGACGATTTCCGCAATTGCGGGATCCATGCGCCGTTGCTCTGTCAGCGTTTCCGCGAGCGGTCGGTGATTGGGATTGGCTACAGATCGGCGTTCGTCTTCTTCAACAACGGACCTGAAAGGTTCGAGCACGCGGAGTGCCATTGCGGCGATATCGCGAAGCGCCGTCGGGTCAGATTTCAAGGGTTCAAGCTCGTCAATCTCGCCATCGTGCATAAGCGGTCCAACCAACTGATCCGCGAGACCAAGTGCTTCGACGACCAGGCTATGATCGCTCAGCATTTTAACGAGGCGATCGGCCTCAAATGGTGGAAGCTGGAAATGGTCGCCAATCAACAACCGTCGACCAGAGAGCATCAGCGGTCCGACAAGCTCAGGACCAGTTGCTTTGGCAGCTTCTTCAACAATCACCCAATCGAATTGTTCGCGGGCTTCAACGAGCCGCTCAATATCAGGTGAATTGGCTGTCGAGATCACGATGTTTGCTGCGTCGAGGACCAAATGGGAGATCGCGCCAAGTCCAGATCGATCCTGCCGACTGACCGTATCTTTCGAACGTTCCAGACGCGTGGCTGCTTGCCGTAACGTCTTGATGCGCGTTTGAATGGATAGTGGAATAGTGCCGATCACGCCGCTGTCGGCAAGCCGCTCAAGATACTCCAAGCCTGCCTTGTGAACTTCCTCGTCCGATGTCGTCCGTTTTTCGGGCGTAGTCGAACGAATAACGAGCACGTCAGACAGCTTGGCTTCACTCAGGGTTTCTTTGATTTTCTCTTGCAGATTGTCGAGCGCGTCATGCCCTTGAGCACTGACGAGCATCCGTGTTGAGCCGTCGGATGCGAAGCGTCGGCGGACGACTTCGGTCGCAAGCTTCGTTTTGCCGACGCCGGGCGGCCCAACGACAAAAAATGAGGGTAGGGTTGACCACAACCCGGCGAGGGCCTTTCGTTTCGGTCTATCCAGGTCCAGGAAATAGCTGTCGTTCTGTTCTTCGTCACTGAGCGTTTCCCGGCTCGCGTGACGAACTCTCCATGGATCGGCCAACATTTCGGTCAGATCGACGCGCGTATCGAGTGCTTTGATGTTCCGCAGGCGCCGGCCGATGACTTGCTCGGTTCCGGTGTCGCGTTCGGTCCTGAGAAATAATTGGCCGTCAAGCGTCAATTCCTCATCGATCTCGAATTGGTAGCCCCGGATTCCGTGATGATCCACGACCTCAACGAAGCTGGCGGTAACATCGTTGTTTCGAGATGCGCCAAGGCTTGCGGCCTGGCTGATACGCCACTTCGAGTCAGCGTCGCGATGCTCGTCTTCGAATAAACGCTTGAGCGCTGCGGCCCCTTCCGACAGATTAATTCGTTTGGCGATTTTGTCTCTGTCGCTTGCAGATGCGGCTCGCACGATTGCAAATCGCCGCCCCTCTCGTCGTCCGGTATCCAGGACGTCTATTGGATAAACGTCGAGCGCCTTGGTGACCGCTTCGATCGTCTGAAGCAGCAGCAGCGCGCGTCTTATCGCGATGCTTTCCGGATCAGGTCCGCTCTCGGTTTTGGGATTGGAAAACGATGTCCAGTCCAGCACGTCAGGGCCAAGCCGGCCGCGCAGCTCTTGCGCCTGTCGCGAGGTTCCCGCAACACTTATAGCTTGCACGATAGAATGTTCGTCGTGTTCACCGAGGCTGAAGATGTCAGTCCTCACCTCAGCGGCGTAACATACGGCAATATCCCAAACAGGCGACCCTTCGTCGCGAAAGGCACGCATTCTGTAGACCATCGTGTTGGTGATCAGCCGAAGCGAGCTTGTTCCGGGGTCGAACACACGCGGAACCAACAACGTTGCACCCTGATCGAGATCTGCCCTGACCCAGTCCAACTGCCGACGATACTCGTCAACCGGGATTGCGCCCGACGTCTGCGCGTAAACCGCGTCCCCCAACCTGGCTTGCCCGCTGAAAACCAAAATAAATGTGCCAGCCCGCGCAGAGGAGGCGCGCGATACGCTGGCAATCAGGTCATCAATCGACCGAGCGATAGAGTCGGCGTCGAGATGATCCATTCGACCTGGTGTTACGAGGCGACGCAGCAGCGCGCGCTCAGGAACATCGAGCGCAATCAATGACCCTTCCTTCGGATACACCTCGCCAGTTTTCTGTATGACAGTGTCGAGGCAATCAGCAATCATCAATCCAAGGTCGCGCCAATCGTCCGCAAAAGAATAGCGGTCTGCGCGCCTCAGAGCCGCTGCTGGACCAAGCTTTGCTTGTGATTTCTCGGCAAGATCGGAACTCAGCCAGAGACTCCATTCGAATCCGCCGAGCTGAAAATCAGGTTCGTCGAGGCCCTCTGTCATGACGACATCGGCACCGATGCGGCCGTGTACGAGGCTTTGCTTGTGTACAATTCCAAGCGCCACCACGATGCGGGCGATGTTCTTCCAGAACAAGACACGTGGACGAGGTGTGTTTAGATTTCGGAGCCAGTGCGGTCGCGGGACACGCTTGCGCTTTTCATCTAGCGGTTGGCCAACACGTTCAAGGACGACGCCAAAGTCTTCTTCATCCTCAACGAACTCGATGACATCGACGATGACGTCTCGCGCCCCGGCATAGGACATGACCCGTTGCACTTGGCGCATTTCGTGCAGCCAAAGCTGTCGTAGATCTTCATCCACCGGCGTTCCAGTTTTCCGCCAGAGTTTGAGGCAGCGGTCTTGCCCCGATGCGCGATCCTCGACCTCGAACATCGCCGATCGCAGCGCCTGGCGGTCTCCAGGCGCGACCACGCCACCATCAAAATTGAAGCGGTCATTGAGAGAGGGCTTCGTCCGCTTGGATTGCCTCCCAGTCGCCATATGAGCACTCGAATCAGGGTGATTAAAATATTGGCAAAACTGGCATATTCTCGTTTTGTTCGCAACGCGTGGCTAGCCGGTCGATGTTTGGCCGCAATACTTGTCGCCGCATATGACTCGTGTGCGGGCATGTGTCGGAACCGGAGATCGTCGATCGTCTTAGACTTAGGCAACACCGCAATCGGAGTTCAGCGTACATGGCCCCCCGTGCCAACTGGAAAGGCTTTCTCCGCCTGTCCCTCGTCACCTGTCCGGTGGCGCTCTATCCGGCGACATCGTAGAGCGAGAAAATCTCGTTTAACCAGCTCAATCGCCAAACCGGACACCGTATCAAGTACCTCAAGGTCGATGCTGACACTGGCGAAGAGGTGCCCAACGAAGACATCGTTAAGGGCTATATGCTGGACAACGAGACGTTCGTCGAGTTCTCGAAGGAGGAGCTTGAGGAGGTGGCGCTGGAATCCACGCGCACCATCGAGATCGACGAGTTCGTCGAGAAGTCTGAGATCGATCCGCGGTATTTGATCCGGCCGTACTACCTCCGTCCGGATGGCAAGGTCGGCCATGACGCCTTCGCGGTGATCCGCGAGACCATCCGCGAGATGGAAAAGGTCGCGATCGGGCGTGTTGTGCTGACCAACCGCGAGCACATCATCGCGCTCGAGCCGCTAGAGAAGGGTCTCGTCGGCACGCTGCCGCGCTATTCGTACGAAGTGCGATCCGAGGACGAATATTTCGACGAGATTGAGGATGTCAAAGTCACGAAAGACATGCTCGATCTCGCCAAGCACATCGTCAACTCCAAGAGCGGACAGTTCGAGCCCGACAAGTTGGAGGATCATTACGAAACGGCGCTGATCGATCTGATCAACCAAAAACGTGCGGGCAAGACCATCCGCCCGAAGGAACGGCCCAAAGGCGAGAACGTCGTCGACCTGATGGAGGCCCTGCGTCGCAGCGTCGGCGGCGGCGCTGCGCCGGAGCCCAAGGCGGCGAAGAAGGGCGGCAAGAAGCCTCGGAAGGCGGCAGCCGGTCAGAAGGAGATGCTGATGCCGATCGCGGGCAAAAAGTCGACTAAAGAGGTCGCAGCAAAGAAGCCTGCAGCGGGAAGGCAACGGAAGTCGGCTTAGCGGCTTGGCCTGCCACGGATGTGATATCGTTGGGGCACGCCCCAGTCGAACCAACACGTCCCCTTGGCCCAAACAACATGTCCGATGCGGTACAAGATCTCATTGACAGCGACCCCGAATGGAAACGGCGGTACGAATTAATTCGGACACTCGGCGAGGAAAGCGAGCGCGGCATGGCAGTCCTGGTCGGCGCTGAGCTCGAACGCGCCCTCGAACTGGTCCTGTGTGCGTATCTTGCGCCGGGCAAAGCGCGGACGGCGCTTTTTTCTGGAGGCGCGCCGCCGCTCGGTTCGTTCTCGACCAAAATAGATCTTTGCCGTGTGCTTCATCTTATCGCGGACTACGAGCACGCAGCTCTTCACGTGATACGAAAGATACGGAACGAGTTCGCGCACAATCCGAATGTATCCTTCGCGAGTCCCAAAATCCGATCGTTGGTGGACGCGATCGAATTGGGTTCCAAATCGGACCGCGACCACAAGAGCAGATTCGAGATCGAATCCGCGGAGTTGATCGCCACGTTGGAGGTGACTGCCGTCGATCAGGCCCACGGCAGAGTGTACGAAGAGTCGTATAGCACCTGGTATCGACGCGGCGTTGATCAGAAGACCGAGCCCTTCGGTTCGAAAGAGGAAGCCGCCCGAGCCTACTCGACCGGGAAGCCGTGACATTCAAGATCGGGATCATTTCGGACACTCACGGTCTGCTGAGGCCGGAGGCGATGCATCGGTTGTCGGGCGTCGACCACATCATCCACGGCGGCGATATCGGTCGCCCCGAGATCGTTGCGGAGCTCCGAGATATCGCGCCGGTGACCGCGATACGGGGAAACGTCGACAAGGGCGATTGGGCCCGCGAGTTTTCCAAGACCGAGCGCGTCCGGCTCGCCGAGCGGTCCATCTTCGTCTTGCATGATCTGAAAGCGCTTGAGGTAGATCCGGTTGCCGCCGGTATCGATGTGATCGTGTCGGGCCACTCCCATGTACCGAAGATCGACGAAGTCGATGGGGTGCTATTTCTGAATCCGGGCAGCGCGGGGCCGCGGCGGTTCAAGTTGCCGATCACGCTGGCAATCCTCGAGGTCACCTCGCATGCTCTGCGTCCGATCATACACGACCTAGATGACTGCTGAATCGGATCGGCCGCCGCCCTCACACCGCAAACCTGAACGCTGCACCGTCGCGGACGACGTGGCCGTCTATAGGGGCGGCGAGGTGGGGGCCGATGACGAGGATCAACTGGTCGGCCCACTCGGCGAAGAGGCGCGAGCGAGTGAGCGCGGCGGCCTTCCGGTCGTTGTCGCCGATCGACCCGGTGGTGTGCACCATCTGACAAGGATGGTGAGCCATGTCGCCGGTGATCGCCGACGTGGCGACCCATTCACGGACTGTACTCCTCGACTTAGACAATTTATCAGGTGCCTGATGTAACCTATTGAATATTAAGAGATAAGTGTTGAGGCCTAAGAAGGCGGATCAACTTCACGGCTCAGTTTTGTTGACTTTTCGCGCGTACTTCCTATATCATGTTCGGAAATCGAACATGGAGCGTGCGAATGAGCGCGACCAAGGACGACTTGGCGAAAGCCTTCGACGAGAAGGTGTCTGATCTCGTTTCCCAACTTGAGGCATGGTTCGCGGAAGAGACCGCCCCGATTGATGGAGCGGACGGTTCTGACGCGCCGTCGGGCGACGGTGGATCGATTATCGGGACGGGTCCTGCGATCGATTCCAAACGCGTTGTCGACGCAAGGGTCGTCACCAAGAAGGTGCTCGACATCGAATTGCCACCGGCCATCATCAAGCCCGGCGGCTACACGAGCTGCAAGGAAATGATCGACGACATCGTGCCGAAGCTCAAGAAGGTGTTTACGGGCGAGATCAAGGTGAAAACGCCCAAGCCCGTTAAACAGCCAGAACCAGCATGAGGGACGACATGAGCGATGAGGCCGAACAATGGAGACTGATCGGCGACCGGCTCCGACAGGCGCGCGAATACCTCGAACTGAAGCAAGAAGAGGCCGCCGACGCCGTCGGTCTGTCCCGGTCCGCTTTATCTCTCGTTGAGAACGGTCGCCGGAAGGTGGATGCCGTCGAGCTTGCGCGCTTTGCCGAGGTCTACGGCCAAACGATCGAAGCGCTGACAGGCACCGCCAAGGCGCACCCGCTTCCGGAAAACGTGCAAGCGCTGGCGCGCGCGGCGACCGAGCTGTCGGCCGACGACCGCGCCGAACTATTGCGTTTCGCGGAATTTCTCCAGACACGTGGTCCACGGAGCGCTGACCGTGGCTAGATCGCCCATTGCAACCGCTCGTCTTGACGCTGTTGCCGCGGCCAAACGCGTGCACGACGAGCTCGGGCTGCAATCCCGCGTTACCCAGGGCGAGGGGCTGATCGATGTCTTCGAGGCGATCGCGGAGCTGGATATTCCGCTCGTCTTCAAGCCGCTCGACACTGCGCTTGGATTATGTCTTCCGGCCCCGCTCCGGGGCATTATCGTCACAACGCGCCGTGGTCTGCACATTCAGCGCTTCACCGCGGCCCATGAGCTTGGCCATGTCGTGCTCAACCACCGTGGCAGCGTCGACCTGGACATTCTGGAGCGCGGGCCTTTGGTGCCCACGGGAGGACGGGACCTGCAGGAGGTGGCTGCTGACGCCTTCGCCGCCGAGTTCCTGCTGCCCCGCTGGCTCTACCGACACCACATCCAATCGCAGGGATGGACGGTCGCCCGTCACCTGCGCAATCCCGACATTGTCTATCAGCTCTCGCTGCGGATGGGCGCGAGCTATGAGGCAACCTGCTGGGGCCTCTTCAGCCATCAGATCCTGCCCCAGGGCGAGGTGGACCAATTGCGCAAGGCCCAGGTCGCCCGGCTCAAGGCCACCCTTGGCGAGGAGTTCAAACCCGGCAACAGCTGGGCCGATGTCTGGCGGCTGACCGGCAAGGACGACGGGGCCAAGATCGTCGGCAACCCCGACGATCTCATCCGGATTGAGCTTTCGGAGGCGGCCGGCAGCGGCTACCAGTGGCAGGTCGATGCGCTCCGCAAGGCGGGCTACGAGGTGCTGTCCGACAGATCCTCATTTTCTCGCGATCCGCTTCTCTACGGCGCGCCCAGCGTGCGCACACTGATCGCGCGTCCCCCTGCGGGTGGGACCGGCTCGCTGACGATGCGCGAGATCCAGCCCTGGAATCCCGAAACGGCTGACGATCCGGCGTTTTCGGTTGCATTGTCTCTGCAGGGTCCCGAGACCGGTGGTCTTTCCCGCGCCAAACGTCGTCGCCTGGGAATTAGATCTTGATTGCCATCCGTGCTGATCTCCGGACCCACCTTCAACCGGTTCGCCATCAAGGCCGACGGCAGTCATGTCTCGCCTTTGCGACCTCGGCGGCGCACGAGCACAAGGCGGGCATTGTCGGCCATTTGTCGGTCGAATACCTATTCTATCATTCCGTGGAACGAACGCCTGGAAAGAATCCGGCCGTCGGCACGACAATGGCCGCCGCGGCCGGCGCGCTAGCCGACGAGGGACAGCCGGTCGAAGCGGCCTGGCCTTACAGTCCTGTTCAGGTCACGCCGTGGACGGCGCCGGCGATCACGACAGCACTTCATAAGCGGCGCATGGTGCTGGGCAGCCTCGGCTTTGACGACATTACCGGCGCCCTCGATGCAGGCCATCTTGTCGTTCTCGGCGTCATCATCACCGACGCCTTCTATCGCGCTGATGCGTTGGGCCAGGTAGCTGACGTCAGTCCCGACATTGAGCGCGGCGGCCACGCGGTGCTTGCCGTCGGTCACGGGGCGCATGCCGATGGAACGCCGATGATCCTGATCCGAAACAGCTGGGGAACAGCTTGGGGAATTGGGGGATATGGCTGGCTTTCTCCGAGCTACACCACCCGACAATTGCGTGAAACCGCTACACTGACCTAGGAGGTCGAAATGGAACTGATCAAAGGTCAAACCGCTCCTTCCGTCTGGCTCGCGGCTGCGCGATATCTGCAGGATTGCTCGGATCAGGAGGACTTCGATGTCATCCTGCATGTGACCGAGCCCACCGTGCTATCGAAGCCGGACGCCGCCGTGTACCAGGCGGTCGACCAGTTCCTCACAGGTCACGGCGCCTTCAGTATCCATACCGTGGCAGAAACGATCTTCCCGCTCGATGAGTATTTGCGAAAGGGCACCAACAGCGTCTTCAGCCAATTTCCGGACAAGATTCGCGCCATCCAGAAGGGCCGGAGCGACAGCAACTGGGGAAGTTATGCCTACCGATTCTTGCGGCAACGGGACGCGCACGGCGAGATCTTCAATCCGCTCGAGGAACTGGTCGCCAAGATCGTGGCGCACGGCAAGTATCGAGCGTCATTTGAGCTCAATGCCGGCCGGCCCCTCGAGGAGGATATCCCGATCTATGACGCGGTCACCGACCGCAAGCGTCTCTATGGCGGCCCGTGCCTCAGCCATCTGAGCATCAAGGTGCATGATGGCAAGGTGCGGTTGAACGCGACCTACCGCTCGCACTATTACGTCAAGCGGCTGCTCGGCAATCTGGTAGGCCTCGGTCGGCTGCAATATTTCCTCGCCAAGGAAACCAAACTCCAGATCGGCACGCTCACCATCAACTCGACGTTCGCCTGTCTTGATACAGGTTCAAGCGACACCGTTGGACGATGGGGCAAGCGCGATGTCGAAGCGCTGATTGCGCGCTGTCGCAACCTCTATCAAACTGAGCCTGCCGCGGCCTGAAGGAACCGTTGCCTATGACCCTGCGAGAAGATTTTCTCCGGCTACAATGGGCCCAGTTGAGGCATGATGAGGCATATCACAAGGATGTCGTCATCATGCCGCTCGCCGAGCGCGTCAAGCATATGGCGCTGCATAACGCGAAGTATACGGCCTATTTCTTCGATGCCATCGACGACATTGATCAGGCCAAGCTGACCAAGACCTTGACGGATGCCTTCGTCATCGTGCTTGCTACCGCGAACACGCTAAATCAGGACATCGGGTCAGATATTGGTGCAAGCGCCGATGCGTCTCAGTCGTTTCAATCGCTCGGCGCAAGCCTTGCCGAAAGTATCGGGCGCAACGATGCCGACGATTATTGGCTGGTGCGGAATTTCGCACGTCATGCGGGACACCTCGCCAAGATATGCGAGTCCTGGGACCATCTGGAAAGCATTCTATTCCGGGACGAAATGAAGCGATGCAATCTGGAGCTGCTCAAGGTAATTCTAGCCGAGGCCAGTGACAGGCAGTTGGACTTGGCTGAATCCTACAAGTCCCGTATGCGCCAGGTCGAGCAGCGCTCGATTTTCGATAAACTCTTTCAGGAAGGGGCCGGGGGCGAAGCATAATGTTCTGGGGCGGTTTGCGTCTTGAAAAGGAGTTGCCGGCGCTTGTCACCGACTACAGGCCCGAGCGCATCGACGGAGCTTCCTATCGTTTGAGGGTTGGTCCGGAAGTCTATGTATCTCCGACCGGAGAGCCGGACGATCCTCGCAACAAACCCAAGACCCAATTGAAAGAGGGCCAGGGCTTTACCGTTCCCGCCGGCCAATTCGGTTTTATCCTGACCGAGGAAAAAATCATCGTACCGACTTCGGCTATCGCTTTCATTTCCATACGAGCGCGCTACAAGTTCCAAGGGCTGGTCAACGTCTCCGGATTCCATGTCGATCCGAATTACGAAGGTCGGCTGATCTTTTCGGTCTTTAATGCCGGACCCGGTCCGGTTCATCTCTCCCGGGGCGAAGATTGCTTCTTGATCTTTTACGCTGACCTTGATCAGCCAAAACAAGTTTCCAAAAAAGAGGGCTTTGATTCCATCCCCTCGAGACTCACAGGTCCCATTGCCGGTGGCCTGCAGTCATTTGCCAGCCTATTGTCGAAGATCAACGAAAACGACAAGAAGCTCACCGACCGTGTCAACGCCGTCGAGCGCGAGCAGGCGGTTCTCAAATGGGCCACGGCGCTCGCCATCGGTGCGCTTGTGACCGTTGGATTACGAGAGTGTTCGTTCACTCGACCTCAAGCCGACCAATCGAAGGCCGGCATTTCTACGCCAGCGTCGCCAACCCCAACACCGCGTGCGCCATGATCCTCCCGCAGTCGTCGGCCTGTTAACGGCGAGCTGAAAACCCGCTATGATCCAGACGATTCTTATGCTGGCGTATCGGCGCCCGATCGGTGCTCTCGCGCGCCGATTTGGCTGTCCTAACGTTCAGGATCGTCAGGGGCCTATGATAGCGACACCGGTTTTCGAGAGTTATTGGCGGTTTGCTGCCGAGCGGCAAGCGATCTATTTTCGGCGAATGTCGAATCCGGTCGGTCCATGGACCAATGATCCGATCTTATCGACCTTTCGTTTCACCAATGCCTATCGCGCAAGCGATCGCGTGAGCCAATACCTGATCCGCGAGATCCAATATCATCCGGACCGATCCCCACGACCCTCCGAGGTTTTCTTCCGGACCATCCTGTTCAAGCTTTTCAACCGTGTCGAGACCTGGGAAGAGCTCGAACGCCGCTGTGGTCCTATGATCTGGGACCGCGTTGACCTGGGTGTTCTTGCAATAACACTTGATCGAATAATGGATCGTGGTGGCAAGCTATATTCCGCGGCCTACATCATGCCGTCGCCGGCATTTGGTCATAAGCGAAAACACGCCAACCACCTCGCTTTGCTGGCGCGCATGATGGACGACCGCCTGCCGGATAGGATTTGCCAGGCGCCGTCGCTGCGGGACATCTACGCCTTGCTCGCAAGCTATCCGGGAATTGGCCCGTTTCTCGCGTTCCAGTACGCAATCGATCTCAACTACGCTGCGTTTCTTGACCACAAAGAGAGTGAGTTCGTCGTTGCCGGACCGGGCGCTGCAGACGGCATTGCCAAATGCTTTACCGACACGGGCGGACGAAGCGCGGAAGAGGTCATCAACTGGGTCTGCGAACGCCAGGAGGAGGCGTTTCGGTCCGCCGGCATCGAATTCCAGACGCTCTTTGGCAGGAGGTTGCAGCCCATCGATTGCCAGAACCTGTTCTGCGAGATATCCAAATATGCCCGCGTGGCGCATCCTCATGTCCGTGGCCTGACAGGGCGCACGCGCATCAAGCAGCTTTTTCGTCAAGCGGCTGAACCGTTGCCGCGTCCCATGTTTCCTCCGCGCTGGGGTCTTCGTACCCCAGACTCGCCGGCGCCAGCGAAGGCGTCCGATGAGCGGGTGGGGTTATTCGCGTGACCGGTGATCCGCGCGCCAGCTCAGAAGAGGACAAGAAAACCTCGAAATGGGGAGCCGCCGCGAGGATCTTTGTCCAGATCATCTACGCGGCGCTTTCAGCAACCATCGTGATTGCCGTCGTCAGGATCGTTCGCGAGGGCGGCGGGGCTCTTGCAACCGTCGACCTTGTGAAGCTCTACGATCAACACGGCCCCGCGGCGATCGGGATCCCCGTTGCCGGGATTTCTGCGCTGCTTCTTGTCAGTCTCGCCCGCGCGCTTGACGGTCCCATGTCACTCGACGTCTTTGGCATCAAATCCGAAGGTGCGTCCGCGACCTGCATCGTCTGGGCCATACTCTTTCTCGTCATCGGTTTATCGTTCCGTGCCCTCTGGTAGACCAAATGATCCTCGGGGTTGGAGTCGATCTCTGTCAGGTTGAGCGCATCAGGCGCTCCCTCAGAGGATTGGGCGAGGCCTGGATCGACGAGCTCTTCACTGCCGAAGAGCGCAGGCTTTGCCAGCTGGGAGCGGATCATGCCTTACTGTTCGGCCGTGCGTTTTGCGGCAAGGAGGCTTGCTTCAAGGCTCTGGGGACAGAGAACACCGCCGAGGTCGGCTGGCGCGACATCGAAATCCTGCAGTCTGGTTCCTTGGCGTCGGCCCGGCTGTCGGGCGGAGCACTTCAAAGATTGCAAGAAATCACGCCGCCTGGTCATGTCGTCCGAGTGCACGTGGCTTGTGCCGGCGGGGCGGGGCTAGCCCAGGCCATCGTTACGATCTCGGCTGTGCCGGTGCCCTAGGGAAGCTTCGCTGTCATCGCGTCATGGCGGTCAACCCTTTTCTTGCCGCCGCGATACGCGCGTCGAGATAGCTCGCTAGATCCACGAGGTAGATGCCCTTTGCGCATTTCTGGCTTGCCTCCATTCGGACGAGCGGAATCGTTATCTCCCCGACACTCAATTTTTGGATCAGCTTGTTCGGGCTCAAATGCGAGAAATAGTCTTGGCAGGCCTGCTCGACGGGAATGATCGCCTTGCCGCCATACTGTGCCATGAGAAGAAATGTGGTGTTCATGGAACCCGAGCCTGCAGAGCCCCGGAAGTGTAGACAACTATATGCGGCTTGTTCAGATTTGAAGCGCGGCGGTGCGGGGTTCGGCGCGTTTCGCTACAAGTTGGCGAGTCCTCCACTAGTTGCTCTGAACAAGGGACGACCGATGTGGTCGGCAGCAAGGCCTAGCGCCACATCCCTCGCATGCGAGCGCCGATGTCGATTCGTGGGCCTTGGCTTGGTCCGCGCGCGGTGCCTGGAGACGCTATCGGCCAATTCGTGCGCTCGAATAGGCCAAGCAGCTTCTCGGGGATAAAGCGGGTTCTCGATGCGTAAACGTGCCGGTCACCTTGGGAATGCTGGCCGTGTGTGAAGAAACGCTGCGGCACCACGAGATGAAGATCATCCTTTGCCCGCGTCATCGCGACGTAGAGAAGGCGGCGTTCCTCTTCCAGTTCAGCGGAGGTGCCTGCTCCGAGGTCAGACGGCATGCAGCCGTCGACCACGTTGAGAACGTACACTGACTTCCATTCCTGGCCCTTTGCCGAGTGGATGGTCGACAGGATCAGATAGTCCTCGTCCAACAATGGCACGCCCGCCTGATCGCTGGTCACGTCCGGCGGATCCAGAGTTAGTTCCGTCAGGAAGCGTTCACGCGAAGGATATCCGGCGGCTATCTGTTCGAGTTGGAGGAGATCGGCACGTCGAACCTCGGCGTCTTCGTGGATGCGGTCGAGATGTGGTTCGTACCAGAGGCGGGCACGCTCCAGGTCCGAGGGCCATTCCGAATATCGGAGGTTTCCGATCGTCCCTACGAACGTGGTCCAATCGTCACCGGCACGGGGCGGGCACGGGAAGGTACAAAGAGCGCCGAGCGGGTCAGCGGCCTCCGCCATGTGATCGAGGATCCGTTGCGCGGAAGCGGGGCCGATCCCCGGCAATAAATGCGCCACGCGGAAGCCAGCGACCCTATCGCGGGGATTCTCAACGAGCCGCAGCAGGGCGAGCAGGTCTTTGACGTGCGCGGCGTCGAGAAACTTCAGGCCGCCGAACTTCACGAATGGAATGTTGCGGCGGGTGAGTTCGACCTCCAGCGGCCCGCTGTGCGAAGACGTACGGAAGAGCACCGCCTGTTGTTTGAGGAGGGCTCCTTCCTCGCGGGTTTCGAGAATGCGCTCGACGATGTAGCGCGCCTGGTCGGCCTCGTCGCGCACGGCGACCAGGCGAGGTCTTACCGATGACATGCGCTCCGTCCACAGGTTCTTTGTGAAACGCTCCCTGGCGAGATCGATGACCCCGTTTGCGGCGGAAAGGATCGGCTGCGTCGAACGATAGTTGCGATCGAGGGTGACGATCTCCGCCTTCGGACTGAACTGCTCGGGAAAATCGAGAATATTGCGGACGGTGGCGGCGCGGAACGAGTAGATCGATTGCGCGTCGTCGCCGACCACGGTGAGACCCCGCCCTCCGGGCTTCAACGCCAGCAGAACCGACGATTGCAGGCGGTTCGTGTCCTGGTATTCGTCGACGAGCACGTGATCGAAGCGGCCGCCAACGTCGTCGGCAATGGCAGCCTCGGACATCATGTGTGCCCAGTACAGAAGAAGGTCATCATAATCGAGGACATTCTGCTTCTGCTTGGCCTCTACGTATGCGACGAAAAGCTCCTTGAGCTCCGCGGCCCAGCCGGCGCACCACGGATAGGACGCGCCGAGTACTTCTTCGAGTTCGGTCTCCGCGTTGACGCAGCGGGAGTAGATCGAGAGGCACGTGCCCTTCGTGGGAAAGCGGCTTTCGGTCTTCGAGAGCCCGCGCTCGTGCCGGACGAGATTCATCAGGTCGGCCGAGTCTTCGCGGTCATGAATGGTGAAAGCGGGATTGACCCCGATCTGGTCGGAGTATTCGCGGAGCAGTCGGGCACCGATACCATGGAAAGTCCCGGCCCAGCTGAGCGCGTCGGTCATGATGCCGGCATTCGCGCCCAGGACCTTGCGGGCGATCCGCTCGACCCGCTTCGACATCTCGGACGCCGCGCGCCGCGAGAACGTCATCAAAAGGATCCGCCGAGGGTCGGCGCCACTCACGATCAGATGGGCCACACGATGCGCAAGCGTGTTCGTCTTGCCGGACCCCGCGCCAGCGATGACGAGGAGGGGAGCCCCGACATGACCATCGGCGGTGACACCGTGCTCGACGGCTCGACGCTGCTCCGGATTGAGCGTTTCGAGATATGAGGCTGTGGTCGTCGCGAGCACGAATTGCCCCCCTGATCGAACGTCACGCTCGATGATTCGTCTTGAAACCGCAACGAGATAAGCTGCGACATGCTCGCGGCAGCCAGTTTGGCGCTAGCAAGCCTCAAGCCACCATCTTGTCTTCCTTGTCCGCGCCCCGCATGACGATCTTCAGCGTGTCGTCGGGCAAGGGGCGCTGCAAAGCTTTGGCTTCATCCCAAGGGGCACGTATCCAGACGTCGCGCTCTTCGTCTGTGGTGAGAATGACCGGCATCGCCTTCTCGTGAATGGGCGCGACGATCGCGTTTGGCTCGGTTGTCAGGAAGCCATAGACGAGGTGAGGCCCAGGGATCGGCTTTGATTTCGTGCCGCGGTCTCCCTTGAATTCGGTCCAGATGCCCGCGAAGGCAAACAGCGGCCGGTCCTCGTTCAGCGCGAACCACACGATGTCCTTCTTCTTTGTTTCCGGGTTTGGTTCGGGGGCGTACTCGGCAAAGCTGTTGGCAGGTACGAGGCAACGGTTCTCTGGCTTAAGCCACGCGCGCCAGTGGGGTGAGGTGGTGTTGCGGATGTTGGTGACCGGGAAGTTGCCGGCCCGCGGAGGAGGGGGCATGCCCCAGCGCATGGTGATCAGTTCGCTGCCCCAGTCCGTGTTGCGTATGACCGGCGCAGGATAGTCCGGAAAAACGCCCGGCATCGGCGGCAGGTTGCCGACATAGCGATTGACGACGCGAAATAGCGCGATGATGGCGGCCTGGTTGGTGGTGATCGAATAAAGATTGCACATTGGCGGGTCCGTTCTAAGGATGCGCGTTTGCATCGTCCGAGCAACTGGCGGGACTTCCCTGGGATCGAATGCAGGCCCGATACAGCCAGGGTTCAACGTAACTGCCACTCCAGATGCCACGCCCGGCTCGTTCGGCGTCGCGTTGATCGGCTTCATACCTTCCTTTTGAATAGCGCGGCCAGTCGAGCGCAAGGCCGTTGTGCGCAAGCCACGCGCCGAGATCGGCGTCTCCGACCGAACAGGTTGCAACCGTCCGCCCGTACTGGTCCAGGTTCATCGGCGTGCAGTTGACCGGCCGTCTCGCAATGAAGGCGTCCAGTTCATTCGCAGCTTTTGCGCCACACCGATATTGTAAGCTGTCCTCGCCACGGCACAGTTGGGTGCTCTCGGGTGCGTCAATTCCCCAAAGACGGATCCGTGTACCGTGTATTTCCAGTGTGTCGCCATCAATGATACTGGCTTGCCCGATCAGGTCATCAGCCAGGGCTTGGCTCCAAAGTGACAGGAACATCAACAAGGCTGCGGTTCGCCGGGTGATCATCATCCGGATTGCCTCAGCCAATCCGATGTGGCTTGTTCAGGAAATACCCGCGATTGCCGAGCGCGCTTTCGGCATACTGATCGATCGCGACGATGATCGCTTGTACGTGTTGGTAGCAGTAGCCTTCCAGTGTCGCCTGCCGTCGCACGTCGGCCAGCGCTTTGATCCACGCTGGATGGTCAGACTTGTCGTCGTACCATTTTAGAGGTTCGTGGGCCAAAGCATCAGCCTCCGTGCGATCGTTGATTGGCTCGGCGCGTCAGATCCTCGAGCTCCGCTCGTCGTCTTGTGATCAACAGACGTGGTGCGGCGTCGTCGAGGCCGGATCGCTGAAGCTGGTGGATGGTGCTGGAGAGTTCGGCGATCTGAGCGCGCAACTCCAGAATCCTGAGCGGCAGTGGATCATCGCTCATGCGCCGCCGGCGCGATCAGCCGCTCCCGCCTCTCGATGAAGAGAACAAGATCAGCCTGTGCCCGCATCAGCCGTTGGGCCGCGGGCGTGCAGTCAAGATCAGCAGCTATCAGCTGCTCGATCTCGCAAGACTGAAGCCGGACGTCGCGCCGGAGCCGGGCGATGTTGCGATTGAGCAGAACCAGATTGCGGTCCATCGATCGCTCCGGGCCAAGGTCATCATCGGCTGCGAGTTGCGGTCTTCGGCCTCTCGGCCGGCCGGTTGTTTGCCTTGAGCCGCTCCTCGATGGTCGGCAACGGGTCGCTACCGCCGGCGGCCTTCCATGCGGCCACCAGCGCAGCGAGTTCCGTCCTCATAGCGATCAGCCGGAGTGCGGAATCCGTACTGTCCAGATCATTACGGATCTGGTCGTGCATGGCGTCCTCGACGCCTACCATCTCAGCCCGCAAGGATCTGATCTTGCGGCGGATTTCATTAATTCGGTTGTCCATGGGCTTATAAGAACAAAAAGAGAACATAGAGTCAAGCGGCACATATATAAAGAGAGACGGAAAATGAAAGCCATGGTTACGAAATACGGTGGGGTCGCAGGCCGCCTTGACGGCCCTATGACGCGAGCCCAGGCCTTGCGGCTGAAGAGCTTGGCCGAGGAGGCCTATCAGCCCAAACAGTACGCGCCGAATTTGAGCTCTGGCGAAGCCGCACGGCGCATCGATGCGTTGAAAACGGAGATCGCGCTGGCGGATTCCTTCTAGCTCTGAAGCAGCGAGTGGGCGCCTCGGTTCGCACCGAAAATATCCGGATGGAAGCGCTGAGTCGTCCACAATGCGGCCATTGGATGCTGGGCCCACGCTGGCGCTATTTCTGCGACTCACGCTAAGCAATTGTCTCTATCGGCTCGAATGCGCGAAGGAATAAGATGGTTGGAATGACCCGTGAACTGCCCGATCAAGGTTATGCGCTCGAAGTTGATGGCCGGATGAAAGCAGAATTCGCCACTAGGGACGGCGCCAAGGCAGGTGGGGAAGAGCTGAAGAGGCGCTTTCCCAATCTCCTGGTTAGAATCTACGACGCACAGACAAGGACGCGAGAAGAAATCTCGCTTCAAGGGTTCTAACGACGCTGGATGCGCATGCGGCGACGGGGGCGTCCGCTTTCGCGGACCAGGCTCTCGTGAACCGCACCGCAATTGCGTCGCGGCCTTGCGGCGTCGATCCTTCGCGCAAGAACAGTTCAGGCTTTCGTCAGCGGGCCAATAAAAAACCGGACCTTTATGCAGCCGCCGCCGTCTGCGCAAAGGTCCGATCTTGTCTTGTCTCCTCGATATCCGAAGGCCTGTAGAGGCCCCTTTCAGATCTCTGAAGAGAACTATTTAGGTCCGGATTTCGATCCGGAGCAGCACTTTCTCGTCGTTACTTCTTCCGCGACGTCTTCTTTGCCACCTTCTTGGTAGCTTTCGCGCTCTTCTTTGCCTTCTTCGCTTTCTTTGCCATGTGGTCCTCTGAAAAAATTGGCTCAGTAGTCGCGCGCATGTCGTGCATCGACATGCACACCACCGAGACGATATCACGAAAGCAAAATTGATACCAACGAGTCGTGAAGTCGCTAATGTGTCGCTCGCCGGAGGCACTCGTCCGCGGGCCCCGCCGTCATTGCATTCCGGCGTCGCTATCACTGTCCCGCGTTCGGGTGCCTTATTAACCGGTCTCGCGACTGCAGTCGGTCCCGCGTCCCGCCAAGAGGCGGCGCTATGCTGACGCTCCTGCGGCTGCCTCTTTTCCTGCGGGCTTGCGCCCGCAAAGGCCTGGCTTCGCCTGATTTGGGAAGCCTTGGATGTTCCGTAGCTTCCGTTCGCGCGTGGATCGAGCATCGCAGAGTGAGAGGTTGGCCGATTTTTCCGTGACGGGTTGGAGGTCGCGAGAGAGGCTTGCGGCGCCCGTCATGGAGATAACCCATGACCCAGCTGAATATAGTGGATGCCCCTCGCGGAGAGCGCGGTGGCTACAGGGTGGATGTGAACCGCGGGGAGCGGATTGGCCGCGTGTCCTCGGAATGGTTTTCGCGGCCGGCCGACGAACGGTACCTGTCACTCTCGGAATTGCACGCCGTGGTGCGCGGCCGCGCCGAGCGAAGCAGGACCCGTACGGCCGAAACTGCGTCGATCCGGGTGGAAGCCAACCGTGGCGACGCGGAGCGACTGACTCTGATGCTGCCAGGCGAGGACATGCCCCTCGCACCCACGCACTGGAGCTTTGGTCAGCTCACAACGATGGTCGGCGCGCCGGCCACCTATCTGCGCGAGCTGCCAGCCTCGCTCGCCGCCATCAATCTTCAGTACGGGCTGACGTCGCACCGCGCCGAATTGATCAAAACCCTCGAGGTCGAGGACGGACGCGTTGAGCTGCGCGCTATCACCGGCCCCGACTACGGGCGCATCTACGACCACGAACTGGTTGCCGCCGTGCAGCGGATCGCCGGCAACGGCACCGGTGATACACGCTGGAAGGTGCCCGGTGTGCTCGACTGGTCGACGGGTGTCTACAACCCACACGTCGACATCACGAAAAACACCACCACGCTGTACGCCTCGGACCGAGATGTGTTCCTGTTTCTGGTCGACGACTTGAATCCGATCGAGGCGGGGAAACTGGCGGACGGTTCGCCTGACCTCTACTTTCGCGGCTTCTATTGCTGGAATTCCGAGGTCGGTGCCAAGACGCTTGGTATTGCGAGTTTCTATCTTCGGGCCGTCTGCCAGAATCGCAATCTCTGGGGCGTCGAGGATTTCGAGGAAATCACCATCCGCCACTCCAAATACGCCGCCTCCCGATTTGCCCACGAGGCGTCCCCGGCGCTCACGCGTTTCGCAAATTCTTCGCCGATGCCGTTCGTCAACGGCATTAAGACCGCGCGCGAGCGAATCGTCGCACGGACCGACGACGAGCGAACTGAATTCTTGCGCAAGCGCGGCTTTGGGAAGTCGGAGACGGCCAAGATCATCGAGACGGTGCTCGCCGAGGAGGGCCGCAAGCCCGAAAGCATCTTCGACTTCGTGCAGGGCATTACTGCAGTTGCCCGGGACAAGCCCCATCAGGATGCCCGGCTCGATCTCGAGGCGCGGGCGAAGAAGCTTCTCGACCGAGTGGCCTGACTCCCGTCGCCGTCGCGGCGAATTTTCGCCCGGAATCCAATCTTCTCGTTTCTGCGTTCGGCGTCGCCCTCCAGAGGAAGAGGGCGGCGCTCGGCTTCGTGACGGGTCAGGAGGTCCAGAGAGAGGCTCTGGATCGCCCGTCGCGGAGAAAGTTTGATGTCCAAATCTGTTCAGAAGATTACCCTCAGTCAGTCTCGGGACATTCCGTTCAACAAACTGGTGCTGAGCCAGTCCAATGTCCGCCGCATCAAGGCGGGCGTCTCGATCGAGGAACTCGCGCAGGATATCGCGCGGCGCACGCTCCTTCAGAGTCTCACCGTGCGGGCGGTTCTTGATGACGAGGGCGCGGAAACCGGCATGTTCGAAGTGCCTGCTGGCGGACGGCGTTATCGGGCGCTTGAGCTCCTGGTCAAGCAGAAGCGGCTTGCGCGTACCGCACTGATCCCTTGCGTCGTGCGGACGGAAGGTTTGGCTGAAGAGGATTCGCTCGCCGAAAACGTTCAGCGCGCGCCACTGCACCCGCTCGATCAGTTCCGTGCCTTCCGCGATTTGCGCGAGAAAGGCACGGGCGAGGAGGAGATCGCGGCCGTCTTCTTTGTCAGCGTCCAGGTGGTCAAGCAGCGGCTCAAGCTTGCCGCGGTCTCGTCAAAGCTGCTGGACATCTATGCCGAGGACGGCATGACTCTCGACCAGCTGATGGCATTCACTGTCAATCCGGATCACGAGCGCCAGGAGCAGGTATGGGAAGCGCTTCAACGCTCCCACAATAAAGAGCCATACTACGTCCGACGCCTTCTGACCGAGGGCGCCGTGCGAGCTTCGGACAAGCGCGCCCAGTTTGTGGGGATCGAGGCCTATGAGACCGCCGGCGGCGACGTCATGCGGGATCTGTTCCAGCAGGATGACGGCGGCTGGTTGCAGAATCCCGTGCTGCTCGACCGTCTCGTTGCCGAGAAGCTGGAGCGTGAGGCTGATAGTGTTCGCGGGGAAAACTGGAAGTGGATCGAAGTCGCCATCGACCTCCCTTACGGTCACGCTTACGGGCTGCGCCAGATCACGGGCGAGCCAGTCGCGATGAGCGAGGAGGAGGTCGCCACGGCCGAAGCCTTGCGGGCCGAATCCGAGCGTCTTGAGCAAGCTCATGCGGACGCCGATGAACTCCCCGAGGAAGTCGACTTGCGGCTCGGCGAAATTGAGACCGCTCTTGCCGCACTCGATGATCGGCCGGTCAGGTACGACCCTGAGGAGATCGCGCGTGCCGGTGTCTTCGTCAGCATCGACGGATCGGGAGAGCTGCGGGTCGAACGCGGGTACGTCCGTCCCGAAGATGAACCAGCGCTTCCGCAAGCTGAGCCGGCAACTGACCCGGAAACGAGCAGCGCTGCCGCTGGCTCAGCACTGCCAGACACGGATGAGGTGCGGGCGGGCATGTCAGTCGCTCAGGAGCAGCCTGAGGAAGAGGGGGGCATCAAGCCGATCCCTGATCGGTTGATGACCGAACTCACGGCGTATCGCACGCTCGCCTTGCGCGATGCGCTGGCCCAACATCCTGATGTGGCGTTCCTGGCAGCGCTGCATGCGCTCTGCCTGAAGCTGTTCTACCGTTACACGCCCGAGTCCTGTCTTGAGATCGACGTGAAAAGCGTGGTCTTCGGTGGCCAGGCGCCCGGTCTTAACGACACTGCCATCGCCAAGGCAGTTGACGAACGGCACCAGCGGTGGTCGGAGCAGTTGCCGCGCGAGTCGGCCGAGCTCTGGGATGCGCTCATCGCCTTCGATCCTGACAGCCGTGATGCGCTGTTCGCCCATTGCGTCGCACTCAGCGTCAACGCCGTGTTTGAACCCTGGAATCGGCGACCGCATGCGCTTGCTCACGCCGACCGCATCGCCGAAGCGGTTAGCCTCGACATCGTGGCTGCGGGCTGGTCGCCAACCGTCGATAACTATTTCGGCCGTGTGACGAAGACACGCATCGTCGAAGCTGTCCGCGAAGCCAAGGGCGAAACCGCTGCCCAACTCATCGAACACCTGAAGAAGAGCGAGATGGCGGAGCGGGCCGAAGCGCTGCTCGCCGGCTCTAGCTGGCTTCCGGAGCCGTTGCGCACGCCTGGTCAGGTGACCGGAGCGCCTTCTCCGATCTCTGAAGTCAGGGAGTGCTCATCCGCCGGCTCGGTCGGAGAGGAATCGGCGGTGACCGGATACGAAACGGCCATTGGCGATTCTGAGCTGGCGGTCGAGGATGTGTTCGTTCCGGCAGAACAGCCGCTGGTCGCGGCTGAGTGACCTAAGGAGCCACCGTCACTCTCGAAGGCCCGCCGCCACCGGCGGGCCTTTTTTCTTATCGGGGAACAGGACCATGTCAAACCAGGCATCCGATCTTGCCCGGCGGCTTGCCGAACAGGCCGAACTGGTCTGTCGCCATTATCTCTCCAACGGTCGGCGTGTCGGGCACTACTGGATCGTCGGAGATGTTCGGAATGCACCCGGGCGATCAACGTTTATTCGCTTGCGCGGGCCTGGCGCGGGGAAGGGGGCCGCGGGCAAGTGGACCGACGCGGCGACCGGTGAGCACGGCGATCTGCTCGACGTCATCAGGGAAAGCTGTGGTCTTCTTGAATTCGGCGATGTCCTTGCCGAGGCCCGTCGCTTTCTCAGTCTGCCGCGGCTCGAGCGTGAGGTGCAAACGACATCTCCGATCACACCCGCTCCTCGCGGCTCACCGGAATCAGCGAGACGCCTGTTTGCGATGTCGAAGCCCATTCACGGCACGATCGCTGAGGCCTATCTTCGAACGCGCGGCATTTTGGCATTGCACGAGACCACAAGTCTTCGCTTCCATCCGCGCTGCTACTACACACCGGGCCAGCATTTGCCGACAGAGACCTGGCCGGCCCTCATCGCCGCGGTCACAACCCTCGATGGCATTATCTCCGGCGTTCATCGAACCTGGCTTGATCCGTCCGGTAGTGGCAAGGCGCCAATTGACACGCCACGTCGCGCGATGGGCTTTTTGCTGGGCAACGCCGTTCGCTTTGGAGAGGTCGACGACGTGCTTGCCGCCGGCGAAGGTATTGAGACGATGCTATCTCTCCGCTGTGCGCTACCGACCTTGGCGACGGCTGCTGCCCTTTCCGCCAATCATCTCGCAGCCATGTTGCTGCCATCAGGCCTCCGCAGGCTCTATATCGCTCGCGACCTCGACGACGCCGGAGAGGCGGCGCAGACGGTTCTGGCCCGACGCGCAGCAGCCGCAGGCATCGAAGCGATCGCGTTGTCGCCACGCCTGGGTGACTTCAACGAAGATCTGCACGTCTTCGGCCTCGATGCCCTTCGGGCAGCATTACGAATTCAGCTGGCACCCGAGGACGTCTCCCGCTTTCTGCTCTTGCCGGCCACTGTCGTATAGGCGCAGTTGGCGTCATCAACGTCGACAGCCCGGTCGCGGCGGCCCGATGCCGGAGAGGCGCGACCACGGCCTTCTAGAGGGCGATCGGACGGCCGGCGGGTGCGGGCCGGCAATGGCTGCGGTGGCGGCTATTTTCCGCCGCGCGCCGTCGACGAGATGACGGCTGTCGACGGGTCAAATGCGCGCTTTGCATCGCGAAGCAAAATAGCCGCCACCTCTGCCATCCTCCGCTGGCGCTTCGGCCCTCCGCTATCGCTCCGGGTGCTGGCCCGTCCCGCCCACCGTCTGAGTGATCGCCACGAAGGCCGCGATGGGCGCGGCCGAACCGGCAAAGGACCTCCAATGACCGATCATGACGACATCGAACTGCCGCACGCGTCATCTGCCACCGACCTCGTCCTCAGCGAATTGCAGCTTTTTGGCTACCGTCCATTCGATGACCAGCCCGATCCGAGACCGCTCCCCGAAGGTAAGATGATCGCTGGCGCGATCGCCGACATCTTCGACGCCCTGGTTGCGACCTTGAGCGACACACGGCTCGAACCGGACCTTCCGGACCTGCTCTGGTCGACAGTCAATCTCTTCCACCGCGCTATAGACCGAATTAGCCGTCAGCTCGATGACAATGAGCAGGCCCAACGGAAAAGCCAGCGCGAGCAGAACGGCTCGGAAGTGCAGTCGGTCGAGCTCGAGCGCCTAACGGCAGAAGGCATCTCATTGATCGAACGCCGCAACTGCCTCGAGGTCTTCCGGGATCAGGCCATCGAACGCTTTGAGCTCCACACGGGTTCATCCTGGCGCCCTCGATCAGGATCGCTGGTCAATCACCGCGCGTTCACCGCAGCAATGATCGACTCCCGAGACTTCATCGCCGCCAAGCGTCGCGCCGAGACCGAGGTCATGTTGCCAGCAGGGCCGAAGATCGCACTCACGGGCGGTCTCGATTTCAACGACCATCATCTGATCTGGGATCGCCTCGACAGGGTTCATGCCAAGCATCCCGACATGGTCCTGATCCATGGTGGCTCGCCAAAGGGCGCCGAGCTAATCGCTTCAAAATGGGCGACCACCCGCAAGGTCCCACAGGTTGCCTTCAGGCCAGACTGGACGAAGCACGCCAAGGCAGCACCCTTCAAGCGCAACGACGCCATGATCGAACTGCTGCCCATAGGCGTCATGCATTTCCCGGGCACGGGAATCCAGGACAATCTCGCCGACAAGGCGAAGCGGCTGGGCATCGCCGTCTGGAAATTTGACGGCAAATAGCCGCCGTCTTGCTTCCACACCACCGGCGGAGTTGTATCGCCGCAACTCCGCCTCGTTTCGCTTCCATATCCAAACCTGCGCCGCGGTGGTGGTGGAAGGCGCGACCATTACACCTTTGTACATGGAGCCACCACCATGCTCGCGCTTGGCCTTCTCCTCAACACACTTGGCATCGGTCTGTTCTGCTGGCTGATCTTCACGCTGGCGGTTTACGCCTTGCCGTTTTTCGTGGCGATAAATGCCGGCATTTGGGCCTACCACAGCGGCGCAGGCCTGATCGGCGCGCCGCTCATTGCCATCGTCGGCGGTGGCATGGCGTTGGCGATCGCGCAAATCGCATTCGCAACGACCCGATCTCCGATCCTGCGTGCCATCATTGCGGCGCTGTTCGCTTTGCCGGCCACATTTGCTGGCTATCATGTCACTCTCGCGATGGCGCAAATCGGAGTGCCTTCGCTTGTTTGGCAAGAGGTCATTGCTTGCATTGGCGCGGCTTTTATTGGCGGCGCGGCATGGACACGCTTGGCCGTCTTCAGGGAGACCCGACCGGTCGAGTCGGGCAGGGCGATCGTCGGCAGCTCTCAACCAGTTCTCACGGCCGCCGCACGCGAGGGATGATCTGTTCACGCTCGTCATCGAACAGGTTTGCTTAGACCTGTGCGAGAACTGTCGCCGGCATGAGTGAGGATAGTCGCGACCTTCCCCGAAGCACTACCACGGCCGCATGCGCTGATATCAGTCCGGCCGCAGATACGTGCGGAGACATTGCTATCGGAGCGCATTTCTGGCGACGAGGCCGTCTTTTCCCGCACCGCGTTTCTTTCTCTTCGCCGAAACGTTCCAACCTCTTGTACGGCAGAACCGAGATTAGCCACCTTTCTCCCGAGATTGCGTTTCAGCACGCGACGCACCGGGCCTCTGTGATGGCTCGATCTGGCCGAAGACCGGCTGCGCCTCGATCGTCTGAGCCGCAACGCTGTTGAAGCGACTTTCTTCCCCTTGGCTTCGCCAATTCCTCGCGCGAGCCAAGAAACTCGCTTCAACAGCATCCTTCGCTGCGCTGCGGCCCTTCGGGTGCGTCGCCGATCGTCCTCGGCCTGCAGATCGCCATCGAGGCCGCGGTGGTCGCGGGCTCGAAACACAACAGGAGACGAGACATGGCTACCATCGGTTCGTTCAAGAAGGTCGGCAACGATTACCAGGGCGAAATCATCGCCCTCAGCCTGCAGGCCAAAGGTGTCCGCATCGTCGCTGAGACAAATCCCTCCAACGACAAAGCTCCTAGCCACCGCGTCTTTGTTGGCCGGGCCGAGATCGGTGCAGCCTGGTCGAAGCGCTCCGAGGAAGGCCGCGATTACCTCTCGCTCAAGCTGGACGACCCCTCCTTCAACGCGCCGATCTACGCGAACCTGTTCGACGACGAGGGCGGCGAAGGCTACACCCTGCTGTGGTCGCGGCCGCGCAAGAACGGCGAGTAAGATCGGCGCCGCCAAGCCCCGCCCGACGAGGTCGGGCGGGGCTTTTCGCTATCCTAATTCCGAGCTTGTCTTCGCGCCGAGCTATTTGCGCTTGCCACTCTTCGCCCGCTCGCTGCGTGCCGCGTCGTCGGGCATAACGAGATCGACGTGGCTTACACCGAGCGTGCTAGCAAGCTGAAACAACGTCACCACGGTCGGATTGCGCCGACCTGTTTCGAGACCGCTGATATACTGCTGGGTGAAGCCAGAAGCTTCGGCAAAGCTTTCCTGAGTAAAGCCTTTTGCTCTTCTAAATTTTGCAAAATTGCGGCCGACCAGCTTGCGCATATCCATGCGCGCAAGTTGCGTCTTTACATACTATGAGGTTTATCCTCTATAATATGTATTCGGTTGAAGCTTCAGCTTCGATTAGACTGGCAGCGACATGTAGCCGGCCCGGCGCGCGGGTGCTTCGACAGCGTTCCATCATAGGATGCAGTTCACAGTCGTGTGGTTCGGAACTTCGGTGTCGAAGTATTAATTTTTGCAGAGCACAAACCTGTGGACCAGTCAGGCTGTCCAAGAGAAAATAGCTTTCGTGCAGCCGGATTTTCGCTACGTCGAAGGTTCTAAGCGCGCAGGAGTTTCTGTAATGCCGCAGCTCAATGTCAAAGTTGCAGATACGGCGCCGGACGAACCCGCCCTGACGGCCTACGACCAGGAGCACGCTGTCACCTATGCGCGCCTTCTCGACGCCGAGGCTGACAACGCCGACTGGCGTGAGGTAGCACACATCGTTCTTCATATTGATCCGACGACCGAACCGGAACGTGCTCAGCGTGCTTTTGAGAGCCATCTTGCTCGCGCGAAGTGGATGGCGCGGCATGGCTATCGTCATTTGCTTCGCGAGGGACGGCCAGGAAGCAAAACTTGATCGTATTGTGAAACGAACATGACGTTTTGCTTATTCCCGCAGCCGCGGAAATGAAGCCATTCGGTGAGCGCATTGGGCGCAACCAGAAATAGACACATTCGTCCTGCTGCAATTGCGCTCTCTTTTGTGGTCATGCGTAATGGGAATAGATTCATGTCAGGTGTGGATTGGAGATCCGAGGAAGCTTACGCAAACTTCAAGAATGCTGAATCGATGGACATTGCTTGGGAGTGGCTCCGTCGTGACACCGAATACCAGAATGGCTATCAGAACATTGACCAGTCGCAGCGATTGAGCGTCGCGACAGAGGCCTTTCGCCAGAAGTGGGGGCTTTCTTTTCGCGGCTGATCCACAAACGCCATTCAATCAACAACCGATCTTCTGGGCTCCTGAGGCCCTGCCGACCGTTCTGTCGCTCCGGGAAGTATCCTCTCCCGCTGAGGCTGGGCCATATTACTTCGACCTGGCCAGGGCGCCCGGCGGGGAATTTCGCCGCGCCCCAGATGGATGGCATGCCATTGTGCCGCTGGGTGGCGCCACCCATCGCGTTTGGCTGCCTACTATTCCAGCCAGCGGCTCACCGTTAGCCGTCGAACTATGTCTCGACGCCAGTTTTGACATTCGCTTGCAAGCAGCGCGTCGCTTTTGGCTGGCAAGCGAAGGCCGCCGTCTCGGTAGTCCACCCATCGTGCTTCCAAACCAGCGACGCCAGAGGTTCATTTTGACTATCCGAGCCCTCGACGCATGGCTGCTGGGGAACAGTTATCGCGAGATTGCGGTAGGAATATTTGGCAAGGAGAGCATCTCCGATCGTTCCTGGAAAGCGCATGATCTGCGTAGCCGGATTATTCGCCTGATCGAGAGCGGGCGAGCCCTGATGCGAGGCGGCTATCGCGCGCTTTTGCGCCCGCCATCCCGGAAGAAACGATAGTCGCTGTCCTGGGGGTGCCGAAACTGCACCCCCTTATGTTCGGCATCCCCCTTCGAGGCCTTTGTCCGTCATTGTCGCCGCCACCGCGCCAGCGACCTCGCTGGCGCTCCACACGGCAACGGAGCTTGTCAGATGCCCGACGCTAGCCTCGCCATCTCGCCTCGATACCTGCGGACTGCCGAAGCAGCCCGGTATCTCAGCCTTTCACCCCGCACTCTCGAAAAACACCGAACCTATGGCACCGGTCCCGCTTACCGGAAAATCGGCGGCCGCGTCGTGTACGCGGTGGCCGATCTGAGCGCATGGGCGGACATCGGCACCAGAACGTCAACCAGTGATCCCGGCAACGGCACTGTACTGCCGGCAAAGCGGCACGCTCCTATCCCGTATGCAGGAAAAGAGCGGCGCTGATCCATGAAGAGACACGCTCACACCCCCGAAAAATACCCGACCAAAGAAATCACCGTGAACGACCTCACGACAGTCGAACTCTTGTGGCTCGAAAAGCGCATTGAGAACCGCATTCGGTTTGGTCGCGCCGTGTCGGAAAGCATCCTGGACCGCAATCGACGCACCCTGTCTTTCGTTCCAGGGAGCATCTTCGCGTTTGTCCGTTGGACGTCCAACGACTTTGGGACGGTTCTATCCCGCATCGATATCCTGCGCGCGGCGATACCTGGGCAGAGCTATTCGACAGTGCCGTGGATCAGGCCCGGCGGTGAAAGCCTGTTGCGATTGTCAGGCTGGCCAAAGGTCGAACGGGTTCTGCAATTGATCGATGCCGTCGAGGCGCTCGACATTGATCCTGCCGACGCAGCACCCGACTACTGGCACCACGTTCATAACCGTGTGTCGGTCAACGAAACACCTCGACCATATACCCGATCCCGTCACCAAGCGTGGCTCCATCGGCGGAGGGTATCGTCATGACCACCCGGTGCGCGACAATTTTCACGACATTTGCTGCAACCGTTCTTCTCCTCTCCACAGTTGAGGGAAGGACGCCGCATTACATATGGAACGCATCAAATAGCGTTCCGATCGGCCTTTATCGGCTTCTGCCCGCGACAAACTTGACCCTGACTGAACTTGTTGCCGTACAGCCGCCTGATCTTCTCGCCGCATTCCTTGATCTCAATGATTATCTGCCGATCGGCGTCCCCATGCTCAAGCGCGTGCTGGCGCTGCCTGGGCAAACGGTCTGCAGAAATGGCCTATCGATCATGGTCGATGACATCGATATGGGGCAGGCGCAAGAACGCGACCGAAGAGGCCGTCCACTTCCGGCCTGGCACGGATGCCGTGTCATCGCCGATGGCGATGTCTTCGTCATGAACTGGCAGTCGACCGACTCGCTCGATGGTCGATACTTTGGACCACTACCAGCATCCGCAGTCATCGGCAAAGCGGTTCCGATCTGGACTGACGAGGAATGATGATGCGCTCCACTCGCTGCGTATCATCCGATCGTTGCTCCTATCATTGGTCGTCGATCATTCCCTCCCGGCCGGAGCTCACAACCGTAATCGCGTCGCACTTGGCGGTTGGCGTGCAGTCCGTTGGCGGCAGTCTCCGCCGTTTACCGGTCGCGTTGACGCACGCGAATGACTATCGGTGCGTATCCATGATGCTGCAATATCGCAATTCATTGCTCAGTTCACGGCGGGTTTTCCACGCCGAAACGGTCGCAGCCGAGCTGTCTCTCCTTCCATCAAATAAGGATCAACCGCAATGACTTCATTTGCATTCTCTCGCCAGTGGCTGCGAATCCTTAGGAGGTTGAGGCTTGGAGGATGGGCGCTGGGAACGAGCGACCGAGGAGGGCAGGATAAAAGCCGCAAGGTGCGGACGGTCGGTTGGGTGAGGAACAGCGCCAAATTCAGGCTTGTCCGAAACATTGCGAGGGTCTCTCGCAACTTGCGTTTTTCGGCAACGCATTATCGGCCCACGGCTTTTTACACTCTGCGGAGCAAACGATGAGCAGGAACGACGATTTTCGCGTTCGTCCAGGCAAAATCCTTTCGACACGCGGGCCGCAAACAAAGTCATTTCTGGCGCAGGCGCTCCAAGCCGCGCAGAAGGCCGGCGGTCTTTCACGCGGCTCTGGCAGCCGCGGCAGCAGGTTCGGACGTGGACGCGCCGCGAGCCTTGCCGCGTCGCGAATGCCGCAAGCCCGCGCCCGTGGCGCCATGGTCAAGGCGCGCGTCGTCCGCCAGATGCGCTCGCCTGGGGCGCTACGAGCCCACATCGGGTATCTCAAGCGCGATGGCGTCACCCGCGACGGATCGCCAGGAAAATTGTTCGATGCCGCCGGAGATGACGCGGACAGCCGAGCCTTTACTGAGCGCTGCGAAGGGGACCGGCATCATTTCCGGTTCATCGTCTCGCCAGACGATGCCGGAGTGCTATCGAGTTTGCGCGGCTTTACTCGGGAGCTGATGGACCAGGCCTCGCGCGATCTTGGTACGCGGCTCGACTGGGTCGCCGTCGACCACTGGAACACCGAGCATCCACATATTCATATCCTTGTGCGCGGTCGAGCGGACGATGGTTCCGACCTCGTCATCAGCCGGGACTATATCGGCTCGGGATTGCGCGCGCGAGCGGGCGACCTCGTCACGCGCGAGCTCGGTCCGCGATCCGAGCTGGAGGTTCGACGCGGGCTTGAAGCGGAGGTCACGGCAGAACGCTGGACACGACTCGATCGGTCGCTTGCCCGGGAAGCGGGAAGGGCGGAGGGTTTGGTCGATCTCCGTCCTGAACGCGATGCCGGAGGCGATCCCTTGCGGGAGGTCCGGATCGGACGGATGCGGGCGCTTGAGCGGATGGGGCTCGCCGAGCCCGCCGGTCCCGCGCGCTGGATTTTGGCCCCTGATGCGGAACAGCGCTTACGCTCGCTTGGAGAGCGCGGCGACATCATCAAGCGACTGCATAAGACACTTACAAAAGACGGAGTCTCTCGCGCGCCATCATCCTGGGCGCTTGAAGGCGAGTCCCACGGCGAACCGATCGTTGGCCGTCTCATTAGCCGTGGCATGGATGACGAATTGCGGGGAACGGCGTTCGCGATTGTAGACGGAGTCGATGGGCGCGTGCACCACCTCAAGCTTCCCGACATCGATATGGCCGGCGACGGTCCGATCGGTGGCATTGTGGAATTACGTCGTTTTGAGGATGCGAAGGGACGGCAGCGGATCGCGCTCGCGGTGCGCTCGGATCTCAGCCTTGACCAGCAGGTGACAGCCGAAGGGGCGACCTGGCTCGATCGGCGACTGGTCGCCCGGGAACCTGCCGAGCTTTCCCGCGCCGGTTTCGGCGCCGAGGTCCGCGCGGCGCTCGATCGTCGGATCGATGCCTTGGCAGAGCAGGGACTGGCACGACGTGACGGAGACAAGGTCACAATCGGACGCAACCTGATTGGTACGCTGCGCGACCGGGAGGTCGATGCGGTCGGGCGGCGCCTCGTCTCGGAAACAGGATTGGGACATTTGCCTGCTGACGCAGGAGAGCACGTCACGGGGATTTACCGCCGGCGGCTGTCGCTCGCTTCCGGCCGCTTTGCGATGATCGACAACGGCTTGGGCTTCCAGCTCGTACCTTGGATACCGTCTCTTGAACGCGAACTCGGCAAACAGGTGAACGGCATTGCCGGTCCTGGTGGAGTCGAATGGAGCTTTGGACGCAAGCGCGACCTCTCGCTCTGATCCGCCGATCTCTACGCCGTCGTGCGCGTTACTACGACGGCGAGCGGATTGCGATTGAATGTTGGCTTGGGATGCGCATCACCTCTGGGCATGTCTGCAACCAAAATCCTCTGGGGCCAACTTCTCTTGGTTTCGGTGGTCGTGCTCGCCTTCCTTTGGGTGGCAACCGAGTGGACTGCCTGGTGCCTGGCTTTCCAGCCACAACTTGGACCGCCCTGGTTCATGATCGGTCGCTGGCCGATCTATCAGCCGCTCGCCTTCTTCAACTGGTGGTTCAAATTCGACGCCTACGCTCCGAGGATTTTCGTCGAAGGTGGTTGCATCGCCGCAAGCGGCGGGATTGCGGCCATTGGCGTTGCGATCATGCTGTCGGTCTGGCGGGCGAAAGAAGCTCATCATGTTACGACGTACGGCTCGGCCCGATGGGCCGATGTGCGAGAGGTTCGGCGGGCAGGACTTCTCGGGCCGGACGGCGTGGTTCTCGGACGCCTCGGTGGCAGCTATCTCCGGCACGACGGTCCCGAACACGTCCTGTGCTTTGCGCCGACCAGGTCGGGAAAGGGTGTCGGCCTCGTCATCCCGACCCTCCTGACATGGCCCTCTTCCATGATCGTCCACGATATCAAAGGTGAAAACTTCCAATTGACCTCGGGCTGGCGGGCTCGGTTTGGATCGGTACTTCTATTTGATCCGACCAATCCAGCGAGCGCTGCCTATAATCCGCTGCTCGAGATCCGCAAAGGAGACAACGAAGTACGTGATGCGCAGAATATTGCCGACATCCTGGTTGATCCCGAAGGCGCGCTCGAGCGACGGAATCACTGGGAGAAAACCAGCCATTCTTTGCTCGTCGGTGCAATCCTGCATGTCCTTTATGCAGAAACCGACAAGACGCTCGCCGGTGTCGCGAACTTTCTCTCGGATCCCTCGCGGCCGATCGAAGCGACGTTGAACGCGATGTTGGCAACCCCGCACCTTGGCGAACGTCCTCATCCGGTGGTGGCCTCGGCAGCGCGCGAACTGCTGAACAAGAGTGAGAATGAACGCTCGGGCGTATTGTCGACGACAATGAGTTTTCTGGGGCTCTACCGAGACCCCGTGGTTGCCAAGGTGACGGGACGGAGCGACTGGCGCATTCGTGATCTGGTTGATGGCGCCCAACCAATATCTCTGTACCTGGTAGTACCGCCCTCCGACATCGCTCGCACCAAGCCATTGATGCGCCTCGTGCTCAATCAGATCGGACGGCGGCTGACCGAGAGCCTGGATACCGATCGACGGCGGCAGAAACTCCTGCTGATGCTCGATGAGTTCGCGGCCCTCGGACGCCTCGACTTCTTCGAGAGCCAGCTTGCATTTATGGCGGGCTACGGCATCCGCAGCTTCCTAATCACACAAAGCCTGAATCAGCTCGAACGAGCCTACGGGCCAAATCACGCCATCCTCGACAATTGCCATATCCGGATTGCGTTTTCGACGAATGACGAGCGCACCGCCAAGAGGGTGTCGGATGCACTTGGGACTGCGACTGAGATGCGTGCCATGAAGAACTATGCTGGACACCGTCTCTCACCATGGCTTGGTCATCTCATGGTGAGCCGCCAGGAAACATCGCGTCCACTGTTGACACCGGGTGAAGTCATGCAGCTCTCGCCTAGCGACGCGATTGTCATGGTCTCCGGCGTGCATCCGGTACGCGCCAGCAAAGTCCGGTACTACGAGGACTCGCAGTTCCAGCGCCGGATATTAAGCCCGTCGCGTGCTGTACCGATCGACTTGGTTATGCGACCAGACGAATGGTCGAGGCATCCGCCCATCCCTCCTTCGGTCACACTGCTTGCTGCGCTCACAAAAAAGAGACGCGATCAGAATGGCGGCATTCGTCGCGAGCCGGAATTGCCGCAACAAGAGGAAGTCGTCCTAACGACGCCGCTCGCCGAATACGAATATGACGCTCCGCCAGACGGGGGCGATGCCTATGCCGTGCAAGCGGCAAGCTTGAACCGATCGATGCAGGGCCTCGCACGCGCCGTCAGCCTCGACCCCGACGACAAGATGGGCCTATGAGCGGGCGAGATGAAAAAAGTCCAGCTCAGCATCTACCTCGATCCAGAGGTATTCGCCGGCCTGGAGGCCTATGCTCAGCGTCAGGGCAAGCCCAAGTCGCTGGTTGCCGAGGCCGCGATTGGGTCGTTTCTTTCTCCTGACGATTCCGATCGCCGCGAGGCTGCGATCGCCAAGCGGCTCGACCGCATCGTGCGAATACTCGAGCGGCTTGAGCGCAACGACGGAATTACGCTTGAGACCGTAGCCCTGTTCATCCGCTTCTGGCTGACGTCGACGCCGGCACTCCCCGAGCAATCGAGTCCTGCCGCGCGAGCGAAGGGAGCCGAGCGCTACGATCGTTTTGTCGACGCGCTCGGTCGGCGGCTCTCCAGTGGATCGACCGTTCTTAAGGAAGTCAGTATCGAATCGTCTGAAATCGCAAACGCCGCGCAAGTCAAAGGCTAGGCTGGTTCTCGGTGAGGATAGCGCCGTTTCATCTTGTGAGGAAGGCACCCCATAAAGCCCACTCGCGAAGGCGAATACTCACCCATTGTAAGAACCGATCTTTCTTCGGGCTTTGTTTTTTTGCGGGCAGTCCGCCAAACAGACGTTCCCCTCGCTGATGTCTATTTCGCACGTCAGCCCGATTCCGCATCTCCTTTCTTTTTCTACGCCAGAGCATGGTCGAGCGTTCTGCTCTGTTGAAGCCAAGCTCGCCCTGTCCTTTCTGTGACTCTCATCAGATTGGGGCACCTCATCAATTGTGTCGCGAAGCGGCGGACTCAATCGTGGGGCATTGGGGGACATCAGAGATATGCAACAGCTCGCCGAACTGGATGCGCAAATCGATCGCGTTGACGTTCGACCGTCACGCAACCGCAGAGCCGCTGTGCGTCGCAAAGTGACGGTTCGTCTGAGTGAAGGTGTCTACAGTCGGCTTGACGTCGCAACCGACCGACCGGGCGTCGGCAAGAGCATGCTTGTTGAGGCTGCTCTTGAGCATTTTCTGAACCCCGCCCCATCGGTCGAAGCTCTGCTGCGCGAGCATCTCGACGGTTTGCATGCCAAGTTTGACCACCTCGACCGCGATATGCGGATGATCGCTGAGGCCGTCGCGCTGCACGCGCGTTATCATCTGACCGTTGTCCCACCGCTTCCGGAATCGCAGCAACGCGAGGCGATTCTTCTCGGCGATGAGCGCTTTAAGGTCCTGGCCGAGCAAGTTGATCGACGTGTTCGCCAAGCTCGGCCTCTCATGCAGGAGACGATCGACCGTGTAAACTCCGTAAAACAAGAGGAGTCCGAGCCTGCGACAGGCGAGGAGCATAGTTCGGAGCCAGCTCCTGAGGGTTCGCATGCTGACGCTGAGGGCGTTGGTTTCGAGCAGGCACCGCCCGCATCAGCCAAGACAGATATCGGCGATCCAAGCTTTGCCCGACATCTGAAGACTCCTGCCGGCCGTATCAGATCCGTCTCTGATGGAGGGCCAAACCCGCCCGCTGAAGAGAATTCCGGTCCAGAATCATCAAGAGGAAAGCTAGGGGAGTCGCCCGTGAAGTCGCTGTCAAAGTGGCGACTCATCCTCTCCGTTTTCCTGCCCTTTGCTGCGGGCTACTATCTCTCTTTCCTCTTTCGAACGATCAACGCGTCGATTTCGCCGATACTAGTGTCCGATTTTGGAATCGGAGCAGCCGAGACGGGGTTACTCGCGTCGGTCTATTTCCTGGTCTTTGCCGCTGCCCAGATCCCGATCGGCGTCCTCCTGGATCGTTACGGTCCGCGGCGGGTCCAGAGCGTATTGCTGGTCATTGCCGTCGGCGGTGCGACACTGTTCGGCAATGCCAACAGCTTTGCTGAGCTTCTCGTCGGCCGTGCCATGATTGGGCTAGGTGTTGCCGCTTCATTGATGGCCGGGCTCAAGGCGATTGTTGTCTGGTTTCCAAGAGACCAGGTAGCATTCGTCAATGGTGGCATGATCATGCTCGGCTCGCTTGGGGCTGTCACGGCAACGGCGCCGACAGATTGGCTGCTAGATTGGATTGGCTGGCGGAGCCTGTTCGAAGTCTTGACGATCGCGACGCTGGCGACCGCCGGGCTCATTTATTTTGCCGTGCCCAAATCGGACGGAAGTTCCAAGCGCTCCGTCGCTTCGGGCAAACCGCTCACGTTGCGCTCCATCTTTTTGGATCCGCGCTTTCTGAGAATTGCGCCTCTGTCCGCAACATGCATCGGATCGTCCTGGGCAATGCATTCATTGTGGGCTGCATCCTGGCTCGCCGACGTCGAAGGTTTCGATCGGCAAGGTGTAATCAGTCAGCTCTTCACGATGGCCATTGGAATCAGCCTGGGCGCATTGCTGCTAGGGACACTCGCGCATCGTCTGCGCAAACGTGGCGTAGCGACCGAAGTTTTATTGGCAGGGTTTGGCGCGCTGTTCATGTTGGCCGAACTTGTTCTAATTCTGCGCGTACCACTCCCCTCAATTCTGCCGTGGTGCGTCATATCAGTTGTAGGGGGAGCTACCGTGCTGAGCTATGCGATCATAGCAGATTACTTTCCCATCGAAATTGCCGCGCGTGCCAATGGCGCCTTGAACCTGCTCCATTTCGGCTGGGCGTTCACAGTCCAGTATGGGATCGGACTAATCGTCAACCAGTGGGCGTCCCAAGATGGGCATTATCCTATGATGGCCTACCAGGCCGCGTTCGGTTTAAACCTCACAATTCAAGCCGCTGCATTGATCTGGTTCGCACTGCCTTGGCTCAGAAGTATTATCCCGATTGCGGCGCCCGATGTCCAAGTTAACTTTGCGCCTGCGACGGCTGAAGGATCTATGCTTGAGCCCTCTCAAGTAATGGACTGGTGAGGCAGCTGGGCGGTAAGTTGGCGGGCGTCGACATCACTATTCGCATAATTGATCGGTCAGGTGCTGTGATATAGGCGGCGGCAAAGCTTCGCCCCGCCGCGCATACTCTGGCCAAGAGCCACGCGGCGCTCTCAGCGGCGCGGCTCGCCAATGTGTTGGATGCGGCTTTGAAGTAAACATCAGCGTCATGAGGGCCGGCGATGCATGCATGCCGGCCGCGCCGGTCTGCTACGTCCTATCGCTTCGCGGTCATCGATGCCCGCGCCTTCTTGACCCCGTCGGCAATCGCAATCTGGAGCGCCCAAGCGACGCGGCCGGTAACCCAATCGCTGCCGTGAAGCCGATCGTTGTCGAAAGGATCGACCATGCGATCGAGCGGAATACCCTCGACATCGATCAGGCTCTTCATGAAGGCAAAGCGGCGAAACACATTGACCTCGGCCTCACGAGCCAATCGGCTGATCGCATCCACCATGGCCAGTGCGCTTTCCTTTTTGGCCGGGGTCAGGACGGCCGGGACATACTGTAGGTCCATCAAGATGATGTCCGCTTCGGTTTTCGCTTGAAGCGTGATCAGCCCCTCGCGAATGGCGCTTGTGGTCTCGTCGAAAGATGGAGGTGGAGGGTTTGAGTCCCTTCGCTGCCAGATAGCGTTCGTTCCCACCTGCCAGATCACGAGATTGGGCTTGGCCGGTATGACATCGGTTGCAAACCGATCGCGCTCGGCCGGCGCTTCCTGGCTGCCAATGCCTTTGTTGACCATGGAAATGATGGCCGCCGGATAGTCGGTTTGGAGAAACTGCAGCAATCGTCCCGGGTAAGGAACAATGTTGCCTTCCCCCGCGGTTGTCGATGAGCCGATCGCAACGACCTTCGACTGCCCATCGGTCAGGCTCTGCGCGAAGTGCATTAGGCCGTGCTCGAAGGGGATCGGTTGAACCGGAATTTCTAAGGGATCGCTGTCCATTGAACACCCTGGTTTACCACGCGGTACCTCGCTTCGCGGCAATGTGACGTTCGCTGTTGAAGCATTAAGGCCTTTGACGAAGCGCCGTGGTTGGTGACGCCCTGCGCCAAGCCGCTTGGCCGTCGCTTCAACCATAACCTACTTTCTAGTACTTAGTGACTCTCCTGATCCTTGCCCAAGACGTCGCTGAATACACGCGCTTCGTCCCTCGGCTGTAATGCCGTCAGCGTTAGCGTTCCACTCGACCTCAATCTTTCTTATCGTACTCCATGGCACGAACGGCGTCAGCCACTTGTTGCGCCTAGCTAGTTTCTGCCTTTTCTAATCATCCCAACCCGAGGCCGCCTTAAGCGACCACGGCAAGTTGGGGGCAGCGGTGTCAATCCATCCCTTTCAGTCGGAAGCACTCTCCCGCGGTGCGCGCATGCTGCGCACTGCATTCGGTCCTGCGATTGCTCGCTATCTAGAAGATCCGGCGATCATCGAGGTGATGCTCAATCCCGATGGACGGTTGTGGGTTGATAGGCTGTCGGGAGGTTTGACGGAGACAACCGAACGCCTGTCCGCTCCTGACGGCGAACGCATCGTTCGATTAGTCGCCCATCACGTAGGCGCAGAGGTCCATGCAGGCAGCCCGCGTGTCTCAGCCGAGTTGCCTGAGACGGGCGAGCGTTTCGAGGGCCTGTTGCCGCCAGTGGTCGCGGCCCCGGCTTTTGCGATCAGAAAGCCGGCGGTCGCCGTGTTTACGCTGGACGACTATGTCGCCGCGGGAACCATGACCTCGGGCCACGCCAGTGCTTTGAAAGGCGCGGTCCAAGCGCACAAGAACATTCTTGTCGCCGGCGGCACTTCGAGCGGCAAGACGACGCTGACCAACGCGCTGTTAGCCGAAGTCGCCAAGACCTCGGATCGGGTTGTTCTCATCGAAGATACCCGAGAACTTCAGTGCAAGGCCCCGAATCTCGTAGCGTTACGTACCAAGGACGGCGTGATCTCGCTATCAGATTTGGTCCGTTCGTCGCTGCGTCTGCGGCCCGATCGCATTCCGATCGGGGAGGTCCGCGGTGCAGAAGCTCTCGATTTGCTCAAGGCCTGGGGCACGGGTCACCCCGGCGGCGTCGGCACCATCCACGCCGGTACCGCGCTCGGAGCGTTGCGCCGACTGGAGCAGTTGATCCAGGAAGCCGTCGTCACGGTCCCCCGCGCCCTGATCGCGGAGACCATCAACGTTATTGCCGTTCTTTCAGGTCGCGGTGCCGATCGCCGCGTTGCCGAACTCGCTAGCGTCACCGGGCTCGGACCATCCGGTGATTACAGCCTTACAGCATTGGGGGACCAATCATGAGTGTTACATCTTCGCTGGAACGATTCGTCATTTCGACGACCGTGTTCGCGACGGCCTCACTGACCGTCGGCCCAGCCTTCGCGGCTGGCTCTAACATGCCGTGGGAGCAGCCGCTCAATCAGATCCTGCAATCGGTCGAAGGCCCGGTCGCGAAGATCATCGCCGTCATCATCATCATCGTCACAGGGCTTTCGCTGGCGTTCGGCGATACCTCGGGCGGATTCCGCAGACTCATCCAGATCGTGTTCGGCCTATCGATCGCGTTCGCAGCATCGAGCTTCTTTCTATCGTTCTTCTCGTTCGGCGGGGGAGTGGTGATCTGATGGATGCAGAAATCCCAGGCTTCGTCACGCCCGTGCATCGCGCGCTGACCGAACCGATCCTGATGGGCGGTGCGCCACGCTCGATCGCGATTCTCAACGGAACGCTCGCCGCAGCGCTCGGCATCGGTCTGCGCCTCTGGGTCGCAGGCCTCCTTCTCTGGTTTGTTGGGCACATGGCGGCCGTCTGGGCCGCCAAGCGCGATCCTGACTTCGTTGAGGTCGTGCGTCGACATCTCCGCATCCCCGGTCATCTCAACTCGTGAGTTCTTTCATGATGAACCTCGCCGAATATCGCCGGTCGAATACGCGTCTCGCTGACTTTTTGCCGTGGGCTGCCCTCGTCGATGAGGGCATTGTCCTCAACAAGGACGGGTCGTTTCAACGGACCGCAAAATTCCGGGGGCCTGATCTCGATAGCGCCGTGCCAGCTGAGCTCGTCGCCATTGCCGGCCGTCTGAACAACGCCTTGCGTCGGCTCGAATCCGGTTGGGCGATTTTTGTCGAAGCGCAGCGCCATTCCGCAGGCAGCTATCCACCCAACACATTTCCGGACACGGCGTCCGCCCTGGTCGATGCTGAGCGGAGGGCACAGTTCGAAGAAGCCGGCGCCCACTACGAGTCGAGCTATTTCCTGACGTTTCTCTATCTCCCACCGGCGGAAGGTACCGCGAAAGCGGAACGACTACTTTATGAGGGCAGCAACCGCACCGTTGACGCGGATGCGCGCGAGGTCCTCCGTGGATTTGTCGATCGGACCAACCGCGTGCTGCAGCTCGTCGAAGGCTTCATGCCGGAATGCGCCTGGCTGGACGACCAGGAAACCCTGACTTACCTGCATTCGACGGTCTCGACCAAGCGGCATCGGGTCAGGGTGCCCGAGATCCCGATGTATCTTGACGCGCTGCTCGCCGATCAACCGCTGACCGGTGGGCTCGAGCCAATGCTTGGTTCATCGCACCTGCGAGTACTGACGGTGGTGGGGTTTCCGACGGCGACGACACCTGGGATTCTCGACGACCTAAACCGTCTCGCATTTTCCTATCGCTGGTCGACCCGCGCGATCATGCTGGACAAGACCGATGCCACAAAACTCCTGACAAGGATCCGGCGGCAATGGTTCGCCAAGCGCAAGTCGGTGTCCGCGATCCTGAAGGAGGTGATGACCAACGAGGCGTCCGCCCTTCTTGATACCGATGCCCATAACAAGGCCATGGATGCCGACGCGGCGCTTCAGGAGCTGGGCTCGGATCAGATCGGCGAAGCCTTTGTGACGGCGACGGTCACGGTCTGGGACAGCGACCCCGCTACCGCTGATGAAAAACTCCGTCTCGTCGAAAAGGTGATCCAGGGTCGGGATTTCACCTGCATGATCGAGACAGTGAACGCGATCGAGGCTTGGCTCGGCAGCCTGCCGGGACATGTTTACGCCAATGTGCGGCAGCCGCCGATCTCGACTTTGAACCTGGCGCACTTGATCCCACTGTCGGCGGTATGGGCCGGGGAGGCTAGGGACCATCATTTCAAGGCGCCGCCTTTGTTCTTGGCCAGAACAGAGGGTTCGACACCGTTTCGCTTTTCGCTCCACGTCGGTGATGTCGGACATACGCTGGTGGTCGGACCGACCGGCGCCGGCAAATCGGTGCTGCTGGCGCTGATGGCGCTTCAGTTCCGCCGGTACCCCGAATCTCAGATCTTTGCCTTTGATTTCGGTGGTTCGATCCGGGCGGCCGCGATTGCCATGAGCGGCGATTGGCATGATCTCGGTGGCGCGCTTGCCGGAGAGACCTCCGAGTTCGTTTCCCTTCAGCCGCTCGCCAGGATCGATGATGTTGCCGAAAGGGGATGGGCGGCCGAATGGATCAGTTCAATTTTGAGCCGCGAGCGGATCGAGGTCACGCCGGAAGCCAAGGAGCACATTTGGTCGGCGTTGAGTTCCTTAGCCTCCGCTCCAGTAGGGGAGCGCACTCTCACGGGCCTTTCCGTGCTGCTTCAATCCAACGTGCTGAAGCGAGCCCTACAACCCTATTGCCTCGGGGGTCCGTACGACCGGTTGCTGGATGCCGAAAGCGAGCGCCTCGGAGAGTCATCGGTCCAGGTCTTCGAGACCGACGGACTTATCGGAACCGCGGTCGCGCCAGCCGTTCTTGCGTATCTGTTTCACCGCATAGAGGGCCGCTTCGATGGTCGGCCGACCCTGCTCATCATCGACGAGGGTTGGCTCGCGCTAGATGATGAAGACTTCGCAGGACGACTGCGTGAGTGGCTGAAGACGCTGCGCAAGAAGAATGCCTCGGTCATTTTCGCAACCCAGTCGCTCGCGGATATCGACGGCTCGGCAATCGCGCCGGCGATCATCGAGAGTTGTCCAACGCGCGTTATGTTGCCAAACGACCGCGCCATCGAGCCACAGATCATGGCAATCTACCGGCGCTTTGGATTGAACGACCGCCAGATCGAAATCCTCGCCCGCGCGACGCCGAAGCGTGACTATTACTGCCAGTCGCGCCGCGGCAATCGCTTGTTCGAACTCGGCCTTGGCGAGGTCGCGCTCGCCTTCAGCGCCGCTTCCTCCAAGACCGACCAGACGCTGATCGAGCAAGTCCTTGCCGAAAACGGCCGCGACAACTTTGTGCCCGGATGGCTGAAGGCGCGCGATGTCGCCTGGGCGACCGATCTCATCCCGCATCTCGCAGAATTGGAGGCGTCAAAATGAACCACGTTCGTCGTCTCGCTGTCGCTGGCGTTATCGCGCTTGCCGTCTTCGTCGGTCCCCACCGGACCTCCGCGCAGTTGGTTGTGTTTGATCCTAACAACTATGCGCAAAACGTGTTGACCGCTGCTCGATCTCTGCAGCAGATCAACAACCAGATCGTGTCTCTGCAGAATCAAGCGCAGATGCTGATCAACCAGGCGAGAAATTTAGCGACCTTGCCGTTCTCGTCGTTGTTGCAACTGGAACAGTCGATCCTGCGTACCCAGCAACTACTCGCCCAGGCCCAGCGTATCGCCTACGACATCCAGCAGATCGATCGTGCATTCTCGACGACCTATGCGTCAGCGTCGTCCAGTCTCTCGAACCAAGTGTTGATCGCGAACGCGCAAACGCGTTGGCAGAATGCGATGGCCGGCATGCAGGACGCCATGCGGACGCAGGCGACGGTCGTCGGCAATCTCAACACTAACCATACGCAGATGTCGGCCCTCGTCACCGCGAGCCAGGGGGCATCCGGTGCGTTGCAGGCGAGCCAGGCCGGCAATCAGCTCTTGGCGCTGGCGTCACAGCAACTTGCCGATCTCACGGCCGTCGTTGCAGCCCATGGGCGCGCACAAAACCTCGAGTCCGCGCAGCGCGCGGCCGCCCAGGACCAGGGCAGGGAGCAACTGCGTCGCTTCCTGACGCAAGGCGCCGGCTATCAAACCACAACCGTGCAGATGTTTCACTGATGAACATGAAAAAACTTGAACGTCTCCCCACTGCGACAGCCATGGTGCTCGTCGTTCTGGTGGTTGCAGCCTGCGCAATACAGCTACGTGACGACGAAAGCCAAACCCTGTCCGCTGCATCGGCTGATCAGGCATCCGACGTGCTGACGGCAAAGCTCGCGGAGTGTCGCTCCGTCACCTACGAGCAGAAAGATGCTCTGTCCGAGTGCCGCAAGGCGTGGGCCGAGAAGCGCCGTCAATTCCTTAGACAGGATAAGGCTCCATCAGCATCGTCCGACAACGGGGCTGCCAAGGAGGGCTCCTCGTTGTTTGTGCCGCCCAAGGACGGGAGCCGCCAATCACCTGGTTACTCTCCGATTCATCAGTCAGGAAAGGAGTGACCGATGGGCGGCACCGGCATTATCGATCAGTTCCTTGAGACGTTCACTCGATACATCGATTCCGGGTTCGGGCTACTCGGAGGCGAAGTCGGATATCTCGCCACCACGCTTGCGGCGATCGACGTCACGCTGGCGGGTCTGTTCTGGGCAGGGGGAGCCGACGACGACATCTTAATTCGTCTCGTCAAGAAGACTTTGTTTGTCGGCGTCTTCGCATTTCTGATCGGCAACTGGAACAGCTTGGCCCGCATAATCTTCGAAAGCTTTGCAGGTTTGGGTCTCAAAGCCTCCGGCACCGGTCTTTCCTCAGCCGACTTCTTGAGGCCGGGAAAGATCGCCCAGGTGGGACTTGATGCTGGACGACCTATTCTTGATTCGATCTCGGGTTTGATGGGCTATGTCAGCTTCTTCGAGAATTTCATCCAGATTACGGTTTTGTTGTTCGCCTGGATTGTGGTGCTGCTCGCCTTCTTTATTCTGGCAATCCAGCTCTTTATCACGCTGATCGAGTTCAAGCTGACGACCCTTGCCGGGTTTGTGCTGATCCCATTCGGCCTCTTTGGTAAGACCGCGTTTGCCGCCGAGCGTGTCCTCGGCAACGTTATTTCGTCGGGCGTCAAAGTTCTGGTGTTGGCCGTCATTGTCGGCATCGGCTCAACGCTGTTTGCGCAGTTCACGGCAGGCTTCGGCGGCAATCAGCCGACCATCGACAACGCTATGGCACTTGTACTCGGGGCGCTCTCCCTTCTCGGCCTCGGTATCTTCGGGCCTGGTATTGCCAACGGCATCGTATCAGGTGGACCACAACTCGGTGCTGGCGCTGCGGTCGGCACCGGCTTGGCTGCTGGTGGTGCGATCGTCGCTGGTGCCGGTCTCGCGGCCGGTGGTGCGGGACTGGCAGGTGGCGCACTCGCGGGAGGCGCCCGTGGCGCCACCGCGATAGCAGGCGGAACAGCGAGCGCTTACCGCGCCGGAGGATTGAGTAGCGTCGCGAAAGCAGGTGGCTCGGCGATAACAAGCCCGCTGCGCCGTACGGCTGCCGCGCTCGGTGGTGGTTCATCAACGACGGACGCGCCACCGGCGTGGGCGCGCCGTATGAAGCGCGCGCAGACTGTGAACCAGGGCGTGTCCGCTGCCACCCATGCGGTTCGCAGCGGTGATAGTGCCGGCGGCGGATCCTCGGTTGATCTGTCCGAGGGAGGGCACTGATGTTCAGGCGACCATCCGTGCATTACGGCCGTACGCCGGAACCAGTGACGCCCTACCAGAAAGCTGCGCAGGTCTGGGACGAGCGCATCGGCTCGGCGCGCGTCCAGGCCGGAAACTGGCGGTTGATGGCATTCGGATGCCTATTCCTGTCGGGGGGACTCGCCGCAAGTCTCGTCTGGCAGTCGACCCAGGGCACGATCACCCCGTGGGTGGTTGAAGTCGATCGTCTCGGTCAGGCACAGGCGGTCGCGCCAGCGAGCCCCTTCGATCAGCCGACGGATCCACAAATCGCGTTTCACCTCGCGCGCTTCATTGAAGATGTGAGAGGCCTGCCGACCGATGCCATCGTGCTGCGGCAGGACTGGCTTCGCGCCTACGACTTCACGACCGATCGTGGAGCAGTGGCGCTGAACGATTACGCGCGAACCAACGATCCCTTCGCCAAGCTGGGGAACACCCAGATCGCGGTCGAGATCTCCAGCGTCATTCGCGCCTCGCCGCAAAGCTTTCGGGTGGCGTGGACCGAACGCCGCTACGACAGCGGCCAACTCGCCGCGACCGAGCGGTGGACCGCAATCCTTTCCGTCGTCATCGAAACCCCACGTGATGCCGACCGCCTGCGCAAGAATCCGCTCGGCGTCTATGTCCATTCCATCAACTGGTCGAAGGAGCTCGGCTAGTGAGAAATCCTGTACCGAGGTCGATTGGTCCAAACTGCAATGGGACGCCTGCAAGTCTGGCCCTGCTTTTTGTTCTCGCGCTCTCCGGCTGCACGACCTTCAAGCCGCCGCAGATCAGTTATGATGACGACGTGCCGCCGTCTCCCGATCTTCCGATGCCGGCAGACGACCATGCGCGTCCATTGCATGTCCCCCCATCCTGGACGCCGACCCGCGGCGGCAAGAAGGGTGATCAAGAAGCCAACGAGCCCACAGACCGGATTGGGACGGCCAACGACGCCGCCCGAGTCGAGCCGCGGCGGGCAGGATATTTCAACGCGGTCCAGGTCTTTCCCTATAGTCCCGGCGCGCTCTACCAGATCTACGCCTCACCAGGGCAAATCACCGATATTGCGCTTGAGCCGGGCGAACAGCTAACCGGATCGGGACCGCTCGCCGCCGGCGATACCGTGCGCTGGATCGTCGGCGATACGGAAAGCGGCAACGGCGATAGCAGGCGTGTCCACATCATGGTGAAGCCGACAAGGGCCGCCATCGAGACGAACCTTGTCGTCAACACCGATCGACGAACCTACCTGATCGAGCTGCGCTCCCGCGAAAAACCATACATGCCGTCGGTCGCGTGGTTCTATTCTGAAGACCGAGCCAACCGCTCAAGGGTCATGCCACCAACCCCAGTCATCCCGGAAGTGGATCAACGTCGCTACCGCTACGCCATCGAAGGCGATAGCCCGCCATGGCGCCCGTTAAATGCCTACGATGATGGCCGCAAGGTCTATATCGAGTTCTCGCCCGGCATCGCCCAAGGCGAAATGCCGCCGCTGTTCGTCATCGGCCAGGATGGCAAGCCCGAGCTCGTCAACTATCGTGCTTTCAAAAATGTACTGATTGTCGACCGACTGTTTGCCGCGGCCGAGCTTCGGCTCGGGGGGGAGAAGCAGCAGAAGGTTCGTATCGTCAGAAACGACGGGAGACGATCTTGATAGGCAACGGACCAAACGAGAGCCTCGGCCCTGTCCCAGAACCGCCACCAGCACCCGATGCTAGCGCGCAGGCATTGCGTCTGCGTGCAGAACGTCCAAGGATCACAAGGCTCTCTCGCAAAGTACTTGCGGGTGGCAGCGCATTGGCTTTGCTGCTCATCGCTGGCGCGGTACTGTGGGCACTGAGGAGCAACCGCCCACATAGTCCGGCGCCGGACGAGCTTTACAGCACGGATCATCACAACGTTGCAGATGGCCTGACAACGTTGCCGCGGGATTACGCCGGGATACCTCGCGACGTGCCTCGCCTTGGGCCGCCGCTGCCGGGTGACCTGGCGCGTCCTGTCGTTACGGCCGAAGGCCAATCAGCATCGTTCGGCCTTGATGCTGAACAACAACGTGCAAACCAGGAAACTGAAGCGGCTCGGACGAGCAAGGTATTTGCGTCGACCACCGCGCCCGTTGCGCCATCCCATGCCGCATCCCAGGAAACGGCCACCAAGACTGCGTCATCTTCTGATGAAACGTTCACTCAGAACGGGCAGGATAGCAAACTCCTCTTCGTCAATGCCCCGGTTGACCGGCGGACTACAGCGCCCGATCGGCTCTCACGCCCGGCCTCACCTTTTGTCGTGCAGGCGGGCACGATCATTCCAGCAGCTCTCATTACGGGTGTCCGCTCAGATCTTCCTGGGCAGATCACGGCGCAAGTAACGGAAAATATCTTCGATAGTCCGACAGGCCGAGCTAGGCTAATTCCGCAGGGAGCGAAGTTGATCGGCGTTTATGATAGCCAAATCGCGTTCGGACAATCGCGGGTGCTGTTGGTGTGGACCCGGCTCATCATGCCGAACGGACGTTCGATTGTCCTGGACCGGCAACAGGGGGCGGACGCAGGCGGCTACTCCGGTCTTGAGGATGATGTCGACAATCACTGGGCGGAGTTGTTCAAAGCCGCACTGCTGTCGACCATCCTTGGCGTGGGAGCGGAACTCGGCTCTGGCGCAGATAGCGGCAGCAATACCGATATTATTCAGGCGCTCCGACTGAGCGCGGCAAACTCATTGAACCAGACGGGGCAACAAGTCGTTCGACGAAACCTCAACATTCAACCGACTCTAACGATCAGGCCTGGATTTCCGGTGAGGGTGATCGTCAACCGCGACTTATTGCTGGAGCCTTACAGGGGATAGGGGAGCAAGAACATGATAAAGCTTAAGATCGGGTCTATTCCTGACGACAAACCAGTGAAGTTGGCGGTCGAACTTCCAGCAAACGTGCATCGCGATCTCCTCGCGTATGCGGAGGTGCTTGCGCGTGATACCGGGCAGGCAGTTACAGATCCATCGAAACTTGTCGCACCGATGCTGGCTCGGTTCATGGCCACGGACCGGGCTTTTACAAAAACTCGCCGAAAAACTCATATCGAAGGCGAGGGGTAGCGTTCCCTCAAAAGTGTGAGGAAACTCGCTAACGCTGGATTTTCATTATCGGCTTTCCAATAAGCAGAATAACCGATCCGGCTCGGGCCCGTGCCGTCGCGCAGTTCTCGGTAGATCAAGCCAGAGAAACTCGCACCGATGTCGGACTCCATTACCAGGCTAATGCTAAAACCGAGCCGTGCGGGGCCAAAGTTACGACCCCGACATCGTCTTTAAACGAACAACCGTAGGAATTCGAATGACACTTCAGATCGAACCGAAAACGACAACCCGCCGTGACTTGTCGATGATTGCGGGGGATTGAAATAGGTAGCGATTGGAGAGACGTTCTCACGAAACTAACGGCTCTGCATGCGACTCTGGAATCGCTCCGAGATCAGTCCGACATGCCGGCTACTACTTCAGCCGATGTCACCAAAGCGCTAAAGCGAAAAACGTGAAAAAGAGCCGCCATAACACTGGTGTATAATTGTTTGACGCCCCATCCCATGGGAACATTGTCTTTCCCGGTTTGACCAATCGGCCTTGAGGCTAGCGTGATTCAAATGCGGGCAAAGGATGATTGCGTGTAGGGAGAGGTCATAATTTCGGCCATTGATGATGACGAATCATTCCGGATCGCGCTCGTCGGATTGCTTCGTTGGCTGGGATATGATGCTCAGGGGTTTGCGTCTGCTGTAGAATTTACGAATGTGGGTGGGGAGGGATCGTGCGACTGCATCATCACCGGCGGTGACAAGGTGGACGCATATCCGCCGGGCAGCGTGGTCGTTCTGCCTCGCGACACGTCTACTTTCATTGGGCCAGATCAGGAGAGTACGTCACGCAGGTGACGGTTATCGGGCCGCTTGGCCTCGAATATATGGATGCGTATGACGATCCTCGAAGCAAGATCTCCTAGCAGGCGCCCCCGCAAATTGAAACTTTTGCAATCTGTCACGCGAGGCATCAGATGAAGCTCAACCCAGAGAGCGCGAAAAATGAAACAAGCTTACGAAATCATCGAGCACAACTATGATGTCGTGATCGTCGGTGCTGGCGGCGCGGGATTGCGAGCCGCGCTGGGAATGGCTGCGTCGGGATTGAAGACGGCCTGCGTCACCAAGGTTTTCCCGACACGCAGTCACACCGTGGCCGCGCAGGGCGGCATGGCAGCATCACTCGGCAATATGCACGACGGAGACAACTGGCGTTTCCACATGTACGACACGGTCAAAGGCTCGGACTGGCTCGGCGATCAGGACGCGATCGAGTATATGTGCCGTGAGGCCGTGCCTGCGGTGTTAGAGCTTGAACATTACGGTGTTCCATTCTCACGCACCGAAGAAGGCACCGTCTATCAACGCCCCTTTGGTGGTCAAACAATTGGTTACGGCAAGGAGATGGCGCAGCGTACCTGCGCAGCTGCCGACCGCACGGGTCATGCCATCCTGCACACGCTCTATCAGCAGTGCCTGAAACACGGCACCGAGTTCTTTGTCGAGTACTTGGCGCTGGATCTATTGATGGACGAGGACGGCGCCTGTCGCGGCGTGTTGGTCTGGAACATGGAAGACGGCACGCTGCATCGATTTCGCGCCCACCGTACGGTCCTTGCCACCGGTGGTTACGGCCGTGTCTATTTTTCCTGTACCGCTGCCCATACCTGCACCGGCGACGGCAATGCGATGGTGTTACGTGCCGGGCTGCCACTCGAGGATATGGAATTTACCCAATTCCACCCAACTGGCATCTACGGATCCGGTTGCTTAGTTACGGAAGGCGCTCGCGGCGAGGGCGGCTATCTTACCAATTCGGAAGGCGAGCGCTTCATGGAGCGCTATGCGCCGAGCGCGAAGGACCTGGCTGGGCGGGACGTAGTCTGCCGCTCGATGACGCTCGAGATCAACGAGGGCAGGGGCTGCGGCCCGCATAAGGATCATATCCTCCTCCATCTGGAGCACCTCGGCGCCGAGCTACTGCATCAGCGGCTGCCGGGCATCAGCGAGACCGCCAAGATATTTGCCGGCGTTGATGTGACGCGTGAACCGATCCCGGTGCTGCCGACCGTCCACTACAATATGGGAGGCGTGCCGACCAACCTGCATGGCGAAGTCGTCACCGTGCGTGGCGGCGATCCCGAGGCGATCGTTCCGGGTTTGATGGCGATCGGCGAATCCGCTTGCGTCTCGGTGCACGGCGCCAACAGGCTCGGGTCCAACTCGCTGCTAGATATCATCGTGTTTGGCCGCGCTGCGGCGTTGCGGGCAGTGGAATCGATCCGACCTGGTGAAAGTCACGCCAATCTTCCCGAAGAGGCGACCGATCGCGCCATAGCCCGGCTTGATCGGCTCAGGCGGTCAGAGGGTAAGACCGGTGCGGGGGCGATCCGGCTGGCAATGCAACGGACGATGCAGCAGCACTGTGCGGTCTTCCGAGACGGCCCGTTGCTCGATGAGGGGCGGCGCAAACTCGATAGCGTTATCGCAATGATGCGCGACGACCTCGGCGTTGCGGACCGTTCGATGATCTTCAGCTCGGATCTCGCCGAAACTCTTGAACTGGACAATATGCTTGCACAGGCAAGCGTCAGCCTTCATTCAGCGATCGGCCGGACAGAAAGCCGCGGTGCACATGCGCGCGAGGACTTTTCGAAAAGGGATGACCAAAACTGGCTCAAGCATACTCTTAGTTGGCTCAATGATGACGGCAGCGTGCGGCTCGACTACAGGCCGGTTCATATGCAGCCACTCTCGAACGACGTGGCGACGATACCTCCGAAGGAGCGCGTGTATTGATTGGCAAACGCGGGAGACGCACTCCTTTCGTTTGAAATCGGACGGCGCCTTGGAAAAAATCGCTGTGCGTCCAATGCCGCTTTAGCGGGCTGGGACGAGAAAGTTGCGGATCAATATGGCGATCTCGTTCGCGGCCGTATCCAAGGCGAAGTGGCCTGCGTCAAGAACGTAGATTTGGGCCTCCGGTACATCCCGGCGATAGGCTTCCGGTTCAGAGATATCGAAAGAGGGGTCATGTTTTCCCCAGATCACCAGGAGGCGCGGTTGCTTGCGACGCATCCAATCCTGCCATTTGGGGTAGGCGTCGACATTGGTGCGATAGTCGTAGAACATGTCGCTTTGAATGTTGGCTTGGACAGGTTGACTGAGAAAAGCAAATTCATCGCTCCACAGATCCGGGTCATAGCGATCCACGTTGGGATCACTTCCGATATGACGCGTCCGCGCCGCTTGCAGTGAGAGAAGGTTGGCGCGAAGGGTCGCCTCATGGGCTGCCCGATCCGCCCAGAAGGCTCGCCGCGCTTTCCACAATGGACCCAGACCCTCATTATGCGCCACCGCGTTCTGAACGATGAGCGCCTCGACCCGATCCGGATCGGCCAGCGCCATCCGAAAACCCACGGGGCCGCCATAATCCTGCATGTAAAGCGTATAGCGCGAGAGCCTGAGCGCTTCGGTGAAGTGCTTCATGATTTCGGCGCAGTGGTCGAACGTGTAGGCAAATCTTTTTGGGTCAGGCCAGTCACTGTGTCCGAAGCCAGGATAATCAGGCGCAACAAGATGATAACGATCGGAAAGCCGCGCGAATAGAGGCTCGAACATTCGCGACGAGGAGGGTAGACCGTGCAGAAGCAAAAGTGTCGGAGCGTCCTTCGGCCCAGCTTCTCTGTAGAAAATGGAGAGGCCGTCTACCTTTATCGAGCGGTAGAAAGTCGGATGGTCCATCGGACGTTCCCCCGTGGATTGGGCCGGCAACAGGGATGACATGAACAGCGCAAAGGCGACGAACGATCTACCAAAATATTGGAGCATGAGATTATCCCGTATTGCCGACGGCGGGTCTTTGGACACGATCGCGGGATCCGCCGTCCAGCCTTCGGATACCGTGGGTCATATCGGGGCGCCGGTGCCGCAATGTCAGATTTGCCAGGCGCGTTGTACCACTTGGGTCGGCGCGTTCTCTAACACCAAGGTATGGGATAGGTGAAACAAGCGTTGAACGGGAGAAGCCGCGTTTACGCGTACCGAGAGAACTCATTCACAAAAAAAGGGCCAATTATGCCGCTTGTACGTTTGATCTTGTCGAGGGCCGTGCTGAATCGGAAAACAGGAAGCGATGTGACCCACGAGGTCCTGCTCGAGACCCTGAGGGTGCCGAAGCATGATCGCCACTAGGTCGTACACGGCACAAGCGGTCTCGCATAATCGTGGAAGACACCGGTTTGGGATTTGTCCGGTCGGAGAACGTGCTGTTGCTTCAAGTCACCAGCCGCTCACGAAACCGCGAGAGGAAGGAGAATTTCAATCGCTTGTTGATTGAGAAACTTGGCGCGCATTGCGGAATTGCGCCCGACGATATCATCGTGAGTTTTGTAACGAAAGCCGATGAGGATTGGTCGTTCGGCGCCGGCGGGGTTTCTGACCGGAGAGCTGTTGACGGGCTCGCAAACCACAGCCCATATTCAATCACCAGCGTCAACATGAACGCTTGTATTTCGATACTTGCGGTCAACGCGATCACCGAGCTGCTCGGTGCTCGATCCGCGACGCTAGGTGAACAATTTGTAGAATATAGCTCCGGCGCCAGAGCCTTGGTTCCACACTGCCAAGACATAGCTCAGCGTGCCCTGCGAGCCTCGATTTTATGGGCCCCGGACACGTCGGCGTCCGGGGCTCCGGCGAGAAGGCATCAGTCGTAGAATGCGGGCAGTAGTTTCAGCATGTCCTCTTGCGCCTTGTCATGATTGATGAAGAGCTTGGCGTGGTAGGTACCGATCATTCGCCTGACCTTGTCCATGGAGGCGATTGACGCGGCCTTATCCGTATTCAGGGACGGCACTATGTTTTTCTCAAAATTTTTTTCAAGATGGACGACATCGCCGGACAGAATGATGAAGCCGGAATTCTTCAGATGGATCATCAGAGATTGGCTGCCCGGAGTGTGTCCCGGTGTCGAAACCAGCGTCAGGCTACCATCGCCAAACAGGTCCGTGTCACCGTCGACCAGTTGAAGGTATTTTGGTTTCCCCATAAGCGTCCGTGCGAGGGCCTTCAATTGATTCACATTATCGTTTGTCCCGTCTGGGGAGTAGATCCAGCTATGCTCGACTCGCTGCATCACAATTTTTGAATCCGGAAACAAACCAACGTTGCCTATGTGATCGCCATGTGTATGGGACAGCACGACATAGGTGATATCGTTTATCTTAAGTCCGATGTCCGCGAGTTGGCCCGTTATCGTCTTGTCCAAGTGGTAAACGATCAATTTGGGCAGGGTCGACCAGCCTTTGGGGTCATTTACCGCGGCTTGAGGAACGCCTGTGTCCCAAAGCACCCATTCGCTTCCCCGCTTTATCAGCCAGCAGGTAGACGAGAATTCGATACTCTTTCCGACGTTTTCCCCCGGAGTCCAAACCGACTCGTCGTTGGCGAGAGCGTGGCCGCAATCCAGCCGATAAAGCTTTTCTGAAAAACCAGCCGTCGCTGGGTCCGGCAGTTTCGAGTCGGCGATCGTGGCCGACGTGCCGGCTATCGAGAACGAGGACGCGATCAGAATTGATATGATTGCTGTTCTTGTATGTTTGATCATGACTCATCCTCTGTTCAGAAGCTCGTACGATTTACAGCGCAACCGTAACATTGCGCTAACGTGGTTGCGGGACGCTAACAAAGGAAAGCGGAAAAGATATCAGACCAAAGGGTCTGTCCTCTAAACCTCTGGATTACTGTGCTGGAATGGAGAGGCTTGGCAAGCCGAACCAGCATGCGCTGTCGCCGCTCATACGTAGACATAACACCCCCCCCCAAGATCGCAGGCAGTGCAGTAAGCTGGCAGGTTCGTTGAGTCACATCGCCCGCATAACGACTGCAATGTCAGCGGCAAGCCGTTTAAGGCGTCGGCCCACTACGTTGCTGAAAAAGACAAGCCGTTAGCGTCACCTGCTCCTGCCCCTTGACATTCACCAACTCGCAGAAGCCGGTGTCAGCATTTTGAATGGCCAGACGGTTGGCACGCGATCGCGCTGTCAAAATGGCAAAGTCCAACCCAAACCAAAAGTCGAGCGCGGCTCTACAATCCGATCTCACTCAGGCCCGGATGGCTATGCGGCCGGCGACCAAGATCCCAACGAACTTTGCGGTCGACTTCGGTGGCAGGGTGCTCGTTGATACACGCGATACGACGTTCCATCAGCCAGTCCGTAGCGAACTGCCAATTCTCGTTGCCGTCGGCACGAAACCGGTGGCCGCTGTCGTCATGATATTCATAGGCGAATCACACCGCGATGTGTGACCCGCGTGCGTCCATATTTCATTGGTAAGGCGATAATCGAGTTCTCTTGACGATTTGGGTTCAAGGAATGACACAATCGCATCTCGACCGTCGATGAACTCTGCCCGATTTCGCCACCGGCTGTCGTATGTATAGGCGAGCGCCACTCGAGCCGGATCGTGGCTGTTTCAGGGGCCTCTCTGCCAGCCTGGCTTTCTATGTAGCGGTATGCTCGTTGAAACGGAGAAAGGGGCGGCTCATCTCGATCCTCTGCCGCTTTAAGTACGATCGAAGACAGCGGGCGCGACCAGGGAACAATAGTTGTCGACCGTCCCACGGGGAGAACCACCGCAGTCAAACGCTTACTCCCTACAAGAATGTCAGCGCGAGGCTGCAGGCTTAAAACGACCGGAAAAATATTGAGTTTTCGTCGGCACGGTTGGTCGGAAACAGCTCACATTGCACGCCTTGAGAAGCGCCGAGGAAGCAACAAAAAAGGGGGGCGGTAGCATTTGCCACCGACCCCCACAAAGCCGGCCGTTGGGAGGGGGAGGGCCGGCTTATAAGCCTCACCGCTGCCCGTTCAGGCATCTCGCAGCGCCGATTCAAGGATGGCGACGTCCTGATCAACGGTGCCGCCACTCACGCCGACGCCCGCGACGAGCTGACCGTCGTTGTTGAGCGGTGCTCCGCCGCCCATCGAGCAATACCTTCCCTCGGATAGCCCCATCAAAGGGAAGAGCGCTTGGCCGGGCTGTACAAGCGGAGACAGCTCAGCGGTGCGAAGTCCGACCAGCGCAGACGTGTAGGCTTTTCGCTCCGATATATCGATCGAGAAGGCCGGCGCGCCGCTCATGCGGTGCTTCAGAATGACGTTGCCGTGAACATCCATGACACAAACAGCAACAGGTACCTTGGCGCGAGCCGACTGCGCTTCAACACGTTCTGCGATATTCTTCGCGAGGGCGAGTAGATCCATGATTAGTGTCCTTTTTGACGAGCACGGCATGGAAAAATTTGAACCTCCCGTGCGCTGAGCGTGGCAACCTCAGCGACCAAGTCGTCCCACATAGGCGCCCAGGCGATTTTCTGCGTCTCCGGGCCGATGAAAACCCTGCTCAAGCAACGCCTTGATTTTGGCTTGCGCGGCTGGCCGGGCGATCGAGGTCATGCAGGCCTCCCAGCCGGCAGCGATCTCGACATCCGGCGGCAGGCTGGCGGCGTTCACGAGGCGCTTGGTATTCGCGATCGCCCATTTGTCGAACGACGCGATGCGCGTCGCCAGTGCATCAACGAAGCTGTCGAGCTCACCGTCCGGCAGCGATCTGTTCACATAACCATAGGCTTCAGCCAGGTCTCCTCCGATGTCATCGGAGCTCAGGAGCACCTCCAGCGCCCTCTGCCTGCCCATTAGGCCTGGCAGACGCGCCATCGGGCCTCCACCAGCAACAAGACCTACTCCCACTTCCCACTGCGATAAAAGCGCTTTTTCGCGACTAGCGAACGTCATGTCGCAGGCGAGGGCGATCTCGCTTCCGTTGCCTGTCGCACGCCCGCGGATCAAGGCTATCGCCACGACCGGCGCGCGCGTTATACGGACGAGCACGTCCGGCCACGCTTCCAAGCCGGTCGGGCCTTGAGGCATGCTGGTCAGCTCCTTCATGTCGGCGAGGAAATCGCTGTGATTGAGGAAAAATCCTTCGACGGCGCTATCGAAGACCACGACCTTGACGTCCCTGTCAGTCTCAATGGCCGTGACGATCTCGCCAAACTCGCGAACGAATTGCGGACCCATTACATTGAGCGGAGGATTGTCGAAGGTGATCCGCCAATAGGCGGCCGACGAACGAGTGAGTCGAATCTGTGCTTTACCCGTCGTCATCTTCGTCGTTCCCTTCGTTGCATCCATCAGAACCCCCTACATTAGTTACCATCCAATGACAGCTTTCGCAGCCCAACGCAGCTAGACATACGTTTGATGCAACCCACTCATTGGTATGAGTCGATTGTCCGGAAAGTGCTTCTGATAAACTGCCGGAAGTCCGGCACTCACCGCGGTCTCGGGCTAAGTCTCCTTGCCCGTCGCCATCGATGTCAAGCCGGCGTACCGCCGGCGCGTCTTGGACTGATGCTTTCCGCGGCAGGCCCACTTTGACCGAAGACTAGCCATGGCTTGTTCCGCTCCGTCGGCTACTGCCAGCAGTGCCGCCAGGAGAGGCAATCCATCGAAATCGCCTCTCCAGCGGAGACCTGCCATCGCACAGGAAATCTGCGACCGCGCGATTGATCTTCGATCAACGAAGCTCGCGGCGGCAACCCATTAGGCCGTTTGCTCCACCGCCCGCCAGCCTCGTGGACTAACACCAACGTATCGGAGAGGCGAGACTAGCGTTGAATGGAAATGGCGAGGGTATTGAGTGCTAAGAGTGGTGATCATGGAAAGCCAACTCTGCCGCTCTTGCGTTTTTACCTCATTGAGAGCCCCACTGAATCCGAAAACAAGAGGATAGCCGATGCGACCCGTGAGGCCCTGCTCAAAACCATCGCTGCGCGGCAGTTCTGGAAGGTAGCGAGTGCCATGCAACGCCGTCGAGGGGCTCTCAGCCGCACCGGGTACTCCAAGAATACCGAGAGACTTCTATGAACCTTCCATCAAACATCAAGAATATTCGCCTCGAAGCTCCTGTCCGATTTAGTCCATCGGTCGAACGGATAGATGCGGACGAGACTGAAACCACTCAAGCTCTGATCGCGACCATGCGGTACATCAACGAAAGAACCTTCGCTGATGGCGGTCATGCGATCAGAAGCGTGCACGCCAAGACGCATGGAATTTTGCAGGGTCACCTGGAAGTAGATGGAGAACTCCCGGACGAGCTTGCACAGGGGTTGTTCGCGAAGCCCGGTCGTTATCCAGTTGTGATGCGGTTTTCTACGATTCCAGGAGACATCTTGGACGATAGTGTATCGACCCCTCGGGGGCTGGCGATAAAGGTCATCGGCGTGGAAGGCGAACGGCTCGAGGGATCCGAAGGGGATGTCACACAGGACTTTTTGCTGATCAATGGCCCCGCCTTCGGCGCGCCCGATCCAAAAACATTCCTTTCAGTTGTAAGGGTCTTAGCGCCAACCACCAACAGGGCCCAACGATTGAAGAAAATTCTATCCGCGGTGATGCGTCAGGTGCAGAAGGCAATCGTTGTGGTTAGCGGACATCCGAACACGATGGTGGCAACCCTTGGTGGACAGCCTGAAACCCATATCCTAGGTGAAGCATTTTATAGTCAGGCCCCCCTGCGTTTTGGTGATTTCATCGCGAAAATTGCGGTAGCACCCAAGTCTCCTGAATTGAAGGCTCTCGCGCAAGCACCACTGAACGTCAACGGCGTTCCAGATGGACTCCGAGAAGCGGTTTTGGAGTTTTTCGGGAAAAATGGCGGCCTATGGGAAGTTCGAGCGCAGCTCTGCACGGATACTGAACATATGCCGATCGAGAACGCTGCGGTCGTCTGGTCGGAGGCGATCAGTCCTTATCGGCGGATCGCGCGCATTACGGTCAAGCCACAATTAGCATGGAGCGAGGCCCGATCATCGGCCGTTGACGACGGTATGTCTTTCACTCCCTGGCACGGACTTGCCGCACACCGTCCCCTCGGCGGAATCATGCGCGTTCGAAAGGCGGTCTATGAAGAGGCGAAGAAATTCCGAGCCCAAGGAAATGGTCGAGTAATTCAGGAGCCACACGAAATGGTGCTTTTTGGGGATTGAGGTAGCTACCTTCTCGCGTGCCACGCATCAACTTGGACACGTGGGCGAAATCACCGATACGCCGGGCCTTTCGTCTGCGCTTGAGCCAAAAACGTTCTCTTCGAAGGTAGTAACACAGGCTCCTTATGATCTCCGTCCTCACACTGGCGCTCGCGCCTACCTTCTTTGTGATGCTGCTCAGTTACACGGCCGGCCGCGTGGGGATTGTCAACAATATGCATGTTGCCGAGTTGAACACCGTTGTGATGGGCTACGCTTTGCCGGCTTCATTGTTGGTTGCCACAGCCTCTACACCACTCATCGCGCAGTGGCCCGTCCTCGTGCCGCTGGCCGCGGTCATGATGGGGACCTATGTACTCTGGTACGGCTACCAGCGAAGCATGCGGAAGCAAGATCCGAGCGAATCAGCGTTGCAAGCGTTGGCCGTCGCGCAGCCAAACGTTGCTGCCGCAGGCCTACCCGTTATCACTGCACTGTTCGGCGCCGATCAAGCGGCGACCGTTGCCGTTGGCATCGCGGCTGGCTCATTGTTGCCCTCGCCGCTGACGCTCGCAATTCTCGAATTATCCCAAGCTAAAGCGGGAACGAGTTCTTCGCGAGGTCCTGCGGCGCGCATTGCGCTTGCCTCGGCTCATGCAGTGTCGAAGCCGATCGTATTGGCACCTGTTATTGGGACTTTGATATCGCTCATCGGGTGGCCCCTGCCAGTTGTTGCATTAGCAGCCCTACGGGAAATGGGACACGCAGCGGGCGGCTTGGCGCTTTTTGTAACGGGCCTAGTGCTTTCGGAACGGCCTTTCGGCCTGAGCCGCAACACTCTGTTTGGCGCAGGCATCGCCAACATCGCGCAACCCCTGATCACGTTCGCAATTTGTCGCGAACTCGACGCTTCGGTCCTTACAACGAAACTATCCGTAGTGATGGCAGCATTGCCGTCCGGCTTTTTTGGCATACTGTTCGGCACCAGCTATCGCCGGATTTCGGACGAGGCCAATTCCACAATCATAGCCAGTACGATTGTTTCCGCTCTCACGTTAGCCGTGACGATCGGATGGACCTATTCCTACAATGGATGATCAGCTCGAAGTAAATCCTATCAACCTCGGAGGAGCACTAAAATGGCAAAAGGATATTGGATCACCTTCTATCGATCAATTTCCGACCCGGGGGCGCTTGCTGCATACGCGAAGTTGGCCGGGCCGGCCATCATATCCAATGGTGGCCGCTTCCTTGCACGGGGCGAAGCAATGAAGTCCTACGAACAAGGTATTGCTCAGCGCGTCACAGTGACGGAGTTTGATAGCGTCGAACAGGCTATCGCCGCCCACGATGGTCCCGGCTATCAGGAGGCTCTGAAGGCGCTCGGCAATGCGTGCGAACGTGATGTTCGTATTGTCAAAGGAGTGGACTGACGCGGTATCGGTTGAGTTTCCGAGGGTTTGATCTGGGTGTACCCTCATCCGAAGCCAGTGCGATTTGAGTTATGAGAGAGAGTGACGATGAACCGTATTCGTTCTCCTGGGCCATCCCGGCGCCTATTGCTGACCTCCGCTGCGGCATTTGTTTTGGTCGGAACGGGTCTGGCACGCGCTCGTACCCTGACTGGCGCATTGCCGTGGGACCCGGGAACGGCGACGCCTCCGATTGTGGTTCGTCCCGGTCCCTGGCTGTTTTTCACCGCCGACGAGGCGGCGACCGTCGAAGCCGCAGTCGATCGCCTGATTCCCCCTGACAATCGTGGACCCGGCGGCAAAGACGCGGGCTGCGCCGTGTTCATCGACCGGCAACTCGCAGGCCCCTACGGCCGTTCTGAAGGCCTTTATACCAGACCCCCCTTCATGCCCGGCGCAGCCACGCAAGGCTATCAAATGCCCGATGCGCCCGCCGCGCGCTATCGCACGGGCTTGAGAGCGCTGGCGGATTACATTAAGAGCAGTTTCGCCGGAAAATCATTTAAGGATCTCGCGCCGAACGATCAGGACACTGTGCTCAAGGGACTCGAGTCAGGATCGATCGCCTTGAAGGATGTCAAGAGCGCGGAATTCTTCGCATTGCTGCTGACTAACACGCAGGAAGGCTTTTTTGCCGATCCGATCTACGGTGGCAACCGCGATATGGCGAGCTGGCGGCTGATCGGCTTTCCGGGAGCGCGTTACGATTACCGCGATTGGGTTGAGCGGCACAACGAGCCGTATCCGTTGCCTCCCGTCAGCATTATGGGTCGCTCCGACTGGACAGTGAGGGAATAGCGATGGCCCGCAAACTCCCCGCCAAAGACGTCGTGATCATCGGACTCGGGTGGACTGGCTCCATCCTCGCCTATGAACTCGCAAAAACCGGCCTCAACGTTGTTGCGATCGAACGTGGCCCCTGGCGCGACACGGCGACGGATTTTCCGCCCGCCTATGCGCAGGACGAGCTTCGCTATGCGGTTCGTCTCGATCTGTTTCTGCGTCCCGAACAGCAAACGATGACATTTCGCAACAATGCAAGCCAGACGGCGATGCCGATCCGCAGCTTTTCAGGTTTCCTTCCGGGCAACGGCGTCGGCGGTGCGGGTATCCATTGGAACGGGCAGACCTGGCGCTTTCTGCCGACCGACTTCCAGTTGCGTAGCCATCTCGAGCAGCGCTACGGCAAGGACGCCCTGCCGGCCGACATGACCATCCAGGATTGGCCCGTCAGCTATGACGAGCTAGAACCTTATTACGACCAGTTTGAAAAGCTCTGCGGCACTTCCGGCAAGGCCGGCAATATTCGTGGGCAAAAGCAGGACGGTGGCAACCCGTTCGAAGGTTGGCGCTCGTCGGAATACCCGACGCCGCCATTGAAGCAGGGGCTAGGCGCTACGCTGTTTGCCGAAGCCGCGCGCAAGACCGGGCATTCCCCGTTTCCGCAGCCTGCCTCCAATCTTAGCGAGGCCTATGTCAATCCACTCGGCGTGAAACTTGGACAGTGCACTTATTGCGGTTTCTGCGAACGGTTCGGTTGCGGCAATTATGCCAAAGCGAGCCCGCAGACCTGCGTGCTGCCGGCGCTGCTGCGATTTCCCAATTTCAGCGTACAAACCGAATCCGAGGTCACAAAAATCAACCTGGACTCGACCGGCAAGCGCGCCACGGGCGTGACCTATGTCGACACTTCGGGTGAAGAGTGGGAGCAACCCGCCGATATCGTGCTGATGTGTGCCTTTTCGTTCTTCAATGTTCAACTGATGTTGCTGTCGGGGATTGGAAAGCCCTACGACCCGCAAACAGGGCAGGGCGTTGTCGGCCGCAACTACGCCTATCAAACCACCTCCAGCGTAAGCCTGATCCTCAAGGACAAGATCCTTAATCCGTTCATTGCCACCGGCGCGCACGGTATGATCATTGATGACTATAATGGCGACAATTTCGATCACACCGGATTAGGTTTTTTCGGCGGCGGCTACATGGGCGCCGGACAGACCGGTGCGCGACCGATCCAGACCCGGCCGGTACCGAAGGGTACGCCGAAATGGGGCGCGGAATGGAAGAAGGCGACCGCGGAAACCTATCAACGCGCGTTCAGCCTATCGACCCACGGCAGTTCGTACAGCTACAAGGATTGCTATCTCGACCTTGATCCGACTTACAAAGACCGGTTCGGCCGTCCGCTAATGCGGATGACGTTCGATTTTCACGACAACGAATTGAAGATGTCGGCCTTCCTGACCGATCGTCTCGCGGAGATTGCCAAGGCCATGGACCCCGTCGAGATGACGCCGAGTCCACGCAAGGGGCCTTACGACAGCACGATCTATCAGACCACCCACAATACTGGCGGCACGGTAATGGGCGCCGACCCCGCAACCAGCGTCGTCAATCGTTATTGTCAGAGCTGGGACCTACACAACGTCTTTGTGCCTGGTGGCGCGTCAGTGTTCCCGCAAAATCACGGCTACAACCCGACCGACACGGTGGGCGCGCTCGCTTATTGGGCTGCCGACGCCATACGTAATCGCTATCTGAAAAACCCGGGTCCATTGGTTTAGGGAGGAAGCGATGCGACGCCCTCTCACTGCCGCAATTCTGTTTGTCAGCCTGACCGGCACAGTAGCTGCCCAAGACTTCCAGAGCTTCGACCTCATCGAGCGCGGACGCTATCTCGCCATCCTTGGTGATTGTGCTGGCTGTCACACTGCGGCGAACGGCGCGCCATTTGCGGGTGGCGTCGCACTTCTGACTCCATTCGGCACGCTGGTCGCGCCGAATATCACGTCTGATCCAGACACCGGGATCGGCAATATGACCAACGACGAATTCCTCGCGGCGCTGCGCGAGGGCCGCGGTCGCAATGGCAAGCGGCTTTATCCGGCGATGCCATATCCGGCCTATACCAAAATGGCCGATGACGATGTGAGGGCGCTGCGTGCGTATTTTGCGACGATCGCGCCGGTCAAAAACCGGGTCGAGTCCAACCAGCTGCCGTTCCCGCTGAACATTCGGCTCGCGATGGTGTTCTGGAACGGGCTCAATTTCACGCCCGGCCGCTATCAGCCCAACCCGCAAAAATCCGCCGCGTGGAATCGCGGTGCCTATATCGTCGAGGGGCCTGCGCATTGCGGTACCTGCCATACGCCGAAGACGCTTCTCGGCGGTGACAAGAATAGCGCCGCTTTGACTGGAGCTACGCTTCAGGGCTGGTTTGCGCCCGATATCACCAACGATCAGCGCAAAGGTATTGGTGGATGGTCCCAGGATGACCTCGTCCAGTACCTCAAAACCGGCGCCAACAAATGGACGCTGGCCTCTGGGCCAATGGCTGAAGCTGTGTCTCATTCCACATCGCGGATGAACGACGAAGATATCCTGGCCATCGCGACATATCTGAAGGACAACGGCCAGCTCGGCGCTAGCGCGAGGCCCGAGCCAGTCGCTGCCGGCAATGGCGCGATGCGCGCGGGTGCGGCGATCTACAAGGACAGTTGTGCCGCCTGCCACAAGGATTCAGGGGAAGGCGAGATCAATTTGTTTCCACGATTGGCCGGCAGCGCGCTAGTGCAGTCGGACGATCCGACCACATTGGCGCGGGTCGTTCTGCACGGGACACGCGCAGTTTCCACATCTGGTGCGCCGACGGCCCCGGCGATGCCCGCCTTCGATTGGCGGCTTGAGGACGTGCAGGTGGCGGCTGTTCTGACTTACATCCGCAACACTTGGGGAAATGCGGCAGGGTCTGTGCCGGCAAGTGCAGTGGCAGGCCAGCGCGCCTCGCTGGCCAAGTCGCCCTGAGATAAAAAACATGGCCCGATGATCATCAACGAAACGCTGGCTTCGTTGCTAACGAAATGAAAAACCTAGCAAGCCTTCATCCTGTATGGCGACGTCTTGCCGCTTCACGCGCCCGAACTGGTGCGGCACATCCTCCTCGCAGGCACCGGCCCGTCGAGGCGGCGAAGGCATGCAGGAATTTACGCGCGAGGTTATGGAAATCGTCAATCGTCCGAACAGCACCGAGCAGGAACGCACGCTAGATCTGTTCTTTTCGAAGAGCCCGACGAGTTACGCGGCGGGCAAGACCTGGCTCAAGCGGATCGCCACGCGAGAGCTAGACCGCGAACCGGAAGCGAAGCCCCAGGTCGGCGAGGCCCAACTCGTCGCTCTTGCTAAATGGGGTGCGATCCCCGCGAACTACCGCTACCGCGATTTGAAGAAGATCTAGCAGCGCACGCTCGTCGTCAACGGCAAGAACGACATCATGGTGCCGACCATCAATTCCTGCACCCTTCAGCAGCAACTACCGGATGCCCGGCTGATCCTCTACCAGGATTTCCGGCACGGCTCGCACTTCCAATTTTTTGAAGAGTTCGCCGAAGAGGCTGCACGTTTCTTCGCTGCAGCTTGAACCCAAGGCGGCGGCCGTCAGCGCGGCCGCCGTATCCGCCGTGTATTCGGCAAACACCTGATTAGGTCCCGATCAGGACGGATCTCGATTTCCCCGCTTGAATCGGGCGTGCGTTGTCGAGATAGACATGGAGTGGAAAAATTAGGAGGTCGGACAGGACTGCTTGCGCTCTAAGCGAGAAGCCTCACGGATAAATAAGCGCACGCCGCTATTAGGCTAAAGATCGTGGCCTCACCCCACTCGGACGGGCCGCTCAAAGGACGTTGCCGAAGAAACGCGACGCCGAAATGCCAAGACGAAACCAATAAGAAAATCACCGAAGTAAATCGGAGTCCCTGTACGAGGCCTGCATTTGTGGACATCGCAAGCATTATTGCAAAGAGGAACGCAGCAGCCAGTTTGCAAAGAAGCTGTTCCGCGAACGATCCAGTAGGGGGTCCCATGTTTGGCGCCCGTCATTAGCCGTCATTGCCTGCAGTTGGCGTCGGACAACACTATTAGCTTTTGTGATCGGCTTTGAATGAGGATCGTCATTCAGTGATAGTTTTCCAAGATGGAAAACTTCGCAGAAATATAAGTGCACTATAGGAAGCGCCCGCAGAACTTCGCTGCGCGTGCACCTCATATCTCGTAAGCATGGGCCCAGCTTACAAACCGGCGGTCTCGGTTACGAGACGGCTTTGGAGCTGACCAAGGCCGGAGCAGGGGGCATTCTGACCGGACGCGACGATCGGAAGGGGCAGCCCGCTATCGAGAAAATCCATCGCGCGGTGTCCGGCGTCCGGATAAGCTACGAGCCTCTCGATCTGTCCAACCTCGCGTCGATCGCCGATTGCTCGCAGCGGATGCATTCCCGAGAGTCGCTGGATATTCTGATAAGCAATGCAGGAGTGATGGCACTGCCGCGCCGACAATCCACGGCGGACGGCTTTGAGATGCAATTTGGAACAAGCTATCCGGACGGCTACTGGATCGAGTTGTCCCGGCGGGCATCGATCGTGGGCAGTCTGTCTTGAATGGGCATCCTGTCTGGAACTGATGTCGCGTGTCGAAATCGTCCGCTTCCCCGCGCTTCGACGATCGCGCCCGCGCGCTGCTTAAGGGGCTGATACTCGGGTAGCTGGTGCGATTTGTGTGGCCGAAGTGAGCGACCAAATGGACAAGCCGACAGCGATTGTCGTGGGCGTCGGGGCTGAGCAGGGCGTCGTCGGCACCGTCTGCCGCAGGTTTGCCTCCGAAGGATAGTCTCTCGCGACGCGCAATGTCGCTCGTTGGCACCAAGCTCCCGAACCGGAATCTCTGCTCCACTGGCGTGGTCCCGGCCATCCCGTTCCGCCGACGACATGAACGGCCGCTTCTGGCGCGAAGAGATCATTGGCCGAGAACTTGACGTCAGCTGTCCGTTGGTCGACGATCCGTCGTACCGGACAGCACAATCGAGCCGACGGTTTCTTATCCGAAAGGCGTATCCATGGAAGACCAGTCCCAATTAGCTGAAAGGATTATGGATCAAGTCGCCGATGCGATCATCTATGCAGACCGCATGGGCGTTATCATTCGCTGGAATCGCGCTTCTACCGCTTTGTTCGGCTTCTCCGCGGAGGATGCACTCGGTCAAAGTCTCGATCTGATTATTCCCGAACATCTGCGGGCCCCCCATTGGCTCGGCTTCGAAGCCGCGATCGCAAAGGCCACAATGAAGCTCCAAGGCCGTCCTACGCTAACCCGCGCGCTGCACAAGAGTGGACGCAAACTATACGTCGAGATGACCTTCGCGATCGTCAAAGGCGAGGGCGAAGTGCTTGGCTCGGTCGCAATGGCGCGAGACGTAACGGACCGCGTGGAACGAGAGCGCGCTGCAACACGGGCAGCTTGAGACGCTCGAGGTGTTGGTTCGCGTCAACCAGCGGGGCCATCATTTTGTCTCACGTGGCGAACTCCCTGCGATTTCGGGCTTTGTGGTCGGCGGTCAGTCGCGAATCTCCTCTCGCGCTGTGTTCCCTTGTGCAGCCCCTCTCACGCGATAAGAGGCCGGGGTGTGACGCAGCCGTGCCAGGAAATAGCCGTGACGCTCTTTGTTATTTCGTATCTGGCCGGCGTGCTCACGGTCGGGAGTTCCCTGCATTCTTCCGATGCTGCCAATTGTTCAGGCCGGACAAGCCTTTCGTCAAGGGGACACGCCGAACGACGCAAGCCGATTGCGCATATTGGCCAGCAGGCGACCTGCCGCCGGAGACAGCGGTCGGGCGCGGCGTGTAACGAGCCTAAGCTTTGCCTTTGCGCAAATTGCATGATCGATATCCAGCAAGACAACCTCACCGCGCGCCACTTCGGGGGCGGCGGCGACGCCGGCGCCAATGATCGAGACGCCATGTGTTGCTCTCACATATCGCCGCAAAGCGGCGACTGAACTGCTCATGAATGCCGGCCGGAATTTCACGTGCTCTGAATATTCGAGCGCCTCAACCAACTGGGTCACGCCGTAACCCCGCGGCATCGACGCAAACGGGAATTCTGCCAATTGGCTCACGGTAATCGCACGCCGATGCCGGGTCAGAGGGTGGTCGACGCGGACCAATAGCCGAGCCGGAGCGGGTGCACTTGCGACGAATTGGATCCGAGGGTCCGCCTGCGGATTATAGGCCAACCCGATATGGGCGGCGTCTTCTCCAACCTGATTCATGATGTCGGAGACAGGCAATGCATCGATCGCAACCGACAATTTTGGATGCTGCGCGCAGAACGGACCTACGACATGCTCGATCAGATGATCGACATAGCCTTCGCTGAGCACTATCCTGACATAACCCTCATCCAGCCGCTCGACAGCCTTCAGCCGCTCTGTAAGCTGCTGACGATGAGCTTGGCAACTGCGCCAATACTCCAAGACGTGCGCCGCAACGTCGTTCAACTTCATCCCGCGCGCCTGCCTCTCGAATAGTTTCAAGCCCAGTTCCTTCTCGAGCAGCACGACTTGTCGAGTGATGACCGACGGCGCCGTATTCAAACTGTCGGCGGCGCCGCGGATTGAACCGTACCGGCAGACGGCCTCGAAGTATTTCAAGCGACTATGACTTAGTTCTCGCATAGACCACCCCGTGTTGCTATTTGGGCAACGAAGTACAGCATAGATTGCTGTTGCTCGAACGCACGTCAAGCCTATTCTACCGCCGGTGTCCATCCGGTGCGGACCCGAACCGGCGGCAGAGTAGGTCGGAAGGCCGGCTGTCTATCGAAATTGCGAACCAGAGCATTCGGAACCGCCCGCCGCTGCGTGCGGCACGCAGATCACCTGCCTGTGCAGTCAACCACCCGAGGGAATTCCGTTGAAAATACTTGTCGCAGGCTTTCAGCATGAGACCAACACGTTTGCGCCGTCGAAGGCCACGTACGAAAGCTTCGTCCGCGGGGAGGACTTTCCCAGTCTCGTGAGAGGCGGCGATGTCTTCAGTTTGCTGGAAGTAAACATTCCAATCGGCGGTTTCATCAAGCACGTCCAGGCGTACGGCCATGAAGTGTTGCCTGTCATCTGGGCGGGGGCTGGCGCGTCGGCTCACACCACAAAGGATGCCTACGAGCGCATCGCTGGCGAGATCGTAGAAGCGGTGAAGCGCCAGAACTACGATGCGATCTACCTCGACTTGCACGGTGCACAGGTGACCGAGCATCTCGACGACGGCGAGGGCGAACTGCTCTCCCGGATCCGCACGATTGTGGGGCAGGGCATGAGGATCGCTGTGTCACTCGATCTGCACGCCAATGTCACGGATCGGATGCTCGACCTCGCCGATGTGGTGGTCGCCTATCGTACCTATCCTCATGTCGACATGGCCGAAACGGGCGCGCGGGCGGCAGAATTGCTCCTTCATCTTGTTTCGTCGCGCGAGGAGATTCATCGTACGGCACGCCGCATACCGTTCTTGATCCCGGTCAACGCTATGTCGACCATGCTGCAGCCGGCGCGCGGTGTGTATGACTTATTGGAGGAGGAGGAAGGGGCCGTTCTTTCGCTGTCGTTCGCACCTGGCTTCTCCGCAGCGGATTTCCCCGAATGTGGCGCGACCGTCTGGGGATATGGCAATGATCGTCAAGCCATCGAGCGTGCCGTGACACGAATCTACCAGCACATCGTCGATGGCGAGTCCGAGTGGAAGGTGGAATTCGAAGACGCCGACGATGCCGTCGCAAGGGCCATTGATATCGCATCCACAGCCGAACGCCCGGTCATCTTGGCCGATACGCAGGATAATCCGGGCGTCGGCGGAAACTCCAACACCACGGGACTGCTGAAGGCCCTGATCCGCCATCAGGCAAAAAATGCTGCGATCGGTTTGATCTGCGATTCGAAGGCCGCGGCTGCTGCGCACGCCGCTGGGCTTGGTGCCCAAATCTCGATCAACCTTGGAGGGTGCGCTGAGGTCCCTGGAGACAGTCCCCTGAGCGCGCGATTCCATGTCGAGGCTCTCTCAGACGGAAAGCTCGTCTATGGCGGCCCCATGATGAATGGCAAGCAAGCCGATCTGGGCCCGACCGCATGCCTGAGGATAGAAGACATCCGTATTGTTGTGACATCCGCAAAAGCTCAACTGCTTGATCGAAACATGTATCGGACCGTTGGTATCGATCCGGAAAGGATGAGCATCCTGGTCAACAAGAGCTCCGTCCATTTCCGCGCTGACTTCGCGGCCATCGCCGAGGAGATCATAGTTGTGAAATCCCCTGGACCTTTCCTGGCGGACCCGATCGCGCTGCCTTGGAAGAACCTCCGGGACGGTATTCGACTTGGACCCAACGGGCCATCGTTTAAAGCCTCGACTCACACCGCGGATGCCAACGTTTCGGCCTAACTGGATTCTTCCCGCTGACCTTCGTTGTGCGACGGAAGAATGCCCCGATGTAGAAGGACAAACATGAGCGCCCATCAACGTCTTCAGGCCCTGAATATCGTTTTGCCGCCGATCACGGCGCCTGCGGCGGCATATGCGCCGTACGTGCGCGCTGGTCAGACTTTATACCTCTCCGGTCATCTCGCGCGGCGCGATGGAAAGGTATGGGCGGGTCGGCTGGGAGAGGACATCACGCTCGAAGAAGGACGATTGGCTGCTCGCAGCGCGGCGATCGACCTTCTTGCGACGCTACAACACGCGACCGGCAACCTGGATGCTATCGCGCGAATTTCGAAGCTCACCGCGATGGTTGCGTCGACGCCGCAGTTTTTTCAGCAGCATTTGGTCGCCAACGGTGCAAGCGAGCTCTTCGCCGAAATATTTCCGGATATGGGGCCTCATGCTCGAAGCGCGTTTGGAGTTGTTCAACTTCCGCTACAAGCGTGCGTCGAAGTAGAGCTCGTCGCTGAACTTGCTCCGCCAAGGGCGGTTTAGGCGACACCCGCAGGACGTCCAGTAAAGCAATAGGGAGGTTCAGATGACGGATAGGCGATCGTTCCTGTCAATGGCCGGCGGCCTTATGCTCGCTGCCGCGGCGCCGCGAACCGGGCTTGGTGCGGATCCGAAGATCCTGCGTGTCGTTCCGCAGTCCGATCTCAAGATACTCGATCCCATCTGGACGACCGCAATCATTACGCGAAACCATGGCTACGCCATCTACGACACGCTTTTTGGTGTGGACGCGGAAGGGCATGTAAAGCCGCAAATGGTCTCCGACTACAACCAGAGCGACGATGGAAAGGCATGGACTTTCAAGCTTCGCAAAGGCCTCAAATTTCACGACGGAGCGCCGGTCACGTCAGCCGACGTTATCCAGTCGCTCAAGCGCTGGGGCCAACGCGACAATCTCGGGCAAAAGCTGCTCGCGGCGACTGCCTCTCTGGAGGCCAAGAGCGATGACACATTCGTTCTGACGCTTAAGCAGCGGTTCGGTCTCGTGCTAGAGGCGCTGTCGAAGCCGGCGTCTGTACCTCCGTTCATCATGCCCAAACGGGTCGCAGAAACGCCTGCGGACCAGCAAATCACCAGCACGATAGGTTCGGGTCCGTTCATATTCAAAGCAGATGAATATCGACCGGGCGAGCGCGTCGTCTATGCCAAGAACACCGACTATGTGCCGCGCGACGAGCCGGCTTCTGGAACCGCCGGCGGCAAGGTTGTCAACGTCGATCGAATGGAATGGGTGATCCTCACCGATGGCCAGACGCAGACAAACGCCATCATCAATGGGGAAGTAGATCTGATTGAATGGGTGCCCGCCGATCAATACACGGCCTTGAAGGCCAGCCCCAGGATCTCATTCGCAAATCTCGCTCCGAAGGGGTCGTTCGCGCTCCATCTCAACCATCTGTTCCCGCCGTTTAACAACGTCAAGGCTGCACAGGCCGCGTACATGGCTATTAGCCAGGACGCGCTTATGAAAGCGCAGATGGTCCACGCGGAGCTTTATAACGCCAATCCTTCCGTCTATCCGACAGGTACACCCTATCATTCGGACAAGACCTCCTATTTCACAGGTAAGCCGCAATTCGCACGGGCGCGCGAACTGTTGAAGGAGGCGGGTTACAACAACGAGCCAGTCGTCCTGCTCTATCCGTCGAGCTTTGCGATCCTAAACAAGTTTCCGCCCGTCATGGCCGCCTTGCTCAAGCAGGCGGGCTTCAAGGTCGACTTGCAATCGATGGATTGGCCAACGCTCGTCGCGCGCCGTGCCTTGAAAACTCCTCCTGCGCAAGGCGGCTGGGGTGCCTTCATCACGGGCTGGAATATTCCCGACAACATCAACCCGCTGTTCTACGCACCTCTCACTGGCACCGGTGAAAGCGGCTGGTTTGGCTGGCCGACAGACCAGCAGGTTGAAGCGCTCAAGGACGAGTTCTTGGTCGCAACGACCGAGGACCAGCGCAAAGCCCTGGCAGATAAGATTCAGGAGCGTGTGTTCGATGCCGCGATTGTTGCCCCTATCGGCGAATACAAGACAATCACCGCAGTCCGCAAGGACGTGATCCGGGGCGCGGTGACCTCACCGGTTTGCGTGTTTTGGGGTATCCAGAAGGATTGACTCTAATGCCAGCGTTCCTCGCCAGAAGGCTTCTTGCCACGATTCCGGTTCTCCTTATCGTAGCCGCGATCATCTTTCTCATGACCCGCCTTGCGCCGGGTGATCCCGCCGCGTCAATCGTAGGCAACGATGCGAGTGCCGCTGCGCTCGACGCCGTTCGCACGCAGCTAGGGCTGAAGGACCCACTGCCTTTGCAATTCACCCGTTGGCTGCTTGGCGTCTTGCATGGGGATCTCGGGCAATCATTTTTCATGAAACAGCCGGTGTCGAAGCTGATCGGACAGCGGATCGAGCCGACTGTCGCGCTATCGACCCTTACAATCGTCATCACAATCCTGCTTGCGGTGCCTCTTGGGGTGCTCGCGGCATGGCGGCATGGAGGTTGGCTTGATCGGGGATTGATGACGTTCTCTGCGCTCGGCTTCTCCGTGCCGGTGTTCGTGACGGGATATGTCCTGATCTGGATATTTGCGCTGCGCCTGCAGCTGTTGCCTGTTCAGGGCTACCATCGCCTTTCCGACGGCCTGCTTCCATGGTTACGCAACTTGATCCTGCCGGCGACGACCTTGTCCATTGTCTATTTGGCGCTGATTGCCAGGGTTACCCGGGCATCGGTTGCGGAAGCCTTGACCGAGGATTTCATACGAACGGCTCGGGCAAAGGGCATCTCGGAACTACGCGTCCTCATCCACCATGCCCTGAGAAATGCCGCCATTCCTATCGTGACCGTCATCGGCATCGGCATTGCGCTTCTGATCGGCGGCGTTGTCGTCACGGAGTCGGTCTTTGCAATTCCAGGATTGGGTTCGCTCACCGTCGATGCGGTGCTGTCGAGAGATTTTCCTTTGATCCAGGGCATCACGCTGCTGTTCGCAGCGGTGTATGTCGGAATCAATCTCCTGGTCGATCTCAGCTATTTGCTGCTCGATCCCCGCATCCGCCAATAAGGGAGGTTCGCGTGACTGAGGCTGCACTTCAAACCCTCACTGCGACTTCGGCGACAGCCAATGTTTTGCGTCGTCCGTCGATCTGGGCGCGCCTTCTCAGCAACTGGTCTGTACGCCTGTCGGGGATCGTGCTCGTGACGTTGATTCTGATGTCGATCCTGGCGCCTTGGTTGGGCACGATAGATCCGACCGACATCGATCCATCAATCAGCAATACGCTTCCAGGTACGCTTGCCGATTTCACCAATCTTGACGGCAACGTCATTTCCCATTGGTTTGTCATGGGAACCGACAGCCTCGGGCGCGACATCTGGAGCAGGGCACTCTATGGCGGCCGCGTTTCGATAGCCGTCGGGCTGTCAGTCGCGGCCTTCGCGGTCACTATTGGCGTGGCACTTGGCCTGACCGCCGGCTACTTCAGGTTCCTTGATCTTATCGTCATGCGCGTCATGGACGGCGTCATGGCGATCCCAGGAATCCTGTTTGCTGTTACTTTGATCGCGCTGTTCGGCGGGACGCTGGCGAGCGTCGTCATCGCTATCGCTTTGCCGGAGGTGCCCCGCGTAGCCAGACTCGTGCGGTCACTTGTGCTGACCATTCGTGAAGAACCTTATGTCGAGGCCGCGGTCGCCCTGGCAACTCCCACCTGGAAAATCCTGCTCCGGCACATTCTTCCCAACTCCTTTGCACCGCTCATCATTCAGGCGACATATGTTTGCGCATCGTCGATCCTGGTGGAGGCCATCCTATCGTTCCTAGGCATCGGCTTGCCAGCGGACCTCCCGAGTTGGGGAAATATCATGGCGGAAGGGCGCTCCCAGTTCAATCAATACCCGCACAACGTACTGTTCCCGGGAATCTTCCTCGCGCTCACCGTTCTCGCAGTCAACATGTTGGGCGACGGCTTGAGGGATACGCTGGATCCAAAGTTCAATAAGCGCGGAGGATGAGAAATGGCAGCGACGGCAATCGTGTCTGTTGACGGACCCGTACTTGCGGTCAGCGATCTGACCATTCCGCTACCCTCGAGAGCCGATCGCCGACACGCGGTCGAGAACGTCTCGTTTCAAGTTGATAAAGGCGAAACGGTCTGCCTTCTCGGCGAATCGGGCTCCGGCAAGTCGATGATTGCAAGTGCAATCATGGGACTGTTGCCATCTGGACTTCGCCCTTCCGTCGGATCGATCAAGCTCGAAGGACACGAACTAGTCGGCTTGTCACAGAATGCGCTACGACCGCTGCGCGGTCCGTCCATGGCAATGGTTTTTCAGGAACCCATGACTGCCCTCAATCCGGTGGTGACATGCGGTGAACAGATTGACGAGATGCTGCGACAGCATGTGCGGATGAGTCCTAAGGCGCGCTATCGGACAATCACGGAGATGATGGCGCGCGTTCATCTCCCGGATCCAGACCGTCTCTATCGGTCATACCCACATCAACTTTCCGGAGGACAGCGCCAGCGAATTGTCATCGCTATTGCGCTTGTTCTCAAGCCTGTTCTACTGATTTGCGACGAGCCTACCACGGCGCTCGACGTGACGACACAAGCGGAGGTGCTCAAGCTCATCCGTGAACTCCAGGCTGAAAATGGCACGGCGGTCCTGTTCATCACACATGATATCGGTGTTGTAGCTGATATCGCCGACCGCGTCGTAGTGTTACGGCTGGGGCAAATGGTCGAGTCTGGCCGCAAGGACGACGTTCTCATGCGTCCGCACCATCCCTATACACGTTCGCTCATCGCCGCAGTTCCTCCGCTCATACCGAAGGTGCGACCGGGCAGACCGATTGCAGCTGCGTTGCTATCAGCCACGGAGATTTCCAAGAGCTTCGTCCGTGGACACTGGCCCGCGCGTAAGACGAGCATAGCCGCTGTCAAAGAGGTATCCCTTTCGGTTGGTGCGGGAGAGACGGTCGGAATCGTCGGCGAGTCCGGTTCGGGGAAATCGACATTTGCCCGTTGCGTCGCACGATTGGCTGAGCCTTCCGGCGGGACGATCATTGTCAATTCCCGCAACGTCACCCATCTTCAAAACCGCCAGCTCGTGCCGGCCCGCCGCGACGTGCAGCTCATCTTCCAGGATCCGTATCGCTCTCTTAACCCGCGCCAAACCGTCGGCGCGTCGATCGTGGAGGGGCCGCTGAACTTCGGTGTGTCCATCAGCGCTGCCTGGCAGCGGGCGGAAGAATTGATGAAGCTGGTGAGATTGCAACCGGATGCACTTCGCCGCTACCCCAACGAATTCTCCGGCGGGCAACGGCAACGCATTGCGATCGCGCGCGCTCTTGCTTGTGAACCGCGCCTCATTGTCGCCGACGAGCCGGTCTCTGCACTCGACGTATCCGTTCAAGCTCAAATCCTTGAGTTGCTTGAAGATATTCAGGCGCGAACTGGCGTCGGCATTCTGTTCATCACCCACGATCTGCGCGTTGCGAGCCAATTATGCGACCGCATCGTCGTCATGCGGCAAGGGCAAGTCGTCGAGCAGGGAGCGACGGCCGACGTCTTCGGAAGCCCGAAAGATGATTACACTCGCCAACTTATTCAAGCCGCTCCTGGCCAAGGGTTTGCGTTTCCTGGCCAAGGGTCTGGGTTCGGCGGAGAGACCTCGCCGAAATAAGCCGCGGCCGTTCCGTAGGCCGCTGCAAGGATTTCGCTACATAAGCTTACAAAGTCGGCAGCACCGGAGACAGCCAAGATACATGTCAGAACGCATCACCAAGGGGGGCCGTTCCGAAGCTGTAGAGTACTTTTGGCTTTGGCTTAGCCAATTTTCAACGAAAGAAGGGCCGCGGACGCCTTTTGTCGCCGATCCCGGATTGGTGGCGGCGGTTGCTAAGACGGAGAAAGATGACCAGCCCCTCAAGGACATCAGCAGCGAGTTCCGGCGACAGTCGCGTTTTCTGCCGTGAGGCGAGAATCTGGATACACGCATAGTTCCCTCGTCGCACAGTTGCGGCTGACACACTCTGGTGGTGACCTTCGCGATCCTGGCTGGGGGTCCAACTGAAGATTCTGCGCGCGATCATTTACGCCGCTTTACAACACTAAACTCGCCTCGGCGCGGATGCCGCGTACCCTCCTGCCGGGTGGGCATCCAGGGATGATACCATGACCGGGACAAACGAGTGGCGTGTGATCGCCGACGACCAGAAACTCGCGGAGAACGCACTGCAACGCAGCGAGGCGTTTTTGGCGGAAGCGCAGAAGCTCAGCCTCACCGGCGGCATAGCTTGGGATCCCATTAGCGGCGACCACTTCTGGTCGGACGAGACTTACCAGATCATGGGCTTCGATCGGAGCGTTAGGCCCTCGATGGATCTCATCATCCAACGCGTCCATCCTGATGACCGCGCGCATTTGCAACATGAAGTCTATCGCGCGATGCAGGGCGAGCAGAACCACGATTTCGAGCAGCGACTGCTGATGCCGGATGGGCAAATCAAGTTCCTTCACGTTCGCGCGCATCGCGTGAAGTACGCGTCCGGCAAGGAGGAAATTGTCGGCGCCTTGATGGACATTACCGAGAGCAGGAAGTCGCAAGCCGCACTGGACGCCGCACAAACCGCGCTGGCTCACGCCAGCCGGGTGGCGACGCTGGGAGAAATAAGCGCCTCGATCGCACATGAGGTAAACCAACCGCTCGCCGCGATCGTGGCCAACGGCCAAGCCTGCCTGCGCTTTCTTCGCCGCGAAACACCCGACCTGAATTACGTCCGCGGCGCCATCGAATGGATCGTCAAGGACGGCAACCGGGCTGGCCAAGTAATCCAGCGCGTCCGCGGACTTTTCAAAAAAGCGGATACTCAGAAGACCCTGCTTGATGTCAATGACATCGTCAGTGAGGTCGCCGCTCTTCTGCAGCGAGAACTGGCCGCACAGCATGTGACCCTACGGCTCGAGTTGGCGAGCGCTACGCCGCTGATTGTCGGAGACCGGATCCAGCTCCAGCAAGTAATCATCAATCTCGTCGTAAACAGTGTCGACGCGATGCAGGCAGTGACGGACCGCCAGCATAAATTGCTGATCCGTTCGTATGAGGATGAAGCACATCGGATCGTGGTTGCCGTGAAGGACGGCGGTGTTGGCATTTCGGCGGACGCGGCGGATCGTCTGTTTGATGCTTTCTTCAGCACCAAACCGAGCGGTCTGGGGATAGGCCTATCGATCTGCCGTTCGATCATTGGGGATCATGGCGGACGACTGTGGGCAACGAACAATACAGGAGAGCCGGGCGCCACATTCCAGTTCGCCTTGCCCTCGCACCAGGAGTGAGCGCCATGAGCCAGTACGCGAAAACTGCGTCATTGGAAGAGGATTCCGAACAAATCGTTTTCGTCGTTGACGATGACGAGTCTATGCAGGTGGCGATGACGCACTTGTTTCGATCGATGAATTTTCATGTCAAAGTATTCAGCACAGGCGCCGCTTTCCTTGGGAGCGAGTTTCCGGATATTCCGAGTTGTCTTGTACTCGACATTCGGCTACCGGACACGAACGGCCTGGAGTTTCAGGGCGTCCTGGCCAAGGCGGGGATTCACATTCCGATCGTCTTTATGACCGGACATGGCGACATTCCAATGTCGGTGAAAGCAATGAAGGCTGGAGCCATCGACTTCCTGCCCAAGCCGTTTCGTGACCAGGACATGCTGGACGCCCTGACCCGAGCGCTCGACGAAGACCGCAGGCGGCGCAACGAAGGGAAGGTGCTGTCCCAACTTCGGCGCCTCTTTGAATCACTAACCCGGCGCGAACGGGAAGTTCTGTCCTTTGTCATTTCCGGCCTGATGAACAAGGAGATTGCCCACCGGTTGCAGGTGAGTGAAATTACTGTGAAAATCCACCGCGGACATATGATGAAAAAGATGGAGGCCCGATCGGTCGCTGACCTCGTGAGAAAGGCTGAAATGCTTGGCGTCAAACGCACAAACTAGCGAAACACGCAAATCAAGGTATGATATTTAGGTGAGGTATTACGGCTCAATGTCTTCGCCAGCTTTCGTGCGAGTGAGGGAACCGCGTTTGACCGTAACGCCCGTAATTTCGATCACCGACGACGGTGCGCCTATTCGCGCCGGATAGAACATCTTGTCAGATCGTTGGCGTACTTCGTCTGCACAATTTGACCCTGTAACCTAACCCATAGCCACGCAGGGATGTGCCTTTGCTGATCGTGGCGAGTTTGGCGAATGAACATGTGAAGTGAGGTGACGATTAAGTACTCACGAGCCGGAGAACCAGTTGTAGCCCTGATCCTCCCAAAAACCACCTGGATACGTATTTGTCACCTCGATCGCCTGCAAATTCTTCGCGCTCTTGAAGCCGAGCTTGGTCGGAATACGCAATCGCACCGGTGCACCCCATTCCGGCGTCAAAGGAGCGTCTTCGAAGTCGATGGCCAAGATGGTTTGCGGATGTAGTGCGCTTGCCATGTCCAGGCTCGTCGAGTATCCGTCAAAGCACCTGAACGCAACGTAGCGCGCTCGCGGATCCGCACCGATTCGGCGAAGAAAGACATGCAATGGCACCCCGCTCCATTGGCCAATCTGGCTCCATCCTTCGATGCAGATGTGCCGTGTGATCTGGCTTTCCTGCGGGAGCGCCAGGAGGTTTTCGAGGGTCCATGGAGCTTTGTCGGAAACCAGTCCGGACACATCGAGGTGCCACTGTGCGGGCACGATACGGACCTGCCATTCCGGATAATATGCATTGAAGCGGAAGGGTTTGGTAATCGCGCTCACCGGATAAGTCTCAGCCATCCGATTGGGGTTAAACAGCGCCGCCTGTACCATGTCGTCAAATTCCAGCATCGTGGAAAGCGCAGCGTCGACGCCGGAATGACTCGAAAGATCGCAGCCTGTCAGAAGAGTCAGGGCTCCCAAGGAAAGTCCGCCTTTAAGAAAGCGCCGGCGGCCAATCCGCGCCAGTTCCGGGGCGATGTCGCTGGCACGCACAGCTGTTCGATTTCCCCTCAACGCACGCTCCCTCGTGGCGCATTGTCGAGCTCGGACCGAACCGGAGCGAGCATCGAGACCAGCGTGCGCGGAAATAATATGACGAGGGCCAAGTGTATAATGAGAAAGCCAACGATCAGGGCCATCATGATGAAGTGGATTACGCGCGCAGCGGGGTAACCGCCGAACAGGCCGGTCAACCAGCCGAGCTGAACGGGCTTCCAGATCGAGAGGCCGGTTGCGACCGCCAGGCAAATCATGATGATCACTCCCATGTAGAGCAAGCGCTGGACGCCATTGTAGGCGCCGAGCTGATGGGCAAGCCGAAACTGAAGCGCATCGTTCAGATCGCGGAGTATGATCTTTGGCCGAGGGGGTAGAATGTCACGACGAAAGTGGCCCGAGAGGAACCCGTAGGCGAGATAAGCGAGGCCATCGGCGAAAAGCACCCACATCGCGCTCAGGTGCCAGGCAATACCGCCGCCGAGCCAACCGCCAAGCGTCATCCACCCCGGAAAAGTGAACGGCAGGAGCGGCGAGGCGTTGTAGATCTGCAAGCCACTCAAAATCATGCAGATAACCGCGACAGCGCCGATCCAGTGCATGATTCGAACCGGCAACGGATGAGCGAGGTAGTTGCGTCGAGGGGCCATCTCTGTTCTCCCATGTCCCCCCGTTCGGGAGCGTATCTGCAGAACTTGCTTCGCTGCGCTTCCGCGGGAATTCCAAGGGCACTCGCTCCAAATCGGAGGCGTAGCGCCCTTTGACACCTATAAAAAGTTGAGACCTGCAAAAACCGCTGCGGCATTTAACTGACCGTCTTGCCGGATGGCGTTGATGAAGACCACTTGGCCCTCCGTCACATCGGACTTGCCGCCGGGCGTGACCGTTACGACGGGCGCTGTCGGTGGCACGAGGACGATCTGCTCTCCACCTTTGTAGGTCACCGTGAGCTGCTTTGCATCGCCGGAAGCACCGGCGCTTGAAACGGTGCCGTTCGTCATGGTGCTCGTTACTTTTTTAGCACCGGCTGCCGGCGTCGCCGCCTTGACCGTACCGTTCGTCATCGCACTGGCCGTGGTGCCGCCAGCCGAGAGAGTCGTATCCGGGATCGGGTCCCAGTCGAAGTGTCCTTCCAACGCGCCCTTCATCGCTGGAGGAAAAAGCAACACGCCAAGCGCCACAAGCTTGTCGCCAATCGACTTCGTGGCGACCCCGATGTAGTCGCCCGAACCGGTATGATCGAGGTTTGATTTCGCTACCGTGAGGTAGCCCGTCTTGTCGGTCAGATAAACCTTCTCATTCGTTCCACTCGCCGTGTGAACGATGAGCACGGCATCGCTGATCGATTTTACAGTGCCGCGTACATGCTCAAGCGGTGGCGCCGCGACGGCCGCCGTGGAAGTTATGAAGATGGTGGCAACAGTAACAAGTGCGAGAAGACGAGGCATGATCTGACTCCATTCGCTTTGAGCGATGATTGCACGGAAAATTCTCCACTTTCCGTCGGGCCGTCGCGGCTCTGGACAAGTGTATGCGCGCGAGTGAAGGCGGACCTATTCGGACGAAGGTGTCATCGAACCGATACCTTCAGATAGGTTTGGGAGGGATAGACGACGCGAGCTTAACCATAAAGCGCCCTGCGAGGCTCGATTGGGTCGTTGAAGCCGCGGATGTTCGCCGACGCGTTCGAGATCGGGAATCGTTTCGGATGAAGCCGACTAACGAGAGGGACAGCAGCACCTTGCCCAATTGTTTGGTGAGGTTTTTCGAGGCGCGAAGGCAGTTGACCACGGAGCTGATGACCGCGAAGTCGAGCCGGATGCTTACTTCATGTGTAAGATGTAAGCGTCGCCGAAGTTCGACGCTCTGACCGACCCAGAAGTATAGTATCGACCAAACCTTCGTGCGATGGATTTGCAATCACGCTTGGCATTTTCTTTTGGCGCAAATGATCTGGTGCGCAATCACGGAGAGAGAAAATGCCTGAAATATCGTCTGCGTCCACTCAGCGAGGTTTCGTCAAAGTCGGGCAGGAAAATTCGACCTCCATAGAGCTCTACTATGAGGATCACGGCTCGGGTTCTCCGGTCGTATTGATCCACGGCTGGCCGTTGAATGGCGACGCGTGGGAAAAACAGACCGCCGCACTCTTGGCCGCCGGCCACCGCGTGATCACCTACGATCGCCGCGGTTTCGGCCGATCCAGCAAGCCCGCGGTTGGGTACAACTACGACACCTTTGCAGCCGACCTCGACGCGCTGCTTCGCGCGCTCGACCTTACAGGCGTGTCTCTGGTCGGGCACTCGATGGGCACCGGCGAAATCACGCGCTACATCGGCACATTCGGCACCGAGCGGCTTCGCAAGGCCGTCCTCATCGGGACTCTTGGACCCTATCTAGTTAAGGCGCCCGAAAATCCCGAAGGTATCGACGCCAGCGTGTTCAGCGGGATCCAGGCCGGGATCCGGGCCGATCGCCCAGCTACATTGATGGCGTTCCTGAAGAACTTCTACAGCGTGGGTGGCGCCGATGGAAAGTTGGTCAGCGAGCTCGCCATTCAAGCCAACTGGAGCGTGGCAATCGGTGCGTCGGCCATCGGAACGTTGGCCTGCGTCGACGCATGGATCGAGGATTTCCGCAACGACATCTCGCACAATGATTTGCCGACCCTGATGATTCACGGTGACGACGATCGCATCCTGCCCGCCGATGTCACATCCCGAAGGCAGGCGAAAATGATCAAGGGTGTGATGTACATCGAGATCAAGGGCGGCTCCCACGGCCTGCCGTGGACGCATGCCGAGGAGATCAACGCCGCGATCGTGGAGTTCCTCGCTTAAGTCGCGACAAGTCGCATTGTCGGAAGACAGCAAACGAACGAGGAGACGTTCCATGATCCGCAAGGCAAGAGCAATTTGGCGCGGCACCGGTCGCGCAGGCGGCGGTAAACTTTCCACCGAATCTGGGGTTCTTCAGGCGACTCCCTATTCTTTCAAGACGCGGTTCGAAAACGAGAATGGCACCAATCCCGAAGAACTCGTTGCTGCCGCTCACGCCGGTTGCTTCTCCATGACCGTCGCATTTGTGATGGAGAGTGCAGGCTTCACGCCGACAGAGATCGACGTCGAAGCCGCAGTCACCATTGAAGCGGAGGGTCAGGATTTCGCATCAGTCGTTCGGCTCTGACCCTGCGCGCCAAGATACCGGGCCTGGACGAAGTTGCGTTTGTACGAATGGTCACCGATGCCGAGAAGAACTGCCCTGTTTCAAAGGTTCTCAACGCGGCGATCACTTTGGATGCCAAGTTGATTTGAGGTTTTGTCTACCGCCGTGGTTGTCGGCGCCATATGGCTCACTTGTATAATGGACGAAAGACTGGACAAATTTCAGATCGCAAAGCGGCCAAACCGAATGCGTGACAAAGGGTCGCTTTAAACTGGCGTACAGATTGTTTTCGACGCCTCATCTCATGCGGAACATCAGCGCTCTCGGCTTGACCAATCAGCGGGCAAGGGGTTCGACCGGGAAAGGATCATGCATGTCTGGAGAATTCATAATCTCGGTCCTTGACGACGACGAATCATTCCGGATTGCGATCGTCGGATTGCTTCGTTCGCTGGGATATGAAGCTCACGGCTATGCGTCCGCCGTAGAATTTATCGGTAGGGGTGGGGAAGGATCGTGCGACTGCATCATCACTGACTTTGAAATGCCCGGGATGAGCGGGCTTGATCTCATTCGGCTACTCAAGGCGGGTGGCTCGACAGTGCCGGTCATCGTGATCTCCGGGTGCGCAGAGCCGGGCCTGGAAGCGAGGGCAGCAGCCGATGGGGCTTTCTGCCTGCTAACGAAGCCGTTCGAAGCAGATGCTTTGATCGGCCTTCTCGAAGCAGCCCTGAAAATCTGATCGTTAACTCCGGCGGGCGCGTGATTGCGAGCCGCGTTGAGGATGGTGTCGTCAGGATTGAAGACTGTTCGCCCACGAATGGGGCGTCGTTAGCCAGCAGAGCGTGATGTGGAGCGATATTGTCGAGGACATCACCTCGCGATCCTGATCGGTGATTGCTGTCCGAGAGCGGACAGCGCGATCGGGCCTCTCGGCGACAAACAACTTCCAAAGTGTCTCAGGCGGTCCTGACTTAGTTCCCGCATGGTCCAACCAGCCCGTTGCTATTTAAGCAACGATGTGCGGCATAGATTGCTGTTGCTCGAACGCTCGCCAAGCATATTCTTTTGGTTCTGTTCAATGGTTTCGCCTCCAGGCTGTAGTGACGCGCGTGAGCGCTCCGGAGCGAAGGAAGCAAGGGAGAACGACATGTCCGATAACATCAATCGTCGCCGGCGGAATTTTCTCGGCGTCGCCGGAGCGACACTCGCAGCCGCTCGGTTCGGCGTATTAGGCGCGGCGAGCGCGCAAACCAAGACTGGGCCGGCGCTGCCCGTGATCAAGCCGGGAACCAATACCTCCTTCGCGCGGCTGAAGCAGATCGATGCCGGGCTGCTGAACGTCGGCTATGCCGAGGAGGGTCCGGCAGACGGTCCCGCCGTCATTCTACTGCACGGCTGGCCCTATGACATCTACAGCTTCGCCGATGTTACGCCACTGCTTGCGCAGGCCGGCTATCGCGTCATCGTGCCATATCTGCGCGGCTATGGCACGACCAGCTTCCTTTCGAACGAGACGTTCCGGAACGGCCAACCCGCGGCGGTCGCCGCCGATATCGTCGCGCTGATGGATGCGCTGAAAATCGAAAAGGCAACGCTTGCCGGATTCGACTGGGGCGCACGGACCGCGAATATCATCGCAGCCGCCTTTCCCGCGCGCTGCAAAGCCATGGTTTCGGTAAGCGGCTATCTGTTCTCGGGCCAGGAGTCTGGCAAGATGCCGCTGCCGCCGTCGGCCGAACTGCAATGGTGGTACCAATTCTATTTCGCGACCGAGCGGGGCAAGGAAGGCTACGAGAAATATCGCCACGACTTCTCGAAGCTGATCTGGCAGCTCGCTTCGCCGCAATGGAAGTTCGATGACGCAACCTTCGATCGTAGCGCGAAGTCATTCGAAAACCCCGACCATGTCGCGATCGTGATCCATAATTACCGGTGGCGGCTTGCGCTTGCCGAAGGTGAGGCGCGCTATGCCGATTTGGATAAGATCATCGCGGCGACCCCTGCCATCACGGTGCCGACGATCACGATGGAAGGCGATGCCAACGGCGCACCGCATCCGCCGGCGGCGGCCTATGCCAAGAAATTCTCCGGCAAATACGAGCACCGTGAGATCAAGGGCGGCATCGGTCACAATCTGCCGCAGGAGGCCCCTCAGGACTTCGCGAAAGCGGTCATCGACGTCAACAGGCTGGTCTGAAGACAATTGCGATGCGCAGGATCATCGTAATCGGTGTGTCGTTTTGAGATCAAATTTCAAACGGTAGTCAAGTGGACCGAATCGACGCCATGAAACAGTTCCGCTTGTGCGCAGTGAGATCAATTAATTGTTTCGGATTTGGGAACACTAATTACCGAGTGACGTGCATTTTTCAGGAGGTGCAAAAGGTCTGAAATTTGGTACGAGCGCTTATTGCACGCGCGCACGGTGGCTCGGCCGAGTAGAGCAGTCGAGGATCCGCAAAGACTTGCGCTGTTGCTTCGGGTCCAGCCTTTCGCAACGGGTCGTCGAGGAGCGGGCACGGACGTATGGGGGATAGTGATAACCTGAGAGCAAACGACGTCGTTTCATTTGGCCCATTTCGCCTGTTTTTGGCCGAAAGGCTGCTTGAGAAAGCGGGCGTTCCGCTAGAGCTGGGCAGCCGTGCGCTCGAAATCCTGATCGCTCTGGTCGAGCGGGCCGGGGAAGTGGTCACCCACAGGGAGCTGATCTCGCGAGTCTGGCCCGGTGTCGTTGTGGAGGAGGCCAACGTCCGCGTCCATGTTTCTGGCCTTCGCAAGGCGCTCGGAGACGGACGCGACGGCGCCCGTTACGTCACAAATGTCATTGGTCGGGGCTATTGCTTCGTCGCCCCGGTGACGCGACCGGCATCACAACGATCAGCCCCACAAACTCAGCCACTTGTCCGCGATCGGCTCCGTCAGCTGCCGGCGCTGTTGACGCGAATGGTTGGCCGCGACGAAACCGTCCGTGCGGTATCGGCCCTACTGATGACGCGTCGCTTCGTCAGCATCGTTGGGCCAGGCGGCATGGGCAAGACTACGGTCGCAGTCTCGATCGCCCATGCATTAATTGATCATTTCGAGGGAGCGGTTTTCTTCGTAGATCTGGGAGCACTGACAGATCCAGGCCTCGTGTCGACGGCTGTTGCATCGGCGCTCGGAATTATGCTGCAGGCCCAGGATCCCTTCCTCGGCTTGCTGGCCTTTCTTGGCGACCGGAGAGCCCTCCTTGTGCTCGACAATTGCGAACACGTGATCGACGCGACAGCGGCGCTGACCGAACCCGTCGTCAGTGAGGCGCCGCAAGTGCACATCCTCGCCACCAGCCGGGAAGCACTACGGGTCGAAGGTGAGCACGTTCACATGCTGTATCCGCTCGATGGTCCTCCGAACCATATCGGCTTGACAGCTGCCGAAGCGCTCGCGTTTCCGGCCGTGCAGCTATTCATGGAGCGCGCGGCAGCGAGTGGCAATCGCTCGGAGCTGAGCGATGCGGATGCGCCGATCGTCGCCGACATTTGCCGCCGGCTCGATGGGATCGCGCTCGCCATCGAACTTGCAGCTAGTCGCGTCAGCTCACATGGAATTCGCGGAACGGCAGAACTGCTCGACAACCGGTTCAAACTGCTCTGGCAGGGCCGTCGTACTGCGCTGCCTCGACACCAGACCTTGAACGCGATGCTCGACTGGAGCTACAACCTGCTGCGAGAGGGCGACAAGCTGGTTTTGCGCAGGTTGTCGGTCTTCGTCGGGGCATTTTCGCTCAAGGCCGCCCTCTCTGTCGCCGGGACCGGGCCAAGCGACGCGGAGGTCACCGACGCGGTGACTAACCTCGTTGCGAAATCGCTGATATCGTCAACCACCATTGGCGAATCAACGTACTATCGGCTGCTCGACACCACGCAGGCCTATGCTGCGGGCAGACTTACCGATCATGGCGAGGCGGACGACGCCGCTAGGCGGCATGCGCTTTACTATTCCAGCTATCTCAGACACGACGAGGCAATCCAATCGACCTTTGGCGCGCACGATCTCTCCGGATATGCCCCGCATATCGGGAATGTGCGCGCGGCGCTCGAATGGGCGTTCTCGAACCATGGCGACATCGCCATCGGTGTCGAACTGGCCACCTGGGCGGCCCCCTTGTTCGTGGGATTGTCGCTGCTCGACGAATGCCGGAACTGGTGCGAGCAGGCGCTCGCTGGTCTCGACGACGCCGGCCGCGGGACCAAACAGGAGATGATTCTCCAGGAGACTCTGGCGCTATCGTTGATGTTCACCAAAGGAAACGGTGACGAGGTTCGCGCCGCAATCGAGCGCGGACTTTCGCTTGCAGAGACGTTCGAGGATCGGGATCATCAGCTTCAACTTCTTGCCGGCCTGAACATTTTCCTTACCCGAACTAGCGATTTCCGCGACGCGTTGACCGTTGCAAAACGGGGGGGCGCGGTCGCCCGGGCGGCTAAAAATATGGCCGGCCTTGTCATGACGGATTGGATGCTCGGTGTTTCCCATCATTTGGTGGGAAATCAGGTTAAGGCACAATACCATTGCGAGGCCGGTATGGCCAAGGCCGTCGAGCTGGGTCAACTCAATACCAACTTCTTTGGGTACGATCATCGTATCCGTGCGCTAGTCGCCCTCGCTCGCGCCTTGTGGCTGCGCGGTTCTTCAGAGCGGGCGCTCAGAATAGCGCAGCAGGCCATCGACGAAGCCGAGCGTCATGATCATCCAGTTTCGATCTGCATCTCGCTGATCTATGCGGCACCGGTCTTTCTCTGGAGCGGTCAACTGGAACGAGCCGCCGACCTGATTGAGCGATTGATCGTTCATGCCGGGCGATACTCATTGGCGCCGTATCGCGCCGTCGGAATAGCGCTAAGGGGTCAACTCGCGGTCCTACGCGACCAGGCGGAAGCCGGCCTCACTCTGTTGCGAGACGCGCTGGAAACGCTGCATGCTGAACAGCACAGCATTCTCACTACAGTTTTCACCAGCGCGTTGGCGGAAGGCCTCTGGCAGACTGGTCAGTCCGACGAAGCGCTGCTCACCATCAATGGAGCTGTCGCACGCGCGGCCATTTGTGGAGCGACGTTTGACATGGCGGAGCTGCTTCGGATTAAAGGACAAATTCTCGCGGCAATGCCACGACCGGACTGGGCGTCAGCCGAAGACTGCCTGATGCAATCACTCGCCGTGGCGCGAGAGCAGTCGGCGCTGGCCTGGGAGTTGCGATCGGCCACGGCCATGGCTCGCTTGCTGTCCGAGAACGGACAGCGCGACCGGGCCCGCGACACCCTCGCTCCGGTCTATCACCGGTTTACAGAAGGCTTCGAAACGGCGGATCTTCGCATCGCGCGGCAGCTGATCCACGATTTGGTGTAGGTAGTCACTTTCTTTGGTGAAGCGGAGCGGCTGTAGCCGGGCCGTCGCCCAGCGTCGAGATGCCGCTAACCTTTAGAGAATGCTCGGTATTTCGTGGACAGACGCCACAACGGCTCGCCGCGGACCAAGCGCGACGCCCATCGCCTGAACCGACTGTCCGCTTTTCACGGCTTTACGAGACACTACAAAACACAATGTGCCAGGGCCCCGTCCTTCGGCCATCGTCGATGCAAAGCGGCCATCCGCATTTGCACGACCTCACAGGCCCATCATGTCCCCTTCGCGTCTTCCGCAAGTCTCGCCGCCCGCGCTTCCGCCACTCGTGGCGACCTATGTCAAAGCGACCAACAGCTTCGATCTCGACGAGCTGCTGGCAACTTTCGCAGACGATGCACTCGTTAATGACCAACTGCGCGACTACTGGGGAAAGTCGGCCATCAGGGAATGGGCAGCGCGCGACATCATTGGAGAAAGACTAACGATACAGGTCGTCGAGGCAAGGGAGCATTACGGGCATTGCATACTGACGGCAAACATCGATGGCAACTACGACAAACGAGGGCTGCCCGATCCGTTGGTGCTCACCTTCTATCTCTCAGCCCACGGCGATCAAATCGTTCAGCTCATCATTCTTCGCAATCAGTCCGATTTTTGAAAATCGCATCAGCGCTGCGATCCAGATCGATGGATTGCGGCTACGACTGTCCAAAGTTCCAGCCACTGGACGGAGATTCAACTGAAGATTTCACGCGCGAAGCTGAGCATTTACATCGCTTTACAACACTAAACTCGCTTCCTCGCGGATGTTTGCGCAACCTTCGTCAGCAAGGGAGTCATCAAAAGCCTTAGCTGGAAGCGAGGACATCATGACCGACACAAATGAGCAGAGTGCGATTCCCGCCGCCAACGGGGGGATCGGCGTCATGGGGGCGACCGATCGGCCAGTAACGTTCGGAATTGCAGGCAGATCAGACCCACAGCGGACTAACGGTTTTGAAGCCGTGCTCCTCGCCATGGCAGGCCATGATCTTCGACAACCATTGCAAATCATCCAAAGCTCCCACGATCTTCTCGGGATCGGCGTCCGGACCAAATCCGAACAATGTCTGCTGCAGAGGGGACAGCATGCTATCAACGGCCTGAATGGGTTGCTTGATCAACTGCTGGGGGCTGTTCGGCTCAATGAGCATGCAAAGGAGGCAGAGCTCTCGCCCGTCGCGCTCGAGCCGCTGTTTAGGCAAGCATGTCATGAAAATGCGGAAGGCGCGTTGCAGAAGGAGATTGACATCCGCGTGCGTCCCACTGGCGCGTCGGTCATGAGCAATGCGGTGCTGCTCAACGGTATCCTCCGAAATCTGGTTAGCAACGCGATCAAATATACCGAGCCCAAAGGCCGGATACTCATCGGCTGCCGTCGTTCAGGTCAGAATGTACGCATCGACGTTTGCGATACGGGTATCGGTATCAGGGAGGAGCAAATATCGAGAATCTTTGATGCATTCACTCGACTCGATTCCGCGCGGTGTGATGGACTTGGCGTCGGATTATTCATCGTGCGACGGGCGATCGAAGTGCTCGGACATCGCATCGATGTCAGCTCTGTCGCCTCCCGAGGATCACGCTTCTCCATATTCGCGGTGCGAGCGGACGCGATGAACGACATCATCGCGTCTGCGCAGAAGTGCCGAGGTGACTAACGACGTCGCGACGGGTTGTTCGAAAGGTTGAGTGAGTTCGACAATCTTCGTCCAACAGTTCAATGTTGTCAGAACGTCGGATGGGGAGGAGACATCGACTCGACGACTAGTTGTCCTCTCTTTCCTCCGACAGCAGCTTCTATGGCCGTTCGTTCAAGTGTGTTAATGCCGAAGACAGGAGTTACTATGAACGCAATCGATCTAAAAGTCTTTGAGGCAGTTGCCCGGCACGGCAGCATGAATCGAGCGGCATCTGAGCTGAACACTGTGCAATCCAATGTCACTGGGCGAGTGAGGGCGTTGGAGCTCGAGCTTGGTGTCCTTCTATTCCAGCGGCATGCGCGCGGTGTGAAGGTGACTTCTGCTGGACGCCGCATGCTCCCCTTTTCGGCACGCATATCCAAACTACTTCGCGACGCGGGGGTCGCTGCAAGGGATGACGGCATTCCCAGCGGTGTGCTGGAAATTGGCACCCTGGAAACGACTGCGGCGGTTCGGTTCCCGTCAATGGTCGCAAACTTTACCAAAGCCCACCCAAAGGTCCGTCTCGTAGTCACGACGGGAACGACCTCTAGTCTCGTCGAGGATGTTGTTGAATGCAGACTAGAGGGCGCGTTTGTTGCGGCACCGGTCGACCATCCAGATCTGCAACAGGAGAGCGTGTTTCGTGAAGAGCTTGTCCTGGTGACGCCTCGCTCGATTCGGCGCATTGAGGATCTTTCGTCGATCAACGAACTGAAAACAATCGTCTTCCGTGCTGGTTGCTCATACCGAGCACGGCTGGAAAACCTGCTGAACAACGTTGGAATACTCATTGCACAGCCTCTGGAATTCGGTTCGATCGAAGCGATTCTGGGCTGTGTGGCCGCGGGGGTCGGGATCACCTTGTTGCCGAAGGGGGTAGTCGCCGCGGCTTGGCGAGAGAGCCAGGTCGCGGTGCATCAACTGGAGCCCGAGTTTGCGGAAATGCAGACGATGTTCATTCGGCGCACAGACGCTTACGTATCCAGTGCGCTCTCAACCTTCCTCCAGATTGTACGACCGGACACCGAATTGCAAATAGCCGCCGAATAGCCTTGTCAGTCAGAGACGGCACATCTGCAACGGGTTCCGATCCCCAAGCGATTTCTCCATGCCGCTCGCCTACCATGGCGCGATCATGCGAGTTAGAATCATTGGATTTCGCTCCGTAATCATTCGAGTTCAACCTAACCCGAGCAATCTGCAGCACAGATTGCCCTCTCGAATCTATTCGTTTGATGATCACAATCGATAGGGGCACGGTGCTTCGCGTGGAAGAGTATATCGATCGCATGGATCCGCCAGGGACATCATATGCTAATAAAGAATTCGTCATCCCTCTCTACGGTAATCGCGATTGCTGGCTTTGCTGACCAAGCTGTTTCGACATCATTGAAGCCCGACGCGCGCAAGTTTTACAAGCGAAGCACTCTGGACAGCTGGGATGAGCGATCTCTGCGCTTCCGGGAGCGCCGTTCCCTTCCGCTCGAAAGGATTTCTCGATGCCGCAATCAATCTGCAATCGCGCCGCGTTGAGTCGGCAGGACGCAATTATCGCCGGCATAGCCGTATGGGCTCCGCAAGTCCTGTCGTCCGTCTCCAGTGCAGCGACGCCTTTGCGCTTAAAAAGTGCCGCACCTTGACGAGCTGGTTGTTCGCCTTGCCTGCGAGGCAGAGAAGAACTTTCCGATATCCAAAGTTCTCAACGCCGCTATCGGCATACTTGCGTTCACCAAAGATAAAGGATGGGGCCAATGACCCGCAACCATCAACCTGATCAGGCAGATTTTAGAGCGATCCTGCCTGAAGATATCGACTGGAAGCCGTTTCCGGCGTTTCCACCTGGGGCTCGTCTGGCGGTCGTCGTAGGCCACCCCACGGAACCCGGTCCTTACGTGGTCAGGGTCAAGGTGCCAGACGGCACGAAACTGATGCCGCACAAGCATCCAGAGGATCGCATCTACACGGTCATGTCGGGCGTCTTTTACATCGGGCTCGGGGAGACGTTCGAGGGCGAAAAGGTGAAGGCCTATCCGCCGGGAAGCGTCATCGTTCTTCCAGGCGAAACCTGGCATTTTCATTGGGCGAAGTCCGGCGAATACGTCACGCAGGTGACGGCGATCGGACCACTCGGCCTTGAATATCACGATCCACATGATGATCCACGCCGGCACAGCTCTTAGCAATCCTTGCCGCAACGATGCTCATTGGCGGGCGGCGCAAAGAGTCGCATGAGCGACTGTGATCGGCAGCGGAGGAAAAATATCGCGCGCTGCTTGGCCGGTCCTTCTTGCTGTAATCATGCGATTTTGGTGCCAAATCGAGCGATCTGCCGCACAGATTAGCCTCTCGAATTTATTCGTTTGATGATCGCAATTGATGGGGACATGGTCCCTCTGGCGACAAAAACGAGATCAATCGCTCAACTATGGAAAGTCATCATGCCGCTCCTGCGCTTCGACCTCATCGAGGGACGCTCGGAACCTGAGCTGAAGAAAATCCTCGACGTCACGCACGAGGTGTTGCTCGAAACCCTCCACGTACCGAGAAACGATCGCTATCAGGTGGTACACGAGCACAAGCGTTCTCGCATGGTCATCGAGGATACGGGGCTCGGGTTCGCCAGATCTGACAAAATAGTTGTGCTCCAGATCACCAGCCGTCCACGAGAACGCGAAATGAAACAGGGCTTTTATCGTTTGCTGGTCGAAAGGCTTTCCGCCAGTTGCGGAATTTCACCAAGCGACGTGGTCGTGACTTTTGTGACAAACGCTGATGAGGATTGGTCATTCGGTGCAGGCCGAGCGCAGTTTCTGACTGGCGATCTATAAACCTGCAGGGACAGAAGCCGAATTGGAGTTGCGGCGGACGCAGAAATTATTATTCGACACGCCTTCCTCCATAGTTTTGGAATCAACTGGAAGAAGTGTTGCTATAACGCAAACATCATTGAACACCAAGGAACGATCATGACGATCACCACCAGGCTGACCAAGCATTTTGGTATCAAGCATCCGATTGTGCTGGCGCCCATGACTCCTGCTTCGGGAGGAGCTTTGGCATCGGCAGTAGCGGCAGCTGGAGGACTCGGGCTGTTGGGTGGCGGTTACGTCGACCGCGTTTGGTTCGAAGCCGAATCGGCAAAGGTCACGCGATCCGACGTTGGCGCCGGGTTTATCACCTGGACCATTCCCGAAGATCCGGGATTGCTTGACATCGCGCTGGAGCGGCATCCGCGTGCGATGATGTTGTCCTTCTCGGATCCGGGTCTGTATGCCGCTCGCATCAAGAAGGCTGGCGTACCGCTGATTTGCCAAGTGCATTGCCTGGATCACGCGTTCCGCGCGGTCGATGTCGGGGCGGATGTCATCGTCGCTCAGGGGACCGAGGCCGGTGGGCATGGCTGGGCGCTGCGTTCCACGATGCCATTCGTTCCGTCAGTGGTGGATGCGTTGGCCGCACGGGCACCCGATGTTCTCGTGCTTGCGGCGGGCGGTATTGCGGATGGCCGGGGTCTCGCGGCGTCGCTCATGCTGGGAGCTGATGGTGTGCTGATGGGCACCAGGTTCTGGGCAACGCAGGAAGCTCTCATCCCGGATGCGGCAAAGACAATGGTGCTGGAAGCGACCGGGGACGAGACCATACGGACAAGCGTTTACGACGTCGTGCGGAGACGAGTGTGGCCGCCGGGCTATACCGGCCGGCTCATGAGGAACGATTTTATCGAGAGGTGGCAAGGTCACGAAAAGGAACTCGCACAAGTGCGCGGAGAGGAATTGCGTAAGGTTGAGGAAGCGCAGAATTCCGATGATTTCGAGATTGCCAACGTAACTGTCGGCGAGAGCATCGGGTTGATCCACGATATTCCGAAGGCCGGCGATCTGATCCATCGAATCGTTGCCGAGGCCTCCAACCGGCTGATGAAATTTGCCCCGGCGCTCGCTGCCTGAGGCAGTCGCCTGACATATCGGATACCCCATGGTCAAATTGACGATCAACGGCGAACAGAAGTCGTTCGATGCGCCCGCGGACATGCCGCTGCTCTGGGTGCTGCGTGACATACTCGGCATGACCGGAACCAAGTTCGGCTGCGGCATTGCCCAGTGCGGCGCGTGTACGGTGCATATCGACGGCAAGGCCATGCGCTCCTGCATGCTGCCGGTCGGCGCGGTGCGCGACCGCGCCGTCACCACCATCGAGGGCGTCGGCGCGTCGCCAGTTGGCGCGAAGGTGCAGAAGGCCTGGCTCGATCTCGAAGTGATCCAGTGCGGCTATTGCCAATCCGGGCAGATCATGGCGGCGGCAGCCCTGCTTGCGGCCACGCCCAATCCCGATGACTCCGACATCGACGCGGCGATGGCGGGGAACATCTGCCGCTGCGGTACTTATGTGCGCATTCGCGCGGCAATCAAGCAGGCGGCGTCGCATCGCCAGTCGTAGGAGCTCGTCATGACCGTTGCCGAGAGGAATTTCGAAGGTGTTGCGCGCCGCACGCTGCTGACCGGCGGTTTGGCGGGTGGATTTCTGTTCGCGTTCCATCTTCCGGTGCGGGCGCTGCGCGTTAATGAACCGCTGCAGCCTGTGGACGACACCGCCGGTAAGTTTGCGCCGAATGCCTTCATCCGCATCGATTCTTCCGGCAAGACCACGCTGGTGATGCCGCAGGTCGAGATGGGGCAGGGCGTCTATACCTCGATATCGATGATTCTGGCCGAAGAGCTCGACGCCGATTTTTCGCAGGTGACGCTGGAGCACGCGCCGCCGAGCGACAAGCTCTATGGCAATCCGATGTTCGGCATTCAGGCCACCGGCAATTCCAATTCGATTCGGGCGTGGTGGAAGCCGTTGCGCGCGGCCAGCGCCAGCGCCCGAGCCATGCTGGTCCAGGCTGCCGCGCAGCAGTGGCAGGTCGATCCGGCAAGCTGCACCGCGGCGAATAGCGGAGTCACGCATCAAGCGAGCGGGCGGCGGCTTTCCTATGGCGCGCTGGCGCTTGCGGCGAGCAGCGAGGTGCCGCCAAAGGACGTCCCGCTCAGGGACCCCAAGGATTTCGTGCTGATCGGCAAGCCGCTGAAGCGGCTCGACACCCCCGACAAGGTCAACGGCAAGGCCGTGTACGGCATCGATGCGATGCTGCCCGGCATGAGGTTCGCAACCCTGAAGACCTGTCCGGTGTTCGGTGGCAAGGTCGCCAAGGTCGACGACAGCGCCGCCAGAAAAATCCCAGGCGTGCACAAGATCGTGGTGCTCGATGACATGGTCGCGGTGGTCGGCGATCACATGTGGGCGGCCAAGAAAGGCCTCGAAGCCCTGGTCGTGACCTGGGATGAGGGACCCAACGCGCGCGTCAGTTCGAAGGACATCTGGGATGCTTTGCGCACCGCCAGCGAAAAGAACGGTGCAGTCGCCAAATCCACCGGCGATATCGCCAAGGGACTTTCAACGGGTGACAAATTTGGGGCGTCGTACGAACTACCGTTCCTCGCGCATGCGACGATGGAGCCGGTCAACGCGACGGTTCATCTGAAGCCCGACTCCTGCGAAGTCTGGACCGGCACGCAGATCATGACCCGGGTGCAGTCGGAGGCGGCGAAGGCGGCCGGACTACCGATCGAGAAAGTCAGGATCTACCAGCACCTGCTCGGCGGTGGCTTTGGCCGCAAGCTCGAACCCGACATGGTCGTCGCTGCCGTTCGGATCGCAAAGCATGTCGACGGGCCGGTCAAGGTCGTGTGGACCCGCGAGGAGGACATCCAGCACGACGTCTATCGTCCGATCTATCGCGATACCATTTCGGCCACGCTTTCCGGCGGCAAGATCGCCGGCTGGCAATACAAGGTCAGCGGTTCATCTATCATGGCGCGCTGGTTTCCGGCGGGGTTCCAGAACGGCGTCGACATCGACGGCGTCGATAGCGCCATCGACATTCCCTACGAGATACCCAACTTGCATGTCGAGTTTGTCCGGGCCGAGCCGCCAGCGGTTCCGACCGGGTTCTGGCGCGGCGTCGGTCCCAATAACAACGTGTTTGCGATTGAATGCTTCATGGACGAACTGGCGCGAAAGGCCGGTAAAGATCCCATCGAGTTCCGCCGGTCGATGCTTGGAAACCAGCCGCGGTTTCTCGCCGCGCTCAATCTGGCGGCGGAAAAATCCAACTGGGGCCAGCCGCTGCCGGCGCGCGTCGGGCGTGGAGTTTGCTTGCAGCCATCGTTCGCAAGCTTCATCGGAACCGTAGTGGAGGCGGAAGTCGACGAGCAGGGTGAGGTGGATCTGCGCCGCGTCACTTGCGCGGTCGACACCGGCATTGCCGTCAACCCCGATACCGTCATGGCGCAACTCGAGGGAGGGCTGATCTTCGGCCTGACCGCAGCACTCTACGGCGAGATCACCATCGACAAGGGCCGGGTGCAGCAATCCAACTTCAACGACTATCGCATGCTCCGCATCGACCAAGCGCCCAAGATCGATGTTCACATCATCAAGAGCGGCGAGGCGCCCGGCGGCATCGGTGAGACCGGCGTGACGGCCGGCCCCCCGGCGCTACGCAACGCGATTTTCGCTGCGACAGGCATCGCGCTGCGGCGGCTTCCCATCGACCGGTACTTGATCGCAGCGGGGAATAAATCATGAGCGCTGGCCGCCGCATTCTCTTCAGCGTTGTCGTGATCGCCGCGGTTGTGGCGGCCGCGGCAATTTGGATCATCCGCGGCCCCGGTCCCATGGCCTTTGCGGGCGGCCAGAAAGTAGCACTCGCTGACTATAAGGCCGGCGATCCCACCGGTGTCCCGACTTCGCTCGCCAAGGCAAACCTCGTCGAGCGCGGGGCTTATCTGGCGCGGGCGGCGGATTGCATGGTCTGCCACACCACGCAGGGCGGCAAGGAATATGCCGGCGGCCTGGGCTTCAAGCTGCCGTTCGGCATGCTCTACTCGACCAACATCACCCCGGACAAAGAGACGGGCATCGGCAATTATACCGACCAGGATTTCCTCAACGCGGTCCACCGCGGAATCCGCCGCGACGGTGCGCGGCTTTATCCGGCGATGCCGTTCACGTCCTACACCTACATATCGGATGCGGACGCGCTGGCGATCAAGGCCTATCTGTTCAGCTTGGCGCCGGTACGCGCAGTTGCCCCTGCGAACACGCTGATGTTTCCGTTCAATCAGCGCTGGGCCATGAGTTTCTGGACCGTGATGTTCAATCCGGATGTCCGCTTCGAACCCGACACGTCGAAAAGTCTGGAATGGAATAGGGGCGCTTATCTCGCCGAGGCACTGGCGCATTGCGGCGAATGCCATACGCCGCGCAACCTGGCGTTTGCGCTGAACAACCGCAAGAAGTTCGGCGGCGCGCTGACGGCAGGTTGGCGCGCCTTCAATATCAGTTCGGACAAGGCCACCGGCGTTGGCGCGTGGAGCGATCAAGATCTGATCTCCTATCTGTCGATTGGACATGCTGCGGGCCACGGTACCGCTTCGGGGCCGATGGGTGAGGCAGTGGATCAGAGCTTCAGCCAGTTGGCGCCGGAAGACATCCGCGCGGTCGTGGCCTATTTGCGCACGGTACCAGCGACGGCCTCATCCGATCTGCCGGCGACGCTTGCGCCAGCCGCGCCGGCTTCGCACCGAGTTAGCGGCACGCCGGATCCGCGGGGCAAGATGGTGTTCGAAGGCGCCTGCGTCAGTTGCCATGGCTGGACCGGCGAGAGCCCGATCTCGCCCTTAGCCACCCTCACCGGAGCATGGGCGGTCAACGATCCCAGCGGGACAAATGTTGTCCAGGTGGTGCTTTCCGGCACCAGGCGGTTAACGCCGGAGGACGCCGTCTCGATGCCTCCGTTCGGCAACGCCTATTCCGATGCCGAGATCGCAGCTCTTGCCAATTACGTCATCGGGCGCTTTGGAACCAAGGCATCGCAAGTCACGGCGCCGGACGTTGCGGAGTTGAGGAAACAAACGTCGCAATAAGGGCGACGGGGGTATCCTCGGTGGCCGCCGCACAAATCGGTCCGACGGTCCACCGGCAATCCGTGCGCGCAGGCAGATTACGGCGAATTGCGTTGACGCCGTCGAGCGGGGATACGAGATAACCGGTACCATCGGTCCACTGCTCAGGAGAAGTTATGAACGCGCCGCCAAAAATCGATCACATCACGGCACATTCTGACAGCGACATTCTACACTGGCTGACAAACGATACTCGCGACGAACGCTTCCTTGACAATATTTTCGCTGAGCTGTGTTTCCGGCTCCAGCGAACGGGCATTCCGGTCAAGCGGGCGACGCTTCATTTCATGATCCTCCATCCGCAATGGCTCGGCTCCCGGATGATGTGGACCGACGGGATGCGCGAGGCCGAGCTTAGGAGAGTCGACTACGATATCAGGGAGCGCTCCGAATTCGTCGACAGTCCCGCCAACGAACTCAATGACGGGGCCACCGAGGTGCGCGAGAATCTCGAACGTGATCCATCGCTGAGCCGCAAGCATGCCGTCTACGACGAGATGCGGGCGAGAGGCCTCACCGACTATGTGGCGTGGCCGATGTACCATACATTCGGCAAGCGGCACATGGTGACCTTTGCGACCGACCGACCCGGAGGCTTCGACGATGCGCATATCGCCGATCTGTTGAAAGTGTTGCCGGTTTTGGCGCTGGTCAGCGAAATCCGTATCAAGAACCGGCTGGCGCGAACGTTGCTCGAAACCTATGTCGGGTCGCACGCCAGCGAGCTCATCCTGGCCGGCGCCACGAGGCGCGGGACCGGCACGACGGTACGCGCCGCCATCATGATCTGCGATCTGCGCGATTTCACAAGGATCTCCGACAACTGGCCGCGCGATGACGTCATTGATCTCCTGAACGGCTATTTCGACGCGATGTCGGAGCCGATTGCGCGGCATGGCGGCGAAATACTGAAATTCATCGGCGACGGCCTGCTCGCCATTTTTCCGCTCAGCGAGCCTCAAGCCTGCGGAAATCTGCTGCATGCCGTGACTGAGGCCCGTCAGGCCATGATTGCGCTGAACGAAAAGAACGGCGAGACCGGCCGTGCGCCGCTGAATTACGGCATCGGCGTCCATGTCGGAGACGTCATGTACGGCAATATCGGATCGCGCACCCGGCTCGACTTCACCGTCATCGGTCCCGCCGTCAACATGGCAGCGCGCCTCGAAACCCTCACCAAGCAATTGGGAAGAACGGTGCTGCTCTCGCGCGCGTTCGCCGACTTCGTCGAAAACGAATTCGATCTCGAACGCGTCGGCGAATTTTCGGTCCGCGGCTTCAACGACCCGATCGAGTTGTTCGCGTATCACGGCTGAATGCCAACCTAGCGTCAAGTGCCGAGCCGCCCTCAAGAGGGCGCGCGCGAACTCGTCAAACGGCGACTATCGTCGAATTTGTCCGGCTAAGAGGTTGTAGATTGTTGGCCATCGATATTGCTGAAGTCGAACATGCCTTTCAGGTCAACGGGCCCGGCAAGGCAAGGAAGCTTGCAATGTGCAGCGACACTCCCAGCAGGCGGACCGCTTTCGGCGTCGGCTAAGCGGTCCGATCGCAATAATTGCCAGTTCGGGTCGACTGCCGGCGGGAGAACGACCATGCGTTGAATGATATCCACAAGGTAACGCGGCTAGATGTTGACTTGGTTCACTCATACATTTGAGCGCCATCCTCGCAACGTTGAATGGCTGCGTGAAGAAAGGATAGGATAGGATAGGATAGGATAGGATAGGATAGGATAGGTATTGTCCATCTAATGTAGTGTTGCCTTAAGCTCGCCAACGAACCGAGGGCGACTATGCCAGACGTCGGTTTTTTGGATTAGTGATTTTCAGCAATCTACGTTTTTCAGATCCGCGCCGCATTAGAAACCGCTCTTCAACCGCTTCCGATATTCCGCAACCGGCAAGCCTCCCCAGCCCCAATTGTCGAGGTCGACTTCTTCGATGATGACGAAGGTGGACCCCAGTGGCTTGTTCAAGACATCGAGCATCAGCTTGCTGGCACCTTCGATCAGCTTTGCCTTCTGCTCGCGTGTGATGCTATGCTGACCGGGCTCGGTGCCTTCCCGGGTGATTTCAATCGTGACGATCGGCATCGCGGTGCTCCCAGAGTTCTCGTCATCGCTCCGCCGAACGGCGTGATATCACCTCGCCGCCGGCACGATGTCCTTTTACAAGTATGTCTATGTCGATTGGGGTTCGACGATTGCGATCTTTCTAGCCGAAGATCTTGTTGGCGATCTCGGCAACATGGCGACCTTGAAAGCGTGCCCCTGCGAGCTCGTTCTCGCTCGGCTGGCGGCTGCCGTCGAGGCCCGCGATGGTGGTGGCGCCGTAGGGCGTGCCACCGGTAATCTCACCCATCTCGGTCAACCCACCGAAGCTATAGGGCAGGCCCACGACCACCATGCCGAGATGGAGTAGGTTGGTGATGGTCGAGAACAGGTTGACTTCCTGGCCGCCATGTTGGCTGGCGGTCGAAGTAAAGGCAGAGCCTACCTTGCCGTTGAGCGCGCCCTTCGCCCAAAGTCCGCCGGCTTGATCGATGAAGGTGGCCAGCTGTGAGGCCATCCGGCCGAACCGCGTAGGCCCACCAATGATGATTGCGTCATAGTTGGCCAGATCCTCGATCTTGGCAACGGGGGCGGCCTGGTCGAGCTTGAAGTTCGCGGCCTTGGCCACTGCTTCAGGCGCGGTTTCCGGAACGCGTTTGACATCGACCGTAGCGCCGGCCTCACGCACGCCGGCGGCCACGGCGCCCGCCAATTTCTCGACATGGCCGTAGGTGGAATAATATAGAACTAGTACCTTGCTCATTGGAGTCTCCTTGTGAACGAGCTTCGAGGGAAAGAGGATTTTGATCGGGCGCGGACGGCCGATACGACGGGGGTTAGACGCGCGGTCAAGATCAGGTGTCCTTGCGCGCCAAGGCAGACGAACAGGGCCGGAGCTCCGCCGGTCATCAGCAACACCACCGATGAGCCGGCTGGATGGCGACCGAGCGCACATCGCCGATCACGCCGGTCGTCGCGTTTCACGTACAGCTCGACTCCGTTCGACGCTGGACCCATCGCCTCTTCGATACGCTTCAACGGTTGAATCGGCGCCGGCGCATCGGCCAGGACGACGCGGGGCATGCGGTCAAGGGTGTCCGATAGGGACATGCGTGTACTCCCTCAATTATCGCTGCAACGGGCGGTTCAGTTGTCTTCATTTTCCGTAAGGCGCGATGTCGACTTTTCCATCAGCATGTGAGCGTCCTTGGACAAGTCCAATACGATTGATCTGCTTTTGTCGCTCAACGGACCGTGCCTTCATCAATTGCGATCATCAAACGAATAGATTCGAGAGGGCAATCTGTGCTGCAGATAGCTCGATCAGCGTGGAAATCGAATGATCATGAAACCCACTCACGTGATCGAGCGAAGTGTCCTCATTCCTTGTCATTTCGAGATGCGGTTTGGGAGGGAACGACGGCTTTGCGCCTACGAGCGGGCGTTCCCAAACGCGCGCTCATTCATCGAACCTCAAAATAGCCAGCCGATCGCTGATGATCCATCAATGCTCCGTATTCTCTTTTCGTGCGATCGGATTGCGCGTCAACGATACGCAACGCCAAGCATTTCTCGGAAGCCTTCTCCCTTGTCACAAAAGAGCACGCAATCGCCGCCGTTCGCGCTGGCGGTTAGCCGCCGAGATTTGGCGTAACCAAGCCCGGCGGTACGTACTGAATTCGGAAAGGTGTTCTACAGCGTGGCGGCTAGCATTGGCCACGTGAGTCGCAGCCCGGATGGAAAGCATCCGCGAGACAGAACTCAAGCACCCGGACTTTAGCGGCGGAATCCGAAGTGCTTGAGACGAAGGCACTACGCGGCCGACGTGATCGCGGCTTCGTCGATTTGGCTATCACCACCCGAAATCAGAATGGAGAGCTGATCACCCAGACCTGGAGCTTGCTTGTGCCGACCCGTCAGGGTGCACCTACGGGGTGGATTTGACATTCGCGACCCGGCCAACCACAAACTCGCAAGGCGAATGTGATTCTATCATTCGCAAAAGTGGCAGCTGAACGTTAGAATCGGACCATTAGATAATCAATCGCCCAGCGCAGCGGCGCGCGTCGTTCAACCTTTTTCACGGTGTCCTTAGCAGCGCAAAAAACGGCCGAATGACTCCGGTCAGCAGGGCGCGGTCGGGATTGGTGCGGGCCAGAACCCGGAGGCCCAGGACGATGCTCAGAGCGAGCCGCGCGATGTCGGCTGGAGGTTGTGAGCTAAGGATTGATCCGTCGCGCTGCCCAGCCGCGACACAGTCGCGGACGTATTTTTCGATTTCATCAAAGACCTCGGTTACAACATCGCGGAAGCCCTGGTCGTGCGACGCAACCTCCAACGCCGTGTTCACGACAAAACAGCCCTTGTGAAGTCTGTCGGCGAGCAATTCTTCAACGGTCGCGTCAAAGTACCGCTCCAATGCGCGTAAGGGCGGATCATCTCCTCCGAAGATTGCCGAGCAGGTTTCGAGCGCCAGACGGACATACCGATCGAGCACGAGACGGTAGATGGCTCTCTTATCGCCGAACGCATTGTAGAGGCTTGGCGTAGTCATTCCGGTGTGGTCGGCGAGGTCGCGCATCGATGTCGCCTCATAGCCGTTGTTCCAGAAACGCTGCATTGCGGCTTCGAGTACCGTGTCTTCATCGAATTCCCTGGGCCTGGCCATCTAGATCCGTCTGTCAATTAGCGAGAGCAAATAACTCACGGTCGTGTTCTATCACGGTCGTCAAAAAAATCTATTGCATGTTTTCTGACGAGCGTTATAAAATATGCACAGGTGGGCGTCGTCCACGGCGACAAGACCGCGGTGACCCGTCCGGTTGGCTTTGTTTGGAGAGGAGCTACCCATTGTGGAATCAAGTTTACAATCCGTTCGGCAACGCCGCCCTGTCGACCGTCGTTGCCGCCGTTCCCGCGGTCACCCTGCTCGTCCTGATCGCATCGAATAAGGTTAAGGCTCACATTGCAGCGGTTGTCGCGCTGATTCTCACCAATATAGTCACCATCTTCGCCTTCACGATGCCGGCCGGAATGTCCATCCGTGCCTCGTTGCTTGGCGTCGTCGTTGGATTTTTCCCGATCGGCTGGATCGTACTCAACGTCATCTTTCTTTATCGCGTCACGGTCGAGACTGGACGGTTCGAGCTGCTGAAGCGCGCCATCGGCGGCGTCACGACGGACCGCCGCTTGCAGCTCTTGTTGATCGCGTTTGGATTCGGCGCTTTTTTTGAAGGAACCTCCGGCTTCGGAACGCCGGTCGCGATCACCGGCGCAGTTTTGCTCGGCCTTGGCTTCTCCCCGCTCGCAGCATCCGGCCTGTCGCTGATCGCCAACACCGCGCCCGTCGCCTACGGCGCGCTGGGCGCGCCGATCCAGGGCCTCGCATCCGTCACTGGGCTCGATCCCTATATCGTTGGCGCGATGATCGGCCGGCAGTTGCCGTTCTTCTCGATGCTCGTGCCGTTCTGGCTGATCTGGGCGTTCGCCGGATGGCGCGGCATGATAGCGATCTGGCCACCCATTCTCGTCACCGCCGTGTCGTTCGCGATCCCGCAATTCGTGATCTCGAACTACATCAATCCCTGGATCGTCGATATCGGCGCGTCGCTGATTTCGATGGGTTGTCTCATCATGTTCCTGGAAGTCTGGCAGCCGAAGGAACTGTGGTTGTCACCGGCGCTACGCGGCAAGGACGAGTCGGCTTTGACGATGAAACCAGTCAAGCCGCTGGACACAAAACCACTCACCCAGTCGCAGCTCTGGAACGCGTTGCTGCCGTGGATCATTGTTTTCATCGTGATGCTGATCTGGGGCAACGGTTCGTTCAAGACTTGGGCAAATTCCATATTTACCTGGAATTACTCGGTTCCTAATCTACACAACATGATAAGCAAAATGCCGCCGGTGGCGGCTAAGCCGACACTTGAAGGCGCCGTTTTTTCGTTCCCCTACCTGTCGTTGACCGGAACCGGGCTGTTGATTGCCACGCTCATCTCGGGCTCCCTGATGGGCGTCGGACCAGTCGCGATGGTCGTGGAATATGGCCGCACCATCAGGCTGTGCGCGGTCTCGCTGATCACGATCTCGGCGATGCTGGCGATCGGCACCCTGACGCGGCTGTCCGGCGTCGACGCGACGCTCGGTCTGGCGTTCGCTGCCACCGGCGTTCTCTACCCCTTCTTCGGAACGCTGCTCGGCTGGCTGGGCGTGGCGCTGACAGGATCGGATACCGCCTCCAACGTGCTGTTCGGCAATTTGCAGAAAATCACCTCCGAACAGCTCGGCCTTTCGCCGATCCTGATGGCCGCCGCCAACTCGTCCGGTGGCGTCATGGGCAAGATGATCGACGCGCAGTCGATCGTGGTTGCCTCAACTGCGACCAACTGGTTTGGCCACGAAGGTTCGATCCTGCGCTTCGTGTTCAAGCATTCGATCGCGCTAGCGTGTCTAGTTGGTGGACTCGTGACGTTGCAGGCTTACGTCTATCCATTCACGGAGATGGTCTTGAAATAACTCGAAGCCGAAAGAAACCGCTCGACGGTGACGGTCGAATTCTCGTCACCGGTGCAGGTGCAGAGCAGGTGTCCGTTCGATTACTGCCATACAATCAAAGCGAACAACAATCAGAGGATCGAGGCATATTATGGGAACGCCGTCATCGGTATTAAAACTGCACGCTCGGGATAACGTCGCTATCGCGAGATCAGATATCAATGCTGGATCTCATCTCGCCGAACTCGACGGGTTGACTGTCAGATCGTCGATTCCAGCTGCACATAAAGTAGCGACCGTGGATATACGTCAGGGCGAGGCCGTCCTGCGCTACGGACAAATTATTGGATTTGCGACGAGCGACATCAAAGCCGGAGATCATGTCCACACCCATAACCTGGCCATGGGCACTTTCGAGCGCGATTATGCGTTCGGTGCCGATGTGGGTGCACCTCCGAGAGCCACGACGACAGATGTATTTCAGGGAATTGTCCGTGCTGACGGGCGTGTGGCTACGCGCAACTACATTGGCGTCGTGAGCACTGTTAATTGCTCGGCGACAGTTGCCAAACTTGTCGTTGAGCATTTCTCACGGCCCGGAGCCCTGGAAAAATATCCGAATGTCGACGGAGTAGTGCCGATAACACACGGTGTTGGGTGCTGCATCGAACACAACGGAGAAGGCGTTCAACAATTGCGCAGGACCTTGGGTGGGTTCGTAAAGCATGTGAACTTTGCCGGCGTTGTGGTCGTCGGTCTTGGTTGTGAAGCGAACCAGATGGGTGCGATGTTCATGGCTGAGGGCATCGAAACCGGCAAGATGATCGCTCCGCTCGTGATCCAAGATAAGGGGGGTACGAGGAATACCGTTGCGGCAGCCGTTGCTGCAATCGAGGAGATGTTGCCGCGGGCGAACGAGTGTCGCCGGCAGCCAGTGCCGGTTTCTAATCTGGTTGTAGCTTTGCAATGCGGCGGTTCTGACGGCTACTCGGGCATAACTGCAAATCCAGCTCTTGGTGTGGCGGTTGACATGCTGGTAGGGCAGGGCGGTACGGCCATACTTACTGAGACACCCGAGATTTATGGCGCAGAACATCTTCTGACCAGGCGAGCGGTCTCCAGAGAGGTCGGTGAGAAAATCGTCAACCTGATCAAATGGTGGGAGGAGTATGCCAAACGAGAGAAGGGAAGCATCGACAATAATCCGACTCCCGGTAACAAAGCTGGTGGACTTACGACGATTCTAGAAAAATCGTTGGGTGCTGTGGCCAAAAGTGGCTCGACGCCCCTTACGGGCGTCTACCGATACGCTGAGCCAATCAAGGATCGGGGCCTCGTTTTTATGGATGCGCCAGGCTACGACCCGATGGGGACGACTGGACAAATCGCTGGAGGCGCGAATTTAGTGGCGTTCACAACGGGGCGCGGCTCTTGTTTTGGTGCAAAGCCGTCGCCCTCCGTAAAGCTTGCAACCAATACAAAGATGTTTGCGCGCATGCGCGACGACATGGACATAAACTGCGGGGACATCATGGATGGCGGATCCACAATCGAGAGCAAAGGCTTGGAAATCTATCGCAAGCTTATCGATGTTGCGTCTGGTGAAAAGTCAAAAAGTGAAGAACTGGGCCTTGGCAACGAAGAGACTGTCCCATGGATGATTGGTGCGCAGATGTAACGCCATGTAAGCGAAAGCTTGGTGCGGTTTGAGCGTGCCCAGACGTGCATTTGAATGGCTACGCCGGCCATCCAGCGTTCTGCTTACAGGTCTGGGTGATCAGCTCGTCTCCGGTCCGATCTCGGGTGCACTTCCGAGCCTACGGAAAGGTTGAACAACGCGTGCCGCGACGCCGGGCGAGTGGTTATCTAGATGCACTTTGACGGGTCGGCACAACCAAGAGCGCAAGCCGAAAAAGACTCGCCTGTGTATGCAGCCGTGCGGCGGTCGCATCGAAGTACTGCTCCCAATGCGCGTAAGGGCGGGTCATCGCCTCCGGAGATCGCGGAGCAGTTTTCGAGCGCCAGACGGATATAGCGATCGAACATAAGACGGGTAGATGGTTCTCTTATCGCCGGCGCATTGTACAGGCTTGGCGTAGTCATTCCGGCGAGGTCGCGCATCGGCGTCGCCTCATCGCCGTTGTTCCAGAAAACGTAACATTGCGGCTTCGAGCACCGTGTCTTCATCGAATTCCCTGGGCATGGCCATCTAGATCCGTCCGTTACTGGCGAGAGCGATAACTCACGGTCGTGTTTTATTACGATCGATAAAAAAAGCATTGCATGTTTTATTACGTCCGTTATAAAACGAGAAGAGCCGATGCCGCGCCGGGCCTCGACTACCGATAGTAGGAGACCCGACCCCGGTTTCCGGCACGGCTCCTTTGCGGAGTTTTCCATGATGAAAGTCGCCTTTCTGGTGGAGCACAAGACAGAGCCAGGAAAGGAGGATGCGCCAGCGGCGCTCCTCATTGAGTCGCAACTGATTGGTGTGCCGCTGCGCAGCGAGCCGTCAATCCCACCAACTGGAAGCAAACCCATCTCTTACTTGGTTGCCGACCTCGATCGGCACAGGAGAAATGCGCATGACCAAGCCCCCCAACCCATCTCGCCGCGACTTTTTGAGCACGACCGCTATCGGTCTGGGCGCGGTGGCCGAGTTCGCACTTACAGGCGCAGCTCGCGCCCAGACCAGGAGTAAACAGATGAACGAGAATGCCCACGTAGACGGAATTTATCCCTTCCCGGCCGTGATGCAGACGCGGACGATCGAAATCAACGGTGCCTCCATCCATGTGCGGGTCGTCGGTCATGGCCCGGCAGTGGTCATGCTGCACGGCTACGGCACGACCGGCGACATGTGGGGTCATCTGGCGAGCGCGCTCATCGAAGACCACACGATCATCGTGCCGGACCTGCGAGGGCTGGGCCTCTCGTCGAGGCCTGATGGCGGCTACGACAAGAAGAATCAGGCGGCGGACGTAGTGGGCGTCCTGGACGCCCTCGGTGTGCGTACGTTCGAATTGGTGACGCACGACATTGGCATCATGGTCGGCTACGCCGTTGCCGCCACCTACCCTGAGCGCGTGAGCCGATGGGTGGCGATCGATGCGCCGCTGCCCGGCATCGGACCCTGGGATCAGATCAAACAGGATCCGGCCATGTGGCACTTTGGCTTCGGTGGTCGGGACATGGAGCGCCTGGTCGCCGGCCGCGAGCGCATCTATCTCGACCGCTTCTGGAACGATCTTTCCCGGGACCCGAAGCGGTTTGACGAAGCGAAGCGCGAGCATTACGCGGCGCTCTATGCGCAACCTGGCGCAATGCGAGCGGGCTTTGCCCAGTTCCTGGCGTTCGGTCAGGATGCAACCGACAACAAGGCGTTCCTAGCGAAGGGCAAGCTTAAGATGCCGGTCCTGGCCTTCGGTGGCGAAGCTACATTCGGCCCTATGATCGGCGCGGTGATTCGGTGTGTCGCCGATAACGTCGAAGATGCGGTCATCCCGGATTGCGGGCACTGGATCACGGAAGAACAGCCGGCCGCGACGACAAGACTTGTCGTCGACTTCCTGCATCGCCGTTCGTGAATTAGCTCGCGTCACGTAGTGCGGCGCCGCGCGGCTGAGTCCAACCGGCGCCGCAACCCTTCCACCGGCAAGGGGATTCGCCGTGACTTGGCCGCTCCTGGCCGATCCAGGTTACCACCCAGGAACAAGCTATGAACGCGCCGCCAAAAATCGATCATGTCGCCGCACATTCTGACGGTGACGTTCTAAACTGGCTGACAAACGACACTCGCGACGAGCGTCCTTGACATGTAGGGCAATATCGGGTCGCGCAGCCGGCTCGACTTCACCGTCATTGGTCCCGCCGTCAACATGGCAGCGCGCCTCGAAACCCTCAAGCAATTGGGAAGGACGGTGCTGCTGTCGCGCGCGTTCGCGGACTTCGTCGAAAGGGAGTTCGATCTCGAACGCATCGGCGAATTTCCAGTCCGCAGCTTCAACGACCCGATCGCTTGTTCGCGTATCACGGCTGAATGCCAACCTAGCCGCTGCGTTTTCATTTCAGGCGATTTCAAGCCTGCTGAATCGGCTGCGTCGGTCGGCTGACCCGAAAGCCGACTCTAACAGTTTCACGAGGCGCTCGGGACTGGGTCACTATGTCGTGCTGGTTGTTTAGCAGGTCGCGGTGACTTTGTCGCCAATGCCTACCATTCCTGCCGTTATCACGGTTAGGTAAATGCCAAGATGAATGTGACCGTAGCAACGCATTAGTTCTTGCGGAACGTTGATGTCCCGGATTGCGTTATCGGGGTTGACCTCAGTGGCTGGACAACGGCGGGTTAACCGCACGCCCTTGCACCGAACGGTACCCAGCATCAGATCCCGGTTAAGCCACTCGTTTTCAACCCAGGGATCAAGCCCTTCGACAAGAATATTTGCTCGGAACCTACGCGGATCGAGCCGCTTGCCGATCCGTGTCTCCAAGTCCCGAACCGAGGCAAGGTTGAGCATCGATATGGCCTGCATGAGCTCGGACGAGTGCACCCCGACGTCGGTGAAGCGATGGTTGGCCGCGGTGACAAGTCGAGGCTGCGATGATTTTTGATCGTCAGGAAGAAAGCGTGCGAAGAATGCTGCAATGGCGCCGCGTCCCTCGGCAGAGCGGACGTCCGCCGACCATCCCTGGGCACCATCGGTCACCGACAACAATCCGGTGCCGGGTTCGTACGACGTTGTCAGGCGTGCCAAGGCTTCCTGGCGCGCCAGCATCAGGAATTGGAATTTGGGTAGCGGTTGAGGATTTCCTTCGTCAAACACAGTCGCAGGCAGCGCCAGGGCGAATTCCCTGTCGCCGCACACGCCTCGACCAGCTTGCAAAGTGACCGACTTGAGGAGCTCACGCGAGAGCCCTTTGATCGGGTACCTAAAAAGTCCAGAAACCTGCGCTGACATGGCCTCACCTTGACGCACTGGTCGGCTAAGCAGTGACGTATTTTGCCAAATCCAAGAGTGTCTTCCCGATAGCGTCGGGCCTCACACCCAGCTCCTCGAGCGGCGCGTTCACCTGATTGACCCAGAAGGTGTTGAGGCCGAACGATTTAGCGCCTGCCGCGTCCCATCCTCCGAACGCTGCGAACACGATACTTTCGCGCGGCAAATTGAACACAACTTCGGCCATCTGGTAGGCGCGCGGGTCCGGCTTGTAAGCCTTCACGCGATCGGTGCTCAAAATGTGCTCGAATAAATCGGAGATGCCGGCACTTTGACTGTTTGTCATGAGTATCTTGGGTGTGAGGTTTGAGACGTAAGCAAGTCGAATTCCTGCTTGCCTCATGGATTTGAGCGCTTCGACCGAATCGGGCCAAGGTTTCAGATTAAGAAAAGCGTCCATGAATTTGTCGTGCACGTCGACCTTCAACTCGACCTTCGCGGCCTTGAACACAAACACCAGCGCATCGTCCAGAATCTGCCAAAAGTCGACGTAGGTCTGATTGAGTGTCCTGAGCCAGCAATATTCGAAGATTCGACCCCGCCAAGCGGTGGCCAGCTGACTACCCTTGCCGGGGAAGTATTCGTCGATCACCGCGTCGACCGAGAGCGGGCTGAAGATCGTGAAAGCGTCAAATCCGACTGCCTTGACCTTGCCGCCAGCCGCCTGGGCAACTGCGTCCGAGCCTAGCGCTAGCGTAGTGCCGCCCGTTGCCGCGGCAGCCCCCGCAATCATCAACAAGTCACGGCGGGTTGTGGTTTTGGGCTCAATGTAACGCATCATCCAGGTTCCCATAGTTGCTGAGTCGTTAGCAGTCGGTGCGGGGTCTGTCGGTCTTAGCTCCGCATAGCCATAGTGCGTACGTCCATTACGGCTTGCTTGTCCCTCATGTGGAGGTGCCGGCGAATACACGAGTCAGCTCCAGGAAAATGAAGATTGCTTGAGCTTTACCCCATAAAACATTCTATCGGGAACGTACGTACTAGTTGGTACGTTTGCAAGCCGGAAACCTTCCGTAACCATGATTCCAGTCGGAGCCTCGTTTTCGACGATTGCTCAGATGGTTCAATGCCCAATTCGCAGAGCAGCACGACGATTCCATCGGCCAAATTCAGTCCTCTCGTGTCAAGAGGTTCGTCAAGCGTCGAATGGCCGGCGCTGCGAACAGGACAACTGGCAGCATCATGATCCAGGCGACAAACGAGGACCGCAGCCAATGGATCATGAAGGTCCCGGTCGCGATGAAAGGGAAACTTGCGATCGCGGCCGCAATCGCACAGGTAAGGCCCGATTGAATAACCCCGTAAACGAAGTAGTCGAACCGGCGCGGTATTCCTCGCATACGAGCCTCGGAACCGGGGTTATGGCTGATAGAGCAAGGTGTGTGCCGACGACCGGCGTCACTTGTTGTAAGCTCATGTGTTGCCGAATTGAAATAGTGTCGAAACGACCATGTCTGCGTGCAGACGATGGCCGTTTCGTATGCTTCGCCGCCACCTATGCAGCAGGCACAAAGGTATAGCTCCCGCCGTCTGCCGTGATCGTACCGACGGCGGGAAACGGGAAGTGGTAACCGGTAACGAGCGACTTGTCGGCCACGGCACGGTCGAACAGTCTGCGCCGCGTCGTCTCCGCAAGCACCGGATCAGCATCGATTGCGCCGTGCCAATTGGGGTGCTTCGCGAATAGGGCAGGCATGTTTGTCGTGTCGCTCAGCACCATCAACTGCTGCTTGCCCGACCCTACAACGAATGCAGTGTGGCCTGGCGTATGGCCTGGTGCCGCGATTGAGTGGATGCCCGCAACAACCTCGGTATCCCACTCGTATTGCTTCAGCTTGTCCTTGAAGAGTGGGAACATCGCCTGAAGTCTCTTAGGCAGGCCATGCTGCTTTTCGGGCAGTTTAGTGAAGATGCTCGAATCCATCCAGAACTTGAACTCGTTGCTGGGCACGTAAATCGTGGCGTTGGGGAAGACCGGCGTATTGTCAGGGGCCTTGCTCATGAGCCCGAAAACATGGTCCGGATGGAAATGCGAAACAACCACCTTCGTAATCTGCTCTGGTTTGATGCCGGCTGCAGCCATATTTACGATCATCGCTCCGGCCGTGGGCTGAAACTGACCACCCGTGCCGGCGTCGAAGAGAATCGTTTCTTTGCCGAGTTTGAGCAGGGTTATGTTGAACGGAATCGGCACGACGTCATTCGCGATCCCTGCGGCGGCCAGCGCGGCCTTGGTTTCATCAACGGAAACACCTGCAATAAACGACGGATCGTGCGGCTTTTCCCAAACGCCATCGTTCAGGATGAACCCATGATTCTTTCCGAGCTTGAACGGCCGGAAACCCTTGCCGGCTTCAGGTCCCTTCTGGGCAAGCGCAGCCTCAATAAACGAGACGGGCTTGGGCAGGCCAAACGCTGCTCCTGCGACTGCTGCCGTCAATAGTGCCTTGCGGCGGGTTAGATTTAACATCGCGATCTCCTTGCTTTGTCTGCGAAGAAGGCCAATGTGGCTCGGCGGTCGATGCCGTCGGCTCATATCAGCCGTTCGCAACCATCCATGGGGACTTTTGAAACCCTAGCCCTCCGCCCCCAGATGCGGCGAGTAGCTGACAAAGTCGAACGAATACGAAGATGCAACGCCTGCAAGACTTTGGATCTTTGCTCACCGGCGTGAAAAGGAGACGTGGCCCCTGTCGTGACGGCGCTGCGATCATCGACGAACGTTTTGCGAAAACATTGCTGATACTCGATGGTGATGGTTGTTTTTACATACTAGTAGCTACAGAATATAGTCACTTTCGGTTGATTCGATGCGACCATGGGGATGTCATGAAGGCGAAGGGCGAGCTCGTTAAGGCGGCCAAGAAATTGATGTGGGAGCGTGGCTACGAGGCCGTAAGTCCACGCGACTTGCTGGAAGAAAGTGGTGCGGGGCAAGGCAGCCTCTATCACCACTTCAAGGGAAAAATGGACCTGGCGTCTGTGGCTCTCGGTGAAGTATCCGATGAAATGTGCGAGCTCGCGCGCGAGACTGTTGGAACGGACGGCTCTGCCTTGGATCGGGTTTTCCGCTATCTGGACGTTTCTCGCGACGGCCTCAAAGGTTGCAGGATGGGCAGATTTGCAGCCGAATCGTCCATCGCCGAGGCGTCGCTGAGGAAGCCCGTCGAACGCTATTTCCGCGAACTTCAGGGGCTCCTTGCGGGAGCTCTCCGCGAAGCCCAGGCCGAGGGCGAAATTGCGAAACGCCTCGACGCCAATGAGCTTGCGCTGATGATCATGGCTGTAGTGCAAGGGGGCTTCGCCGTTTCGAGGGTTTATCGCGATCGGAACGCCATTAATCGGGCCACGGAGACGGCCAAGTCGCTGCTTAAATCGCTTCGACATCGCTAAGCAGGATGACGCACCCTTCGCTGCAGCTGCTCGGTAAGTTACGCTTGCAGCCGCTGAGGTCCGGGCCGGTAAAATTCCGGGAGGCCGGCCGGTATTCTCCTCGTGGAACTGGCGCCTAATCATTCGGCTTCGCTGAAAGCTAATCGGCTTTGCCCTGAAAAGAGCGCCGGGATCTGGAACAAGATCCCGGCCAGTCAGGGAGCAACGCGCGAGGGCAACGCCACTCTCGCCAATCAAAAGTGACCGGCCCCGCCAACGGTGAGCGGTTTCAGTGTGACAGGCCTCAACAATTCGACGACGGCTACCGAGCATGCCGCGACCCCTTGAACGGATCACGCTGGGTGCTTCGTGCTTGCCATGCTCGGCCGCAAAGCAAATTGTTCGTGCCAGGCACTCAGCTGCGGTCGTTCGGATCGCCAAGGACGGTCACGGAAGCGAAAGTCGAGATATTCAAGGGCGCAGCCGACAGTGATGGTTCCGAGATCGGGATCGAGTGAAGGTACATTGGCATCGAGGGTATCGAGGACCTTGCCGATCCGATCAAACTGGGCGTCTACCCATCCGCTCCAGCGATAGCTTTCTGGCCGGAGGGTTTCTTGGCGACAGACAATGGCGCGATCCATAATGTCAACGCCAAGCAGTTCCAGCTTAAGCACCTGTCTGCGGGCGGGCCCCGGCTCCGGGAGCAACCCGCCGTCCGAGAACTCATCGAGGTACTCGCAGATCAAGCTGCTATCAAAAAGGACTTCACCGGAGTTCAATTGAAGTGTTGGGATGCGGGTCAGTGGATTGAGCGCCGAAAGCACGGCGTTTTCCTTTGTCGGAATCACAGATGTTTCGATGATTTCGACAGAACGATCAATCTGCATTTCCTTGGTAACCACTACCACCTTTCGCGCATAGGGGGAGTTCGGCGACCAATATAGCTTCATGAGAATATCCCCGATGTTGCGTCGTCGTGTTTACCTAATCAGAATTGCGAACTCGCTGCTCCAGCCGTCTTGTGGCCAGCTCGCAGGAATCGCATCAACATTGCGGAAGTCGAGTGCAACCGATTCATCATGATTTCGTTTAGCTCGGCTTACAAAGCAAGCTTATGAATTTGGCGTAGCCAGGCGAAGCGATTTGAACTGAACACCATATCTGTCGCGACGATAAGACTGAGAGCTGCCACCGTCAGTCAGCGGCGCTGATCGATCCGGTGTAGCCATGCCATGCAATCAGCAGAGCTCGTGCGCGCGAGGCAAACCGTCCACCAATCGCCGGAGAAGATACGGTTATCTCGAAAAAGCGTTCGATGGCGACACTAGTCATTGCCATCCGTCGACCGGCTCGATGGCTTACGACGCGGGTGTCGTGCTCAGACCACGGTTGTCTTAGAGGTCTAGATCGCTGAGTGAGGGGTGATCGTCGGGACGCCGCCCAAGGGGCCAGTGATATTTGCGCTCGCGATCTTCGATCGGCAGGTCGTTAATGCTGGCGATGCGCCGTTGCATGAGCCCGGCGTCGTCGAACTCCCAATTCTCGTTACCATAACTACGAAACCAGTTGCCCGAATCGTCGTGCCATTCATATGCAAAGCGCACGGCTATCCGGTTGTCGCGAAACGCCCAGACCTCTTTGATCAACCGATAGTCCAGCTCACGCTTCCATTTGCGTGTGAGAAATGCCTCGATGGCCTCGCGACCACGGATGAACTCGGCGCGGTTGCGCCAAGTGCTATCCAACGTATAGGCAAGCGCGACTTTGCCAGGATCGCGAGTGTTCCAGGCATCCTCGGCGAGGCGCGCCTTGCGTGCAGCGGTCTCGGCTGTGAAGGGGGGCAAAGGCGGGCGGGTCATGCCGATACCTGCTTGTCTGAGCTTGCGGAAGCGCCGGTTTATTTCAACGCCGAGAAGGCAGTGGGCGCAAGGATTTGATTATTGATGCTTGCAACAATCGGTCCATCGCTGTCGCCCTCATCGCGCACCTTGTGCCAAGCTGGGTCGTTCAGGAACGAGGTCCACTTCGTCTCGAGATCGGCCAGCGAGTCCCACTGGAGGATGTAAGTCAACTGGTTGCTGGATTCCCCGACAAGGGTCGTCCAAAAGCCGATTGCATGGATGCCGTGCTTTTTCCAGATGGGCGGAAGGTGGTCCCTGAATCGAGCCTGCAGCTTTGCCATTTGGCCTGGAACAGCCTGATACACTCGTAACTCATAGATCATCGCGGAATCCCTCTAACGTCAAGAAAGGCGGCGCGTAACGCGCGACCCGATAGGATGACAGCATTTCGATAACTGAGTCGCATGCAGCTGGTACACGGCGATTTCTTTCAGTTCAACTTGCAATCGAGTTTATGAACCTGGTGTGTGCAGGCGAAGCGATTTGAACTGAACGTCTTATCTGTCGCGACGATAAGAGCGCCAATCAGCGGCGTTGAATAGATCCGGCGTGGCCATGCTGCGCAATCAGCAGAAACTAGGAACACGGAACAAGCAGTCCATCAATCTCCAGAGAAGATATGGCTATCTCGAAAAAGCATGACTATTTCGAAAAATTGTTTGATAGCTACGCCTGTAGCTGCCTAGCCCGGACTGACTCGATCGCAAATGTGCGACGCAGATAAGCTCATGCGATGGGCGAGTACGCACAAAACCTCTGAAGCGTCTGCAGCTTGCTCATAGCAGGCGCTTTCTCGGCTGCTAACGATCTCGTTGTCAGCTTGTCCGGGTCGACAGCTCGATGAGCGTATGCGGCCCCTGATATCAGAGTTCGCTGCGATAGCGTTGGGAGTACTTGGGATCTTGCTTGGACTGGCGCGTGAGAGGCAGAATGTCGCAAATTGGACATTGCAAGCTATCGACGTCCGTTAGATGCGCCAAAGGGCGGGCTAAGCAAGCCATACAGTCAACGGGGCTGCCGAAGTGTCACAGCGCGCGACCGGATTAGAGAATTCGCCATAAAGAAGGTAGCGTATGCCAACAATGTCAAACAGTTCTTCGAGCGGCAACGCACTACCAACTCGCCGCCAGCTGTTTCGCGGCGTTAATAAGACCGCACCCTAAATCATACTGCGCTTTCCGGCCAAAGCCGGCATCTCACATCGCCTTGACGATGTTCTCGGTAACCTTCTTGGCGTCGCCGAGCAGCATCATGGTGTTGTCACGATAGAACAGCGGATTGTCGATGCCGGCGTAACCCGACGCCAGCGAGCGCTTGATGAACATCACCGTGCCGGCCTTCCACACCTGCAACACGGGCATGCCGTAGATCGGCGAGGTCTTGTCATCTTCGGCCGCAGGATTGGTCACGTCGTTGGCGCCGATCACAAAGGCGATGTCGGCCTGGGCAAATTCGGAGTTGATGTCCTCAAGCTCGAACACCTCGTCATAGGGCACATTGGCTTCGGCGAGCAGCACGTTCATATGGCCCGGCATGCGCCCCGCGACCGGGTGGATGGCGTATTTCACCTCGACGCCCTCTTTCTTGAGGATGTCGCCCATTTCGCGCAGCGCGTGCTGGGCCTGCGCCACCGCCATGCCGTAGCCGGGCACGATGATGACCTTCGAGGCATTCTTCATGATGAAGGCGGCGTCATCTGCCGAGCCGAGCTTGGCCGGCTTCTGTTCGCCGCTGCCGCCGCCGGCGGCTGCCGTCTCGCCGCCGAAGCCGCCGAGGATCACCGAGATGAACGAGCGGTTCATCGCATGGCACATGATGTAGGACAGGATCGCGCCGGATGAGCCGACCAGCGCGCCGGTGATGATCAGCGCCGAGTTGCCGAGCGTAAATCCGATGCCGGCCGCAGCCCAGCCGGAATACGAGTTCAGCATCGAGATCACGACCGGCATATCAGCGCCGCCGATCGGAATGATCATGAGTACGCCGAGGGCCAGCGCAATGATGGTGATCAGCCAGAAGTCAAGCGCACTGCCACTCACCACGAGGCCGACGATGAAGAATACCAGCGCCAGCGCCAGCGCAATGTTGATGACGTGACGGAACGGCAGGATGATCGGCGCCCCGCTCATCCGCGCCGACAGTTTCAGGAACGCGATCACCGATCCGGTGAAGGTCAAGGCGCCGATCGCAACGCCGAGCGACATCTCAACCAGGCTTTGCGGATGGATGTGACCGGGCGTTCCGATGTCGAAGGCTTCGGGCGCATAGAAAGCGCCGGCCGCCACCAGCACCGCGGCCATGCCGACGAGCGAGTGGAACGCGGCGACCAATTCCGGCATCGAGGTCATCGGAACGCGGCGCGCGATCACCGCGCCGATACCGCCGCCAATGGCCACCGCTACAATGACGAGTACCCAGGCGATGCCGTCAGCAGGCGGATGAGCCGCCAGCGTCGTGCCGACCGCAATCGCCATGCCGATCATGCCGAACAGATTGCCCTGCCGCGATGTCGCCGGGCTCGACAGCCCACGCAACGCCAGGATGAACAGCACGCCTGCCACGAGATACAACAGTGCGGAAAGATTGGCGCTCATCTCAGGTCCCCCATTTCCTTCTCACCCCGAGGTGGTTGCCGATCACTTCGATTTCTTCTTGTACATGGCGAGCATGCGCTGGGTGACCAGGAAGCCGCCGAAGATGTTCACGCAGGCAAAGGTCAGCGCGACAAAGCCGAAGCCACGCGCCCAGCCCGAGCCGCTCGAGATCATGCCGACGCCGACCGCGAGCAGCGCGCCGACCACGATCACCGAGGAGATCGCATTCGTCACCGACATCAGCGGCGTGTGCAGCGCCGGCGTCACCGACCACACCACGAAATAGCCGACGAATACGGCGAGCACGAAAATCGACAGCCGGAACACGAAGGGATCGACGGCCTGCGCGAGCTGCTCCATGGTGTCTGCTCCTATTTCGGCTGGAAGTTCGGGTGGATGACGGCGCCGTCTTTGGTCAGCGCGGTGGCCTTGACCAGTTCGTCGTCCCAGTTCACGGCGAGCGCCTTGTTGGCCTTGTCGATCATGGTCTCGATGAACGAGAACAGGTTGCGCGCGTAAAGGCTCGAGGCCGATGCCGCCACGCGGCCGGCGACGTTGGTGTAGCCGACGATCTTGATGCCATCGACCTCGGCAACCTCGCCGGCTCTGGCGCCCTCGACATTGCCGCCGCGCTCGACCGCGAGATCGACCAGGACGGAGCCCGGCCGCATCGACTTGACCATCTCGCCCGACACCAGCTTCGGGGCCGGACGGCCGGGAATCAGCGCGGTCGTGATCACGATGTCCTGCTTCTTGATGTGCTCGGCGGTGAGCGCGGCCTGCTTGGCCTGGTACTCCTTCGACATTTCCTTGGCGTAGCCGCCCGCGGTCTGCGCGTTCTTGAATTCCTCGTCTTCGACCGCGAGAAACTTCGCGCCGAGCGATTCAACCTGCTCCTTCGTCGCCGGGCGCACATCGGTTGCTGTGACGATGGCGCCAAGACGCCGCGCCGTCGCAATCGCCTGAAGGCCCGCGACGCCAACGCCCATCACGAATACTTTGGCCGCCGGCACGGTGCCGGCCGCCGTCATCATCATCGGGAAAGCGCGGCCGAAGGCTTCGGCGCCCTCGATCACGGCGCGGTAACCCGCGAGGTTTGCCTGCGAGGACAATACGTCCATCACCTGCGCGCGGGTGATGCGCGGCATCAGTTCCATCGCAAACGCGGCGACGCCTGCATCCGCCATCGCCTTCAGCGCGGCATCGTTGCCGTAAGGATCCATGATCGCGACGACCAGCGCGCCGCGCCTGTAGCTGGAAAGCTCGGAAGCCTCGGGCCGCTTCACCTTGATGATGATATCGGCATCCTTCAACGCATCGGCGCTGACGGTGGCGCCGGCCGCGGTGAAGTCCGAGTCGAGCAAACCGGACTTGATCCCGGCGCCCGGCTCGATTGCAACCTCGGCGCCCAGCGCCTTGAATTTTTTCACGGTGTCGGGCGAAGCGGCGACCCGTGGCTCGGAGGGATCGATTTCCTTGGCGACGGCGATCTTCATATCCAACTCGCTATTTCAAGTCGTGCGCTGGAGCCGAAGCGTTCGCTTCGACGGCCGTGCACCAAATGCAGGGCGCGCGATATCAAATCAAATACTGACCACCGTTGATCGAGACCGTCGAGCCGGTGATGAAACCGGCGTCGTCGGCGGCAAGGAACACTACAGCGCGGGCAATCTCGCCGGGCTCGCCCAGACGGTTGACCGGAATCAGCGGCAGGATGCTTTTTTCGAGAACGTCCTTCGGCACCGCCTGCACCATCTCGGTGTTGATATAGCCCGGGCAGATCGCATTCACCGTGATGCCGCCCCTAGCGTTCTCTAGCGCGAGCGCCTTGGTGAAGCCGATATCGCCGGCCTTGGCGGCCGAATAATTGACCTGGCCGAACTGGCCCTTCTGACCGTTGATCGAAGAGATGTTGACGATGCGGCCGAACTTGCGGGCGCGCATGCCTTCGATCACCTGGCGCGTCATGTTGAACAGTGAACCGAGATTGGTGTTGATCACGGCACTCCACTGCTCGAGCGTCATCTTGTGGAAGGCGGTATCCCTGGTGATGCCGGCATTGTTGACCAGAACATCCACCGGGCCGAGATGAGCCTCGACCTGCCTGACACCGGTGGCGCAGGCCTCAAATGAAGCGACGTCCCACTTGTAGACGGGGATGCCGGTCTCGGCCTTGAATTGTTCGGCGGCCGCGTCGTTGCCGGCGTAGCTCGCCGCCACCTTGTAGCCGGCGGCCTTCAGTGCCTTGCTGATCGCCGCACCAATGCCGCGCGTACCTCCGGTTACCAATGCAACACGTGTCATGACGAGTTCTCCTCTCAGCAACCGTTCAGTCACGTGCCAGGCACATCGCAATGCCCATGCCGCCGCCGATGCACAGCGTGGTGAGGCCTTTCTTGGCATCGCGCTTTTGCATTTCGTGCAGCAGCGTCACCAGCACGCGTGCGCCGGAAGCGCCGATCGGGTGGCCGATCGCGATCGCGCCGCCATTGACGTTGACCTTGGCGGTATCCCAGCCGAGATCCTTGTTGACGGCGCAGGCTTGCGCGGCGAAGGCTTCGTTGGCCTCGATCAGATCGAGATCGCCGATGCTCCAGCCGGCCTTCTTGAGCGCGGCGCGCGAGGCCGGAATCGGCCCCGTGCCCATGATCTTGGGATCGACGCCGGCGTGCGCCCACGACACGATGCGGGCCAGCGGCTTCTTGCCTTCCTTGTCGGCCCGGCTGGCGGTCATCAGCACGACGGCGGCGGCGCCGTCGTTGATGCCTGAGGCGCTGCCGGCTGTAACCGTGCCGTCCTTCTCGAAGACCGGCTTGAGCTTGGCCATGGCATCGAGCGTGGCACCATGTCGCGGATATTCATCCGTATCGACGACGACGTCGCCCTTGCGGGTCTTGATCGTCACCGGCACGATTTCGTCCTTGAACTTGCCGGCCTTCTGGGCGGCCTCGGCTTTCTGCTGCGAATGGACCGCGAACTCATCCTGCTGCGCGCGGGTAATTTGATATTGCCTCGCCACGTTCTCTGCGGTGTTGCCCATGTGATAGCCGTTGAAGGCGTCCCATAGGCCGTCCTTGATCATGGTGTCGACGAATTCGAGCGAGCCCATCTTGGCGCCGCCGCGCAGGTACTGCGCATGCGGAGCCATGCTCATGGATTCCTGACCGCCGGCCACCACGATTTCCGAATCGCCGTTGAGCAGTGCCTGATAGCCGAGCGCCACCGTACGAAGTCCGCTGCCGCAGAGCTGGTTGACACCCCAGGCCGGGCTTTCGACCGGGATGCCGGCGGCGATCGAGGCTTGACGCGCCGGATTCTGGCCCTGTGCTGCGGTCAGGACCTGGCCCACGATGACTTCGGACACGCGGCCTGGCTCAACGCCGGCACGCTCCAGCGCAGCCTTGATGGCGATCGCGCCGAGATCATGGGCTGGCATGGTGGCAAACGCACCGTTGAAGCTTCCGACCGCAGTGCGGGCGGCGCTGACGATCACGATTTCGTTCGACATGAAGATTTCCTCCGCTGGGTGCTCTGTTCGGTGGTGTCTATCGATCGGTTTGCGTAACCGAATTAGTTCGATTTCTTTTTTACGTATCTACCGGGCGCGGGTTCTATCGGGCTGAACCGAGCGTTTCCTCGTTGTACCGGCGCCGGCATTGTTCCGTTTGAATGACGTCCCATCCACGCAATCCAATCCGGCCACCAGCTTCCGGGTTTCTCTTCGGCACCGTCGAACCAGCCTTGCGGACCAGACTCAAGGTCGTCGCTGAGCCAGTGGCTGCGTTTATTGCGCGCTGGAGGATTTATGACGCCTGCGACGTGCCCGCTGGCAGCCAGGACGAACCGTGTCTCACCACCGATCAAGTCTTTGGAACGAAATGCCGTCTTCCAGGGCACGATGTGATCCTCGCGGGATGCAAGGAGATAGAACGGTACGGTAATCTTGGAGAGGTCTACCGGGACTCCGCACTGCGTGGTCTTGCCTGGATCTTTGATGTTGTTCTCAAGATAGGTGTTGCGCACGTACCAGCAGTACATTGGACCAGGCAGGCTCACGCTGTCGGAATCCCAATACAAAAGATCGAAAGCGTCTGGCGTTGCGCCCTTCAGATAGCTGTCGACGACATAGCGCCAGATTAGATCGTTGGCGCGCAGCGTACTGAACGTAAACGCCAGTTCTCTGCCAGGCATGATGCCGCCATTCCCGATTGTCCCTTCTTGAAATGCGACCGAGCCGGCGTCGATCAGCAGGCCGATTTCGCCTGTGTCGGAAAAGTCCAGCATTGTAGTTAGCAGCGTGACCGTTGCCAGGCTGTCTTGGTGCCGCGCGGCTAGCACGGCCGCGGCGCAGCTCAAAATCGTTCCCCCAATGCAGAACCCAAGCGCATTTGTTCGCTCCGCACCGGTGATGTCGAGCACAACCTCGATCGCTTTGAGCGGGCCCATCTCGAGGTAATCATCCCAGGTAAAATGCCGAGTTTCAAACACGGCGCTTCGCCAGGAAATCAGAAATACCTGATGACCTTGCGCAACCGCATACTCGACCAGCGAGTTTCCCTTTCCGAGGTCAAGCAGGTAATATTTGTTGATACATGGGGGAACGAACAGGAGCGGCGTCTTTTCGACTTCGCTTGTCTGCGGCGCGTACTGAATAAGCTGGATCAGCTCATTTTCGAAAACCACTGTGCCTGGAGTTGTGGCCAGGTTGCGGCCTACCTCGAAGGCCGACTCGTCAGCCCGGGTGATCCGCCCCTTCTGGAGGTCATCGATCAGATTCTTCATGCCGTCCGTCAGACTTGCGGAGCGAGTGTCTATCGCCTTACGGATCACCTCGGGATTAGTCGCGGGGAAATTCGATGGGCTCACCGCGTCGATAAACTGACGCGCATAGAACCGGAGTTGAAGTTTGGTTCTATCGTCAACTTGCGCCGTATTCACGAACTCTTGCAAATACCTAGAGCCGAGCAAATATGTTTGCCTGAGAAGGTCGTAATAGGGTTGCTCTCGCCAAGAAGCGTCCTTGAACCGCCTGTCGCCTTTGGCAAGAGCAACATCCGAATGGTTGCCACCTGAATAGGTTTGGAGGAACATCGTGCTCCAAAGACGCCACAGCCACACCTCGTTAAGATAGTCGCGCTGGAGATCGACGATCAATCTGAAGGGAGAGTAGAAACTTCCGGATGAAGTTGACTCCTCACTTCGTACTCCCGCAGCCGTTGCGAGAGCATCGTCAAGCTGCTTCACAACGTATTGTCCGGCCCGCATCAGGCCTTCGAGATGCCCCGTGGCAGTAACAGATTGTGGGATGCTGTTCATGACGTGCACTCCGGCCTTATTTCTTATCGGCACGTAAAAATTGGCGATCGTTCCTCCGCCTAGCTTATGAATTTGGTGTAACGAAGCGAAGCGATTTGATCTGAATGGCGTATCTGTTGCGGCGATAAGACTTGGAGTTAAAGCTCTCCAACCGCCAATCCGCGGTTGAATCGATCCCGCCGGGCTCTCCCAACGCAGTCAACAGCACCCGAGAACGCCGAGTAAACCGCCCGCCGATCTCCAGAGAAGATATGGCTATCTCGATAAAGCGTTTGATGGCGGTGTCAGTCGTTGTCTAGCCTGACCCACATCGATCGCAAACAAAATATGCGACGCAGACAAGCTAATGCAGGGGAGGTGAGTTTGCCAAAAACCACTGACGTTGTTCGGCTGCGTGTTACCGCCCACAGATTGGGAGTTCGCCGATTCCGGTTGGCGCTCCTGATGATCGTCTCATATTTGGCGATGATGACCTTTTTGATTTACAGCGCCCGGCACGCGCCACAAAGCTCCGCTGTTGCAACTGACTTCGGCGCGGCCGTGATTGCGGTGGCGAGCTGCATGGCCTTCAGCGTAATTCTGACTGGCTTTTTCGTGTTGGTAAGAAATAGGGATTGAGTCATGCGCATCCCACGGGACTCCATACTGTTCCTTCTCGCAACCGTGTCCACTTTCGGTGCCGGTGGGGCGGCGTACTCTGCGCAGTCCGATTCCCACATTCGTCAGGCTGATTTTTCCACCATCATGTTTTTTGTAGTGTTTGCGGCGCTTACGCTGCTGATCTGCGTTTGGGCAGGCAGGCGTGCAACTAGTTCGTCCGAATATCTTACGGCGGGAAGTTCGATTTCAGCGGGCCAAAATGGCTTGGCTATCGCGGGCGATTATATGTCCGCTGGCGCATTCCTTGGACTGTCTGGGGCAATCTATGTCTCCGGTTTGGACGGAATGTTCCTTGCCGCAAGCTATCTGGCCAGTTGGCCCATCGTCTTGTTTCTTGTTGCAGAACCGCTGCGGCGTCTAGGGAAGTACTCGTTTGCGGACGTGTTAGCTCATAAATTGCGAGAGCGGCCGATCCGCATCCTGGCAGGTGCGTCCACCATCGTCATCGTCAGTTTCTACCTTGTCGCGCAAATGGTCGGTGCGGGAGAGCTTATTTCGTTGCTGTTCGCAATCGGTTACGGGCCAGCGATCATCATGGTCGGTCTGCTTATGATCGTGTTTTCGACGCTCGGTGGCATGCGCGCGGCTACATGGGTTCAGATCATCAAGGCTGTTCTGATGATCTGCGGAAGCGCGATGATCACGGCATTGGCGCTAAACAGATTTGGATTCAGCGCATCTGACCTGTTGAAGACGGCGGAGGCCAATCATCCAAACGGTAACGGGATCATGAATATCCACGGCTTCTCTCAAGACGGGATTGCGACCTTGTCCCTTGGCGTCGGAATCCTGTTTGGTACTTCCGGGCTGCCTCATATCCTGATGCGCTTCTTCACTGTTCATGACGAGCGGGCAGCGCGTGTATCGGTGTTCTACGCGACGTGCCTTATCGCGCTGTTCTTTACGATGCTATTTTTTATCGGATATGGCAGTATCGCAATCCTCCGCGGCGATGCCACCTACGCGAACGCCAGCGGCGCACTATTTGGCGGAAATAATTTGGCTCCCATCCACTTGGCGAGGGCCGTCGGTGGAAGTGTCTTGGCTGGCTTCATCTCTGCGGTTGCGTTCGCGACGATCCTGGCCGTTGTCTCTGGACTGATCATAGCAGGTGCCTCCTCGGCAGCTAACGATCTTGTCGTCGGTCTGTCCGGTCGGCATCTCGATGAGCGCACGCGACTGCGGATATCGCGTATCTCTGCTTTGGCATTGGGAGTACTCGGGATCGTGTTTGGGTTGGCATGTGAGGGGCAGAATGTCGCCTACCTTCTTGCGCTTGCAACAGCGATTGCAGCCAGCGCCAACTTTCCATTGTTGCTGTTGGCAATTTACTGGGACGGTTTGACGACGCGCGGTGCGGTGGTTGGCGGCACCTTCGGCCTCATTTCGTCGGTTGCTTTGACGGTCATAGGGCCGACCATCTGGTCAAAGGTACTCGGTCTTGGTCCTGCGATCTTTCCGTATGACTCCCCGGCACTCTTCACAGTGCCCCTCACGCTATTCGTCTGCTGGGTGGTATCGATCGCCAAGGCTGAACCCGAGAAGGACTGGCAGCTTACGCAACCTTCCGTCGCTCAATACGTAGAATAGTAAAACGCTTGATCCGTGCGGTACATCAGCGCTTTCCTCTGGAAGGCATTAACACTTATCTCGGACCTCCGAAGGATGAACCAAAGGGGTGCCAAACGGGCCGGTTTGTAAATGCGGCTTCGATTGCAAATCGGTTGCCCCAGGTGCCGATCGAAAATTGTTTTTGCGATAGGCTACTATAGCGAGGCTCTCAAGCCTGCACAGGCTGTACCCAAGCTTGCTGGCCATCTCAAAATGTTGGAGCTGGCGATGACGGGAATAGGGGCTATCCACGGCGGTTTCGTACGGTCGTGAACCTATCGCCACCGCAATGCAGTTCGTGGGACAGATGACATAGCAGCCAGAATGTTAGGAATGCTCGCGTGAATGACAGTTCCGGTGCCAGCTTGGAAAGCCTAGATTAGCGGCATGAGTCATTCCGGGCGAACGGGTCTCCCGTTCGCCTCGGTACGGGGCGAAGTGATGAAAGACGACGTTAGCTCACCATGGCATGAAGGGGAACTTACGATACAACGCAGTGTCGGCGTTGCCGAGCAGATGGATGCTCGGGGCCGAATACGGTTGCGCAAATTCCTTCTCGAACAGCACCGTGAATTCTTTCCTCTCTTGCCGTTCGTCGTGTTGGGCGCGGTCGATCCCGATGGTGAGGTCTGGGCGACGCTGCGAGCTGGTCCCCCAGGCTTCCTCACCTCGCCCGATCCGAAGATCCTTTCATTTCGTCTTAAGCGCGATGTGGACGATCCTGCGGATATCGGCACGAACGACGGCGACTCCGTCGGCGTTTTGGGCATTGATCTCTCGACACGCCGCCGTAATCGGCTCAACGGCATAATCCGGCGTTCTGATGCAGAAAGTTTTTCGCTTGAAGTTATTCAAAGCTTTGGAAATTGTCCGCGGTACATTCAACGCCGTAATCCAATACTCATCCGCGATATAGACGCACGGGGGAAGTTTCCACCTCAAATATTGTCCTCGCTTATTAACGGCCGCGCTCGCGAGATTATCACGCAGGCCGACACCTTCTTTGTTGCTTCCTATATCGACGCCAAGGACGGGTCCCGACAGGTAGATGTATCGCACCGCGGCGGCAAACCGGGATTCGTGAGACTTGACGAAGACGGTACGTTCACCATCCCGGATTTTAACGGCAACCTCTTTTTCAATACGCTGGGGAATTTTCTGATCAATCCAAAGGCAGGACTTCTGTTCGTCGATTTTCTAACCGGTGATGAGCTGCAGCTCACGGGAGAAGCGAAAGTCCTTCTCGGTTCGCCAGAGATCACCGCATTTCAGGGCGCGGAGCGGATATGGCAATTCAGAGCTCGACAGGTGATCTACCGACCAGACGGCCTGCCGCTACGCTGGTCACTCGAAGGTGGCGGAGCCTCACCCAATTCACTTATGACGGGTGATTGGCATGAGGCTAAAAAGCGACTCCGTGCCAGTGAATTGCCCAACAGCTGGCGTGTGTTTCGCGTCGCTCATATCAAGGATGAAACGGCTCTTGTTCGTTCTCTGGAACTGGAGCCGACCGACGGGGGTGGTCTGCTACGCCACCTAGCCGGCCAACATATTCCGATCCGCATTCAGCTCGCGGGCAGTGAAGTCCCGTTGGTCCGGACCTACACGCTCTCAGTACCCCCGTCCGAGAACAAATACCGTATCAGTGTCAAGCGGGACGGTATCGTTTCGAGGTACCTTCATCAGCTGAATGTCGACGACACAATTGAGGTACGCGCTCCCGCTGGTGGCTTTACGATTGACGCGACGCAGGATCGCCCCGCGGTCCTGCTCGCCGCGGGTATCGGCATTACGCCGATGCTCGCAATGGTCCGTCACCTCGTGGATGAGAACGCAAGGACACAGCACGTCCGACAGGCATGGCTCTTCCAATCGGCGCGCCGAAAAGACGAATTGGCCTTCAGCGGAGAGATCGCAGGCACTATCGGTGTATCAAAGGGTTACGCAAAATATATCAGCGTCCTAAGTGATCCCGACGCGGTCGCCGGAAAGGACGCCGATCACGTCGGGCGCATCGACCTAGCTCTGCTGAAGCGCGTGCTGCCGTTCGACGATTACGATTTTTATTTGTGCGGCCCGTCGTCCTTTATGCAGGAGACCTACGACGGACTGCGTCGGCTAAAGATAGCCGATGAGCGCATCCATGCCGAAGCGTTTGGACCGAGCTCGCTGCGACGAAGTACGGACAAGCCGACGTCGCGTTCTATTGAGGTTCCTGCGACCGACCCGACGCGCGTTATTTTTGGTGAGTCTGGCAAGGAAGCACGCTGGCACCCTGGCACTGGAACGCTTCTGGAGCTCGCTGAGGACCGTGGGCTATCGCCATCCTACGGCTGCCGGAGCGGAAACTGCGGGACCTGCAGCGTTAAAATATTGAAGGGGACTGTCGCTTACCTGATGGAGCCATCGTTTCCTGTGCCGGTAGGAGAAGCGTTGATTTGCTGCTCTATTCCTGGCCAAACGCCGGGCGAAGATCCTTCGCTGCACTTGGCCGTGTAGAAGCGCCAGGTATTTATCGTGGCGCCCAGGAAACACCCGCGTTAGCCAACATTCTCCTGCGGGATCGCAACGCGTTACTGCTCGCGATAATGGAAAATGCAGCACGCTACAGAGCACCACACGTCCGCTGTGCCGTAACGGCATTGAGTGCACTAAAGTCCTGGTGTTGTTGTCGGTGGAGATTGTCACGGAGACGGGCCATCTCGAATGGAAGCCTTCATCCGGGCCTTGAGGTTGAGGAGGCATAGGCGGCATGGGCTAGCGACGATTGGTGCAGATACCCCTATCAAAACCGATTATGCCTTCGATCCGTTGCCGCGCTCCGGACGATCGCCTAGGTTGGTTTGAGGTCAAAATTGAAGCGGTAGGTAAGTGGATCGAGTCGACGCCATGAAGGTCTTCATCGCGGCCCTCGACGAGGGTGGCTTGAGGAAGGCCGGGCGCAAGTTGGGGCGGTCTCCTGCTGCGATAAGCCGAGCGCTTGCGTTTCTTGAGGCTCATGTTGGCGTTACCCTCCTTCACCGCACGACGCGTTCGTTCAAATTGAGCGAAGCGGGCGAACGGTACGCGGTCGTATGCCGCCGCGTCATTTCAGATCTCGAAGAAGCTGACCTTGTTGCAGCGGGCGAACGGTCGGCTCCCCGCGGCACGCTGACCATAACGGCTCCAGTTGCGGCAGGCGAAGACGTCTTGCGTCCGGTTTTGGACGCCTTCATGGACGCCTATCCGACCGTTTCGGTTAGATTGCTTCTGCTGGACAGGCCGGTTAGCCTGATCGATGAAGGCGTCGATCTTGCCCTGCGAGTTGCCCATTTGACGGATTCCACACACGTGGCAATCCGGTTGGGCGAGGTTCGGCGTGTCGTAGCGGCATCGCCTCGCTACTTGTCGACGCATCCGAAAATCGAAGAGCCCGCTGATCTTGCAAAACACAAGATCATTGCGATGGCTCACTTCGGAATCGATTCCTGGAGCTTTTCGCCGGTGAGGGGATCATCGATCCCTCGCTCGGTTCAATTCTCGCCCCGCTTGGTGGTCAACAGTGTTCGTGGTGCCGTTGCCTCAGCCGTCGAAGGACGCGGCATCACCCGACTTTTTTCTTATCATATTGCGGAGCAAGTTTCGCAAGCCACGCTGCAAATCCTTCTCGCGCACGACGAGCCCGCCGCGGTGCCCGTGCACCTCATTTCCCCGCAAGGCCGGCTGGCCGTTCCGAAGGCCCGGGCATTCGTGGATTTCGCCGTGCCTCGCCTCAAGGCGCATTTTTCTCGCCTTGCCAACAATTCCGCGGGGCAGCAACGCGGCTTTCAACTGTGTCGCGAAAAAGTGCCTTCCGACTAGCGACGAGCAGCCGTTGTCGGGCCCGATGTTGTTGTCGTTCAAGGTACGGAAGCGGGAGGCCTGGCCAAACGGCACCCGCCAACGTTGCCGCTCATGCTGCCGGTCGTGAACGCTCGGAGCAACGCGTCCCCGGACGTCATCGACGTTGCTGCGGGCGGTATAGCAGATGGGCGCGTTCTTACTGCAGCTCACATGCTGGACGCCCAGGAGGTTCTGATCGACGGTCGCTTTTGGGCGACACAGGAGCCCCATCCATCCCAACGCAAAGGCCAGGGTGGTGGCCGCTTCGGGCGACGGGAACGACTTCGATATCTGTCCTGGAGATATGGGTATTTTTTCTAGAGATACCTTGTCATGGCCGATCCTGCCCACCGCTCTAAATTCGAAGGAGAGTTGGATTCAGACTTGAAAAGCGGGCCGCTGCGGTCACATGATAATCGTTCGTTCAAGCGCGTTAATGCCGAACCCCTCACTTTTGAAGATAGGACCCGTTATGGACGCAACCGATCTGAAGGTCTTTGAGGCAGTTGCCCGGCACGGCAGCATGAATCGAGCGGCAGCTGAGCTAAACACTGTGCAATCCAACGTTACTGCGCGAGTGAGGGCGTTGGAGCTTGAGCTTGGGATCCTTCTATTCCAGCGGCATGCACGCGGCGTAAAGGTCACTCCGGCCGGGCGCCGTATGCTTCCCTTTTCGGCACGCATATCCAAACTGCTTAACGACGCCAAGTCGGCTGCCAGGGATGACGGCATTCCCAGCGGTGTGCTGGAAGTCGGTACGCTGGAAACGACTGCGGCGCTTCGGCTCCCGTCCGTGCTCGCAAGCTTTACGAAGGCCTACCCAAAGGTGCGCCCTGTGGTCACGACGGGAACGACCTGCAGTCTCATCGAGGACGTTGTTGAATGCAGACTAGAGGGCGCGTTTGTTGCGGGGCCGGTTGACCATCCAGATTTGCAACAGGAAGGCCTCTTTCGCGAGGAGCTTGTCCTGGTGACGCCTCGCTCAATTCGAGGCATTGAAGATCTTTCCTCGATCAACGAATTGAAAACCATTGTTTTCCGCGTTGGTTGCTCATACCGAGCAAAGCTGGAAAGCCTGCTGAGCAACGTTGGAATACTCGTTGCACAGCCTCTGGAATTCGGTTCGATCGAAGCGATTCTGGGCTGTGTGGCCGCGGGAGTCGGGATCACGTTGTTGCCCAAGGGGGTAGTCGTCCAGGCTTGGCGAGACGGTCAGGTTGCCGTGCATGAACTGGAACCCGAGTTTGCTGAAGTGGAGACTGTGTTCATTCGGCGCACAGACGGCTACGTGTCCAGTGCGCTTTCGGCCTTCCTCCAGATTGTACGACCAGCTACCGGATTGCATGTAGCCGTCGCCGAACGGCCTTATTCAGCGAAGGTGGTACCTATGCCGCAGGGTTAGCCCTCTCCTCCGAGCGAGTTCTCCACACCGCTCGCTGACCAGGGCGCTGTCATGCGAAAAAAATACGGGTCGAATACGGAAAATTAGCGCGGCAAGCTTGGATCTGGACGAGGGGGCCGACGAAAGCAAGGCGTAATTCCCCTGAGCTTCAAGATCTGCGCTGGAGCCGGAATTGGGAGCCATCGTCAAACCCGCAGGCTGGCATTGATTTTGTTTTCAGTAGATGCGAACCGATGTCCTTTCGGTGGTTACAGATGTCTTGGGATGCTGATCCGGTTCGCAAGCCTGCTTGAATGGCAGCGATAATTGATCACCAATTCGCCCGAGTTGATGGATTCTGCTTCTGAGTGACGATACGTCGCTCGATGTTGTCAGGTAATGTCGTTGCCATAATCAGACGGCTTTCAAAGTAAGCCGAGCAATCTGCGCCACAGATTGCCTTCTCGAATCTATTCGTTTGATGATCGCAATTGATGCGGGCACGATCCTTGACGCGACAAAAGCCAGATTGATCGCGCTGGAATTTGGCCGGGGAAACGCACATGCTAATGAAGAATTCGACATCCCCTTCTACGGTAAATGCCATCGCCGGCTTTGCTGACCGAGCTGTTTCGGCATCCCTGAAGCCCGACGCGCGCAAGCTCTACAAGCGAAACATTCTGGATAGCTTGGGATGCGCGATCTCTGCACTTCCCGGAGCGCCGTTTGTGGCACTACGCGACCAGTTTGCGGAGTATCGGTCCGGCGGATCGTGCACGCTGATCGGCGGCGGTAAGACGGCTCCGGATCAGGCGGCGTTGTTCAACTCCGGGCTGGTCAGATATGTCGACCTGCTTGATAGCTACATGTCGCCCGGCGGGTTATGTCATCCCAGTGACAATTTCGGTGCCATCCTGGCTGCTGCGGAACACGCGAATGCGTCTGGCGAGAACTTCATGCTTGCCCTCGCGGTGGCCTATGAGATCCAGTGCCGGTTCACCGCCGTGGTGCCGGTCATGGCAAAGGGTTTCAACCATGCCATTCAGCTTGCGATCTCCGCGGCCGCGGGCGCAGGGAAACTGTTCGGTCTGACCGGCGAGCAGATAGCGCATGCTATCTCGATCGCGACTGTTGACAACATTTCCCTCACCTGCGTCCACGTTGAACCAGTATCGCAGTGGAAGGGGTTTTCTCCCGGAATGACGGGCATGCGTGCGGTTTATTCCGCGTCGCTCGCCAAGCGTGGTTTCACCGGTCCGTCCGGACTTTTTGAGGGGCCAAGCGGTTTGCTGCGGATGTTTGACCAAAAGATCGATGTTGACTGGTCAGACGACTCTCTTGAGATAATCAAGAGTACGATCATGAAGAAGTTCTGTTCGCTCATTCACGGTCAACCGGTTCTGGAAGTCGTGCTCAAGCTGAAGCGCGAAAATGGCTTGACGGCAGATGACGTTGAGAGCGTCCGCTGCGACATCTTCCAATCGGGTTTCGATATCGCGGGTGGAGGTGCGTTCGGTCCAAAAGATAGGCCGCAGACGAAGGAACAAGCGGATTACAATCTGAAGTACCTGATTGCAGCAGCGCTTCTGGACGACGAGGTTGGACCGGCCCAACTTGAGCAGGCGCGTGTCCAGGCTGCCGACGCCCAGGCCCTGCTGAACAGGGTAGAGATTCGTCCGGACGACGCCTTCACCGCAAGATATCCGCACGAACTGAGCACGCGTATCACCATCAAGACCAAAGGCGGTCGCTCTTACGATCGTGAACAGGTGGGATATGAAGGCGGTCTCGGTAATCCATTGTCATGGGAGCGTGCAGTCGAGAAGTTCAATTGGCTCAGCGAGCCCTTCGCAGACGCTGAGCTCCGCCAAAACATCGTCGACGCAGTGGTGAAGATCGACGAACGGCCTATCGCCGATTTGATGGGTCTCCTTGGGAGAGTTAATTCCAAGGCTGTCTATCAGGCATCCCATGCGGGGATTCAATGATCGCTCATGTCAACTCTGGAGGATTCCGATGTCAATGATTTCTTGCGACATGCGGTACGGCCGCTCGGACGAGCAGAAGCGCGCTCTTTCAGCAGGCTTGATGCGCGTCATCGGTGAAGCAACTGGCGAACCGCCCGACAATATCTTTTTTGTCATCAGGGAAGGGCGCGGCATCAACTTCGTGGAGCACGGGCAACATTTACCCGAATTCGTCGAAGGCAACGCCAACGACAAAGAGCTGATCGCTCGTTTGAAATGAGAAAGCGGAGGTATCTATGCCCTATATTGAGTGTCATATTGCCGCCGGCCTCACGAAGGCTCGCAAGACGCAATTGATCCGCGATATCGTTCAAGTCACGCACGAGTCCATCGGGTCCGATCCGAAGATCATCAATGTTCTTCTGTTTGAGCATCCGGCCGACAACATGAGCATTTCCGGTCGAATTCACGGTGAAGAGGCTCCGAGTCAGGCTGTTAAAAAAGCACGAGCTTGAGCCCTGTGCAGTTGTGGGTGCTCAGGATCGGCCAGACCGCCCGAATGCGATCCGCTGCACATGATGTCGGGTTATCGAGCGATGCACGGTGCGAGCGGCGTCGCTCGATTTGGCTACGACATGCTCATCCGCCCGCATTCGTTGAAGAGTGTTGAAAGATCAAGATGAGCAATGGTCTAAGCGCACCAGGGCAGCGAATTCGCTCCTTGACGACTCGTGGCATAATGGTCCCGCTGAAGTTTACGCTGGGAACGAGTGCGGCGGTCATTAAGGCTGTACCGCTGCTGCTTGTTGATTTGCTCAACGAAGACGGTGTAACCGGCAGGGCCTATGCGTTTTGCTACAGGCCTTCAGGTGCGGTTGCCATATCATCGCATCTATCGGAAGCGATCGATCTGTTGAAGGGCAAGCGTGTCACGCCCTTTGACGCGACACAGATGGTTTCACGTCAGTTTTCTCTGCTTGGGGTGACTGGCACCGTCCGGATGGCGCTCTCCCTGATGGATATGGCGATGTGGGACGCGACGGCACAGACGCAAGGCGTTCCGCTTTCCTCGTTACTCGGATCCCGCCCGAAGCCGCTTTTGGCTTATGACAGCCGCGGCCTTGGGCTGATGGATCCGAACCGCCTTGCGGAAGAAACCAAAGCTCTGCTGGAGGGCGGACTTAGGGCCGTTAAGCTCCGATTGGGATATCCGTCTCTTTCCGAGGACCTAGCTGCTTTGAACGCTGTTCTTATGAGCATTCCCAGCGACGATATTGAGATCATGGTGGATTACAATCAGGCGCTGACAAGCGCGGAGGCGATTCGTCGTGGAAGAGAACTGGAGAAGGCGGGAATCTATTGGCTCGAAGAGCCGATTGGTCACGAGGATTATGAGGCGAGCGCCGCGGTGGCCCGCGAATTGAAAATTCCGCTGCAGATCGGCGAGAACTTCAATGGTCCGGAAGGCTTGCTCCGCGCTATTTGCGTGCAGGCGAGCGATTACGTGATGCCCGATGTGGCCAGGATAGGTGGCGTAAGCGGTTGGCTGCAGGCCGCCGGCGTAGCCGCTGCCCACGGCATCGAAATGTCATCGCATCTGATGCCTGAAATCAGCGCCCACCTGCTTTGCGCGACGCCCACCGCCCATTGGCTTGAGTACGTTGATTGGGCAGATGCGGTTATCGAGGAGCCGCTGAAAATTCGTGACGGAATGGTTCTTACGTCAGAAAGGGTTGGCAGCGGGATATCATGGGACGAAGCCAAGCTAAAGCGGCTTGCCACGATCTGAGTTCGCCCAAAGAGGATCACTACGCCATCGCTTCCGAAATGCGTGAGTTCCTTGGAGCTGTATCCAGTCGGGTGCGTGGTAGAAAGTAAGGATATGGTCGACGCGATCCTATTTCTGGGAAACACCACCTTTGAAGAAGGCGAATTCTGTGCGTCGACCAATGGCCAACCGGTCATCGTCAGAATGGAGCGATGACCTGGGCCACTACTCTTTCAGTCAACCAACGATCAGGGGCAAAGCCAGCAGGAGACGTACAACGCGCCGGTCGTCAACATTGAGATCACGCGGGAGGGGGACACTTCCGCGGTATACGCACGTGACGCGAACTCGACGTCGAGAATTGGGACGGCGAGGTCTTCCCGTCGAAGGAGTACCGAAAGCGAATGGCTGCCTCGGCCCATGTCACCGATACCAAAATCGTGGGCGTCGCGAAAGAGTCAGCACGGGGCCTATACCGCTTCCCATGACGGCTATCGTTCTCGCCGGCTCAAGTTTGGCATTCCTGAAAGGCAGCCCATGGCGCATTGGCCTGATGACCGTATCCAGAGGCTTTTCAACATCAAGCTCCCGATCATTCAGGCGCCGATGGCCGGATCCAGCACGACGGAGATGGCTATCGCGGTTGCTCTTGCAGGTGGACTCGGATCCTTACCGTCTGCGCAGATGACGCCGGCTCAGCTTACGGAAGCGTTGCTCAAATTCAGGACGGCTACTACCGCTTCCGTCAACGTGAACTTCTTCTGCCATGCTCCGGCAGTAAATGATCCGCTTGTCGATCGACAATGGCGCAAGCAATTGGAACCCTACTACGTCGAGTTCGGTATCGATCGCGAGGTACAGCTGGCTTCCGCAAATCGTGCCCCATTCGATGACGCATATTACGCGGTCGTCGAGGCCCTCCGGCCCGAGGTGGTCAGCTTCCATTTCGGGCTACCCAGCTACCTGTTGCTTGATCGGGTGAAGAGCACCGGCGCGAAGATCATCTCATCCGCAACGACGGTGAGAGAGGCCGTCTGGCTGGAGGAGCATGGATGCGATGCCGTGATCGCGATGGGGAGTGAAGCAGGTGGTCACCGCGGAAACTTCCTTACCCATGACATGGCCGCGCAAGTTGGAACGATGTCGCTGTTGCCCCAGGTGGTCGATGCCGTCAAAGTGCCTGTCATTGCGGCTGGAGGAATTGCGGATGGCCGCGGGATAGTCGCAGCATTCTCCCTTGGTGCAGCTGCCGTTCAAATCGGAACGGCTTACCTTTTCTCGCCGGAAGCGAAGGTCTCGAAGATCCACCGGGAAGCGCTGGAAAATATCTGGGACGACGGGACCGCCGTGACCAACGTTTTCACGGGCCGGCCTGCGCGCGGAGTCCTGAACCGACTCATTCGCGAGATCGGTCCGCTGTCGCCTTTGGCGCCTGCCTTTCCGTTCGCGGCAGGAGGTCTCGCTCCTTTGCGCGCGAAGGCAGAAGCCGCGGGCTCGGGAGATTTTACGAACCTCTGGTCAGGACAGTCGGCCCGACTGTCGCCCCGCTTGCCGTCGGGCCAACTTACCGAGAACCTTGCGGCAGATGCCCTCTCGCATTTTAGCCGGCTCGCCGCGAGCACGCAGTGACCACGAATATGGATTCTTTACGAGACCGACGATGATCGCCAGGGCCCATGGCGGCAACGCCGAGAGCGCTCCTTCCAGGAGAAGAGGTCCAACGAGACGCATCGGAGTACTAGGCATGATTACCGTCTGAGTTTGCCAGCAGAGCCTAGGTAGCGAGATTCCAGCGATCGTTTTGGCCGATACCCGCTCTCTGAAAGATTCGTCAGCTACAACAAAACGTGGTTTGGCCACCAAGCGATATAAGTGCCAATTTGCTTCACGTTCCGCTTGTTCATTCGATGGCGGCGTAATGTAATGATCAGATCGGGGAAACGTTATGGATAGAAGGAATCTTTTGAAGACGGTTACGTTGGCGGGATCGGCTCTTGCAGTGCCGGCCCTTGTCGCGCCGGCGTCGGCGGATGACAAGAACGCAACCGCACCGTGGATCCAAAAGTTCGCGGCGACCTTGAGCGCGCACGACCTCACGGCATTCGCGGCGCTGTTCTCGGAGAATTACGTCAACCATCAGGTGAGCGCGGCCTCGCCGCCGCCGCCACAGGGCAAGTCGCCGAAGCAGGGGACAGTGGCAGTTTTTACTGCACGGCTGGCTGGAATACCGGACCTCAAGGTGGAGATCGAGGCCACGGTCGCGTCAGGCAATATTGCGGCTGCAAGCTTCGTCTACAGCGGTACCCATAACGGCCCGCTCGCGGGAGTTGCGCCTACCGGTCGCGCGCTCCGATTCACTTCCTGCGATATTTTCAGGGTTCAAGACGGCTTGATTGTCGAGCATTGGGGCATGGGCGATCTCGCCGGGGTGGCGGCGCAGTTGAAGGCCTGACGGCGGGCTGTTCAAGCCTTCGCCTCTGCGTGACAACAGTAAAATCTCCTCGGGAGACTCCCGGCTAAAGCGGGCTACGTCAACCGAGGGGATTGTCGTGGTGCTATATCCAGCATCGCTGGATTCCAGAAACCCAGCATTAAGCGCCGCCGGGACACTAGATCTCGAGTCCGACGGCGTAAACGTTTTTTGGCTTCGGTTGGACTAGGTGGTGTCGTCAGCCGTTGCCACACCCAAAACCTATCCCGAGTTCTTCCAGCTCCAAGGGTTAGGCTTCGACAGGCTATAGCTCTCCCGTGAGGAATCGAGCGGCGCCAGAGCTCAAACGACCAATCCTCGTCCGTGTTCGCTACGAGCGTGATGACAAGGCCGCCCCTGGTGCGATCCGGCATACGGCCTCCAGCTTCTCCACCAGCATTTCACAAAGCGTCGGCTTCATGGAGCGACTGCGCGACCTCAAACCGGAACTTGACGAGTTCGCGGTGGACGGGGGCGCACCCCAAGGGCGAAGAGGAAGTTTAAGTAGGATTTGGTTTGAGGGCTCTCACACTATTCTCAATAGGTCGATACGTACTCAAGTTCCAAGCCTACCAAGGAGCCGACAAAATGATCTGGCGACTAGCGCTAGCGTGGCTTCACAAATCGTAGCGCGTATTGGTCAGTCTGGCTCCTTATCTTCTTGTCGAAGACAGGCAAAGTATGGTCGTCGCTCGGCCGCCGCAGGAAGGTGCCTTCGGCAGCAAGCTCAAACCCGGCCGCTGTTACCTCGCGGATCACCTGTGTTTTCTCAATGCGATGCAGTCGAGCAATCCCAGCGAGATCAGTTTCAGCGGGTGCTTCGTGGTCGAGTATGAAGTATGTGCCGCCCGGCTTTAGGCTTGCGAAAACCGCACGATTAAAGGCGGCGGTGTCGACCTGGCCGTATTGAGCGATTTTGAGGTCATGATAGTTCTGGGTTATCCAGACTATGTCGAGAGGCTCGGGAAACAGGACCGTCCCGAAGGGTAGTGCCTCCAAACTGACGTTGGTCAGGCGCCCCTCGGCAAGCGCACCCTCGAGCGCGCCTGTCCACGCTACATTCTCGATCGCGTAGACGTGGCCACTCGCGCCGATCACCGCACTCAACATTCGGGTAAAATAGCCGCCGCCAGGAAAGAACTCTCCGACGATCATGCCCGGCTTCACACCGGCAAAGGCTATTGTTTCTGCCGGCTTGCGACTCAAATCGATTTTCACATCGGCGGGCGGTCGCGCCGTGTCAGCGAGGGCCGCCGCCACATAACCGGGGACTGAACTATCAGCTGCGAGGATACCTCCGACCGTGGCCCACCCAGCGGCTGCAAGAGCGCCCAACAACATCAGCCGGAACATAACAACCCCCATTTTTTACCAACTTGATCCTAACGGGCCAACTCCGTCGGCAATCATTTCGTCGAGTGGCGCCCGAAGGCGCTGCGCGCTTTGCCCGCGCGCTCCGCCCAGTGAAGGGATTACTCGAGCTAGCTAACACTGTACATACTAGTTGGTACATTACAAGCTGGAACCTCCTGTAGCGCGGGTTATCTCCCATCGCTACCCAGCAGCGCCAACCTGGCGGCCGCCTTTCAACACCCACCTCCTGTTCGCTCGGTTGAAGTAAGTGCGCCCGCCGTTTTTGAAATCCGACGTCCTGGATTTAAAACTCTGCTCCGAATCAGCTGACATATCGTGATGAATCACGGCCCTTACTATTTGGGTATCGCCCAATTGACGACGCGCCCTAGATTTCGGGGCCCGACCGCGTAATTTTTTGGCGATCGGTTAGACTAGTGCCCTAGGGGCGTCGTCGGCCGCTGCTATACCCAGGATCTATCCCGAGTCCCGCCAGGTCCGAGCGTTCGGCTTCCACGGGCTAGAGCTCTCCCGTGAGGAATTGAGCGCGTCCGAGTCCAAACGACCAATCCTCGTCCGTGTTCGTTACGAACGTGACGACAACGTCGCTTGGTGCAATCCCGCATACGTCCTCCAACTTCTGCACCAGCATTTTATAAAACGCCTGCTTCATGGAGTGACTGTGAGGGCGGGTCGTTACTTGAAGGACCAGCATGTTCGGGGTCCGCCTGATCCCTAACCGGTATCCTCGATGACTTCTGGATGGCACATGCTCCCTGACGATTTGATAACGGTCGCGCTCGGGCACGCCTAATGATTTGACCAGAACCTCTTGGGTGACGTCCAGTATCATATTGATTTGATTTCCGAACGCCCTTGAACCAAATCGAAGCACAAAAGCGGCATCATCGTTCTCCGTGCCACCTAGGACGTCGCCCATTGTATCCGCCGGGCCGGGGCGAGACGGACGCCGCAAAGTCGATTTTTCCTAAACCGACGGTTCATCGCTGCCTTCAACGAACCGTGCCCGCTGCCGGGATCGCAGCGGGCCAGTCGTTGCGATCAAGACATGTTGGGCATTACGAATTCGGCACCAGCTCGAATGCCGGTTGGCCAGCGGCTCGTGATCGTTTTCAACCGGGTATAGAAGCGAACACCCTCCGGGCCATGCATGTAGTGGTCGCCGAAGATCGACGCTTTCCACCCACCGAAGGAATGAAACGCCATCGGCACCGGGATCGGAATGTTGATTCCGACCATACCAATCTTGATTTGGTGCGCAAATTCTCGGGCCGCATCGCCATCGCGCGTGAAGATCGATGTGCCGTTGCCGAACTCGTGCTCGTTGATCATCCGTGCGGCGGTGTTGTAGTCGGGGGCACGGGCAACAGCCAGGACTGGCCCAAAGATTTCTTCCTTGTAGATCTTCATGTTCGGCGTGACGTGATCAAACAGTGACCCGCCGATGAAGTAGCCGTCCTGGTAACCTTGCATCTTGAAGCCACGGCCGTCGATCAGCAATTTTGCACCCTCTGCGACACCCGCGTCGATGTAGCCCCGTACCTTGTCCAAATGCTGCTTCGTGACGAGCGGGCCCATTTCCGCCTCTGGATCGGTGCCAGGTCCGATTTTCAGGTTGCGAATCTTCGGCTCCAACGCGGAGATCAGCCTGTTTGCGGTGGTTTCGCCCACCGGGACCGCGACGGAAATCGCCATGCACCGTTCGCCGGCCGAACCAAAAGCGGCGCCCATCAGAGCGTCGGTCGCCTGGTCGATGTCGGCATCGGGCATGATGATCATATGGTTCTTGGCACCGCCAAGTGCCTGACAGCGCTTTCCTGTCGTCGCGGCCGTTTCATAGATGTACCGCGCGATCGGGGTCGATCCCACGAAGCTGATTGCCGAGATGTCGGGATGATGTAGTAGCGCATCGACGGTTTCCTTGTCGCCGTGGACCACGCTGAATACGCCATCGGGAAGGCCCGCTTCCTTGAGCCACTCCGCGTAGATCAGTGATGCCGATGGGTCTCGTTCGGACGGTTTCAGGATAAAGGCGTTTCCACAGGCCAGCGCCACGGGAAACATCCACATCGGCACCATCGCAGGAAAATTGAAGGGAGTAATGCCGGCGACCACGCCAAGAGGATGACGTGAAGAGTAGCTATCGACACGAGTTCCGACGTTGTCGGTGAACTCACCCTTCAACAGCTGCGGAGCCGCGGTCGCGAATTCCACGACCTCCATGCCCCGCTGAATTTCACCGACTGCGTCCGAGTGGACCTTTCCATGCTCGGCAACGATGACGTCCGCGAGTTCGTTGATACGCTCCTCGAGAATTCGGAGGAAGCGGTTCAGAATCCTCGCTCGCCGTAACGGCGTAGTCGCCGCCCACTTTGGCGCAGCCTTTGTTGCCGCGGCGACAGCATCCGCGACGTCCGCAGCGTTCGCGATCGGCACTAATCCCGTCTGCTCACCTGTCGCGGGATTAAAGACAGAAGACGTTCGCCCGTTGCGGCCAGAGACTTGCTTGCCATTGATGTAGTGCTTGACTTGAGTGACCACGACTACCTCCCTGTTTCCATCGACCTCACATAAAGTGCTTAAGCTTGCAGATAAACGGCTAATACGGCGGACCGGTTGTGCATAAATTGAAGTCAGCCGAACTGGCGGCCTGTCATCTTGGAAGCGGCAAGGGCACACGTGCCAGATTCTCGGCACCGACATTCAGTGTGAATTACGCACCGCGGCTGCTGACGTTGGCGCAGCACTGGTTCCTAAAAGCGCGGCCGCTCAATGGCACTTGGCATAGCTTCCTCACCTGTTCTTTCGGTTTGGCTTTTTAGAACTCCCCTTGCACGTTGAAGCATCCCACTGCTGGAAAGTCGTGAAACGAAGGTTGTTCGAAAAGAATGGCCCGTCCGCTAAGGACATCAAGCGATTAAATGTGATCGAGATATCGCTGTGGGAGATTGACTATCGAGCTGCTGGGATAATGGCCAAAAAAATGCCTGACCGAGGTCAAGAAGATCTTCGAAATCCAGGCGATACGATCCGGCCTGCAAGAATCCCGACCCGCCCCGGTCAATTTGGAAGGCAATTCGCGGACAGAAGTGCGCGAGCGCCTCCGTTGCCTTCTCTCGAAATCAGGTTCGATGACTGGCACCTGCATCCAACCCCTACCTTACGTAGTTGCGGTACGTCCGTGCAACGCGCGAATCGGCACCCTTTGAACTGCAAAAATCGTTTCGCTCCGCGGGACATTAGCCGCGCCGATGAGGTCCACTCATTGAGCCAGCATCCGTTCGGCAGAGTGCGGGTACTCGACCACAATCGGTTCCCCATCGTCGAAACGGGTGCTATGGCGCCATATCTGGATCTGGACTAGGTGCTGCCGGGACCGTTGTTCACACCGGATAGGTCAAAGGGCGTGCGTATGGCGATGGGGATCGTTGATTCCTACGGTTGCGGCGCACTGATTGCAGTCGCCGGATATTATTTGTTCCCCGACTTCATCGGCGGAGTGGATGAAGAAGCGAGAATGCATGGGATTGTGAGCAACCGTCGTGTGCTGCAGGAGCGGATGTAACTTCGTGGTGCCAGCGCCGTTATCGCGAGCGAGCGTCTCTTACTCGCTGTTTTTTTCGTCGCCCGATCTGCTTCCCCGTCTCACTTACCCCAGATGCCAACGAAGTCTTCGTGGGTGGATGGTTTCGCCAGATGGCAGAAGCAGGTACAGACAATGCCGTGCTGCCGAGCGAACGCGCCTCAGTTTAGCTGAAGTTTGTGAGGCGTGACCGAGGCGGCCTTAGATGCCGCGTCGGATTTCGCGCGTACCGCGGCCGAGCTTCCGGCGCAGCAGCGAGCGCAGCGTCACACCTTCAGCATAGCCGACATCGGCAGCGATCTGATCGACGCTGGCCTGGCTGGTTTTGAGCAGGTGCACGGCACGCTCGATCCGCAGATCCTGGAGGTATTCGAGCGGCGATTTGCCCAACACGCTCTGCATCCGGCGCGCCAGCGTGCGCTTACTGGTGGCGAGCGCCACCGCAGCCTGATCCAGCGAGAATCCCTCGGCCAGACGTCGCCGCGCCCAGGGTTCGAATTTGGCTACCAGCGGATCGGCGTGGACTAGGTGCCCAGGGATTGCATAGGGTGCCTGCGAGGCGCGCGCATCCGCCACCAGATACTTTGCCGTGAGGTCAGCCAGTTCGGGGTTGGCGCGCCGGATCAGGGTGAGCGCCAGGTCCAGATGGCCAAGCGCCGCACCGGCGGTGACAACCGTGTTGGACTGCACGATGATTTGCGACTCGTCGAGTCGCACACGCGGATAGCGCTGCCGGAACAGAGGTGCCAACCACCAGGTGGTGGTGGCCGCTTCGCCGTCGAGCAGGGCCGCTTCCGCAAGCACGAAGGTGCCAACACAGGCGGCCGCGGTCAGCGCGCCGCGTCCCGACCACTTGCGCAGCACTGCGCCGGCTTCGCGTACCTCGCCGCTGGCGAGCGCCTGTACCAACTCCTCCGGCTTGATCCGATTGATGGCAGGCATCACCACTGTATCCGGTGTCTGTGCGCGAGTTGCCGATGTCACCGGCACGCTCAGGCCCTGCGCGGTTGCGACAGTCTTTCGCAGGCCTACCACCTTCGTCTGGAAGGGCAGCGCGGAAATGTCGTTTATTTTCGCCAGCGCGTTGGCGGTGTCGAAGGCGTCAAGCACCGCGGCTAGACCGGTGTCGAACACGCCATTGAGAGCAATGATGTGAATGCGCATGGCTAGAACGATATCAGAATCGACATGTTTGCCAACGCGCAATCGCGGCCTCCTCACTGCTCAGCAAATTCAGATTCTTGAGAAGTTGGCCACAAACACGAACCTTGTTGGCTAGATCGGTATCAAAATTGGCAATCCTGCCAATGCTGCCAGCCCGCTCTTTCTCGTAAGTTTCCGCCGGGGTCGGAGCCCTTCGTAATCATCCAGTGGAGGAGAAAAATGACGATCAAGTACGGCTGGAAGCCAAGCCGGGCAAGGAGCAGGCGGTGGCAGACTTCCTTGTCGCTGGCGTTGAAATGACAAGCCGGGAGGCGGGCACGCTGATCTGGTTTGCTCGCAAGCTCTCGCCGACGACGTTCGGTGTCTTCGACGCCTTTGCCAGCGAAGAGGATCGCAAGGCACATCTCGCCCACAACATCGCCAAGTCCTTGATGTCGCGCGTCGACGAAATGCTGGGAAAGCCGCCGTCAGTCGAGCCTGTTGATATTCTTGGAATGAAGAACAAGCCGGCTGATGTCTTTGCGTTCGGCAAACCGGGCGCAAAGACCTACCTGCATCAACCAGCTTGGCCATCACCGGTGAACAGTCGCCCATGCCGGAATGGTCACACGTAGCAACGGGCAAAATGAAACACCTGGAGAATCACATGTCTATACTCCGAAAGACTTCTGCCATAGCCCTCATGATCGCCGTGAGCGGCACGATGGCTCACGCCCAGACGAAACCGGCTGCGAAGGACGTCGTCATTGTCCACGGCGCACTGGCGGATGGTTCTGGCTGGCGCGCCATCTACGACATCCTGAACAAGGACGGCTTCCATGTAACTATCGTGCAGGAGCCGCTCACCGGCCTCGCCGAAGACGTGGATGCTACCAAACGCGTCATCGATCAGCAGGCGGGGCCCGTCGTGTTGGTCGGCCACAGCTATGGCGGCTCGGTGATCACGGAAGCGGGCAACGACCCCAAGGTCAGCGCCCTCGTCTATGTGGCCGCCCTGCAGCCCGATAAAGGGGAGGCTAGCGGCCAGCTCATGTCGAAGTTTGCCGCGCCAAACGATGCCATGCGAGCGGCCACCAATCGGACCGCGCCGGACATCAAGTATTTCTACATCCCGGCGGCAAAGTTCCGGGAAACCTATGCCGCGGACGTCCCGGCGGCGCAGGCTAAGTTCATGTCGGACTCGCAGCAACAGCTTGCCGAGAAGGCCATGGCCGCGCCGATCTCTGAGGCTGCATGGCACAACAAGCCCAGCTACGCCATCCTGACCACCAAGGATCGCGTGGTAAGTCCTGAGCTTCAGCGTTGGATGTATCAGCGCTCGGGCGCCAAGGTTACCGAACTGGCCGCAAGCCACGCCGTTTTTGTCTCTCAACCGGAAGCGGTCGCCCGCGTGATCGAGGCCGCCGCAAAGTAGTTTGCTGATCACCGCATCCGTTAAGAGCGCACATATTTCGCGGTTTCACCAACACGCAAAGTATGTGCGCCCGGTGGTTAGCGCGCCCAACTGCTGGAGTATGATATGGCCGCTATGCCTACGCACGATTTGTCCACCCACGATTTGCCTGTCGCCAAGCGCTGGTAACGCCGCCATGCCGCGCAGGTGCGTGTCACGCATTGGATCAATGTCTCTCGACCCCCAACTCATGGTCAACAACATGTCGTGCAGCAATCGCCAATGGTAACGGCCATTGAGGCGATCGCCACGCGCGAGCCGGTCGAATACTGGCCTGGGATCATTTCGTCGGGGGTCAAATGTGGACTTAGAGGCGTATCCGGCTTTGGCCCGACGAGCAGATGCAAGTTGGGTCCAGATCAAACTTATCGCTTCACTCGCTGGCTGCAAATAAATCCCATCGACCGGGGATGCCTTTGAGCTCATATGCTCCGCGTTTGTCGAACTTCAGTCCTGCGCCCGCTACGAGGTCCGAGACCACGCGGGATACAAGGACTTCCTCGGGCCCGGAATTTGCCATTACCCGCGCCGCGGCGTGGACCGCGATGCCACCGATATCGCGGCCTCTGACCTCGATTTCTCCAGTGTGCAAACCCGAACGCAAGAGTAAGCCAATCTGTTTGGCTGCGGCCGAAAACGCCAGCGCGCAACGTACGGCGCGACCGGGTCCATCGAAGGTGGCGAGAATGCCGTCACCGGTGTTCTTGATCAGATTGCCGCGGTGTCTTTGAACCGTCTGGCGCGCTAGCTGATCGTGACTGTCCAGCAACCGACGCCAGTTCTGATCGCCCATTTCGGCAGCGCGACGAGTTGAGTCGACAATGTCGGTGAACAGCACGGTCGCCAGGATGCGCTCCAGATCGGTCGATTCAGTCTCGCGATGCCCGGTGATGAACTCTTCGATGTCGCCGAGCAATGCCTCTACGTCGCCTGACCAGAATGCATGATCACCGCCGGGATATTCGATATATTTGGCACCGGGAACTTGCGCCGCGAAATCGCGTCCCAACTGGACCGGGACCTGTGCGTCGGCTACCCGGTGCAGCACAAGTGTCGGGACGCGCACGGCTGGAAGGATGTGGCCGACGTCGATCTGGAAGTTCAACAACTGCATGGCCTTCATTGCGCCGGGGCTGGCCGACAGACGCTCAAATTTGGCAAACTTCGCAACCGCGTCAGGGTCGGACGCCCTGCTGGCTATTACACCCTTCATCAAGGCGCCGGTCCCCCAATATTTCATCTGCTCCTGAGCGATCACCTGTGGGTCAGCGCCCGGAAAAAGCTCCGGGTAGCGGATAAACGCTCCGAACAAGGCGAGGTGTGAAACGCGCTCGGGATAGGATGCAGCAAAGATTGCGCTCATTGCGCAACCCTCGGAAAAGCCGAGCAGAGCAGCACGTTGTGCGCCAACGGAGTCCAGAACAGCTCGAACGTCATCCATGCGCTCTTCGAGCGTGGCGGCGCCGGATATCCTGTCCGACAGTCCCTGGCCACGCTTGTCAAAGGTGATGACGCGGGCGAATTTTGAAAGACGTTGCAAGAACGCCGTATACCCGGGCATCTCATGCATGAACTCGACGTGCGAAATGGCTCCGGGGATGGCGATGATCTCGATGGGACCATCTCCCATGGTCTGATAAGCGACGCTTACATCCCCGCTCATCGCGTAGCGTGTCAGTGGCAATTCTGAATAACTCATCGGATGACCGTCCCCGCTGGGCTTGCTTCTGCCGGCGCCATGGTAACACCGCCCAAATTGCTACGCGAGTTCTGCGACGGCGGCCAGAACGAACTCAGCCCGAGACATCGGCTCATTTGCTGGCATCGAGGCGTCAACCAGTCTCGACGTGAGCGAAAAGGACCGTGATGCGGTCCGCACACGCCTCCTTGTTTCCATAAGTCCGATATGAAATGTTAAAGTCCGCGCATCAACGATAGCTATCGCGGATTTTGTTGTGCGGAAATTAAAGTCGATGGATTGGGATCGTATCCGCATATTCCTGGAAGTCGCCCGAACGGGTCAGATTCTCGGTGCCGCTCGGCGTTTGGGCGTGAACCACGCGACCGTGGCGCGGCAACTTACCGCCCTCGAGCAGGAATTGAAAACGCAGTTGGTCGAGCGACGTACCACGGGTTGCGTGTTGACAAGCGCAGGCGAGACCCTCGTTGCCGCAGCGGAGCGGGCTGAATCGGAATTCCTTCAGGTCGGCGCTCACCTTGGTAGATCGTCGGAGGCAATCTCCGGGACCGTTCGCGTCGGCGCCCCCGATGGGCTTGGGAATTATTTTCTTGCCAGCCAGCTCGGTGCGCTTGCCGCGCGTCATCCCGACTTGCTCATTCAACTTGTTCCGCTGCCGCGGACATTCTCGCTGTCGAGGCGAGAGGCCGACATTGCAATTACGTTGGATCGCCCGAAGCAGGGCAAGCTGATTGTCACAAAACTTACCGACTACACGCTCAGCGTCTATTGCGCCGAAAGCTATTTGAAGCGCTCAGGACCGATCAGGAAGCAGGCCGATCTCGCCGGCCATCTCTTCGTTACGCATGTCGAGGATTTCGTCTACAGTCGAGCGCTCGACTATGCTTCTGCACTCGGAAAATTCGTGAACAGGCGCTACGAGTGCGGGAGTGTGGTGGCGCAGATCGAGGCGGTGAGGGGCGGCCACGGCGTGGGAATACTGCACGACTATGCTGCAAGACGATTTCCAGAGCTTAAGCGGCTACTGCCCGAGATCCGCTTCGTGAGAAACTACTGGCTGGTTTCGCATCCCGACACCCATCAAACGCACAGAGTGTCGGAAGTGCACGCACACATCGTGGCAAGCGTCCGCTCGGCGCGCCGAGAATTCAGGAACTGACTGCAATTCATGCCTCATGCGTTTGCACGGCCGTGCACTGTTCCAATTTTCGAAACAGAAGCTGCCGGCCAGCGACCGCTCGAATGCGTTCAGACGGCACTATACATGTTGGGGCAGGCGTGGACCGTCTGGCGGGTGGCAATCAGGTCGTCCGCTGATTAATGGGAAACACCATGGGAACAGAGCAGAAAGTCGCCGTCATCACCGGTGCATCGCAGGGCTTTGGCGCTGGGCTTGTGAAGGGATATCGCGACCGCAACTACCGAGTGATTGCCAATTCCCGGTCCATCAAGCCCAGCAAGGATTCGGACGTCTTGAACATCGCCGGCGACGTTGCCGATCCGAAGACAGCCGACCGCATCGTTGAGGAAGGTTTGGCACGTTTCGGACGCATCGACACCTTGATCAACAATGCTGGCATCTTCATTGCAAAGCCGCTGGTTGACTATACCGAGGAAGATTACGCTTCGGTACTTGCGACCAATCTTGGCGGCTTCTTCAGGATCACCAAGCGCGTCGCAGCCGAAATGCTGAAGCAGGGGTCGGGTCATATCGTGCAGATCACGACCAGCCTTATCGACCACGCCAACAGCAATGTTCCGTCGGTGCTCGCCTCCATGACCAAAGGTGGGTTGAACGCAGCCACGAAGTCTCTGGCAATCGAGTACGCAAAAAAGGGAATTCGGGTCAACGCCGTCGCGCCAGGCGTCATGAAGACGCCGATGCACAAACCCGAAACACATGAGTTCAAAGCGAAGTTGCACCCGATGGGACGCATGGGAGAAATTCAAGACATCGTCGACGCGATCATGTTTCTGGAAAACGCCCCCTTTGTCACCGGTGAGATCCTGCACGTCGACGGTGGCCAGAGCGCCGGTCATTGAGCAAAGAGGAGAGGCGGCTAGGCCGCTGCTCTCCTATCCCGGCAAACTTCGGGTCGATAAGGTCGTCGTACAACTGGAAGCGCCCCAAATGTTACGCCTCCACATTCGTTGATCCAAAGTTGAGGAAGACTTATCGCGCGTCTGTTGCCCTGGCTCCGGGAGTTTCGCGGACTCAGGTCTTTCAATCGAACCGGTACTTCGCCGACCGGGCATTTGGGTTGTAAAATCAACCGTGTCCGCTTTGGGCTGAGACGCCATCAGTTCGGGTTCGTTGATCGCTGCGGCCCGATGAAGGCCGACAAGGGACGCAACCCGACGCGAATGCCAACGGGTCGGAATCGACGGTGCATTTTGCGACTAAAACACAACGGTCCGCGTCTTGGGGAGAGTTAACATGCAGGGCACAACTGCTCAGGATCTGAAGAAGGGGCCGCTCGAAGGCATCACGGTCCTCGATTTCTCGCGGGTGTTAGCCGGACCGTTTTGCACTATGGTGCTTGCCGACCTAGGCGCGCGTGTCATCAAGATCGAGAAGTTTGGGACCGGTGACGATACGCGCGCCTTTGGCCCGTTCGTCGCTGATGAATCGGCCTACTTCATGTGCTTCAACCGCGGCAAGGAAAGCATCGTTCTCGATATTAAGTCGCCGCGCGATAGGGAATTGCTCGAACGGCTGCTTGACCGGGCAGACATCGTTGTGGAGAACTTTCGCCCAGGTGTTATGGAGCGTCTTGGTTATGGGGCCGAACGGCTGGCCAAGACCCACCCACACATCGTCTACGCGTCGATTTCGGGATTTGGCCATACTGGGCCATTCAGTGACCTGCCAGGCTACGACATGGTTGTGCAGGCCATGGGTGGCGTAATGAGCTTGACCGGATGGCCTGATGGTCCGCCTTCACGCGTCGGAACCAGTTTTGGAGATCTCGGGGCCGCGCTTTTCGCTACCGTCGGAATCTTGTCCGCTCTTTATAAGCGAGTTCAAAACGCGCAGGGAACTCGCGTTGATATTGGCATGCTTGACTGTCAGGCGGCGCTGATGGAGACGGCACTGGCGCGTTATGACGTGGAAGGCAAGGTACCTGGTCGCACCGGCGACAGTCATCCGTCACTAGCTCCTTTCGAAAGCTTCGCCGCAAAGGATGGTCGCTTCATCATAGCCGCGGGCAACGACACGCTTTTCATGTTGATGGCGGATGCGCTTGGGTCGCCCGCATTGGCACTCGATCCGCGATTTATGACTAACGATATGCGTTGCAGCAACCGCCCCGCGATGATCACGGCCATTGAGACGATCACCACGCGAGAGCCAATTGAGCATTGGGTCGCAAAGCTCAACGAAGCCGGCGTCCCTTGCTCGCCAATCAATACGATCGATAAATTGTTCGATCATCCGCAACTCAAGGCCCGGAATATGATCGTGAAAGTGAAAGGTCAAGGCGATCGTTATATTCGGACTGCAGGCAATCCCATCCGTATCGTTGGCTATGCGGATAACGATGTCGAAACGCCAGCCGTTTCACCGGGGCTCAATCAACACCGCGAAGCTATTCTGAACGAGCTCATGGCCGGTCACGGTGCATACTCGAACGCCGCATCCGACGACACCGCGTCGACCGGGGTCGATGCATCCAGTTCGCTACCGCGAGCGGCTGAATGACACGGATATCTCCCAAACGCAGGAAACAGGCCATGAGCAATACGGTTGCAACGATCCGCAAAGACAGCCCGGGACCCTCAGAGCAGTCAGCCGCGGGATCCGAGACCAGTGCGCTACAAACCATTATCGTCGAGCGTCGCGATCGTGTCGGCCTCATTACCTTGAATCGGCCTAAGAGCTTGAACGCTCTGACCGCTCAAGTTGCGGTCGAGACACTCGCTGCCTTGAAGGCATTCGATGTAGATGATCAGGTCAGGGCTATTGTGATTACCGGTAGTACGCGTGCGTTCGCCGCTGGTGCCGATATCGCTGAAATGGCGGAGAAGCCATTTACCAGTTTCTATATGAGCGACTTTCTGGCCCCATGGGACGAAATCAAAACCATCTCCAAGCCAATCATCGCTGCCGTTGGCGGCTTTGCGCTTGGCGGTGGCTGCGAACTCGCGATGCTCTGCGATTTCATCATTGCGTCCGAGGACGCACAATTCGGTCAACCGGAGATCAAGCTCGGTATCTTGCCCGGTATGGGGGGGTCGCAGCGGCTGACGCATGCGATCGGAAAATCGCTTGCGATGGATCTCATTCTTACCGGCCGTTCCATCGGAGCGGCCGAAGCGAAGGCTCTCGGTCTTGTTGCGCGCGTCGTACCGAACACCGACCTTCTGCAGGTTGCGCTGGAAGCCGCGCATACGATTGCCGCCTACAACGCGCCTGCAGTGAAGATGGCCAAGGAAGCGGTCAATCGGGCGTTCGAGGTGCCCCTTTCTGAGGGGGTGCGCCATGAGCGTCTTCTGTTCCAGGCCGCCTTCGCGACTGAAGGGCAGAAGGAGGGTATGAACGCCTTCGTCAACAAGCGGGCTCCGGTCTTCCGCCATCGCTGAGATGCTCTGCATTCTCGGAGGAGGCGGCGATGGGCGCGATCCCGACACATAGTTGTATTGGCTGGGCCTCGTAGCGCATAAGTCTAACAGTTGGAGAAAGCGTTGGTTACCAGCATCGAATTGGACGGCGACTACGATTACATTGTCGTAGGAGCTGGAACGGCGGGGTGCGTCGTTGCGAATCGATTGTCGATCGATAGAAACAACCGCGTTCTGGTTCTGGAAGCCGGGGATAATGACAACTGGATCTGGTTCCATGTTCCAGTCGGCTACCTGTTTGCTATCGGTAATCCGCGTTCGGACTGGATGTTCGAGACAGAGAACGAACCGGGCCTCAATGGCCGTTCGCTTAAATATCCTCGTGGCAAGGTGATTGGCGGTTCGTCTGCGATCAACGCCATGATCTCCATGCGCGGCCAGGCGGCTGACTATGATCATTGGCGTCAACTGGGCCTCACCGGCTGGGGCTGGAATGATGTACGCCCGGTCTTCAAGCGCGTTGACGATCATTTTATGGGTGAATCAGAACATCACGGCGTTGGTGGTGAGTGGCGCGTGGAGTTGCCGCGGGTAAAATGGGATGTCCTCGATAGGGTCGCGGAGGCAGCCGTCGAGATGGGTATCCCGATGACGCCCGATTTCAACACCGGGGACAATACAGGGGTCGGGTACTTCCACGTCAATCAGAAGCGCGGCTTTCGCTGGTCGTCGGCGCGCGGCTTTCTGAAGCCTGCGCTGGATCGCGCCAATTTGCGCCTCGAAACAGGGGTTTTGGTCGAAAAGGTGCTGTTTGACGGCAAGCGTGCCGTCGGTGTCCGATTTCGGCAGCGTGGGCGGACGATCGAGGTTCGCGCGAAAGGCGAAGTCATCCTGTGCGCCGGCTCTATCGGTTCGCCGCAGATTCTCCAGCTTTCTGGTGTGGGACCGCCTGCGTCGTTGCGGCAATTTGGCATCAAAGTCGTCGCCGACCGGCTTGGCGTAGGTGGCAATCTGCAAGACCATCTGCAACAGAGGGCTATCTACCGGGTGCACGGCATCAAGACGCTCAACGAGACTTACCACTCGCTGGCTGGGCGCGCGCGGATGGGCATCGAATACGCGTTGTTCCGGCGCGGCCCTCTCACTATGGCGCCATCTCAGCTTGGTATTTTCACGACCTCGTCGCGAGATTTCGATCGCGCAAACATTCAGTTTCACGTCCAACCACTCTCGCTTGATAAATTTGGCGACCCCCTGCACCGCTTCCCCGCGATCACGGTTTCGGCCTGCAATCTTCGGCCGACCTCCCGCGGCACCGTCCGCCTTCGCTCGGCTGACCCCTCAGCGAAACCGGTCATCGCACCTAACTATCTTTCGACCAACGAGGATCGGAGGGTCGCCGCCGATGCGATCCGTGTTACGCGCCGCTTGATGAAGCAGAAAGCCCTCAGCCGGTTTCACCCAAACGAGTATCTTCCCGGGCCGTCGGTCGATGACAGCGATGCCGCCCTTGCCAAGGCCGCCGGCGACATCGGAACGACGATCTTTCACCCAGTCGGCACAGCAAAAATGGGATTGGAGCACGACCCTCTCACGGTTGTGGATCAGCACTTGCGCGTGATTGGCCTGGATAGGCTACGCGTTATCGATGCATCGATAATGCCGACCATTACCTCGGGCAACACCAATACGCCGACAATCATGATCGCAGACAAGGGAGCGCAGTATGTGTTGTCCGATGCCCCATTTCGATTGGTCTAGGATAAGTAATTATAAATCGTCGCCCGCATAAGATCATAGTCGGCTCGGTGGGTAATGGACCGCAAGCCCGAACACAGCATTCCATTATTTGCTGATGGTCGCTGTCGGCGAAGACAAAGAAACAAGACCCGGCCGAAGCCGGGTCCCAAGTTCTCGGATCGGAGAAAGACGACCAGAGACGAATGGCAGATGGCCAGCCTCTAGCTCTCAACGCAAGATCACGGCATCGAAGAATATCGACCGCGCGCAGAGCCCTGGTGAGTTTCTTCAAGATATCAGTCTGCCAAAGGCCGGTGTTCAAGAGAGCATATCGCGTTTGATCACGATGGCGTCGCCGCAAAATCAACCGTGAAGATGGAAGACCTTGTTCATGATTTGCCACTTGCCGTCCAATTTCAGTAGCGTGAACATGTCCGTAAAACGCGATCCCGTCCAGTTGTCGATCTCCAAACGCACGTTCGCGATCGTGCCAACGATGTCGATTTCCGAAATGCGGGATTTGATCCCCGTGGCGGGCCCGTTCGAGTCGTTCCAGTCGTAGAGTCCCTGAATAGGTCCTGCAAAAAGATCAGATCCCACGTATCCAAAAATCGTAGCGTCTTTGTGGAAGGCGGGTTTCATATCACTTCCTTTGCCCGATTTTGCGCCGTCCAGATAGTGTTGAACGACTTTTGTGATGGCTTCATAATCGCCCAAATTCGTAGCTGTGCCACTCATCGATTTGCTCCCTTGTGGTGTCTACCAGCAGCGCCATGACCGAAGTGGAAAACACCCGCCGGCGCTCCTAACTGCCGGCGCCGTCGCAGTAGGAACTCGCCCGCAATTTCCGGGAATAACCTAATAAAGTGGGAGCCGTCATCACAGCGCCGGTGCAGGCAAAGCCGATGGTACCGGTTTCGCGCCACATATTGAGCTTGTGGCACTGTCTCGCATCCGCGGGCGATAAAATTGCTGAGGTCGTAAGCCCATGGTGCGTGCCAGGCTGTAGAGTAGGTCAGCCGTGGTCGACTCCCCTTCTCGTATTCAAAGCGCCTTGGCGAGCCTTGAGATTCCCTCTTCGATGGCCGGTTCCGGCAGCGCTGCAAATCCCAACAAGAGATACCGATCGCAATTCTCCAGGTAATCCGCGTCCCCGATATTCCAGTCACGTAGCGTATAGACGCCAATCTGCTGCTTTAACATCCGCGTCTGTAGCTTAACAGCGCTAGGAAAATCCGGCGGCAGTTCCCATACCAAGTGCGTGCCACAATGCACCGGGTTTGTCTGGACGGATCCGACGTGTTTTTGAAGCGCTGCGACCAGGCAGTCGCGCCGTGCCATATAGGTTCTGCGAATTTTTCTCAGGTGCTTTTCGAAGGCGCCAGTTTCGATGAAATCGTTCAGCACGGCCTGTTCGAGCCACGGAACACCGGTGCATGGAAAGCCGTGATCGAGTAGTGAAGCCGCGTGGACGGCAGGATTCACCAAGTGGGGCGGCAGGATCATGTATCCCACCCTCAGCCCCGGGCCGATGGAAGCCGCAAAAGAGCCGACGTGGACCACCCGTCCGTGGGTGTCGAGGCTTTTCAGCGGCAGCGGCGGTGAGCCCTGATACCGAATCTCGGTGTCGAAATCGACTTCGACAATATGGGAATCGGTTTGATTAGCCCAGTCCAGCAATGCTTCGCGTCTGGATGCTGACAACATGACGCCCATCGGATACTGACGGGCTGGTGTGACGAAGGCGACGCTCGCCCCAGATTGCGGCACATGTTCTACGACGATACCACTTTGATCGACAGGAACGGGTGCAATCTTTGCGCCGTAGGCCCGAAAAAGATCCGCAGTTGCACTGCAGCCGGGCGCTTCCACTGCCACCGTCGTACCCGCGCGGACGAAGAGGTGAGCGGCGACATTCAGCGCCTGCTGAACGCCGGTGACAATTACGATTTGATCTGGGCTGCATGAAATCCCGTGAGAAGCGCCCAGATACCCGGCGAGTGTTTCACGCAACTCGCGAAGTCCTTTCGGAGTACCCGAATACGTCAGGTTGAATTTCGAAGATTGCATACGCCAATTGGTTAGCCGGCGCCAAACGTTGCGTGGAAAACAGGCGGGGTCAGTGCTCTCGAGCGCAAAGTCGAAAACGATTTCATTGGGAAATATGTATCGCGTCGCGTCGTCCACAGCCGGAACGCACAGGTGGACCGGTTTCGTGTGGGCGGTCTGGATCGAACGGTCAACAACTGACAACGAGTTGTCGGGAAGCGCTGTTGACACGTATGTTCCAGCGCCCTCCCGAGACTCCAGGTACCCTTCCGCTGTCAATGCTTCATAAGCGAGTATGATCGTATTGCGGGACACCCCGAGCTGCTCGCTCAATGCACGGCTGCCGGGAAGGCGTGTGCCGGGCCGCAGGCGGCCAGACACAATCAACCCATAGATTTGATTGAAAACCTGTCCTTGCAGTGATGCAGCCGAAAGGTCAATTTCAAGGGCTAACTGCATATGCAGCTCCTATCGTCCATCCGACAGTCGATATTTCGCGAAATCTGCTGGCCGCAATCGGCGTTCCCGCTCTGAGTTCGTCGCGATCAGAGAGCGTCTTGTCAACGACCGAGAGGCGACGCGGTACCCGAAATTGCCATCAACGCCCGGAGTCTGCGGATAGCGTATGGCTAGGCGCCGCTCGCCGCAAGCATTTCAGAAATCCTGGTGAATTTCTCTCGCGGCTTGCCCAGGGGCAGGCCGCGCGCTCTTTCCGCCTGATCAATCATCTCCCAATCATGGAAAGAGATTGGCCGCACCGACCGCTGCGCCAACAGCGAAACCGTCGCTTCGCGGCCAGGCTTGTGCTGAGGGCTGAAGTTCGGCAGGTCCGTCAGAAGGGTCGCAACGGTTGCCATGCTATCGGCCCGGTTCGTTCCAATAATCCCAGTCGGCCCACGTTTAATCCAACCGGTGACGTAGACAGGAAATCCGGCCGGTGATGTCACTTCCGCGCGGCCGTCTTTGTTGGGGATCGTGCCGAGCTTCTCATCAAATGGCACCCCTTCCAACGGGATTCCGCTGTATCCGACACTGCGAATCATCAGTCCTGCTTTGATCGACACCATCTGACCGGTACCGACCGCCTGCTGACGACCGGCGGGACCAACGAGCCGAGTTCGCTCAAGAACAAGCTCTTCGAGTCTGAGCCCCCCACGTGCTTCTCGTGGACTCAAGAGGAAGTGGATACGGCAGCATTTCGGCTTTTCCTGTCGACGGGAGGCAAAGCTTCGGAAGATTTCAAAATTGCGTGGGCGAGCGGGCTCGCGGACGTCGTTCAGTTCGGATTTACAGGTGTCACCCAACAGCAAATGATCCGGATCTACACAGGGATCACATTCGGACAGTTGACCGAGTTCGCGCAGTTCCTTGGTGGTAAAGCGCGCCTGAACCGGCCCTCTGCGCCCAATGAGATGAATCTCGCGAATGCGGCTTTCGGCCAAGGCCTCCAGCGCATGTGCCGCAATATCGGTCTTTCTCAATTCGTCGACCGACTTCGCCAGGATTCGGCAGACGTCGATGGCAACGTTGCCCTGACCGATGATGATGGCGGATTCACCCGAGAAATCGAATTCGAGATCGCGGTAATCGGGATGTCCATTGTACCACCCGACAAACGAAGTCGCGGCGTGACACCCCTGAATATCTTCACCGGGGATTCCAAGCTTCCGGTCCGTCGCCGCTCCCGTGGCAAAAATCACCGCGTGATAGCAATCTGCCAACTCCTTGAGGGTGAAATCCTTGCCGAATGACGCATTGCCAATGAACGAAAAACACGGGTGGCGAGCGATCTCTGCGTAGGTGTCCGCGACATCCTTCAATCGCGGGTGATCGGGCGCGACACCATAGCGGACCAACCCATAAGGGACCGGGAGGCGTTCGAGAATGTCGACCTCGGTTGTGTGCTCCGATTGCAGGAGCGCCTCGGCGGCGTAAAAACCGCTTGGACCGCTTCCCACGATCGCAACACGCAAGGGGTTAACGACTGTTCCAATTCCGTTCACAGCGAGCCATCAGCTGGTTAAATGCGTTTAGGTCGCTCAGAAGCCCAGGGCGGCTCGCCGCTCCTCGGCGCCTGCCAATGGCGTTTGCTTGGTCCGGATCACTGGGGTCCCGCTCGATTTCTCGGCGTTTATTTCAACCCACATCAGTTCGTCTTTCGAAAGATCTGCGCTTTCGCTGATAGCCTGAACAGGGCAAGCTGGAACACATGCGGCGCAGTCGACGCAGGCTATCGGATCAATGTACATGCGCTGATCGTCGCCATGGAAACACGCCACCGGACAGGTCAGAACGCAATCCGTGAATCTACAACCGTTACAGTTCCCGGTAACCACGTGGGGCATGGTCGTTCCTCATTCGAACGTCGTTTTGGCGGTGGATCAACCGCCGGTTGCTGCCATGATCCGCAAGATCTTCTCAGGCTTTTCGTTGAACTCGTGGCGCTCCGGTTTTAGCATCATTGCTGAACGAAGGGCCTCCACGATCTCCGCGTCGCTGGCGCCGCGGCGCAACAGCGGACCGAACGCCATCTGATCGCGCTGACCGAGGCAAAGATACATCGTACCGTCGACTGCCAGCCGTACTCGATTGCAAGTGGCGCAGAAATGTTCAGACAGCGCGGTGATAAAGCCGATGCTAAGTCGACCATCTGGCGATTTCATGTATCGGGCCGGTCCTCCGCCAGGTACGTCGGCTGCGACGAGGCCGCGTTCCTGCTGCAAGCGCCGGCGGATCGGTTGGAGGTCGAGATACTGGGTATTTCGACCTGTCGCGCCCATTGGCATCGCTTCGATTAGGCGAAGAACAAATCCTTGCTCGACGCAGAAATCAATCATGTCGTCGATTTCATCGTCATTCACGCCGCGCATCGCGACCATATTGATTTTTATCGGCGCGAAGCCGGCTTCCTTGGCGGCCCCCAGGCCGGCCAGGATTTGGTCGAGAACATCGCGCCCGCAGATCGTGGCGACGCGATCGGCGCGAAGAGAATCCAGACTGACGTTGACGCGCCGTACACCGGCTTCTCTCAACGGTGCCGCGAATGCATGCAATCGAGTCGCATTGGTGCTCAAAGACAGGTCATCGATGCCCGGTATCGCTGCAAGTCTCGCCGCAAGAATGGGCAAGTCTCGCCGCACGAGCGGCTCGCCACCTGTAAGTCGGATACGCTTCAGTCCACGAGACGCCATGATCGAGATCAGGCGCTCGATTTCCTCGAACCGCAACCAAGAGGATGGTTCCTGAAACCCACGAAACCCCTTTGGAATGCAGTAGGTGCAGCGCAAGTCGCATCGGTCGGTGACCGAAAGCCGCAAGTACTCAATTCGGCGCCCGAACGTGTCTATCAGGAGTGGAGGTTGCGATCTCATAATGATGTTACCGCGGCCCTTGCTCGGCATGAAAAGCGCGTAACCCAGCGATCGTTGATGATCCGACCCAAAGGCTTGATCCGTGAAGTACCGGTACAAATGAAAGGCCTGAGTCCGGCCGGACCGCAAAGCCGAGCCGGCACCAAGAGATTCAAGGCCACCGGTACTCAATTCGATTGAGCCGATGGATTTAACTGCGAAAAGGCCGCTCTTGGAGACCGTAAGTCCCGAGCGCAGAGTTCCCTGACCGAACGGTAGAAGGAATACGCCGATGCCTGCCATCAATCCCGCAACGACAGCGAATAAGAAAGAGTTTTTTGGCGGCTGCCCGCACGATTGCCCAGACACCTGCGCAATGCTCTACACCGTGGAAGGCGACAAGCTGATTAACGTTCGCGGAAACCCCAAGCATCCGATCACGCGTGGCGGACTATGCGTGAAACTCAACGACTACTCGGATCGTCATTACAACGCAGATCGCGTGCTGTACCCGCTGAAGCGTAACGGACCGAAAGGCAGCCGAGCCTTCGTGCGGATCAGCTGGGACCGGGCGTTGGCGGAAATCAAAGATCGCTGGACGAAAATTATTTCGAGCGATGGCGCAGAAGCTATCATGCCAGTCAGCTATCTCGGCAATGAAGGTCTCGTGCAGGGCCTTACGGTCGGCGATGCATTCTTCAACAGGCTCGGCGCCACCGTTTGCGAGAAGACTTACTGCGCCTCGGGCTCTTCGACGGCATGGCTCCTCTCTGTCGGACCCACCAACGCGCTGGACCCGGAAAGCTTCGCCTACTCGAAATATATTATCATCTGGGGTTGCAATACGCTCAGCACTAATCTGCACCATTGGCCCTTCATCGTGCAGGCGCGAGAGAACGGTGCAAAACTAGTTGTAATCGATCCGTACAGGTCGCGCACTGCGAAGCAGGCAGACTGGCACATCGCCCCAAAGCCGGGAACCGACGGCGCCCTTGCGATGGCCATGATCCAGACGCTGATCGCGGAAAACCTCGTCGACCACGACTATGTCGACAAGTACGTACTTGGCTTCCCGGAGCTCAAGGAGCGCGCGGCTACCTGCACGCCGGAGTGGGCCGAGAAGATCAGCGGTATTCCTGCCGACGATATACGAAAGCTGGCTCGTGAGTACGCTACGTCCCGAAACGCCTCGATCCGCATCGGCGTCGCGCTTGAGCGTACAGCGGGCGGGACTCAAGCCATCCGCGCCGTCATCGCAATTCCTGCGTTGACCGGCGCCTGGAAAGACGTGGCGGGTGGCATTTATCAAGCCCCCTTGTGGGAGTTTCCCGTGAACTTCGGGGCGATCTGCCGGCCAGATTGGATCAAGCCGGGTACGCGCGTCGTGAATCTCCTCAAATTGGGAGAAGCGTTGCTGGGCGAGACCAAGCTTGATCCGCCGATCAAGTCGCTAATGGTCTACAATACGAATCCAGTGACCCAGGCCATGGATGTCGACAAGATCGTCAAAGGGCTTCAGCGCGACGATCTGTTCACTGTGGTCGCAGATCAGTTCATAAGTGATACCGCGGCCTACGCCGATATCATCTTGCCGGCGACGATGGCGGCAGAGCACGATGACCTGATGTTCTCCTGGGGGCATTACTATTTTACGCTCAATCAAAAAGCGATCGAGCCGCCCGGTCAAACCTGCTCGAACGCGGAGATTTTCCGTAGGCTTGCGAAAACGATGGGCTTGACCGATCCGGAATTCCTCAAATCGGACTTGGAGCTGGTCGAAAGCGCAGTTGATTGGACTGCACCGCAAGTGCAGGGCATCGGCATGGACCTCCTCCGGACGCAAGGCTATGCCAAGTTAAATCTGGGTGCGGCGGATACGCGGACGCCTCACGCGGAGGGGAAGTTCCCGACGCCGTCTGGCAAGTGCGAAATCCTGCTCACCGACGCGAAGAATTTCGTGGCACCGCCATTTCGTCAATTGTACAACGAAATGCAGAGCGGCGAGCCGATCGACCCGCTTCCAGGATATACCAGGCCATATGAGAGTGCGGCCGACGAGCCTGAACTTGCTAAACTTTATCCTCTAAATATCATCGCTCCGAAAAGCCACGCGTTCCTGAACACAAACTACGCGAACGAACCCAAAAAGCGGAGAATGCAGGGTGATCAGTTTGTTCTCCTCAGCCCGCACGACGCCGCCGAGCGCATGATCGAAGACGGTGACAAGGTGAAAGTTTACAATCGGACCGGTGGCTTCCAGGGCGTCGCCCACATAACCGACGACGTTCGGGCCGGGCTGGTTGTCACCACCGTCGGGTATTGGCGGACTCATAACGAGGAGGGCACCGTCAATAGCGTATCCGCAGCACGGTTCGGGGGGATGGGAAACTGTCCGACATTCTCGGACAATCTCGTTCAGGTAGAGCGGATTGTCGGCAAGAATGCTGCGCGCAGCATGCATGAGCCAGAACCGGTGGCGCTAGTATCGGCGTAGGTATTTGTAATCATCAGCTCGCGGGCCTGTAGATGACGATGCAGGTCCGCGGGCATTTAAGTAGCAAGGTTAGTCTCAACCGGAGCAAAATTACATCGCTTCCTGTTCGTTCGATCACTAAGCTACCGCCTAAAGATGGACCTGGTAAAAAGCAAAGTTATCGGTATTCGCTTTAGGATGAGCCGTCTCGGCGCAGCGCGTAGTCCTATACTTGCCGGCAAGGAAGGCATCATTATCGGCGAGGGCCGCTACTACAGGAGCGTTCGCGTCCAGTTCGACGGCAACAAATCGCCGACGACGTTACATTGCGACTATGTTGAGCTAATCCCGCTGAAAACTGACTGCTGAGTTCGGCACGACGTGAAGGCCGTCTCCGGGGCTAGAGCAACCACACTCGAGCCCGCCTGGTGTGACCATGGCATCTCTCGGTTAACGATTCCGCAGCAAGTGGCAATACCACCTGCCGGGCGGCAAACCAAGTACCGGTAGTTTCCCCATCTGACAGGCGCGCTGTGACTTCTGGATATTTAAGACATCCGGTGACGTGGGCGCGGCACCATGAGAAATGAGCTAACCGGCACTCTGCGCTTTTCGTTGTCTCCGATAGTCCAGCGAGGAGTTTATCCGCTGCTCATGTGTCCAGGCTAGGTTGGGATAGAAGCACAATGGATCTCACGGGAAGCTATACGATTCCGGCGAAGCAAAGCGCTGTGTGGGCCGCACTCAATGACCCAAACATTCTCAGAGAGTCTATCCCGGGCTGTGAAACTCTGTCGATGCTTTCCGAGACTGAGTTTGCAGCGACCATTGTCGCCAAAATAGGTCCATTGAAAGCCCGCTTCACCGGAAGAGTTGAGTTGAGCGAGATCGATCCCAACAACGGCTATAGAATTCAGGGCGAGGGTTCAGGGGGGGTCGCGGGCTTCGCCAAAGGCGGTGCTCGTGTCCATCTCCAAGGAGCAGGGGATAGCACCGTGCTAACATATGAACTAGAGGCTCAGATAGGCGGAAAGCTCGCGCAACTTGGGTCTCGCCTGATCAAAGGTGTGGTGAACAGCATGGCCGAGAAATTCTTCACTACGCTGGTATCCAAAATAAGCGAGGGCAACAGCGTACCGTAAGGCTCGCGCTCGGCGAGTAGCTCGCCAAGACACGAAAATAGCTGATCTTTGCCTGGGCTCAGCGCTTAGGACCGGCCTGCGCGACAAGCCAATAGCTGCGTTACAAGATTTGCAGGATCGGTGAGCGTGCCGCTGGCACACACCCCCGCTGCTCGAGCTGCTACCTTCCAGTCGTCAGTTTGTCCTGCGTTTTCGTCTCAAAATCATTGGCGTCATGCCGCTCATGCAGTTGACTTGAGGATTCGCCATTGACGCGGTTGACCATACGCCCACGTCGGACGGCCGGCCGCTCGGCGATCGCGTCTACCCAGCGCGCAACGTTCTTGTATTCCTGGGCCTGAAGGAACTCGGCCGCTCCGTAGAGCCAGCCCCTTGTCAGACCAGCGTACCAAGGCCAGGCGGCGATATCGACGATCGTGTAGTCCCTGCCAGCGACAAATTCGTTCGTTTCGAGGCGCCGGTCGAGCACGTCGAGCTGGCGTTTCGCTTCGATGGCGAACCGATTTATGGCATATTCGATCTTGGTCGGTGCATACGCATAAAAGTGGCCGAAGCCTCCGCCCAAATATGGCGCGCTACCCGTCTGCCAGAACAGCCATGACAGGCATTCGGCGCGACCAAGTCCTGTCGGCAGGAAGGCGTCGAACTTCTCGGCCAAGTATATCAAGATAGCACCGGACTCGAAAACGCGGATCGGCATCGAACCGCTTTGGTCAACCAGGGCCGGGATCTTCGAGTTGGGGTTCAGCGCAGCGAAGCCGCTCCCGAATTGATCGCCGCGGTCGATTCTGATGAGCCAGGCGTCGTATTCTGCGTCCCTGTGGCCGAGCGCCAACAGCTCCTCAAGCATCACGGCTACCTTCACACCGTTCGGCGTTCCCTGAGAATAGAGTTGGAGAGGATGGCGGCCGACTGGGAGTTCCTTGTCGTGCGTCGGGCCGGCGATCGGCCGGTTGATATTCGCAAAGCGGCCACCGTTCGGCTTATCCCAACTCCAAACTTTTGGCGGCGTATAATCGAACGAGGAGGTCATTTTTCAAAACTCCAGGCGTTTGGCGGTGGCACACGAGCCCAATGGACGATCGGATCACACCGTGCTCGCAGAATATGCCGACGAGCCGCCTAGATCAGCTTTGCGTCGAGTATGATCTCGACGATGGGCACCCTTGCGATTAGCCAGCTCTTCTCCGCAATCCACCGCCAATCGCCTACGCGAGGCGAAAATCTCGTGAACCGGCTGAGTTTATGTCTCCTTCGCACGAACGTGAACACTCATTGCTCGGTAAACAGTGTTCCGTTGTGCGATTGAGTGAGAAATGAGGGGTTATCAACGCGCAATGGCGGCGAACACGCATACGTCTGGTCGAGCCTCTCCATCCGCCCGCCTTTGTCTGAATAGTCGGCTCGCCTGACCCAGTTGACACACACCGATGCCAGTTCGAAAGCAATTTTGAGCTGCTGGCGCTACCTCCGGACGGCTCGCAATCTGCTGTCGAGATAGGTGTAATCTAATCTATTCGTTTTTCGGATTGAAATTGTGCGATTAGGAATAACAATCGGCGTTTTTTGAATGAAAGAGAACCGGATCGACGTACGAGGAGAGTCTCGATTCCGTCAGCAATTCAACCATTTCCTCATTTTGAATAAATCAGGGGCTCAGCCATGCGCATAGCCGTAATCGGTGCGGGAGGTTTTGGAGGCTATTTTGGCGCGCGCCTCGCGCAAGGTGGCGCAGATGTTTGCTTCCTTGCCCGGGGCGCTCACCTAGCGGCTATGCGCGCGAACGGCCTGTTGATCGAGGGCGGCCCCGAGAGGATCTGCGCCAACCCTGTGACAGCCTCAGACAATCCCTCTGATCTCGGTGTCGCGGACTTCGTGTTGCTGGCTGTCAAGCTGTGGGACACGGAGATGGTCCTCGACCAGATCAAGCCGATGGTCGGCCCGTTCACGACGCTGATTTCGTTCCAAAATGGCGTGCTCAAGGACAACGCGCTACGAGACGCCTATGGTGCGGCCAAGATCATGGGCGGGGTCGGCTACGTTGCGACTACGATCGATCGCCCGGGTGTTATCCGGCAGACCGGACCGATGGAACGCCTGGTTTTCGGCGAGTTCGATGGCCGCCGCTCGGCGCGTGCCGAAGCCTTTCTGCACGCCTGCCTGAAGGGAGGCATCAACGCCGAACTCTCCACAGACATTCTGCGGGAGATCTGGGAGAAGTACGTATTTCTTGTCGGCTTGTCCGGCACCACTACCGCCATGCGAAGTGCGATCGGCCCGATCCGAGAGAATCGCCAGACGCGAGCGTTCCTGCTCGATGTCATGCGGGAGGTCGTTGCGGTTGGAAACGCCCATGGTGCGGAGCTCCAGGAGGATTACGCCGAGCGGCGCCTCGCGCTCGCGGATGATGTGGCTGCAGACATGACGTCATCGATGCATCATGACCTGCAACGCGGCAGGCCCTTGGAGATCCGGTGGTTGTCCGGCGGAGTAGTCCAACTCGGCAGTGCTGTGGGAATAACGACGCCGCTCAACCGCGCCATCGCCGATATCCTTGCACTATACGAAGCCGGCGCGCCTGCCACGCTCGAGACCAGGGCAATGGAGAGTTCCGGTGCCGCTTGACCGCGGGACTGCTGACCGTGATATGAAGATTGCGATGATCGAAGTCATCGTTGTCGCGATTCCGTTCGCAGGTGGGAGCAAGTCAGCCGAATCGGCCTGGGGGAAAAAGAACGCCAGTAGGGCGGACTCTCTCCTGGTCAAGGTAACAACCGAGGGCGGGGTTATCGGCTGGGGCGAGGCGTTCGGCTTCACCGCAATTCCGGCCGTCAAAGCTGCGATAGAAGAGGTTATCGCTCCCTTATGTATCGGTGTTAGCGCGTTGAACATCGGATCGTTAATGCTCGATGTTCAGAAACGCCTTCACATATTTGGTCGCAGCGGCGCTATCATGTTCGGGATTTCCGCGATCGATATCGCGCTATGGGACATCCTCGGAAAGGCAACCGGGCAACCGGTACACCGACTGTTGGGTGGTGCAGCAGTGTCGGAGCTGGCTTGTTATGCAAGTCTTGTTCGCTACACCGACCCGCAGCTTGTCGTCGAAAACGTCAATCGAGCTCTGGCCGATGGCTTCTCCCATCTGAAGCTCCATGAAGTTACCGTGGATGCAGTCCGTGAGGCGCGAAAAGCTGCCGGCGATAGCGTGGACATTACGCTGGATGTCAACTGTCCATGGACCGTGCGCGAGGCCCTCGACATGAGCGCTAAGCTGCGACCGTTCAATCTGCGCTGGCTGGAAGAACCCATTTGGCCTCCGGAGAACTTCGACGGTTTGGCTCGAATGCGTCGTGAGGGTGGAATTCCCATTGCGGCAGGAGAAAATGCTTCAACGCTGGTGGAGTTCCAACAGATGCTTTCTGCTGGCGCGGTCGACTTCGTCCAACCCAGCCCGGCCAAAATGGGAGGTATCTCTGAACTTCAGAAGGTGTTTGCGCTTGCCGCGGCAAGTGCGACCGTCGTGATGGTTCACACGTTCTATGACGGCCCCGGCTTGCTCGCGAGTGTACACGCAAGCGCCGCGCTAGGCTCGAAAGACTCCTTGGTGGAGTGGCGGTACTTTGACCTTGAGGCGCAGCTATACGGCGATGCAGTGCTGCCGAAGAACGGAATGATCACTGTTCCTCACGGACCCGGTTTGGGGTACGACCCGGATGCAGATGTAGTTCGGAACTTTGAAGTCCGAAGTTGAACTGTCCCTGTTCAAAGATCGGTGGACTAAAATATGATTAGCAAATGTCATCGAAAGGCAAGCCGGCTTGGAAAGACGTCCTTGCCGACGAGGTTCATAAACGCGCGCGAGCGCCAGGAGATTAGCTGTGCTGGATAACATCCCGTTGACTGTCGGTGTCGATCACGTCGGGCTTGCTGTGAAAGATCTCGGGCTCGCACGCGATTTCTTTTGCGGTTGCCTTGGCTGGAGAGTTGTTGGTGAGAACCAAAGTTATCCAGCGTCGTTTGTGTCGGACGGAAACGGCATCGTGACGCTCTGGCAGATCGAGGATCCGGAAAGCTGTGTGCCGTTCGACCGCCGTCGCAATATCGGTTTGCATCACCTTGCATTGAAGGTTGTGGACCGCAACGCACTTGACGTCTTGCACAAACGTGTCGCGGCGTGGCCTGGCACCATGATCGAGTTTGCGCCAGAACGATCAGGCAAGGGCTCTAAGGTGCACTTTATGGTGCGGGAGCCTGGCGGCACGCGGATCGAGTTCGCCTGCGTTTCTCCTGCCGCCACATAACCGATGTTCAAGACGATCCCGGCAACGTAATGAGCCCGTACGCGAGGTACATCGCTGCGGTGACTAACAGTGCCAAAGTCTTGAAGTTTCCTCTCAGACTGGCCGGGGTCTTCGGGCACCCGGCATTCTCTTGTGCTGGCGGCCACACGGCCTCGGCTATGTGAGTTCAGGCGCGGTAATGACGATCGGTGCAGCAGCCTCGCTGTTGGGAAGCATCCAACGCGCTGGTACCATCCGTTTCAGCTTAACCGGTGCTATGACCAGCTTTTGTCGCTTGCTTAAGTAAGAACGCCTATAACGTCCGCCGGACCAGTGAGTTTTTAATGAAGGGCGAGATCGCGACTGGAGCGTGAACTCTTTGCGGTGCTGAGGCTGACGTTAATTGTTGCGTACCGGTGTCTCTGTCGAAAGAGGCTGACGAGGATGGGGCAGACCTATGCGGCGGAAAAGCGGGGCGCTCGGAAAGAGGCACGCGGCACGGCACGTCAGTGTGATCCCCAGCTTGGCTCGTTCATTACTCCAACCGAAAAGCGGTGATGGCTTCTGTCATCTCGGCGAGAACGGGGGGTCATGGAGGGCGCTGCCGTTGATCTGGACAAGGTCACTCGAAAGATAAAGTCGGGAGGTTGGGTATGTCGAAAATCGAACTAACGATCAACGGCAAGGCTGTGTCAGCGGATGTCGAAGACCGGACGCTTCTGGTCCATTTGCTGCGCGAAAATCTCGACCTGACCGGGACCCATGTCGGCTGCGACACCAGTCAGTGCGGCGCCTGCATTGTCCATATCGACGGCAGGGCGGTCAAATCCTGCACTGTGTTGGCGGGACAGGCCGCAGGCTCCAACGTCACCACCATCGAGGGCATCGCCAAGGGCGACGAGTTGCACCCGATGCAGGCCGCCTTCCGCGACAATCATGGCCTGCAATGCGGCTACTGCACCCCGGGCATGATCATGTCGGCGATCGACATCGTACATCGCCACGGCGGCAAGCTCGACGAGGCCACGGTACGCCAGGAGCTCGAAGGCAACATCTGCCGCTGCACCGGCTATCACAACATCGTCAAGGCCGTGCTCGATGCGGCCGGACGCATGAAGGTTTCACAGGCTGCCGAATAGCCGCGAAGAGGTTCGCTCACATACGAGACTGCTGCGCTTTCGATGGAATGGCGGCAGACAAACTCCGATAGGGAGAACAGGACATGGGTGTTGAAGGCATTGGCGCCAGCGTCGTACGCAAGGAGGACAAGCGTTTCATCACGGGCAAGGGCCGTTACGTCGACGATATTAAGCTGCGGGGCATGACGTTCGCCCATTTCGTCCGCAGCCCGCACGCTCACGCAAAAGTCAAAAGCATCGATTCGTCGGCGGCTATGAAGCTGCCCGGCGTGATCGCCGTGCTGACCGGCAAGGAGCTGGTCCACGATAAGGTCGGCAATTTGATCTGCGGCTGGGCCATCACGTCGAAGGACGGCACGCCGATGAAGATGGGCGCCTGGCCGGCGATGGCGCCGGAGACCGTACGCTTTGTCGGACAGGCGGTCGCGGTTGTGATCGCGGACTCGAAGAACCTCGCCAAGGACGCGGCCGAGGCCGTCGTCGTCGAATATGAAGAGTTGCCGTCGGTCCCGGACATCGGGGCGGCGATCAAGCCGGGCGCGCCGCAGCTTCACCCCGAGGCACCGGGCAACGTCATCTATGACTGGGTGCTCGGTGACGAAGCGGCCACCAATGCTGCCTTCTCCAAGGCCGCCAACGTAGTGTCGCTGGACCTCGTGAACAACCGCCTGGTGCCGAATGCGATGGAGCCACGCGCGGCGATCGCCGATTACGACACCGCGGAAGAGCACTTCACTTTATATACGACCTCGCAGAACCCGCATGTCGCACGTCTGGTGCTGTCGGCGTTCTACAACATCGCCCCTGAGCACAAGCTGCGCGTGATCGCGCCCGACGTCGGCGGAGGGTTTGGCTCGAAAATCTACATCTATCCCGAGGAAATGGTGGCTCTGTGGGCGTCGAAGAAGGTTGGCCGTCCGGTGAAGTGGACCGGCGACCGGACCGAAGCGTTCCTCACCGATCACCACGGCCGTGACCACATCTCGAAGGCAGAGATGGCGTTCGACAAGGACAACAGGATCCTGGGGCTACGGGTTAAGACCCATGCCAATTTCGGCGCCTATATGTCGCTGTTCTCTTCGGCCGTGCCGACCTATCTCTACGCGACGCTACTATCCGGGCAGTACGTCATTCCTGCGATCTATGCCGAGGTAATTGGCGTCTACACCAACACCACACCGGTCGATGCCTATCGCGGCGCAGGCCGGCCGGAAGCGAGCTATCTGCTCGAGCGCATGATGGAGACCGCAGCGCGCCAGCTCAAGGTCGATCCGACGGAACTGCGCCGCAAGAACTTCATCACGGCGTTCCCATATCAGACGCCGGTGATCATGGCCTATGATATCGGTGATTTCGGTGCCTCGCTCGACGCAGCGATGAAGGCGATTGACTACGCTGGCTTCCCCGCCCGCAAAGCGAAAGCGAGGTCCGAAGGCAAGCTGCGCGGTATTGGCGTATCCTGCTACATCGAGGCTTGCGGAATCGCGCCGTCGAAAGCCGTCGGCAGCCTCGGCGCCGGTGTGGGCTTGTGGGAGTCCGCCGAGGTCCGCGTCAACCCTGTCGGCACTATCGAGATCCTCACGGGATCGCACAGCCACGGCCAGGGTCACGAGACGACGTTCGCGCAGCTGATATCGGAACGCTTGGGTGTCCCGATCAACCAGGTGCAGATCATCCACGGCGACACAGACAAGGTGCAGTTCGGCATGGGCACCTATGGCTCGCGCTCGCTCGCGGTCGGCGGCACAGCCATCATCAAGGCGATGGAGAAGATCGAGGCCAAAGCCAAGAAGATCGCCGCCCATGCGCTGGAGGCTTCCGAGAGCGACATCGTCATCGCGAACGGCGAGTTCAAGGTGACCGGCACCGACAAGTCGATCGCACTGCCGATGGTCGCGCTCGCCGCCTATACCGCGCACAATCTGCCCGACGGCATGGAGCCCGGCTTGAAGGAGACGGCGTTTTACGACCCGACTAACTTCACCTTCCCTGCGGGCGCCTATATCTGCGAACTCGAGGTCGATCCCGCTACCGGTAAGACCTCTTTTGTCAACTTCGTCGCCGCCGACGATTTCGGTCGGCTGATCAACCCGATGATTGTCGAGGGCCAGGTCCATGGCGGCCTCGCCCAGGGCATCGGCCAGGCGCTGCTGGAGGGCGCGGTCTACGACAGTAATGGCCAGCCGGTGACGGCGTCGTTCATGGATTACACCATGCCGCGCGCCGACGACCTGCCGTCGTTCAAGCTGTCGCACACGACGACGCTGTGTCCTGGCAATCCGCTAGGTGTCAAGGGCTGCGGCGAGGCCGGCGCGATCGGCGCTTCCGCGGCCGTGATCAATGCGATCACGGATGCAATCGGCAATAACAAACTGGACATGCCGGCGACGCCCGACCGCGTCTGGCACACGATCCGCCGCTGAGAGGGAGAACCAGTATGTACGAGACAACATATCACCGTGCCTCCAGCGTCGACGAAGCCGCGGCGATGTTCGCCAAAGGCTCGGAATCGAAATACCTTGCTGGCGGCCATACGTTGATCCCAGTGATGAAGCAGCGCTTAGCCTCGCCCTCCGACGTGATCGATCTCGGGAAGATCAAAGAGCTGATCGGCATCGAGGCGTCGGGCGATACGCTGACCATCAAGGCGGCGACTACACATTACGATGTGGCCAATAGCGGGCCAACGCAAAAAGTTATTCCCGCGCTCGCCTATCTCGCTTCCCTGATTGGCGATCCGGCCGTGCGGCATCGCGGCACGATAGGCGGCTCGATCGCCAACAACGACCCGGCCGCCGACTATCCGGCGGCACTCCTAGCGCTTGGGGCGATCGTGAAGACCAACAAGCGGTCGATCCCGGCAGACGATTTCTTCCAGGGCCTGTTCACGACCGCCCTAGCTGACGGTGAAATCATCACCGCCGTGTCGTTCCCCGTTCCGGCCAAGGCGGGCTACGCAAAATTCCCGCATCCCGCCTCGCGCTTCGCGTTAGCCGGCGTGTTCGTCGCCAAGACCAAATCGGGCGAGATGCGCGTCGCTGCCACGGGTGTATTCCAAAGCGGCGTCATGCGGGTACCGGCAATAGAGGCGGCGTTGGAGGTGGACTGGTCGGCAGCCGCACTCGACAACGTTGTGATTTCAGCAGACGGCTTGTTGAGCGATCTTCACGGTTCTTCGGATTATCGCGCCCACCTGATCAAGGTGATGGCACAGCGGGCGTTGGCAGTTTGAGTGGTCTATGTGCTGTCTGGGTGCATGCCGTACGGCGCTCTCGGCCTCTCCGGCGAGCCGCAACAACCGATCCGAGCATGCCGGAAGGCGTTCGCCCGCGGTCATGAGCACCAGAGAGCAACCTTGACGCTGCGAGAGCGCAACGCCGAGCCATTGCTCCAGTTGTTTGACGAGTGTCTTTACGGTGCTTTGTACACGGTGCAGCCTCAATGCCGCACGAAAAGCGCCTCCTTCACGCACAACTGCACGGAAGCTCTCCAGCGGCTAAGGGTCGATCGTTCTCCTATCGAGATATACCTGCCTCAAAAATTCATTTGTATGGGAGATGCATAGGTGGCTCAATCGCCCGGTTCAGAGAACCAAAATGACAGCTATCTCGAACCGGCTTACAAGAACTCTAAATATCAGGCATCCGATCATATCTGCGCCGATGCACTTAGCAGCGGGTGGCGTGCTGGCCGCGGCAGTTAGCAGAGCGGGCGGGCTGGGTTTAATCGGCGGCGGGTATGGAGATTCTACCTGGCTAGACGAACAGTTTGAAGCCGCTGCAGCTCAGCGGGTAGGCGTCGGCTTCATCACTTGGTCGCTTCGAAAATCTCCGTCGTTACTGACGGATGTGTTGAAGCGCAATCCGGCAGCAGTGATGTTGTCCTTTGGCGATCCGCGTCTCTTTGTCGACGAAATCCGTAAAGCGGGCGCGCTGGTTATTTGCCAGTGTCAAAATACCGATCACGTTTGGGATGCTATCGACGTCGGCGCCGACATCGTGGTAGCGCAGGGTGCCGAGGCAGGAGGTCATGGAGCGCTTCGCGGTACGCTTTCCTTCGTTCCGGAGACCGCTAATCTCCTTGCCGTCCATTCACCCAACTCAATGCTGCTTGCAGCGGGCGGCATCGCCGATGGACGAGGCCTTGCCGCAGCACTCATGCTAGGCGCAGATGGTGTTCTGGTCGGAACCCGTTTTTGGGCCTCGAACGAGGCGCTTGTGAGCGAACGGCATCACGAAGCTATCATAGAAGCGACGGGTGATGAAACAATACGCACGACGGTCGCTGATATCGCGCGTCAAATACCTTGGCCTCGCGGTTTCACGGCAAGAATTCGTCGTAACGCTTTCACGCAGCGCTGGCACGATCGTGAGAGCTTGCTTGAACAAAATGTCGCCGTGGAGGGACCTTGCTACAGACAGGCCTTCTCCGAGGGCGACCCCGACAATACAGGCGTCTGGTTCGGCGAAGCGGCTGGTCTGGTCAGCACTATCGAACCAGCCTCCGTCATCGTTGACCGAATGGCGACCGATGCAGCCAGCCTTCTTAGTGGCCAACGAGCCACGTCGCTAACGTGATGGACGGGTCTCATAAGGACATGATGATCATTGAGGTCCGATTGTCATTAGGATTGAATTCGAGGCGGAGACAGGTTCGCCGCGACTCGCGGAGGTGGTGCAGCTCGAAAGAGGAGCCGGCCGACGTCACCGCGCAAGAGAGGCGCGGGAGTTTACGGTCCTAGCGAGCACGCTGACGGTAACAAAGATAATTCTTCGAGCGGGCAATTTGAGCGGCGTATCGCTGTTGTTCAGCGACTTGGTACCATTGATTTCAAATCGACCGGTACTACGGTCGCTCCGTGCATTCGGCTAAGCTCCCAAATACAAGCTGTGGGCAATGCGGTGTGGAGGGAACATGCCGATTGATTTTGAGCTATCGAAAGAACAGCTCGGCTTGCGGATCCAGGCGCGCGAGTTTGGTGATCAGATACTGCGTCCGTTGATCGATAAGGTTGAGAGCGAGCCGATCCCCGAGAAGCGCTTCCAACTCACAAAAGAAGCCTACAAGGCTGCCTACGCCGATGGAAGTGCGTTCGGATTCCTACCAAAGAAGTACGGGGGCGCGGGCCTGAGTACGCTCGACTACGCGATCATTGCTGAAGAGTTGTGCGCAGTTGATCCAGGCGTTCCGACAACGGTGGTTGCCAATGGGCTGGGTCTGATGCCCGTCGTGTACTACGGAAGTGAGGAACAGAAGGAGCGCTTCCTTCGCGCGGCGACGTCGGACCCATCGGGAGAATTCGTTGCCGGATATGGTGTTTCAGAGCCGCCGGGTCGCCACAGCGGGACAGCAAACTTCGATGCCCCGCTTCCAGCTCCGGCAGGTATCGGCCTGACAGCGACACGCGATGGTGACGAGTATGTCCTCAACGGCCAAAAGTATTGGCCGAGCACGACTGGTGGCTGGGATGGACAAGGGGCGAATCTGAATCTGTTTGTCGTCCGCACCGATCCCAGTCGTGGCGGAAAGTCAGGCATATCGGCCATCATGATTGAGCGCGGTACACTTGGAATAAGTTACAAGGCGATCGACAAGATGGCGCATCACGGCGCCCGCAACGACGAAGTAATCTTTAAAAATGTTCGCGTGCCAGCGAAAAACCTTATCGAGGGAACCTTCGGTAATGGCGATCTACTGATAAACCGTAACTTTGGTTGGTCGGGCCCGTTGGTATCGGCCGCCGCGCTCGGAAACGCGCGGGGAGCCTATGAATATGCTTTAGAGTGGGCCAAAAACAACTCTGCGGGCGGCCCTGAGCCAATCATCAAATACCAAAACGTCGGCTATGTTTTAGGTGACGTCGCGACGAGAATTGAAGCGTGCCGGTACTTCGTTTGGAAGGCGGCTCACTATCTCGATAGCCATGACTATCATGGCGAGATGATTGGCGCGATGTGCAAGTCGTTCGTGACCGAGACCATGTTCGATTGTGTATATAAGTGTATGCAGGTTGTCGGTACGAACAGCGCTGATCGAAAGCTTCCATTCGCAAAGTTCTTCAAAGAATCGGCAATCTTCCCCATTTACGATGGCGGCAATTTCGGCATGCAACGACGGCGTGTACATGGAATCCTTGCTGACCCCGGTTACGATCCTCGTGCGCTTGCAGAGAACCGGCTCGTGGAGTTCACCAGGGACATGGAAGGTATCGATACAGTTCCGGGTACCAGTATTTGATTGATGTTGCTCGCGCCTTTGGTGGAGCATGCTCTGGTTCACGATGTGGACCAGGGCTTCGAAGTTATTTTGTTGAACGACGCGCACCAGTGACAAATGAGATCGTCCGCAGCGCAAAGGTGTTCTAGATGGTCTCCGAACCGAAGTGCAAGAAGGGCAGAGCAAAGGTTCCGCTGGTTTGTCACGCAAAGCATCGGTCAAACGAACGGCGGAAGAAGTCGTAAAAGGGAGCACGCGGTTGTTCAGAGCTGTACTTATCGAGAAGGACGAACGGGGATATCGCGCTGACGTGGTCGAGCTGCCCGAAAGCCGCCTCCCCGAAGGAGACGTGCTGGTCGACGTCGAATTCAGCACGCTGAACTATAAGGATGGGCTTGCCATCACCGGACAAGGCCCGATCGTCAGATCTTTTCCGATGGTACCGGGAATCGATTTCGCCGGCGTCGTCAGTTCAAGCTCCGATCCGAGGTTCGCGGCGGGCGACCGCGTGGTCCTTAACGGTTGGGGCGTCGGAGAACACCACTGGGGCGGATTGGCGCAGCGAGCCAAGGTCAAGGGCGACTGGCTGATCAAGCTGCCGGGATCGATGCCTTCCCGTCGCGCGATGATCATCGGCACCGCCGGCTACACGGCAATGCTATCGGTTATGGCGCTCGAAAAATATGGCATTCGCCCCGGAGCAGGCGATGTACTGGTGACCGGCTCCAGCGGCGGTGTAGGCAGTATTGCGATCATGCTGCTCGATAAGCTCGGCTTTCGTGTCGTCGCATCGACCGGCCGGCGCGAAGAAGAGCCGTATCTGAAGAGTCTGGGAGTTTCCGAGATCATCGATCGGACCCAGCTCTCGCAGCCTGGCAAGCCTCTACAAAAGGAGCGCTGGATCGCGGCGATCGACTCAGTCGGCAGCCATACGCTGGCCAACGTGTGCGCCAGCATCAGGGCGGACGGCGCGGTGGCCGCGTGCGGCATGGCACAAGGTCTCGATTTCCCTTCCAACGTCGCTCCGTTCATCCTCCGCGGTGTCGCGCTTTTCGGCATCAACAGCGTGACACGCCTGAAGGCAGAACGCATCGAGGCCTGGACTCGGCTGGCTTCGCTACTGACCGAAGCGGACCTCGAGAGGACTGCGATGGAGGTCGGTTTGAAAGACGCCGTAGCGACCGCCGGCCGCCTTATGAGCGGGCAAATCCGAGGACGCACGGTCGTCGACGTCAACCGATAGGCCGGGCAACGACACCCACGATAGCGGAAATCGCTCTGCAATCACATCAGTCGCTCTGGAATGACGGGGCACTAGAGTCCCTGTATCGTTGCCGTGCCAAGCCCAGGGCTCGTGATGTTTCAGTTCGCGCAGCCTCGCCGCCGCGTTGGTGGCGACAAGGCATTCCGCGATCTGAAAACGAGATAAGGCTATCTAAATCATTCGTTTTACAGAGTTGCGATTGTCGAATCACTTGGCACAAGGTCCAACGGCCGAGAGGTGTTCAAGATCGCGTTTAATCGCAATTGATTCCGCTCGTGCTGAATTGCCGAACGCAGATTGGGTGCGACCGTCGAACTCTTCTATTGCACTTAGTTTGCTGTCGTGGCGGGCAAACCCCATACGTAGGTTTAGAAGAACCGCCTTCTGAAATTCGCTACGAGTTAGATGTTTCCGATGGGTATCGAGCGTTCTGCGCAAGCGATCTAATACGACCCCAGCCTCCGTCTAGGCCTCGGTTGTTTCCCCCGAACCTTGGCCACGGCGGATCGTACCGAGCCTTCCCCTCGCGTGCTTCGTATAGGATGCTTGCGTGAAGGGCCGGTGGCGCGTCTTGCCACCGGCCCTTTTTTTGTGGCTGAGTTTCGTGCTTGGTCCGCATTTCCGCCATTCGCACGACTTCTGCCAAGGACCGACCTTCCATTTTTTATCAGATGTCTGCGGCGGTTTTTCACGGTGACTTCGCTGAGTGTCGCTTCGCCGAACCGCTAGGTGACATCCGCAGCTGCATCGCATCCATGTAGCATGCCCTAGCCTTCATGGTTCTCGATGCTTCCAGGGTGACGAAATGGGCCTACCGGGCAGCACCACGTTTCCAGATGATGTCGGACCGCCCCACGACCTAGCTTGCGCCATCCGATTCCCCCGGGCGAAAGAAGTAGATCGTTCTCTGTTGCAGTAGGCGTGGTTTCATTTCCCTGCCGCCCGGTGAACCGATCGATAGTGTTTCTCCCAATTTAGCCTGGACTCCTCGGACAATCCGCAGTGCTTGCCCGAGACACGACGGCTGGCGCATTGGTCGACCCTTTTGCGAAAGCGACGTCCAAGGGCCTGCGCTCCTTCGCGCGTTCTTGCCGTCTATCACTTCGATTACCATAACTACTCGCCGCTCATGTCGATGTTGCACTTGGTCAAGGCCGATCTTGAGAGGACGTTCAGCGCTGCCTGATATTATTGATTAGCCCTCATTTGATCGGTGTAAGCCAGCGTGATTCCTTCCAAAAACGCTGTTTTGACCGACGGCTACCCCAAATTCGACTCACAAATCGAGCTTGCGAAACCTGCCGTACCCAAGCGAAGGAATTTGAACGAACGCCGTATCTGTCCCGACGATAAGACTGGAAAGCCACGCACTTCAACCCTCAATCGGGGGCGCCGAATCGATCCGGTATAGCCATGCAATGAAATAAGTAAAATCCGAGAATGCTGGAGTGGAAAAATCGGTCAATCTCCGGAGAAGATATGGCTATCTCGAAAAAGCGTTTGAAGGCGATGCCGGGGTTTGCCTAGCGTAAGCCGACTCGAGGCAAAGACAAAAATACGCGACGCAGATAAGCTAATGCGGGGATAGAGTTTACGCGAAACCAGTGAAGTTTGGCTGCTGCGCGTTATCGGCAACAGATTGGAAGCTCTCCGAATTCCGGTTTAGGCTCGCGATGGTTGCAATGATAGTCCAATCGCACTCGTTGTAACCTTTGCTCGGCCAACGTGAGCAGACCTTATGGTGGGCAACATGGTGTTCGTGCTCACGACTCCGACTAAGGGGTCTTTGAGGGGCATGTGCTTCGCCAAGGAGCAGACGAATGGTCTAATTGCACCACCCCTTGCAACGCGAACCCAGACAGACCGGAGTCCAACACCAACGCCTCCGTGCATAAGGCGCCGTCGAGACCATCTCCAGTATGGTTGGTCGTGGGCACGTCGCTGCCTCAGGCGGCAGACCTCAGGATGTCTTGTGGCATTTGAGGATCGACGAAGGTCAGCGAATGCGATGTGCCACAGGTGAGCGAGTAATCGGTGCAAGAAGCGTCTCTTGATTTTAACTCGCATCAAGCAAGGAGTGGAGCGGTTGCAGCCCGCTGGGAGATACTGAGACAAAGGTGAATCGATTGTTGCACGGGCGCGTGGCGTTGGATCCAAACTGATTGCCGTTCCTAAGCGATAGATAAACCGGCGCGCGGGAGCGAATTTTCTCAATACGAAATCTGGGAGCATTCGAATGGCGACAATTAGCACCACGTCCCCGCGAGCACGCGGCATGACGAAAGACGAACGCTTCATCATCCTCGCATCGTCGCTCGGCACCGTTTTTGAATGGTACGATTTCTATCTTTACGGATCGCTCGCCACCATCATCGGTGCGCAGTTCTTCAGCGCCTATCCGCCAGCGACACGTGACATCTTCGCGCTTCTCGCATTCGCTGCCGGCTTCCTGGTGCGGCCGTTCGGCGCCATCGTATTCGGTCGGGTCGGCGACATCGTCGGCCGCAAAAACACCTTTCTCGTCACCATCCTGATCATGGGTCTGTCGACCTTTATCGTCGGCCTGCTGCCAAACGCCGCGACGATCGGCATCGCGGCTCCGATGATCCTAATCGGACTGCGCCTACTGCAGGGTCTTGCGCTTGGCGGCGAGTACGGCGGCGCGGCCACTTACGTCGCGGAGCACTCACCTCCGGGCAAGCGTGGCTACTACACCTCGTTCATTCAGACGACCGCTACGTTCGGTCTCTTCCTGTCACTGCTTGTAATCCTCTTCACCCGTACGATTTTGGGCGAAGCCGACTTCGCTGTCTGGGGCTGGCGTATTCCGTTCCTCGTGTCAGTTATCCTGCTCGGCGTCTCCGTCGTCATCCGGCTGAAATTGAGCGAGTCACCCATCTTCCAGAAGATGAAGGACGAGGGCAAGACGTCGAAAGCCCCGCTAACTGAGGCCTTTGGTAACTGGGGCAACGCCAAGATCGTGCTGGTCGCACTGTTCGGCGCCGTGATGGGCCAAGGCGTAGTCTGGTACACCGGACAGTTCTACGCACTGTTCTTCCTGCAATCGATCTTGAAGGTCGACGGCTACACCGCGAACCTACTGATCGCGTGGTCCCTGTTGGTGGGTACTGGCTTCTTCATCGTCTTCGGCGCGTTATCGGACAAGATCGGGCGCAGGCCTATCATCCTTGCAGGCTGCCTGATCGCAGCGCTGACTTATTTCCCGATTTTCCGCGTGATCTCGACCAACGCCAACCCGGCGCTGGAAAAGGCCTACGAGACGGTTAAGGTTCAGGTGGTAGCGGACCCAGCGAAGTGTGGTGACTTGTTCAATCCAGTCGGCACCCGTGTGTTCTCCGAGCCCTGTGATACGGCACGCGCGTTCCTCGCCTCGTCGTCGGTGAAGTACTCAACCGTCCCCGGTCCCGCTGGCTCGCCGGTCAAGATCGTCGTCAACGACAAGGACGTTCCGTACACCGACGCAAAAGCCGCCAACCCGGTGATTACCGCGGCCATTCTGGCTGCGGGATACCCGAAGGCGGGCGATACGGACATCGTCAAATTGTCGAATCCATTCGACATTTTCCGCCCGCAAGTTGCGACACTCATTGGACTGTTGTCCATCCTGGTGATCTTCGCCACCATGGTCTACGGTCCGATTGCGGCGATGCTGGTCGAGCTGTTCCCGACCAAGATTCGCTACACCTCGATGTCGCTACCCTACCACATCGGCAACGGATGGGTCGGTGGCCTGCTACCCGCGACCTCGTTCGCAATCGTCGCGTCGACCGGCGACATCTACTCCGGTCTCTGGTATCCGGTAATCTTTGCGGCGATGACCTTTGTGGTCGGCGTGATGTTCCTGCCGGAAACCAAGAACGTCGATATCACAAAAGATTAGCTTTGCAGTTGCCTTCTATGAAACTGCTTGAGCTATGGGCAACCGAGATTCGAAGATCGTGGGTTGCGGACCGCGTCGGTTGAAGAGACGCTTGGGTTATCGACTGCTTCGCTTCGGGAATACGAGCAGCGGATACTTCCGCTGTTCAAGCAAGTGCGTGTTGCGGCGGATGCTGGCCAGTTCCTAGAACGCCTGCGCTCGGAGACGAGTAGCGCAAGACAGGTTGAATGCGACCCGCGATCCCGGCCCGTGGCTGGGCTAGCGATCCTGGGCCGCAGGTGGAGGGTACAGGATCCCAAGGCATCGTTTGACGATATCCACAAACGCGACGCAGGGGACTACGCTCAGCGCTCATAGGACCTCATCGAACCTTGCGCGGATCGTTCAGATCACCACCCATATTCAGAGTCATGGTGATCAGGTCGAAACAAATGTCATCAATAAGCCAAAGCCCAGACGCCGGACGGCGAAAGCTGAGCTCTCGGCGGAATGGGCGCGGGAAGGGCGTCGCGTCTGGCTCGGGCGGCCCTGCTTAAGCGCAAGTTTACGACCCGCAACAGTGTGGGATCCAACAACACCGCGGGGTACGGACCCTGCATTGCATGTAACGCATTCCGACAGGCCGGTCGCAGATCACTGCGCTGTCGAACCCGAGCTCTTGCGATCAATTCAGGAAGTGGCCTTGTGCAAAAGCTGTCCCGTTTCCGGATGCAACGTTCTTTAGTTTACTTATGAGAGGCTTTGCGATTCCTGAGCGAACCTAGGGTAAAGTCCACAAGGGATTTTTCCAAGCTCTCAATGCTTCAAGAAATACATGCAGCCTTGAAGGCAGGAAATTTCTTGTGGGGTAGACGGCATGCACTTCGAGTTGCTTGGAAGTCCAGTCGGGCAGCAACCTTACGAGTTCACCTTTTCTGATCTTGTCGTTGCAATAGGTCGAAGGCAAAAAACCGACGCCGTGCCCTCTATAAACAAACATACTGACTGATTGGAAATCTCGGCTCGAAATGGGGCCCGAGACGCGAATTCCAGCGCGTTTGCGTCCATTCAGCAATTCCCACTCGGCTTCGTTATTCTTGCCATTCAGCAAGACACACTGATGCAGCTCGAGGTCTTTGGGTTTGGTTGGAGGTTTGCGATCTTTCAAATATTCGGGGGAGGCGACCACATAGCGGACCTGGCTGCCAATCTTCTTCGCAATCAGCGTCGAATCGCTCAACTCGCCAAAGCGAATGGCGACATCGACATTTTCAGCGATCAAATCCAGAAAAACGTTGGTGATGAAAAGATCGATCTTGATGCTCGGATAACTTTTCAGAAAATCAGAAATGAAACCGAGAAATGGGTCTTGTCCCAGAACCACCGGCACGGAGATCTTGAGTGAACCTTCCGGCTTCCTTTGGGTCTGCGTCAAAACGCGTTCCGCGTCGAACAGGATGTTCAGCGGTTCACTGCATTGATGGAAATAATCTCGGCCTTGTGAAGTGAACGCAAGCTTGCGCGTCGTCCTTTGCAGCAGCGTGACACCCAGTTCCGATTCGAGCGCCGCAACTTTCCGGCTGACTGTGGAAACCGGCATGCCAAGGGCGTGTGCAGCGCGACTGAAGCTTCCCAGCCGCGCGACCTTCACGAATACAGCAATGTCATTCAAATCAGCCATTTTTTCGATTGTTCCATAAATGGAAATGTAATTCCAGATATTTGCGGCTAATCAAACCGGCCCGCTGCGCCCATGTTGGTTTTGGAAGAGCGAAACCCCTGAAGAGGAGAAGGTCATGCCAACTAATGTTTTATACAGAACCAGCGCCACAGCGACCGGAGGCCGTGTTGGCCATGCTGCCACCCCGGACGGAAACTTAAAGGTCGGCCTTGCCAGGCCCAAGGAACTGGGTGGCGACGGTGCTGTGGGCACGAATCCGGAGCAGTTGTTCGCTGCTGGCTATGCTGCCTGTTTTCTCAGCTCAATGCAGTTCGTTGCTACGCAAGGTGGGCCGAAGGTACCTGGCAACGCGAACGTGAAGGCAACTGTGGGAATTGGCCCGCGCGCCGAAGGCGGTTTTGGCCTTGAGGTTAGCCTGGCGGTTTATCTCCCCGGGTTGCCAAGGGCTGATGCTGAAACTCTGGTCCAAAAAGCCCACCAGATCTGCCCTTACTCAAACGCAACGCGTAGTAGCCTCGACGTGCGCCTGGACATCGTTGAAGCCCAGTAAGGTTTCGAGCGGAAGGATTCAGACATTTGAATCCATTAATGACCAACCCAAACAAAGGAGAAAATTATGAGTAAGACAGTTATCGTAACAGGTGCTTCCCAGGGTATCGGTGCAGGTGCCGTTAAAGCATTCCTCGACAAGGGCTATAACGTCGTCGCCACGTCGCGTAGTGTTACCAAGTCGAAGGAGTTGTCGTCGTCTCCCAAGCTCGCGCTGGTCGACGGCGATATCGGCGATGCATCTGTGGCAGCGAAGGTCGCCGAAACCGCAATCAGCAAGTTCGGTTCTATCGACGCGCTGGTCAACAATGCCGGCATCTTCTTTCCCAAGGCCTTCACCGATTACACGGGTGAAGATCTGAAAAAGCTGTCGTCAACGAATTTGGAAGGCTATCTTTACATCACCCAGTTTGCCGTGAAGCAGATGCTGACCCAGAAATCGGGTGGCAGTGTTGTCGGCGTTACGTCGTCGCTGGTTGAGAATCCGATCGCGGGCCTGAATGTTTCGGTGCCGATGATTACCAAAGGCGGCCTCGATGCCATGACCCGCAACCTGGCGGTCGAATACGCGAAGCAAGGAATCCGGTTCAACACGGTTGCGCCAGGCATGGTGGATACGCCTCTGCACAAGGACGATCCGCACGAGTTTCTGAAGACTCTGGCACCGTTGGGCACGGTTTCCAGCGTCAAGGACATCGTCGATGCTATCGTCTATCTGACCGAAGCCCAGAATGTTACTGGAGAATCGCTGCACGTTGATGGCGGCGCGCATTCCGGGAGATGGTAGGCGCGGAAGGCAGCCTGTGGGAGTTAGCTATCCAACTCTCACAGGCGTCGGTGCCTTTCGGCGCTTATGTCGAGGTTGTCCAGACCGGCGGTGTCCTAAAGATGTAACACTCGAAACACACTGTTTCCTCAGTCGAAACAGTGGACAATTGATCGATTGGACTCCAGACGTGCGACGGGCGGCGCCTCTCGCACTTCAAAATTGGCTTGTGCCCAGCTTGTTGCCGCTGTCTTCCTTTTCATGGGAGCGGCTATTGGCACCGTGTCGGGCGGCGGTAAGAAGGGCGCACTAACACGCGTAAAAGCAACTAAAGGTGCGGACCCATCATCCGATTCGAATTCTCCGCGCAAAGAAGATGATGATGGAGATTCGCGATCCACTGACGACCTGAAACTGTGAGATTCAGAAGCTCTATTCCATCGCCGATATGCATGGAGACGTAATTCCAAAAAAAACCGGGATACTTGTCGATAAGGTCTGCGGGAGACGAGTATCCAAGCTGGCGATTCAGTCCAATTTCCTCGAATTCATAAAAGAGCGCATTCGCCTTCTTTGGATACATCGGGTCACCGAGTTGACCTATCAAATCAGCGGCCTGTACCAGCTTCGGCTCTAGTCCCACAGTTTCGACTGTTTGATCTATGCTGGCAGGAAAACGGGTGAGTTCGATTGCCCGTGCGACGCGCTCCGCGTCTACAAAGGGAGACGTTCCAAGCCGCTCCAACGCAAACATCTTGGATCGGTTGACGTGGTAGGGTGTGAGTGCAGCATCTGAAGCTCCACGAACGAGCGTTATCTTTCTTTGCTCCTCGTCGATCACAAATTCCGTTTCGGTATCTCCATTCAGGATACCTCGAACATATCCGATGTCGTGCAAAAGGCAGGCACAGATTAGATGGCTATAGTCGTCAGGTTCAATTCGATGGGACAGTGAAAGTCCTTGCAGAATGTCGCGACCAACCAACGTAACAAGAAACGTGTGCTCCAGATTGTGATAGAGCGCGTCGCTTCTTCCGAGGCATTCAATGGTGCTACGGGCCAAGGATCCTAGTCTCTCGGCTATCTCCTCGTACCCCGGGCCGAAGATTTTACGGAAGTCCTTTCTCAGGAACCTGCTCAGATTCTTCGCTGCTGATGCCGTGATTGTCTTCACAGGCGCACCCCCAACCTACCGCGCAGTGGTTTCCAACGTTATCAGCTTCGTAAGGCGCTTCAAGCCTCTGGATGAAGATGAACTATTGGGCGCACGTCTTCGGGAGGGGTTTCGACGCAAATCGAGCGATCTGCCGCACAGATTAGCCTCTCGATTTTATTCGTTTGATCGCGATTGATAAGGACATGGTTCCGTGAGCGAAAGAAACCAACCTCAATCGCTCAAGCAAGGAAAGCCATTATGCCGCTTCTGAGCTTCGACTTTATCGGGGGACGCTCGGAATCTGAACTCAAGAAGATCCTCGACGTCAGGCATGAGGCGTTGCTCGAGGCCCCTCCAGGTACCGAAACACGATCGGAACGCTTTACTCGACCAACATCACACCGGACAAAGACACTGGCATCAGCAGTTACAGCGATGAGGATTTCCTGAATGCGGTTCAGCGCGGCATCCGCCATGACGGCGCGCAGCCTTATCCGGCGATGCCGCGTCGCTATGACACAGTTGAGACCGAGCGCTCGACCAGTTTGAACCCGGAAGTCGCTCGTGGTGACTTCCGGGTTTGGCCCTTCGCGGAATGATCGCTCCTCCCGTTCTCTCGATATGCCGACGCCTTTTACGCGATTTGGAAGTCGATGATGCGTGGAGGGGACGAAAGACCCATCTCTTTCGCCGATAAGAGTATCAGGTTTATTCGTTTGACCCTCACGATCGCGGATGATCATTTAACTACAAAGTACATGTCACTTCGACGTCTGCTAAGCAGCAACGTACGCTGAATCTCTGAGCATGACACGATATTGGCGCAACGTTAATCGCCGCCAGCGGTAGTGGCGAAAAGGTGCCTTTGTTACTGAGCGCGATCGACCTCATCCGATATCGAGCGAGCTATCGGCAGCGAACGAAGCCCCAAATGATTTTGCTCCGCTCCGTCTGGTCCCGCATCGACAGGTTCCTCGCAGCCATTCTGTTGACGGTTGCTTTTGCGGCCGTGATGCCGGCTGGCGGCGATGTGGCGGAGGCCGTTAGCTGGCTGGCGGATGGCGCTATCGTGCTGCTGTTTTTCATGCACGGGGCGAAGCTTTCGCCCGAAGAGGCTCTAGTTGGGGCGCGGCACTGGCGGCTGCACGTAATGGTGTTCCTGAGCACATTCGCGCTGTTTCCGTTGCTTGGAATGTCCGCGCGCTTGCTCGCTCCAGGTTTCCTCCCCGGGCCATTGTGGGCCGGGTTGATTCTGCTCACCGCGTTGCCCTCGACCGTGCAGGCGTCGATCGTTTTCACGTCGGTGGCCGGCGGCAACGTGCCGGCGGCGATGTGCAGCGCGACCGCTTCGAGCCTGTTCGGCGTTTTCCTGACTCCCCTGATCGCCGGTTTCTTGCTCACCCAACACGGCCTCGAGATTTCCGCGCGCGCGGTCCTTGGCATCGTGGTGCAACTGCTGCTGCCTTTCGTCGCCGGTCAGCTGTTGCGGCCGTGGATCGGTGCCTATCTCACGCGCTATCCGTTCGCGCTCAAGAGCGTGGATTACGGCTCGATACTGATCCTCGTCTATTCGGCTTTTAGTCACGGCGTTGTGGATGGTATCTGGCATCAGATCGATGCGGGAGATTTGATGAAGGTCGCGCTCGTTGATATCGCGCTGCTCGTCTCCGTGATGACCATTTTGATCTTTGCGAGCCGGCGGCTCGGCTTCTCGCGCGCCGATGAAATCACCATCGTCTTTTGCGGATCAAAGAAAAGCCTCGTCAACGGCATCCCGATTGCCAGCTTGCTGTTCGCCGGGCATGCCGGGCTCGTCGTCATCCCTTTGATGCTGTTCCACCAGATGCAGCTCATGGTCTGCGCGTCGCTCGCGAGGCATTACGCAGCGCGCGGGGTCACGGCGAGTGATCCGCTTCCAGCTCGCCGCTCCCTCTGAAGCGTGTTCAGAAGGTGCTCGCCCGCAGGCGTAGGCGTAACTCCGTGGTTGGTGCGCGTGAGTAGACGCAGCTATAGGCGTTCTTCGAGCCGACGAACCGATTGGCTTAAGGCTGACTGCGACTTCACAGCTTGGCCACCGCCCGCGTGAAGCTGCGACAGCGGCGAACATCGCGAGGTCGCTCAGTTCATAAGCCTGACTAACAACTTCGCGCGCGATTGCCAATCTTAATCGACTGCTTGCTACCAATCCATCTCACACCACATCATCGACGGCCAGAGCCGCTGAGGGCGCTGGGCCTATCCGGTTCGATAAGAGCCGCAAGATGTGCATGGGGAAAGCTGGGCGTCCTGGAGGTGTCCGGGCTCGGCTTATACCTCTGCTGCAAAGCGAAAGGGATAGGGGAGAGCGGTATCTAATTTCCCACCGCTGTGGGGCGATGTGCGCTCAGCGTCCGAGTCGGGTCATTCTCGACTAAAATAGGCCGTTTGCATCAGTCCGATCTACACTGATGGCGACAGTAGAGCGGACGTCCCGTTCGGCAGCTTCGTGCGAAAAAGCAAAAGTCACCCGCCTCACTCAAGGCTACCTAGCGGTGAAGTGACCGGCACATTGCAGCAATCCGCTGCGGCTCAGGCCGGTTGCGATAGTCTGCATCGACATGCGCGTAGACAATATGGCCTGAACGATCAATCACGAATGTCCCAGGTATGGGAAGTATCCATCTCCCATCGGCATTTCGTTTCTCGAGATCGAGACCGGAACTCTTCAGCAGATTCTTCGCAGCATCATCCATCTCAAAGGTAAGACCGAACCGTTCAGCAACCTTGCCACCATGATCGATTAGGACTGGAAATCTTGGGCCTTCGGGGCTGGGACCGTCAACGGAAGATGGTGCGGCCTCTGGTGACACCGCAATCAAGGCAGCGTTGGCGTCGGACAGCTGCGATTGAATTTGGAGCAATCCGCGGAGATAGATATTACAGTATGCACACCAGGTGCCGCGATAGAAGACTACAACCAGAGAAGAGAATTTGCCGTGCGCCAGATGCTCGGCCAGTCTCCATATCCCCGCCTCTGCCGTTGGCAACGAAAAGGTAGGTGCCAGGTCGCCGACCCCAATGGTGTTGGTTCTCGCGCTCAACGCCTCAATAGCGGGACCTATCTGGCCTCCAAACAGGAGGTTAGATTGCTCAGCGCCTCGTCGCGCGATCAGTTTATCGGTGAATTCAGCAAGGGAAGGAGCAATGAGGACGGCAGACCCGGGGTATTCGCTCATGTTTCCCGCTCCGTGGCTATTTCTTGCTCAAGGTTGGAGCATCAACCAAATCAATATGGACTTCAACTCCGCATAGCGTGTTGTGTGTGCACGGCTTAAACTCCGTTGTCTCAGTCTGAGCGTTTGTCTTCCGGGCTACCTTGGAAGCCGACATGGTACAGTGCAGTCGTCTTGTAGCAACGGTGCAACACTCGGAAGTCGTCGCTTTATTCGATTATCTCGTCAGCGAGCGCCAGTAGATTGGGGGATACTGTGATGCCGAACTGTTTCGCGGTCTTGAGATTGATAACGAGTTCGTAAGTTTCCGGCTGCAAAATAGGCAGATCGGCGGGCCTGGCGCCTTTTAGGATTTTCCCTACATAATTTCCGCATTGGCGAAACGCATCTGGAAGCTTCGCGCCATAGCTCATTAATCCACCTGCCTCTGCATACTGCCGCAAGGGATAGATCGTAGGTACCGCAAAGCGGTTCGCCAAGTTCACAAGTCGGTCCTGCCGACTGATAAGGTAACCATCGGCGGTAACAATTAACGCTCCGATCTGCTGCTGAGAAAGCGTCGGGAAAACACTGTCAAGCTCTGCGTCGTTACTGGCGCCAAGAGTGACAAGTTGCAGGCCAAAGGGTCTTGCTGCCACTTGCAGGTCATTGAGCTGAGGCTCAGCATTAGGATTGATCGGATTGACGAGCGCCGCGATTACCGTAGCTTGTGGTACCAGTTCGCGCAACAACTCCAAATTCTTTGCTCCCAATCTAGTGAACATGACTGCAACGCCGGTGACGTTAGTCGTGGGCCGGCTAATGCTTGACACCAGCCCTGACTTGATCGGATCACTGCCGCTCAGGAAAACGATCGGGATCGACTGAGTAGCGGCCTTTGCGGCCAAAGCGGCAGGCAGAAGTTCTGCTGCGATGACCGCTACCTGACGGTCGACCAAGTCTTTCGCCAGCGCAGGAAGTTGATCGTATTCGCCGTTTGCGGCGCGATCTTCGATGCGAATATCAGGGCCATCACTGATGCCGACTTCAACCAGTCCTTTCCTGAAGGCAGCCGTCAATGAAGGCGGGGGAAGCGCCCCTTGGTGCAGGAAACCGATAACCGGTCGCCGCTGCTGTGCATTTGCTTTAGCCAGAAGGGCGGTACCGCCAAGCGCGGTCAGGAAATCGCGTCGCCTCATGTCCCACTCCCAACCGAAGAGGCAAGCCATTGCAGACCACAAGCTAGCACATTGAAATCAGGTGGCTACGAAACTTCAACGCCGGAATTGATCACCTCACGGCGCTCTTACGCGACTTGAAAGTCGATTGTGTGGAGAGGACGAAGAGACCCATCTCTTTCGGCGATAAGAGTATCATGTTTATTCGTTTGACCCTCGTGAACGCGGATGATTATTTTGGCTGAGACAACTGTCACTTCGACGTCAGCTAGACAGCAACGTACGTTGAGTCTCTGAGTTTGACGCGATATTGGCGCAACGCTATTCGCCGCAATTGCTGGTGGCGAACGGGTGCGCCTTCGCGGCTGAGCGCGCTTGATCAGATGTCGAGTTCGATAATGTTTGAGTCTGGATGTCCTTGCGCCGCTGACTTTCTCTGCTGCCTGACATGCAAAGCATGAATTTTCCTTTAAGCAAATAAACAAATAAGCCGATCTAAACACCCGTCCGAAACAACGTTTTGTACCGAGGGGAAGAACATGAAGCTGAAGGCGCCCCGCTACCGTTCCGCACGGTTTGTTACCCGTCTCATGTGCAAGTCGGATGTAGCGGGGCTCGCGATCGCGATCCTTGCGGCGATTTGCTTTGGAACAAACACGTCGGCGGAGGAGGCGGGCGGCCAGGCGTTGTCGCCTGAACGCATCCGATCCATTACGTCGGCAATCGACGGTGAGGCGATCATAGCCAACGCGAAAACGACCAAAGACTGGTTGAGTTATGGTCTCGATTATTCCGAAACTCGCTTCAGCAAGCTGAACGAGATCAATGCGGGAAACGTAAAAAATCTCGGTCTTAAGTGGGCTTACAATCTCGAGTCTGTGCGTGGTGTCGAGGCGACGCCGCTCATTGTTAACGGAATTATGTATGTATCGGCGTCATGGAGCGTGGTTCATGCGATCGATGTGCGTACTGGAAAGCGGATTTGGACCTACGATCCCGAGGTGCCGCGGACGGGCGGTTACAAGGGTTGCTGCGACGTTGTGAACCGGGGAGTCGCTCTCTACAAAGGCAAGGTCTTTGTCGGATCGTACGATGGCCGGTTGGTCGCGATCGATGCGGTTACCGGAAAGAAGGTCTGGGAAAAAGATACCATCATCGATCACAGCCATTCCTACACTGTTACGGGCGCACCGCGCATCGTGAAAGGAAAGGTGCTGATCGGCAATGGCGGAGCAGAGTTCGGCGTGCGTGGCTACATTACCGCCTACGATGCGGAGACAGGTGAGCAAGCCTGGCGATGGTTTTGCGTACCCGGTGATCCGAGCAAGCCCTACGAAGATGCGTCGATGGAAGCGGCGGCGAAGACTTGGGATCCTGCCGGAAAATACTGGATCAATGGCGGAGGCGGTACGCCGTGGGACACGATGGCGTACGATCCGGACCTGAACCTTCTTTACGTCGGAACCGGCAACGGAGCTCCCTGGAACCGCAAGCTGCGAAGCCCCAGCGGCGGTGACAATCTATATCTGGCGTCGATCGTCGCGTTGAACCCCGACACGGGCCAGTATGTCTGGCACTACCAGGAAACGCCGGGTGACAATTGGGACTATACGTCGACACAGCCGATGATCCTCGCCACCATCCCGGTCGGCGGCCAGCCGCGCAAGGTCATCCTTCACGCGCCGAAAAATGGTTTCTTCTTTGTCATCGATCGGACCACCGGCAAATTTATCTCGGCAAAGAACTACGTGGATGTGAACTGGGCGACCGGTTACGACGCGAATGGAAGACCGATCGAAGTGCCGGAAGCCCGGGGCGACAAGTCGTTCGATGCGATCCCTGATCCACACGGGGCCTCTAACTGGCATCCGATGTCGTACAATCCGATAACCGGCTATGCCTATCTTCCAGCGCAGAATATTCCGATGAATCTGACGGCGCAGAAGGAGTGGAAGCACAACGCCAGCGTTCCCGGCAATCCAATGAGTGGATTGGGCTGGAACCTCGGCTATTATATAAATGTGACGCCGCCCAAGAGCCAGCCTTTCGGCCGCTTGATCGCATGGGATCCTGTGAAGCAGGAGCAGGTGTGGAAGCAGGATTACGCGTCTCCGTGGAATGGAGGCACGTTGACAACGGCGGGTAATCTCGTTTTTCAGGGGACGGCTGACGGTCGCTTCGTTGCCTATAATGCGAAAACGGGTGAGAAGCTCTGGGAGTCTTCGACGGGCACGGGCGTCGTCGCCGGGCCGGCGACCTATGAAGTCGATGGTACTCAATACGTCTCAGTGGCGGTCGGATGGGGCGGCGTCTACGGCGAGAGCGCGCGCGCAACCGACAAGGAAGCTCCGGGCACGGTGTTCACCTTCGCCATCGGCGGCAAAGCGCCGCTCCCTGAGTTCAAGAAGTATCAGAGCGCAGGTCTGGTACAGGGCGTAAAGTACGATCCAGCTAATGTCGGTCCTGGTACGCTATTGTATGTCAGCCACTGTGCATTCTGTCATGGTGTCCCAGGCGTCGACAACGGTGGGAATATCAAGAATCTTGGCTACGTCCCGGCCGAGGAAATCGCCAATCTCAAGGACATCGTGTTCAAGGGGCCGTTCTTGGATCAGGGCATGCCGGACTTTACGGGCAAATTGTCCGAGGACGATGTCATGAAAATCCAAGCTTTCATCCAGGGGACGGCAGACGCAGTTCGACCGAAGAAATAGCATTTCTCCAGGATCTGTTGTCGACCGCCAACCCGCTCGCTCGATGCCGGTGGCTCATATCGGGTGAGCATTGCCCTATCGTGTCCCGGTATGCTTTGGGCATATCGCAGAACCCAACACGGCAGAAGCTTATAAGATCACCGAACACGGCTAAGAAGCCGGTGGAAGGACATCGCGATGAGTGGGAAGAAGAATTTTCTGATCACGGGTGCGGGTTCCGGCTTCGGGCGGGCCCTAGCGAAGGAAGCGCTCTCGTCCGGATGTTCCGTGATCGGCACGGTGCGAAGTGAAGCAGCGCGACGGGAGTTCAGCGCGATGGACGCCGCACGCACGCGAGCCATCCTATTGGATGTCACGGATTTCACAGCCATCGGTCCCACGGTTGCACGGGCCGAAAGGGATGGTGGTCCGATAGACGTCCTCGTCAACAGTGCAGGATACGGCCACGAAGGGACTCTTGAGGAGAGTCCGCTCGAAGAGATGAGGCGTCAGTTCGATGTCAACGTTTTCGGAGCAGTCGCGATGATCAAGGCGGTGCTGCCGTTCATGCGTGAGAGGCGCCGTGGGCATATCATCAACATTACTTCGATGGCGGGATATGTGGGGTTAGCGGGCATCCCCTATTACGCAGGCAGCAAATTCGCTCTTGAAGGCATCTCTGAAGTCTTGGCGCATGAAGTGCGCGGCTTCGGCATCAAGGTAACGGCAGTTGCTCCAGGGTCCTTCCGGACTGACTGGGCGGGGCGATCGATGATCCGTTCGCCGCGGAATATTGCTGACTACGATTTGCTCTTTGATCCCATCCGACGGGCTCGAGCAGAAAAGAGTGGCCAGCAGGCGGGCGATCCCGCCAAAGCTGCTCGTGCGATCTTGAAGGTGGTGGAAGCCAACGATCCACCGATGCATCTGCTGCTAGGCAGCGACGCACTGAAATTGGCCCGAGACAAGTTGAATTCGCTGGGGAAGGAGATCGACACATGGGAATCGGTCACGAGATCGACCGAGTACGCGTAGGAGTCGTCACAACCTCGAGCCCCAAGGTCCTGGCTTCCGCAGCCAGCGCAATCTCTTCGACACGAGTACATGGGCGGCCGATATCAAGCCGGAGTGATTTTCGACGCTTTTTGTCTTGCCGGAAAAATGGCATCAAGCTTGTGGGAGCGAACAGTTGGACCGAGCCAATGTAATTTCCGTATTTGACGTGCTGGTCGAGCAACGAAGTAAAGTTCATGACACTTGTTCAAAGGCCGTACTCCATCAAGTGCCTGAATCCGAAACAAGCCTCTTTAGTGTGAACCCCGGAGAGAAGCTTGCGCCGCACCGGCACACTCGAACATGGGATCTATTTTTCGTAGTCTCCGGTTCGGGCGCAATCCACTACCGGGGGGAGAACGGCGACGGCATCATTCAGATGCCGGTGCGGGCATTTTGCGCCATGCCGCCTGGTTACGAACATGAGGTTTGTAATTTGAGCGCAACCGAACCGTTCAGTTTCATCCTGATCCACACCCCATGGCAAGGCTATGACTTCGTTCGAAATCGGGCAGAAACATCTACGCCACATCAGCCCTTCCGCTAACCGAGCAACTACGGGGTCCGCTCCAGCATATCTCAGTTGGGTCATGCGGAGGCCGGACCCGGCGCGCCCTATCCCTGCGAGCGCCGGGCCGGCTCGCTTCTTACGCTCGCGCCGTCACCAGACACTGAGCGAAATATGCGGGTGCGGAAAATTGAGGTTGCGGAGCGAGTCGCGACACGCTTCCACCAAACCAGTGCTACTGACCAAGGTATGAGGCCTGAGACAAAACGTTGGACTACCGAGGAAGACGACGTTCTTCGGCAAGAAGCTCTTGTTGGCAGTCATGTAGCAGAGATTGCGAGTAAGATCGGACGCAGCGAGTCCGCTGTGCGAACTCGTGCCTATACCCTAAGGATACCGTTGCGCGCCGCCGGCGTCAGACGACGCGCCTCGCCGTGGTGATAGCTGAGATTGCGGCTCCGGCCGGCAACGTAACGTAGGTTCAAATGGAAGGCCCCAAGTACATCAAGCCGTCAAAAACAACCCAGGAACTGGAGGCGATGATCCTCGAAGACCTGCGCAACGTGGACGGATGCCCCGCACGCGGGGTCAATGTTACCGGCTACGGCATTCCTTGGAAAGCATTGCTCATGTTCGGCGCCGACGCGGGCCGGTACGCAACAAGGCCGAGTTGCAGCAGTTTTTCGAGATTATTACCGAGCGGCTCCAAAGGCTTTATGACGCGATTGTTTAGAGTGCTCGCAAATGGCGATCGCCGCCGCTACGTAGCCGCGCTGGTTGATTATGTGGAATTCGGGTAGTCGGAGTAGGCTCGCCAACAAAAGCGCATCTACGCGAGCACCGCGCAGAGGGTTCAGTCAGCGACGATGAAGCTCAAGCCGTCTTTTGACCTTCCAAACCGAACGAGGCTCGAAGACGTTAATCTGCCGGCGCGGATACAAAACGTCCTCGCCCTCTATGGGATTAAGACAGTCGGCGAGCTCCGCGTTACCCGTGGCACGACCCTTCTGACCTTCCAGGATATGGGGCCTCGATCTGTTGCCTATCTTCGCAACCAATTGGGTTTAGCCGACTGAAGGCCAACAAGAATTCGCATGAACGTGAAGTACCTCACACGTGCTTGGGGGAGCACTCGCTAATGTATTGGCGCTGGGGATTTTAGGGGCCCAGTACCAAGCGCCGGCGGGACGCGATATTTCGAGCCCGGCGGCGTATTTTTGGGTTCGCGAATAACCGGTGCGCGATCTAAGCACCTGCACAGTGATTGGCCGGATGGACCGAAGCTGGGCGCACTTGCGATAAAGAGCGATGGCTCATCAAGACGACATAGCAGTAGAACCCAGCCTAGAGCTCGACGATTTTGCCGGCGAGCAGACTTGCCGCAAATGCCTGGCAACAATCAATCTCGTTCGTACAATTGTGGATTCGACCACCGGCCGCAACGTGCGCATGTTCGAATGCTCCGATTGCGGTCAGCGTACTTGGGACGATTGAATCAAAGACGCCGCCCACTGGGGCGGCCTTACTCTTTTTGGTAGTGCCCATCATTACCGCTTAGCCCAATCCCTCCAGCGATCTCATGTTCGAAGGTGGCGCGGCCCGTAGCGACGAAGCTGTTCTTGAAATCACCGTGCCGTGCAAGACATCAAGGAGAAGCTCGCCGACGAAATCCATCCATTGGTGCGTCGCTCTTCGAAGATTTGGCGCGACCGGCCTATCTTTGGACCGCGTTCGGGCGGAGTTAAGACGCGTTACCGCAAATTTCTTCTCGTCGGTGCGGAGTCAGACGAGTGACCAAATAACGGCTCTACTTTTGACTTTTGCCGGATCGGATATGCTCAAGCGAGTTCTCGCTTGCAATGTACCAACTAGTATGTACAATACTTACTAGATTTCAACAGCAATGCTCAAACGGTCTTTTCACTTCTACGTGGGCTAATCTGTGTTTCAACGAGCGCCTTCATGAAGGACGACCAAGGCGTGGCGGGCATGTGCGCTGACTTACAACGGTCATGCGGGACTAAGTGATGCGACGCCAGCGGACCGCAGCCGACGGATCGGTCGATGGAAAGATAACGATGTTGATAGAAGGCAAAAGATGAATCGTAAATGCAGAACGATCTGTCGAACGATGGCGGCCTTGGCGCTCGTCGGAACCAGTTGGTCGCATGCCCAATCGCCGGAAACGAAGAATCGCTTCAAACTCGAAGAGGCGACAATCGCCGATGTGCAAGCCGCGATGAAGAGCGGCAAGTTGACGGTGCGCAGCCTTGTCGAGATGTATCTGGCGCAAATCGACGCCTACGACCAGAAGGGGCCGGCGCTGAACGCCATTATAGCGCAAAATCCCTACGCGCTGGCGGATGCCGACGCGCTGGACGCCGAATTCAGGCGATCAGGGCCGGTCGGCCCCCTCCATGGAATCCCGGTCCTAGTGAAGGACATCGTCGCCACCAAGGGCATCCCAACGACCGCTGGCTCGAAGAGCCTCGAAGGCTATGTCCCGGCCGAAGACGCCACGATCATTCGGAGGCTGAGGGCGGCCGGAGCCATCGTCATCGCAAAATCCAATCCCCATGAATTCTCGATCTGGGGCGAGACGATCAGCTCGCTTGGAGGGCAGACCCGTAATCCTTACGACCTGACGAGGACGCCGGGCGGATCGAGTGGCGGGACCGGCGCCGGCCTCGCCGCCAACTACGCGATTCTCGGAATCGCTGGAGATACGAATAATTCAATTCGTTCGCCGTCGTCGGCCAACAGCATCGTCGGCATCCGGCCAACCATCGGCCTGATCAGCCGCTCCGGCGTCATCCCGGTTTCGAGCATCCAGGATGCGGTGGGGCCAATGGCGCGAACGCTAGCCGATGCCGTCAAGATGCTCAATGTGATGGTTGGCGGCTACGACGCCGGCGATCCCGCGACCGCGTGGAGCGTAGGGCATAGCGAGCGGGACTACACCAAGTATTTGACCCCCGGCGGTTTGAAGGGCGCGCGTCTCGGCGTGGTCGAGACACTGTTCGGTGAGAAGGATATCAATTACGACGTAAACGTCGTCGCCCGGGCGGCCATTAAAGCTATGGAAGATGCGGGTGCTGTTACGGTCTCCGTCCGTGATCCGATGCTGGACACCAGTAAGATAGGTCCAAATATCAGTGTCGATCTTTATGATCTCAAGCCTGATTTGAATGCATATTTGGCCAATGCCAAGCCGACGCCTCCTGTCAAATCACTCGAGGAAATCATCCAGTCGGGAAAATTCTCGCTCAATATAGGAGACGCACTTCGCAAGGCCCAGAGCCTTGATCGCGATGCAAGTTATTTCGAACGCCTGTATCGCCGAAAGCTGCTGCAGGACAGAATCATAGAGATCATGGCGGAGTCCAATCTGGACGCATTGATCTTCCCGCATCAGCAGCGACTGGTTGTGCCCATCGGTGAGCGCCAAGTCGAGAGAAATGGTAACATCGCGTCGGTCCCAGGTTTCCCCAGTATCGCCGTTCCCGGCGGATTTTCGCCTCCGACAGCAAACGCGCCGATCGGCGTTCCGGTTGGCATGGAGTTCGTCGGCCGGCCGTGGGACGAGGGCCGTCTGATCCGCCTCGCCTACGGCTTCGAACAGGCGACCAAGTTCCGCGTTCCCCCGAAAAGCGCTACGCCCCAGCCCTGACGCGGACTGACTACGTTTGGTAAAGGCGCGTCTCGGTCCGTTCCGGACACATGGGTTACGTTTCATTCCGGGGACATAGGTAACACTTTCGATCCGAAGGGATTTGCAAGGGGTTCGAGCCTGCAAGTTTCGTCATCGAAGTATCCCAGATCATAATTCATGAAGCTGACGAGCCAAATGCGATCGTCGGTCTGTTTGATGCCAATGGTCTGGCCGGCGCAGCCCTCAGGGCTGCTCGCAATCTGCTGTCGAGATAGGTGTAATCTAATCTATTCGTTTTTCGAATTGAAATTGTGGGATTAGGAATAACAATCGACGTTTTTTTAACGAAAGAGACGTTTTTTTAACGAAAGAGAACTGGATCGACGTACGAGGAGAGTCTCGATTCCGTCAGCAATTCAACCATTTCCCCATTTTGAATAAATCAGGGGCTCAGCCATGCGCGTAGCCATAATCGGTGCGGGAGGTTTTGGAGGCTATTTTGGCGCGCGCCTCGCGCAACGCGGCGCGGATGTTCGCTTCCTTGCTGTGATAACCAAATGAAGATCGCAAAGATCGAAGCGATCGTGATTTCAATTCCCTTCGCAGGGGGCGGAAAGTCGGCCGAAACGGCTTGGGGCAAGAAGGACGCGAACTCCGCCGACTCTCTCCTCGTCAAGGTCACCACGTCGAATGGGATCACTGGATGGGGTGAGGCGTTCGGCTTCACGGCCATCCCTGCTGTCAAGGCGGCGATCGAACAGGTGCTGGCTCCCTTATGCATCGGCCGTAGCGCAGCCAGCATCGGACCATTGATGCTCGATGTTCAAAAGCGCCTGCACATCTTCGGGCGCAGCGGCGCCATCATGTTCGCCATTTCCGCAATCGATATCGCTTTGTGGGACATTTTTGGCAAAGCGACAGGTCAGCCAGTCCATCGATTGTTAGGTGGCAGCGAAGTGGCTGAACTGCGGTGCTACGCAAGCCTCGTACGCTATTCTGAACCGCAGGTCGTTGCTGCGAACGTCGAGCGGGCTTTGGCAGATGGGTTCTCTCATCTCAAGCTTCATGAAATTGACGTGGAGGCGGTACGGGCAGCGCGCAAGACTGCCGGCGACGACGTGGAAATTATGCTTGACGTCAATTGCCCGTGGACGGTCAGCGAAGCCCTGAATATGAGCTCCAAGCTGCGGCCTTTCAATCTGCGGTGGCTCGAAGAGCCGATCTGGCCCCCGGAGAATTATGACGGACTGGCTCGGTTGCGCCGCGAAGCGGGGATACCGATTGCGGCCGGGGAGAACGCTTCCACCTTGATGGATTTCCAGCAGATGCTCGTCGCAGGTGCAGTCGACTTCGTGCAGCCGAGCCCTGCAAAAATGGGTGGCATCACCGAGCTGCAAAAAGTTTTTGCGCTTGCCGCGGCAAATAACTCAACGGTCATGGTCCACACCTTTTATGACGGTCCTGGCTTGCTTGCGAGCATACATGCGAGCGCTGCGCTTGGCTCGAAGGGGTCGCTGGTGGAGTGGCGATACTTCGATCTCGAGGCTCAACTTTACGGGGATGCCATCTTCCCCAAGCGCGGAACGATTGTTGTTCCTCAAGGCTCGGGCTTGGGGGTTGATCCGGATCCGGACGTCGTACGAAGTTTTTTAGTCCTGAGCTAAGACCGCTTTCAATCCGCACCGCGGACTTGGAGATCTTCATGATCATTACACGCCGCACTTTCTTGAAGACGCACGCGGCCGCCGTGGGAGCTTCTTATGTCGCCTTGGCACCCTCGCTGGCGCTCGCGGCCCCAATAAGCTTCAAGATTGGACACGATCAAGCGGCGACGCACCCGGTTCATTTGCGCCTGGTCGAAGCGGCCGAACGCATCAAGCTTCAGACCAACGGGCAATTTCTGCTGCAGGTGTTTGCCAACAGCCAACTCGGCGGCGATACCGACATGTTGACGCAGACGCGCTCCGGCGCTCTGGAGATGGTGTTGATGCCCGACATCATCCTTGGCACGTTGGTGCCGCTGGCGTCCATCAACGCGATGGGTTTTGCGTTTGACAATGAAATTGACGTCCACGCCGCAATGGATGGCGATTTGGGTGCCCACATCCGCGACAGGATCGTCGGTTCCGGACTGTCGGTGATGAAGAAGTTCTGGGAGAATGGCTTCCGACAAATTACCAGCAGCACGAAGCCGATCAACCACCCCGAAGATCTTCGCGGTTTCAAGATCCGCGTCCCCGTAGCGCCGCTGTGGGTCTCCATGTTCAAGGCTTTCGGCTGCGGCCCGACCGCAATGAATATGAATGAATTGTATTCAGCGCTTCAGACTAAGGTCGTCGAAGGGCAGGAAAATCCATTCTCAATCATCGAATCCGCGAAATTCTATGAAGTGCAGAAATATTGTTCCGTCACCAACCATGTTTGGAACGGATTCTGGCTATTGATGAATTCCCGCCGCTGGAGCGCGGTCCCCGCCACCGTCCAGGACATTGTTCAGGAACATCTGAATCGTTCGGCGATGGATCTGCGTGACGACGTCGTCAAGCAGAAAGACGTGCTGCGGAAATCGCTTGTCGAACGAGGCATGGTGTTTAACGAGACGTATCCCAAGCCGTTCCGTGATGCGCTCCAGGCTGTCGGATTTTACGCGGAGTGGCGTCGGAAATTTGGCGAAGAAAGCTGGGCGGTCCTTACCAAATACGCAAAAGCAATCGCGTAAGGCTGCCTGAGAGTTAAGTCCCGGTCAAATCTGTACGATGGCGAAGAACATGTCGTTTGAACATCCGCAGGACACGACCGGAACGGGCGCCAGCAACGGCCGGCTTGTTCACGCCAGCCTCATTCTGGACCGCATTATAGCGTGGTCGACGGAGATTCCCGCCGCGCTTTTGGTGGTTGCGGAATTCTGCTTGCTGTTGACCAACGTCACCTATCGATACGGTTTGCGCGACCCGCTCACGTGGGGGGACGAACTCGCTTCGCTGCTCTTTGTCTGGTTGTCGATGCTCGGTTGTGTCATCGCCCTTCGGCGGGGTGAGCACATGCGGCTCACGACCATAGTCTCAAAATTGTCGCCGCGGGCAAAGCAGCGGACGGAGGCGCTGGCAAACACACTTGTGGTTCTGTTCATGGCCCTTCTGATCGTGCCCGCCTGGGAGTACACGGTTGACGAATGGGCGATCATGACACCTGCGTTGCAGATACCGCATGCAGTTCGCGTGGGTGCCTTGACATGCGGCTTCACGCTGATGTTCGCCGTCGCCCTGTCGCGCTTGATATCGAGCGCCACCTCGGCAAACATCGCTCTTTGCGGTTTGCTCGTTCTCGGTGGCTCGGGTGGGCTTTACCTGTTCCAGGTGCAACTTGTGGACATGGGAAGCGCTCATCTATTTTTATTTTTTGTGATCGGTGTGGCGATTATCGTCTTGGCAGGCGCGCCGATCATGACGGCATTTGGACTATCCACGCTCGCCTACTTGTTAACCGTCACTGATATTCCGATCACCGTTGCGGTCAACCGTATCGACGAGGGGATGTCAGGATTGATCCTGCTGTCAATCCCGCTGTTTGTCTTTCTGGGGGCGCTCATCGAGTCGATGGGATTGGCCGAAGCGATGATTGGCTTTCTCGCTTCCTTGATCGGCCACATGCGCGGCGGCCTCTCGTACGTGCTGATAGGAGCCATGTACCTTGTCTCCGGCATCTCCGGCTCAAAGGCTGCGGACATGGCGGCGATTGCGCCTGCGCTGTTTCCGGACATGAAAAGGCGCGGGGAGGACGAGGGCGAGTTGGTAGCCATGTTGAGTTCGGCCGGCGCGATGTCCGAGACCATCCCTCCCAGCCTGGTATTGATCACGATCGGATCGGTCACGAACGTTTCGATCGCTGCGTTGTTTACCGGCGGCTTCATGCCCGCCGTGGTTGGCGCTCTGGCGATGGCTGTGGTCGTTTGGATCAAAAACCGAAACAAGAGCGTACAGCATCCGCAGCGGGCATCGAGCAAAGATGTCTGGACTACTCTTTGTTACGCCATCCCGTCGATCGTCCTCCCTTTCTTGATCCGCACCGCCGTCGTCAACGGAGTGGCGACGGCGACGGAGGTGGCTACGATCGGAATCGCGTATACCTTCGCAGTTGGCCTGATCTTTTACAGGAAGTTCGAATGGAAGACACTTCAACCGATGCTGGTTAATACGGCTTCCCTGTCCGGTGCCATTCTTCTGATCATCGGGTGCGCGACTTCCATGGCGTGGGCTCTCACCCAATCCGGATTCTCGGGTCAATTAGCCGCGTGGATGTCCATCGTCCCCGGGGGGCGATGGGCTTCATCATGGTCTCGGCCGTTGCCTTCATGATCCTCGGCAGCTTTCTCGAGGGCATTCCAGCGATCGTTCTTTTTGGGCCCCTGTTGTTTCCAATAGCGCGGAACGTCGGAATTAACGAAGTGCACTATGCGATGGTCGCCGTTTTTGCGATGGGTCTGGGATTGTTCGCACCGCCCTTTGGAGTCGGATTTTATGCCGCGTGTGCCATCGGAAAAGTGCGACCGGAAGCGGCGGTTAGGCATGTGTGGGCTTACTTGGCTGCGCTGTTCATCGCGCTTCTTGCTATTGCGGCAATCCCCTGGATTTCAACGGGCTTCCTGTAACGATCGAGACGTTGTCAGGGAGATGATTTGGTGCACTTGCCCTACCACGTAACATGATCGCCCACGGCTAACGATACTGGCCAGCAATGTTAATCTCTACACAGCTTTCAAAAGGAAAAGCAGAATGCGAATGATATCCGCTACCTTCGCGATGGTTTTCGCCTTTGCACTCTCGTTTGGCGGAGCCCATGCGCAATCGGTGAAGTCTGGCGTTGAAAGGCTATATATCCTGAGCTGCGGCGAAGGGGTCGCCGGCGATATTTCCCTGTGGTCGCCAGGGATCAACGAAGGAAAGTCGATGGATTTCGTCGACAGCTGTTACCTTATTAAGCACAAACAGGGTTGGTTCCTTTGGGACACCGGTCTTTCGGATTCGGTAGCGGCCTTGCCAAACGGCCTTCCTCCCGCCAACCCAAAGTTTATCTACTGGCGTCGCGCGAAAATGCTGGCGGCGCAGCTTGCCGAGCTGAATGTTTCACCTTCCGATATCAAAAAGATGGCCGTCTCGCACACCCATCCCGATCATATCGGAAATGTCGAATTGTTTCCGCAGGCCATGCTGTATGTTCAGAAAGCCGAATACGAATGGCCGAACCCGGACGGAACGCCTCGTTTCAAGCCCGAGCATCCGGTTACGAAGGTTGAAGGAGACCTCGATGTCTTCGGAGACGGAAGCATTGTTCTGCTGGCTACCCCAGGTCACACCCCAGGCCACCAAGTATTGCTGGTGAAGCTCCCCAAAACTGGCAACATCGTCCTATCCGGCGACTTAGCTCATTTCTTGAGCAACTGGGAAAACCGTGGCGTCCCCACATTTAATACCAGCAAGGAACAAACGAATTCTTCGATGCAACGCGTCGCGGACATCATGAAGAAGGAAAACGCGACGCTCTGGATCAACCACGACAAGGTGCAGAGGGACGGCCAAAGGTTGTCGCCGGAATTCTACGAGTAAGCGGAACTTTTTACTTTAGCTGCGCGACGTCAGACCGCGTCGCGCAGGTTCGTTGGGCTTTCGCTGTTTCCGTACGGCTCATCAGTGCGAAGTATCGGAAATAGCCTCCTACGTATCTCGCGTCGAAACGGACCGCGCCGAAACTGGTCACGGCGCTCCTTGTCCGTTGGGGAGGCGGCACATTGCGGCTGGTGCGACCAAGTGCCAGTCGACAACAACGATGTGACCGGGGACGATGGTCAGGGCGGCACCGGTCAGGCGACTTCGGACACAGCCTTCCGGATGGCCTGCTCGAACGCCTCCGGCGGCTCGGCCCCTGTGATCAGGTACCGATCGTTGACCACCACGGCGGGAACGCTGCTTATGCCTGCTCGGCGCCATCTCTCTTCTGCGTCGCGCACCTCGTCGGTGTAGCGCCCTGAGGTGAGCACATCGCGCGCAGCCGCACCTTCGAGGCCAACGGATTCAGCAGCGGCCACGAGCACACCGTGATCACCGGGATTCTGCATGTTGGTATGGTAGGCGGCGAGCAGCGCACGCTTCAGCCCTTCTTGCCGCCCCTCGATCCGCGCCCAGTGCAGCAGGCGATGCGCGTCGAAAGTGTTGTAGAACCGGCTTTCGTCTGTTGTCACCATGTCGAAGCCGACCTCCGCCGCGAGCCCGCGCTGGCGCTCACGGTTCGCGATCGCCTGCTCGCGTCCGACCTTGTATTTGCGTGCCACGTTGTCGAAACGGCTCTCGCCCTCTGGCGGGAGGCCCGGATTAAGCTCAAAGGGCTGGAAACGAATGTCGGCCGTCAATTGCCCCCCCAATCGCTTCAGCGCGACATCCAGGTTTCCCAACCCAATGACGCACCAGGGGCACGAGACATCGGATACGAAGTCGATCTTGATGGATTTGGTCATGAAAGCCGCTCGCTATTCGCTTGGTCACGCCATGCGTTCCTTGAACTGACCATGCAAATAGGGCGCTTAAGCATCGGATGAACAGCCGCCGGCAGGAAAACACTCTTTCGTAGATCGGTACAATCTTGCTGCTTCTGAACCACAATCTTCGCGCCTCGTTGCTCGACGGCACGGATATGCAAACGCCCTCGTCAAAATCGAAGAAACCTAATAAATGCAGGCGTTTCTCACCGCACATGCTCCGCTCCGGCGTCGAATCGAGTACGCAAATCTCAAAAGTCTCTGGTGGATGAACGATTGATCCAGACGGGGAGACGAGGGCCCTCTTGTCAGATACGAGCGATTGCTGCTTCCCGTTGCATGCGATGGTGGTGAGGACGTCGAACGGATCGTCGGAGCTATCACGCTTTTCACTGAAGACAACGGCTTCGATGCGAAAGACATTTTAGCCGGCAGACTCGTCGACCGATGGTGTTCAACGTCTGTCGAGGCAACGACTTGCCACATTGGACACGGGGTCGGGCGATATCATGTGGTAGGTTGAAACATTCGCAAATTGAAGGCAGGGTTGACAACCCTACCCTTAGGCAATTTGCCCATGTCCCCTTTTCCAAAGCTATGAGAGAAGATCCTCCGTCGTGAAGGCGCTCTCACTGAAGACGAGGCCGCCGCGTTCGTCGGTGCGAAGACTTTGGCGCAGTTCCGTCGTTGGTATGGAGCCGACATAATCTGTGGCCCAATCCCAGGCACAAGGCTGTAGAATCGAGAGTGCTTGTCAGGAAGCTGGTGCCCAAACGCATCGGTAGAATCGCGATATGAGAGGACCGAGCATGGGGACAGGTTCACTTCTCTGTGCCTGCGAGAAAGGGCGCGAGCGACAGACCTTATGTACTTGTGGTCATTCCCCTCACGAAGTGAGTAGTCGCGGCAGCTTTCACGATTGCGAGTCGCAGTTCTTCCGCAAATAATTCGGCAACGCGAGAAGGAGGTCGGAACGTCGATCGAAGAAGAGCGACGCGCTGGGGGACCATGGGCCTAAACCGAACAAGGTTACATTGGCTGTTACGTGCAATCGAATTTGGCCAGGGATCGATAAGCGCGATAGATCGCCCTGAGCATGCCGCGGCGAAGGCGACCCCCGAACTGTTCGCCTCCATAACGATACGCATCGCAATGCCTTCGGCTTCGAAACATTCGCGAAGGAGGTGACCTGCGGGTGAACCGATGTCAAGGCCAATCAAGGGTTGCCCGTCTAGGTCTCGGGGAGTTACGAAATCATATCTCTCAAACGGGTGGCCGAGGGGCACCACTGCCACTATTTCGCTCTCGCCGATGATTTCGACATCGAGGTCGCGATCGGCCAAAGGCGCATGCGCAAGACCTAGATCGACTTGGTGATGCGTAGTCGCCTTGATGACTTCGGCACGAGATCCTGTGACGACTCTGACAATCGTGTCAGGCGCCTTTGCGTGCAGCGCGACCGTTGCTTGAACTACGATTGAGGATGCCAATGTCGGGATGACCGCGATTGACAACTGACCGGCCTCTCCGGAGCGGAAGTCTTCGACACGATCTTCAAAAACCGAAACGTGCGAAAAGAGCCGCGTGGTCTCTTCGTACAGCCGGGCTGCGTCTTCTGTTGGGATCAGTCGACGCCGCTCACGCCCGAACAGGGTGAGATTGACGTCCTTCTCTAACTCGACGAGCGCCTTGCTCACGGCAGGCTGAGTGACGCCGAGCTTGATGGAAGCTGTGGTCACGCTCCGCGTTTCGAATACAACCCTGAAGACTCCAAGCAGCCTTAGATTGATTCTTTTCATTACCGTCTGGTTATGGAGTGCGCAGATTTATTCATTAGACAGAATGTTGATCACAAGCAACCCTTCCATCGACTGCAACAAAGCCGGAAGGGCCTCTGAAATGCTGCTGTTCGAACGGTCGGAATATCTGGCGCGCGTCACTCGCGTAAAAAAAGCGATGGCCGAGAAAGGCATCGACGTACTGCTCATCGCGTCGCCCGCCAATCAATTCTGGCTAACCGGCTATGACGGCTGGTCCTTTTACACGCCTCAGATGGTGGTCGTGAATTCGACCGAGGAAGAGCCACTCTGGATTGGCCGAAAAATGGACTCGGTCGGTGCCAAGTTCACGGCGTTCCTCGCCGAGAGGAATGTCCTGCCATATCCCGACAACTACGTCGGTTCGTCGGAACTGCACCCGATACAATTTGTCGCAGAGGAACTTCAAAGACGCGGCTGGGATCGCGGAAGGGTCGGCGTAGAGACCGATGACTACTACTACACGGCTAAGTGGGACGCCATACTTCGGCACGGTCTTCCGAATTGCGAGTTCGTCGACGCGTTCCTTTTGGTCAACCGCTGCCGGATGGTGAAGTCCGATCGTGAGTTGGATTATATGAGACAGGCCGGCCGCATCGCGGCCGCGGCACAACAGGCTGCTTTTGACAAGGCACAACCGGGAGTCCGGCAGTGCGATGTCATGGCCGAATTGTATCGCGTGACCACGGCTGGCTTGCCTGAGTTCGGCGGAACATTCCCGTGCAAGCCGCCTAACGCGATGGTCGGCGAGTATTGCGCGGCACCGCATTTGTCGTGGACCGATGCCCCGCTGGAAAAAGAAGATCTCTTCTATATCGAGATGGGCGGCGTCAGGCACCGCTACCACTCGCCTTTGTCCCGCTGCATCTACCTCGGAAAACCGACCGAACGGATGGACTTCGTTGCCAAGGTGATTGCCGAGGGATTGAATGCGGTCCTCGAGAAGGTTCGTCCGGGAGTACTTTGCGAGGAATTAGCAGCGGCTTGGAAGGCGGTGATCAGTCGATACGGTATCGAGAAGGACAGCCGGATCGGGTACCCCGTCGGGATCGGTTTTCCGCCGACATGGGGCGAACTGACTGCGAGTCTTCGTGCCGGCGATAAAACGGTCATGGAGAAGAACATGACATTCCACTGCATCCCCGCGATTTGGATGGAAAAGTACGGGCTCGTCATCTCGGAATCTTTCGCAGTGACCGACAAGGGGGCTGAATGCTTCGCCGACTTCCCGCGCGTACTGCTTTCCAAGGCCTGAGAGAGACGTGAGACAAGGTGTACTCACCGGAGGCCATAATCTTTATGGCCACAGAGTAGGGATCCTGATGATCGAGGGACGCTTTCCTCGACCATCGGGCGCAATCGGAAATGCGTCTTCTTTTCCGTTTCCTGTGATGCATCACATTGTGAAAGGCTTCTCGGGAAGCCGGACAGTGCGAGACCTTGGCTCCCTTGATCCGACGACCAAGGAATTCCAGGATGCGGTCCAACCCTGGGTGGATGGCGCACGCTATCTCGAAGGCCAGGGTTGTCGCGCGATAACGACGTCTTGTGGGTTCGCTGCACTATTTCAACGTCACCTGCTTGAGGCCGTCGATATTCCGGTCTTTGCCTCCTCTTTGATGCTGGTGCCGTTTATTTCCGCTACTCTTCAAAGGAACAAGCGCGTAGGGGTGATCACGGCGGAAGCAAGCAGTCTGTCTTCTCGCCACCTTGAAGCCGTGTCTATTGATCCCTCTGCGGTCTACGTTGTCGGAATGGAAGGATGCTCGGAATTCTCAGCAACGGCTTGGGAGGACCGAACGACACTTGATTTTCCCGCTGCGGAGAACGAGGCCCTGGAAGTGGCAAAACGACTGGTTGCTGGGCGACCGGATATCGGTGCCATTCTACTGGAGTGCTCTCTGTTGCCTCCCTATGCCGCGGCGATTCAGGCCGAGATTGGGCTGCCGGTGTTCGATTTCACGCACATGGTTACCTTGGTCCACAGCGCCTGTGCGCGCACGTATTTCTCGGGCCTGTTGTAATGTTGAGCCGATTGTCCTCCGTGCTGTATCCGCTGAGCACATTGGTTGCCGTCGTTGCGCTCTGGTATGCCGCAGTAAAGATCTTCCATGTTCCTCCGTATCTGCTTCCGCTGCCCGGAGATGTCCTTCGTCGGCTCCAGGAAGATGCGTGGTTCCTGCTCGGTCATAGTTGGGCGACGGTTTACGTCACTCTAGGCGGGTTTTTTCTGTCGATCATTGTCGGCGTGCCGCTTGCAATTCTGCTCGTTGCTTCACGAACTTTGGAGCGGGCGATCATGCCGTGGTTGGTGTTGAGCCAGACTTTTCCCAAGGTTGCTCTGGCTCCCTTGATCGTTGTGTGGTTTGGGTTGGGGCTTGGGCCTAAGTTGGTAGTCACCTTCCTGGTGGCTTTTTTTCCAATTCTCGTTTCGACCATCGTTGGTCTTCGTAGCATCGAGCGTGACATGCTGGAACTCGCGAACTCGACGCGCGCTACCACGTTACAGACCTTTTTCTATTTTCGCCTGCCGACTGCGCTGCCGAATATCTTCGCGGGCATGAAGGTCTCCGTTGCCTTTGCCGTTGTTGGTGCCGTTATTGCCGAATGGGTCGGCGCCAATCAGGGGCTTGGCTACTTGCTGCTGCAAGCGAATGCCAATCTCGATACCAGCCTGCTCTTCGCTGTCCTGGTGATATTGCTCGTCATAGGCGTTTTTCTTTACTACGCCGTCGAATTTGTCGAACGACTTGTCATACCTTGGCACAGCACCATTCGTCTGCAGAACGTTACGACCTAAGTTTAAACCGGCAACCGAGGAGAGAGTGATGGCCAAAATATCAAGGCGAAGTGTGTTGCTCGGAACAGCAGCAACTGGGCTCATGGCGCCGTTCGTCACCTCGGCGCGCGCGGCAACCCCGATCAGCTTCAGGCTTGACTGGTCGATCTACGGTTCGCACGCGCCGTTCTTCCTGGCGCTGCAAGAGAAGATGTACGAAAAAGCCGGCCTGGATGTCAGTATTGGCGAGGGGCAGGGATCCGCCACGGTAGCCAAGATCGTGGGGCAGGGTAACGATCCCATCGGCTTTGTCGACTTTACCAGCACGATCAGGGCCATCGAGCAGGGGGTGCCGCTAATGGCGATCGGAAGGGTGATCTCCGATGTCATGTGTGTGATCAGTCACGCCGATGCGCCCGTCAACAAGCCGAATGAGCTCGAAGGCAAGGTCGTTGCTTACGCACCATCCGAAAGTACCGGGCAAATGCTTGCCGCGCTGCTTCAGCGAGCGAACGTCGATGCGACCAAGATCAGCGTCTTGAATCCGGCAACAGCCGCGAAGAATGCGATGTTTCTCCAGAAGCGGGCGGATGCAATCCCCGCAAACGTCAACGTTCAGGTAGCTCAACTTGAGGAGCAGGGCGCGAAACTGCACTACTTCCTGTTCAGCGACTTCGGCGTGGAGATGATGAACAATGGACTCGTGGCCAATGCCGACTGGTTGAAGAAGAATCGTGAGGCGGCGAAGGCCTTTGTCCGCGTCTCGCTAGACGCATTCGCGGCAGCCAAAGCCGATCCGGGAAAAGCAATTGACGTTCTGATCAAGCAATTGCCGCAGCAGGCACGGAACAAGAATGTACTTCGCCGGCAATTGGACCTGACGTTCCCGTCGCTGGAAACAAGCGCAACAAAGGGGAAGCCGCTCGGTTATATGGCTGAAGAAGATTGGCGCGCGACGCAGGATCTGCTCGTCAAGTATGGCGGGCTGCCGAAGGCGGTCGATCTCAACAAGCTCTACAGCAATGAGTTTGCGGAAGCCTGAGCGCCATGGCCGAGCCGATCGCGATACGGGGCGTCTCGAAAAACTTCCAGACCGGCAAGACAAGCTTGATGGCTCTCAAAGACATCGAGCTGGACGTCGCGGCAGGCGAGTTCGTCGCAATCGTGGGGGCTTCGGGATGCGGAAAGTCGACGCTTCTGCGCTTGATCGGGGGTCTGTTGGCGCCGTCGCAGGGAGAGATTCGGATTGGTGATAAGGCCGTAACCGAGCCTAACCCGGGTATCGGAATCGTCTTTCAGACGCCCGTGCTGCTTCCCTGGCGTACGGTTCGGGAAAACGTGCGGCTACCCCTGGATATTCAAAGGACGGCTCGAGACCCGCAGCGCATCGGCGCACTGCTGGAGCTTGTGGGGCTTCGAGGTTTCGAGAGCAGCAGTCCGTTTGAGCTATCTGGAGGAATGCAACAGCGGGTTGCCTTGTGCCGGGCTCTGGTTACCGATCCATCTCTTTTGCTCATGGACGAGCCGTTCGGCGCGCTTGACGCATTGACACGAGAACAGATGAACCTCGAATTGCAGCGCGTCTGGATGGATACGGGAAAGACTGTCGTCCTGATTACGCACAGCATCACGGAGGCGGTGATGCTTGCAGACCGGGTCGTGGTCATGACGCCGCGTCCAGGACGAATCCAGGAAATCATTTCAGTTGAGATGCCGCGGCCACGCGACTTTTCCTCACTACGAGATCCCGCCTTTCACAGCGCCTGCGAGCGCATTCGAACACTGATGAATGCTTCAGGGATCGTGGAGTAGCCGACCTTTGACCAGCTCTTTCGATGGCGTTGCCTTCAAGTCGCATCGCCCCGTCATAATGAGCGAGCGTGGAATGGTGGTCGCCGGCCACCCGCTCGCTTCGGCAGCTGGCGCTGCAATGCTGCGCAGAGGCGGAAACGCCATGGATGCGGCAGTCGCCGCGGCCGCTACGCTCGCTATCGCAATTCCGTTCATGAATGGTCTCGGGGGTGACGCGATTGCACTCCACGCTACCGTGAGCGGCGATGTTACTGCCATTAATGGATCAGGACGCACGCCGCGATCGATTTCGGTGGAAGGCCTGCGAAAGCGAGGTCTCACCTCGATGCCGCAACGCGGGCCGGTCCCGGTCACCGTGCCTGGGGTCGTTGCCGCGTGGGGCGAGGCCCTCGAGCGGTTCGGTAGCCATTCCTTGGCGGAAGTTTTGCAAGCTGCGATCGCACTTGCTGAAAACGGCGTCGCCCTGGATGCCTCGGCGATCGGCTTTTTTAACGGAGCCGAATACGCCGAGCTTGTCCAAGAATTCCCTGCACTGGGTGTCCATTATGGACCCGCCGGAGGCCGGCCCCTGGGAGAAATTCTAAAACAGCCTGCGGCCGCTCGAACTATGCGAACGATCGCGGAACGAGGGTGGCGCGAGTTCTATTCCGGCGCGCTTGCTTCTGACTGGCTCGCCGCGGCGCGCGGGCAGGGTGTCTTGATTGAAGAGCAGGACCTCATCGAACACGCGACATCGTTTGAAAGGGCATTGTCGACCGATTGGCGCGGCCGGCAAGTTCACGTCGCGCCGCCGAATTCGCAAGGATTGGCCTTGTTGGCGATGCTCAGGTTGGCCGAAGTGAGGCCGGCTCCTCCGCCCAGCGATGGATCCGATCCTCTGATTGATCCGCTGGCTTATCTCGCCCGAAAGAACCAGGCATTCGCGATGCGCGATGCCTACTGTGCTGATCCACGCAGGGTTACATTGCCCGATGACATCTTCTCGACCAGTCGCCTCAAGGCGCTGGCTTTGCATAACGGACCGACCATGAGTCGGTCAGGCGGCGGCGATACCTCAACGCTTGTCGTGATCGATGCAAACGGCAATGCTGTGTCCTGGGTGCAGTCTTTGTTCGAGTCGTTCGGCTCGGGCATCGTCTGCCCTGACCAAGGGATGGTCTTGCATAACCGGGCCATGCTCGAACGTCTTGATGAGGACCCGGTACGTGGAATGCTTGGCGGTTTCCGGCCATTCCATACGTTGTGTCCGGCACTCATGATCGGCGACGCAGGCGTTGAGCTTGCGATTGCGACGCCTGGAGATCACGGTCAGCCGCAGTCGATCTTTCAGGTCGTCCGTCGTAATTTCGAGCAAGGTCTCGACATCCAAGCGGCAATCGAATGGCCGCGGCTGCGCCACGATGATGGGGAGGAAGTCATGCTCGAGCAGCGCTGCCCCTCTTCCTGGGACGGATACTTAGGCAAGCAGGGCTGGAGGGTCAGGCGCGTCGATAGCTGGTCGCGGTTGATGGGCGGCGTGAACGCAATACGAAGGAGCGAAGGTCTGTTGATGGGCGGCGCCGATCCGCGCCGTTCGTCGTACGCAATAGCAGAATAGTCCGACTTGCGACGTGTCCGGTCCCGCCCGACCTCAATGCAGAGATTTAAAGCCAAACTCCGAGTGCGCTACTCATCGGGCGGGGTCTCGACCGGCACGGCGAAACTGGCTTTCACGCGATCCATCACGACAAGCGTCTTGAAGCCCTTGATGTCCGGATTTTCGTAGAAGAAGCGCCGCGTGAACCGTTCGTATTCCTCCATGCTCTGTGCGGTGATGTAGAGCACGAAATCCGCGTCGCCGGTTACGTAGAAGCCGTTGACTACTTCCGGTGTCGATTTGATCGCTTGTTTGAACCTGTCAATTATATCGGTGCGCTCGCGCTCGAGTGTCGCCAGCACTAGCATCTGTATCGGTCGCCCGACCGCCTTTGCCGAAATGATCGATACGTCTGCTTCGATGATGCCTTCCGATCGCAGGCGTTTCAGCCGCCGCTGACAAGCAGTCGCAGAGATTCCGGCCAGTTCCCCAATCGCGTCTGCCGTCAGGCGGTTGTTCTTCTGAACGATCTCAAGGATGCGTGCATCAATCCGATCGTAGACCTTCATATTGAAACCTCAGCGCTCTCGGTGGATTTCATCACAAAACAGATCTGTATCGCAGAAAAACATCGCTGATCTGGTAGAAATCCGTGAAAAACAGCGTGGAAGCATCAGTATCCTACCCATTCGGTCGGTTTCAACCGGGTTCGGCGGGGAGTCCCAGCATTGATCGGACTTGCAAAACAACATCTGAACGGATTGCAACGGCGCGACTTCACGATTGGTGATGCGCTGGTCGATGGAGATTGGGTCTCTGGAGATGGAAGGGAATCTATCATCGACCCCGCGACCGGCGACGCCTTCGCGGACTGTGCCGCGTGTCACGCGGATGATGTTCGTGTCGCGATCGACGCGGCCGAGCGAGCGTTCCAGGTGTGGCGAGAGTTCTTGCCAGCGGAGCGAGCGACCATCTTGCGCGCGTGGGCCACGTTGGTGCGCCAACGCGCTGACGAAATCGCAGTGCTTGTGACCTGCGAGCAAGGCAAACCGCTTGCCGAAGCGCGATCGGAGATCGAGTACGGCGCGGGCTTTCTGGACTGGTTTGCGGCGGAGGGTGAACGGGCTTACGGCGAGACGATCCCGAGCCATAAGCGCGAGAGTTTGCTTCACGTCCGCATGCAGCCAATTGGTATCGTTGCGGCCATCACACCGTGGAATTTTCCCGTGGCGATGATTACCAGAAAGGCGGGAGCGGCGCTTGCCGCTGGTTGTTCCGTGATCGTGAAGCCCGCGCCCGAGACCCCGCTTTCGGCCCTGGCCTTGGCTCGTTTGGCGGTAGAGGCCGGTATGCCCCGCGCCGTATTGCAGGTCGTTACCGGTGATCCCGTTGCGCTCGCTGGGCCATTATTAGCCGACCAGCGCGTACGTGCAGTCTCGTTCACCGGTTCGACCCAGGTGGGCAAGGTGCTGATCGGGCAAACCGCCGAGACGGTCAAGAAGATCTCGCTCGAGCTTGGCGGGCATGCTCCGTTCTTGATCTTTGATGATGCCGACGTCGAAAAGGCAGTACAGGGAGCCATGGCGGCGAAATTCGCGACCGCTGGCCAGGATTGTTTGGCGGCTAACAGAATCTACGTGCAGCGTCGAATCTACGCTCGCTTCGTCGAGGCTTTCGCGGCGTCGATGTCAGATCTCAGGACGGGCCACGGTCTCGACCCCATAACCGACGTCGGGCCGATGACGAAGCGGTCTGTCGCTGACAAGTGCCGCGCCCACATCGATGATGCGCTGGCCAAGGGAGCGCGCTTGGTAATTGGCAAGCGAAGTTCGAACTTGGGTGAGAATTACGTCACTCCAACGTTGTTGGTCGACGCTAACGATCGGATGTTGATCGCCCAGGAGGAAACGTTCGGGCCGGTTGCGGCGGTACTACCGTTCGACAGTGAGCAAGAGGTGCTGGTGAGAGCCAACGCGTCTGAGATGGGGCTTGCCAGTTACCTTTACACGAACGACTTGAGGCGCGCGCTGCGTCTATCCGAGCGACTCGAGTACGGGATGGTCGGTGTCAACACCCCATCTTTCACCGGTGCGCCCGTTCCCTTTGGTGGATGGAAACAATCGGGACTTGGCCGCGAAGGATCGCGTCACGGTCTCGCGGAGTTTACGAACCTGAAATACGTCTGCTTCGGCGACTTGGCGGCTTAGGGAGAACCGACATGACTGACATGAAGACCATCGCGGAGCTCGATCGAGCGAGCGTTTTGCATCCATTCACGCAGCTCAAGGACTTTGCGACGGGACGGATGGGTGATCCGACGATTGTGACCGGCGGGCAGGGCGTTCGCATTCAGGATGCGACCGGCCGCAGTTACATTGACGGGTTTGCTGGTCTCTACTGCGTGAACATTGGCTATGGTCGCACCGAGGTCGCTGAGGCCATCGCGCGGCAAGCCTATAAGTTGGCCTATTATCACAGCTATGCCGCTCATACGACCGAAGAGCTCGCTATCCTATCGGGCCGGCTGGTAAAGATGGCTCCCGGAAAGCCGAGTAAAGTGTTCTATGGATTGTCAGGGTCCGATGCCAATGAGACCCAGGCGAAGCTGGTTTGGTATTACAACAACCTGCGCGGTCAGCCCAAAAAGAAGAAGATCATCTCGCGCGAACGCGGCTACCACGGTTGTTCGGTCGTGTCCGGCTCGATGACCGGAATGTCATTTTACCACGATCATATGGATCTTCCATTTCCGGGTATTTTGCACACTGGATCGCCTCATCATTATTGGGGCGCCGAAGCCGGCGAGACGGAGGAGGCATTCTCGAAGCGGCGCGCAGCGGAGTTGGAGCAGCTGATCTTGCGAGAGGGGCCGGAAACCGTCGGAGGCTTCATTGGTGAACCGGTGTTGGGCACCGGCGGCATTACGCCGCCGCCTGCGGGTTATTGGCAGGAAATCCAAGCCGTGCTTCGCCGTTATGACGTTCTTCTGATCGCAGACGAAGTGATCTGCGGCTTCGGAAGGACCGGTGCGGACTTCGGCTGCACGCTGTATGGGATCGAACCGGATCTGGTCACCGTCGCCAAGGGTCTCACATCCGGTTACATGCCGCTGTCAGGCGTAATAGTCGGCGAGAAGGTTTACGGCGTCATGGAGGACGCTGCCGATCGAATCGGAGCCTTCTCACATGGCTATACGTATTCGGGCCATCCAATCGCCGCCGCCGCTGCAAACGCGGTACTCGATATTGTCGAAAAGGAGCGGCTTAGTGAGCGCGCTCGAGTGGTCGGCGCGCATTTTCAGAAGCAGTTGAAAGAGCGTTTTGCTCAAATGGAAATCGTCGGTGAAGTTCGCGGTGTTGGCCTCCTTGGCGCGATCGAATTCGTCGCAGATCGCCACAGCAAACGCCGGTTTGATCCCCAGCAAAAAGTCGGCGCGCGCATTTCGAAAGCCGCCCGCGACCGCGGACTTATAGCGCGAGCGATGCCTCACGGCGACATCCTCGGCTTCGCACCACCTCTCGTGGTATCCGAAGCCGAGATCGATGAGATGGTTGATCTCGCCTATCAAGCAACCAAGCAGGTCATGGACGAACTCGCCAGGCAGCCTGCTTGAGTTTCATGCGGTGAGCAGAGAGGTGAGGTGATGAAGGTCGGCGTTCCCAGGGAAATCAAGACGCATGAATATCGCGTTGGCCTTACGCCCGCTGCAGTTCGCGAATATGTGGCTGCCGGTCATTCGGTGGCGGTGGAGGCAACGGCAGGAGACGGGATCGGCGCTTCCGACGACAACTACAGAAAGGCCGGCGCAAGCATTGTCGGTTCTGCTCGCGAAATATTTGCGTCCTGCGAGATGATAGTGAAGGTGAAGGAACCTCAACCATCGGAATGGATCCAGCTTCGAGAAGATCAGATTCTATTCACATATCTCCATCTGGCTCCAGATCCGGTCCAAGCCAAAGGGTTGATGAAATCCGGCTGCACGGCAATTGCTTATGAAACTGTCACAGACAAGTTCGGCGGTCTTCCTCTGCTTGCTCCCATGAGCGAGGTGGCCGGCCGGCTCGCAATTGAAGCCGCCGGCTCGGCACTGAGGCGCTATGCGGGTGGCAGGGGATTGCTGATTGGAGGCGTTGCTGGCGTCCCTCCCGCACGGATTGTCGTCATAGGGGGAGGCGTAGTTGGAACCAACGCCGCACGCATGGCGGTCGGGTTAGGCGCAGAGGTCTCGATTCTTGATCGTTCGATCGCGAGGCTTCGTGAGCTCGACGAGTTGTTTGGAGGACGTGTCCGGACACGGTTTTCAACGCTGGACGCCGTGGAAGAAGAGGTCTTTACCGCGGACGCTGTGATTGGTGCAGTTTTGGTGCCGGGCGCGAGTGCTCCAAAATTGGTAAGTCGTGAGATGCTGAAATCGATGCGTCGGGGAGCCGTGCTGGTTGATGTGGCGATCGATCAAGGGGGGTGCTTCGAGACTTCTCGCGCAACGACCCACGCCGAACCGACCTTTGAGGTTGATGGCATCATTCACTATTGCGTTGCAAACATGCCCGGTGCCGTCCCGCTTACCGCCAGCCAGGCATTGAACAATGCCACACTTCCCTTCGGTCTGGCCTTGGCAAAAAAAGGGTTCACTGCCGTGTTGGATGATGCCCACTTGCGTGCGGGCCTTAACGTGCACATGGGACGCCTGACCAACAGGGCAGTAGCTGACAGCCTCGGCCTAACATTTTCGCCCTAGGACCGGTTTGTAGCTGATCTGCGCCATTCTCTGGATCTGAGCCTTAGGAGTGATGCGCTTTGGGACTGCCATAAAGTCGATCTATCGTTGAAGCAAGGTCTGAGAGCATAGACAATTCGTAACGACCAGCGTTGCGCTGTTGCCTGGCTAAGGATGTCCATGATCGAATTCAGCGCTATCCGCGATGCCCGCGACCGTATTGCCGACCACGTTTTGTCGGCTCCGCTTGTCGCCTCGCCATCTCTCTCGGAGATTGCCGGTGTTTCAGTCCACCTGAAGCTGGAACATTACCAGCCCACTGGCAGTTTCAAGTTGCGCGGCGCATTCAATTCGATGTTGCAGCTCACCGAAGCCGAGCGGTCACGGGGAGTGATAACCGTCTCGACCGGCAATCACGGCCGTGCGCTCTCGTATGCAGCGCGGGCATTAGGTTCGCACGCGACGATTTGCATGTCGCGGTTGGTCCCAGAGAACAAGGTCCTGGAAATCCGTCGCCTCGGCGCAGACGTACATATTGTTGGCAGCTCGCAGGATGAAGCGCAGCAGGAGGTCGACCGTCTGGTGGCTGAAAAGCAGCTCGTGATGGTGCCCCCTTTTGATGATCAGGATGTCATCGCCGGGCAAGGGACGGTCGGACTTGAGATACTGGATGCGATGCCAGACGTTGCTACCGTTCTTGTCCCGGTCTCCGGCGGCGGATTAGTTGCTGGCGTCGCCGCAGCTGTCAAAAACAAGCGCCCCAACGCGAAAGTTATCGGGATCACCATGGAGCGGGGCGCAGCGATGAAAGCGAGCCTTGCCTGCGGCCGGCCGCTACAGGTCGAGGAGTTGCCAAGCCTCGCTGACGCCCTCGGTGGCGGCATCGGCCTGGACAACAAGCTGACGTTCGCCATGTGCCAAGCCTTGGTCGATGATGTCGTACTGCTAAGCGAGAGCGAGATCGCCGCCGGAATTCGTCATGCTTACGAGAAGGAGCGAGAGATCGTTGAAGGTGCCGGCGCTGTCGGTATCGCCGCGTTGCTCGCTCGCAAAGTCACCGGATTTTCAGGGCCTGTAGCGATTGTGCTTTCGGGCCGGAACATAGACATGGATCTACATCGGCATATCATAAATGGGATGGTCCCGACATGACATGTTCGTTAATGACCCTGGCTGTGTGAAAACCGCGTGCCGTAGTTATGATTCCTTCGCGATTCTGTAGGGAAATCGATGAGGTGCTTCGTTGAAGAGGCCGATCGTAGGCAATCGACGCTGTTGCCCGAATGCCTCGATGATTTCATCGACGAGAGTAATCCTGTTCGAGTGATCGAGGTGTTTGTCGAAACGCTCGACTTGGCTGAGATGAGTTTCGAAGGGGTTGAGCCGGCGGCAACTGGTCGACCGTCGTATCATCCCTCCGTTCTCCCGAAGCTTTATGTTTACGGCTATCTGAACCGGGTTCAGTCGAGCCGGCGGCTGGAACGAAAGCCGGACGCAATCTCGAGGTTATGTGGCTGCTGGGTCGGCTCGCACCTGATCACAAGACGATCGCGGACTTCCGCAAAGACAATGGCCTGGCGCTGCGCGCCGGCTCCATTTCGTCGTCAGCGAAGCGGAGCCGTATTTATACGGAATCCAAGAGAGGTGTGGATGGTTGTAATGTGGTTCTTGCCGGAGGAGGAATTTCATCACGGACAAATTTGCCGGTAGGGTCGCGCGAATGCGGCCCTTTTTGGTTCTAGTGCGCGGCTTCGGTCAAGCGCTCACGCAGCCGGTGCAGGCCTCAAATCCGCCGGCTCAACGCGGCGGGTTTCTCTTTTGGTGTTGTCGGGCGCGGTGAGTTGTTGATGCTGCCTTTCAAGGCGACGCTGCTCTCGGAGCGCGCGCGCGGCCTCAAATCTGGCGGCCCAGCGCTGCTCGCACCTTCTTTCAAGGTCCAGGGGGATATTGCTCATAACTCAAAAGCTCCGGGTTCGCGGTCGCCCCCGGTCTAAGGCCTCAACGCGCGCGGGCATTTAAAGGTCCAGTTTGAAGGCATTAAACTCTTTTGGCGGGTCGCGAGGACTCAGCGCTGGCGCCCCGTGCGGTGGCCCGGATCGGCCGGCACACACACTCCGCCCGCAAATCCCGGACGCACCGGCGGCCTTCCTAGACTCATGGAGGGGACTATCTCAGCGGCGGATCATCGCCGGCGGCCCATGTGGCGAAATAGGCAAGCGGCGACTCTTCATTTGTGCGGCGGTCAAGCAGCCGGTTTAGCGCGGAAATATCTTGCTCACCGCAGTCGCGACGACTTGGGTGTAGCGGGCGTCGTTGTATTCGGAATCGATCGCATAATGAACGGCCACAGCGACCAGTACAGATGCAAAGGCTTTCATTAACGGCCTCCCGCTCGAATCAGAACATGTCGGCCAAGTCCGGCCAGAGCATCACGGCTGAATTGCGAACCAAGCGGCGCGCGCTCTCAACATCTCAGCGGTTAATTGGTCAGGTAAGCCTCGATCGCAAATCCTATCCCCGATTTGAACCTATCAAATCAATGGCGTTGTGCAGCAGATCCCTTCGAGCGCCGATTTCATCATGATGCGCAACGCGTGTCGGCGTCGAAGGCAACCGCGATGCGATGCCGAAAAGAGGCGAACTCTCCGGCGTCATCGATCCTTATCGCGCTACATGCTGCCGAGACGGATGTCGTCGTCAGGGTCAACGAGGTCTCTTCATCGGCTTCGGGATCGCTCAGCAGCGGGTGCGAGTGGACGTTTGCGTCAACGTACTAGAGCGAGGGCCCCTGTTGTGCCCCGGATTTTTTAGGGCACACCTGTAGGGAATCATTTGCATAAGTCGTTAATTTTTAGGGATCAATGGTGGGCGCACAAGGGATCGAACCTTGGACCTCTCCCGTGTGAAACACGATCCGCAGTCCATGGCCAACCAAACCAAGCCATAGCAAAAGACGCAAACGTCCCTGCAAGATGGATTTCTCGTTGTTTGAAACAAATCGGCTTGCAGCATCTAGACCTCGGCTTCAGCCTTGCGAAGGTCTGCTGCGTTCTTAAGCGGCAGATCCTCAGGGCTATGCGTACCGATCGATGACGTTCAGAATCGGGATCATTTCGGACACGCACGGGCTGTTGAGGCCCGAGGCCGAGCGCCGTTTGACCGGCGTCGATCAAATCATTCACGGCGGAGATATTGCGCATTCCGACATCATCGGCGCGCTTCGCAAGATGAGCCGGTCGCCGCGATCAGAGGAAATGTCGACACCGGTGATTGGACGGGCGAATACGCCGACACCAAACTCGTGCGGCTCGCGGGACAAGCCATCTTCGTGCTTCACGACCTCAAGACGCTGCAGATCGATCCAGTGCCATCGGCATAGACGTCGTTGTGTCCGGCCATTCGCACGTGCCGAAGATCGATACGGTCGGCGGTGTGCTCTACTTGAAGCGCAGGCAGGCGGCGTTTCAAGCTGCCGATCACGCTTGCGACGCTCGAGATCACGCCCGACTCCCTGCGACCGGTGATCCACGACCTCGAACGCGACTGAATCCCTCCCGGGGTCCTGGGGGGACCTCTACAAAGGGGGGCGACTCGAGTAGGACGAACGCGGATCGGAGCGCGAAACCGACACCAACGCCCATCGGGCAGGGCGCCTGAGTCGGTGAATCATGAGTTAATTTTTCCGGCAAATTTCGCCGCTTGGCGACCCCTCGAATCAGTCTATGAGTCTTCGTCGCACGAAAAATGCGGGTGCACAGATGTCGAATTCGAATGACGTCGCCAGCGAGATGCTTTGGGAGCGCGTCCTGTCCCTGCTCGTCGTGGGTGCCAGCGTGTTGGGGGGAAGCGCCGTGTTGCTGATAATGGCGTTACCATCGGTCCTTCACGGATTTCCATAGTGGCAGAACGAGTTTTGAGTGGCAGGCGAGCAAGTCGCGCGTCGAACGAAACGTCCAACAATACGTCCAACACGCAAATTGGCCGAAGGCGTAAGTAGTTGGCATCGTTGACAGAAATCGAAAGAAAAATTTGAGTCGGAGCGCTTCACCCGCTCCATTTGTTTTCCAACGCACAACCGCTCGCCGGATCGCATCGTAACTTCGATCGCGACGTCGTCTTCACGTTCGAAGGCGAGGCTCTGTAGCTCTTTCGAAAAGTGCGGACGAAGTCAGGATCGATCGCGCTCCCGCGCCGAGCGGTTGCCGTGGTCTCGGCCTGCAACCTGGCATCCAGCGCTAGTGCCTCATTGGCGCGGGGCACGCGGCGCGCCCAACCTAATCGCGCAACCGTTGACGCGTTCACGGCTCTTCACGTCCGCGCGAGCCCTCTCAAGAGAAGGCTCCGATTTGACGTGACGGGCATCATTCAATCGAGGGATGGTCGACTGCGTTTGCTCGCCGCAGATGCCGAATTCGCAGCTATTTCGCGCGATTTCGGCGCTTTTTGAGCCCTATTCAGATCGCTCCCATGGAACGTTAAGATGTTCCATGCATGAGCGCATATCTCATTGTTATTGCTGCATTCCTTCGCCACATTCCGGCCACGCCCCGTCTTTCTAAGGCGGTCAGCCGAATGCACCTCGGCCTCATCGTTGAGGCCGCTGCAAACGTGACCAGCACCTGATCACACGGCTCTTGATCGCAAAGCGATCGCTTTCCCCTCAACAATACGAAGGAAGATAGTATGCGTAAATTCGTTGCCGCGAGTGCATTGGTATTTGCATTTGCAACGAGTGCGGAAGCGCGAACCCAGCATCACCACTACCGGCACTATGCTCATTATCATTATGGGCACTACGCCCATCGCCATTACCGACAACAGCCGCAGGAGTTCGGGTTCTCGAACTTTGGTTCTGGATCGTTCGGTTCTGGGTCGGGCTTTGGTTCGGGATTTGCCTCCGGGTTCGGAGACTCCAGCTTCGAGAATTCGGGCCGTCGGCGCTCGCGTTACGAACGCTCAAGCTCTGGGCAAACGAGCTACAGGTCCGCGAGCGTCGGGGGACGGCCGGGTGCCTGGTGCGGATGGTACATGCGCCAGCAGGTCGGTGCCGACCCCGGCCCGCAGTACAACCTCGCGCGATCATGGGCGCACTACGGCAGCAACGCCGGTGGCCCCTCCGTCGGCACGATCGTGGTCTGGAGCCATCACGTCGGCAAGATCGTCGGTCGCGAGAACGGACAGTGGATCGTGGAAAGCGGCAATGACGGCCATGCCGTTCGGACCCGTCCGCGATCGCTGGCCGGCGCGATTGCGTTCCGTAACGCCTACGCATCGTTCTAGTTCGACTTAGCATTCCACAAGACAAAGCCCCGCTTCATCGCGTAGATGGAGCGGGGTTTTTCTTTTGGGGATCGGGCAGTTCCGATCCGAAGCGAGGGAATGATGTGACATGCGCCGTCCTTTGATGATCCGCGGTGGCCGCGTACTGTGCTTCGGTGCGGCCACGCCGGAGGTGCTCGATGTCAGGATCGGCGGCGACGGGCGCATCGACGGGATCGGCCCGTCGTTGCCCGATGGCGACGCCGAGATCCTTGCGGTCGACGGCCAACTGGTGTTGCCGGGTCTCGTCGACATGCACCAGCATCTCGACAAGTCGCGGACCCGCGCGCTGCTCGATAACCCCTCCGGTACGCTGGCCGGTGCGGCGGCGGCCTATCGCGAACTGGCTCCTTCGATCACGAAAGAGCAGATGATCGCGCGTGCGCGACGAACCGTCGAAGCATGCAGCGTCCACGGTACGGTCGCGATCCGCAGCCACACCAATATCGATCCACAGACGGGGGTACGCGGCGTCGAGGCCATGGTGGCCTTGCGCGAGGAATGTGCGGGCCATATGCGGATCCAGGTTGTGGGACACGTGACGTCGGGCGCGACCTCGATGTTGCCGGAGAGCGAGGCCTGGCTGGGGCAGGCGATCGAACTCGGGATCGACGCCATCGGCGGGGTGCCGGCCTTTTCGTCCGAGCCGATCGCGTTGTTGAAGCTCTTGTTCGACTGCGCCGAACGCAGTGGTCTGCCGCTCGACATGCACATCGACGAGCATCTTGATGCGGGCAGGGCCATGTTCGGCGAAATCGCCAGGATGACGAAGGCCTACGGCATGGCCGGCCGCGTCGTCGCCGGCCATTCCTCGGCCTTGAGCGCCATGGCGCCGGATGAGGCGAAGCGGACGATCGACGAGCTCCGCGATGCCGGCGTCGGCATCGTCACGCTGCCGGCGGCCAATCTGTTCCTGCAGGGGCGCGATGCGGACCGTTTGCCGCCGCGCGGACTGACGCGGGTGCGCGAACTACTGGCGGCGGGAATCCCGGTCGCGGCCGCTTCCGACAACATTCAGGACCCGTTCGTCCCCACCGGCACGGGCGATCTCCTGGAGATCGCGCGATGGACCTTGCTCGCCGGGCAATTCGGTCTTTCCGACCTGCGCCAGATGTTCGAGATGGTAAGCTCAGTGCCGGCGGAGATGATCGGTCTCGGCGCCGACTGGGGCATTCGCAAGGGCGCACGCGCCGATTTGCTGATCGCGCGGGCCGATACGATCGATGATCTCGTCGCCAGCGGCGCGCTGGAACGCACCGTGATGATTGAAGGGCGGGCGGTCTCGTCGACATCGACGAAATTGTCGCGACCATGATCTGACGGGCTGCCGAGCCGCTTATTGCTCGACGAATGCGCGCCGCATTTGATCGGTGATCGGCTTGAGCAAGTAGCTCATCATGGTGCGGCTTCCGGTTTGCATGAATACCTCCGCCGGCATGCCCGGAACGAGCTGAAGCCCGGCTAGTCGCCGCCGCTCGTCTTCGGACAACGAAACCCTGACCGTAAAGTACGAGGCGTTGGCTTGCTGATCGCGGCTGGTATCGGGCGACACATAGGAAACAACACCGCTGACCTGCGGGGTTACACGCTGGTTGAACGCCGGGAAGCGAACAAATGCATCCTGACCTGTTCGTACATGGTCGATGTCGGTGGGTTGCAGCCGCGCTTCAATCTGAAGGTCATCAAGATCGGGGACGATTTCCATGATCGAGTCTCCCGGCTTAATGACGCCGCCGATGCTGTGGACGGAGAGTTGCTGAACAACACCCGAGGTTGGCGTCCGGATTTCGATCCGGTCCAGCACGTCGCGCGCCGCCGTGCCACGCTCGACGAGCTCGGCTTCCTTGCCCTGGCTTTCGCCCAGTTCCTTGACGACGTCAGAGCGGAAATCATGCTCGACCTTCAGAATTTGCAGCTGCGCCTCGCCGATCCTGGAGCGGGTCTCGGCGATCGATGACGTCAATTGGCCACGTTCGCCCTCGATACGCGCACTTTCGCGTTGCAGCGCCGTGAGCCGCGCCAGTGGCACCAGCTGCTTGTCATAAAGTGTCTGCACGCCCGTGAGTTCGCCGCCGATCAATTCCAACTGTTTGGTTTTGGCCTCAACCTGCGCATCAAGGCCGCCGATCTGTTCGCCGAGCTGCGAGATGCGGCTTTGAAAGACATCGATCTGGCTTCGACGCGCCTTGTCACGCGCCCTGAATAGCGACTCTTCCGACGTCAACAGCGTTTTCACGGTGTCTTCGCGCGTTCGGTCTGCCAATTCGACAGGTATTGCAATCTGGCTCACGCCGTCGCGTTCGGCGGTGAGCCGGGCAATCCGGGCGCGAATCTCGTCGAGCTGCTTGGTGATGACTTGCAGGCTTGCCTGCGCCTGGATCGCATCGAGACGCACAAGCAGTTCGCCGCTGCTCACCCGCTGGCCGTTATGCACGGCTATCTCGGAGACCACCCCGCCGGTTGGATGCTGAATAGCCTTGACGCTGGATTGAACAACGAGATTTCCCGGTACGATAACGGCCCCGGCCAACGGCACCAGCGCAGCCCAGCCGCCGGCGGCGAGGCCAACGATGAGCAGCACGCGAAGTCCTGTCCGCAATTCCCGTTCAAGGGCGCGGCCTGTTCGAAAGGTCAAATCGTCACCTGCCGCGGCTTCATCCCCGGTGGCGCCTTCGGCATTGAGGATAAAGGACAGCGAGGTGCTCAAGCCGTCTCGACAGACGGCAGCCAGGCTTCTTGCCGAGTGTGCCGAACCTGTCCCGCTCGCCGGTGGCGGCAGTTCCATCCGGATGCTCTCGATGCGCATTGACTGATAGCTTTCGTGCGGCTGGAGAGGCGCTTGATCGAGAACGGTTGGAGGCGAGGCATCAGAGGCGATATCGGATCCATTCCGGCCTCGCAGGGAAGCGACGTCGGCTTGACGCCTCGGATCTATCGCGTGCCTTCGTTTGCCGGAAGGGGAAAGCCCGAGCTGGTCGAGCCAGGCACCGATGGCTCGCCCGATGTTTCGTTTCTGCCGATGTTTCGGTTGGCTGGGATGGCGGCGGCTGGGCGAGGGGCGCGGACCTGAAGAAGCCTGCGCTTGGTCACGCTCCAGCGCCTGCCTCAAGCGCTGTAATTCTAGAATCAGCGCGGCGCCTTGTGGCCCTGCACCGCCCGCGCTCTCGGTGTTCGCCCAGCGATGCGGGACCTTGCTGGTATACGTTGCAGTGTTGTCACTCAGCATGGTCGTGCGCTCTCCGCCATTCGTGGATGCGCGCCCGATCCGCCTCTTGCCGACGCATTGCGAACACGGGCGAAGATCTCTTCGCGTGGACCAAATGCGATCGCTTTGCCTTCGTAGAGCACCATGGCCATGTTCAACGCGACGAGCGCGCTCGGGCGATGCGAGATCACGATGACGATGGATTGGTTGCGCCGCAGGATCTCGATGGCGCGATGCAGGGCGTTTTCCCCGTCAGCATCCAGATTGGCGTTTGGTTCATCGAGTACGACCAGGAATGGATCGCCAAATACCGCGCGTGCCAAACCGATCCGTTGACGCTGCCCGGCGGAAAGCGACGTGCCGCCCTGGCCGATCCGCGTCGAGTAACCGTCCGGCAATCGCAGAACGATCTCATGCACGCCGGCGATCTGCGCGGCCCGCAAAATGGCGTCGGAGCCCGCATCGCTATCGAAGCGGCAGATGTTTTCGGCAACGGTCCCGTCAAACAGCTCGACGTCCTGCGGCAGATAGCCCACATACTGGCCGAGATGCTCGCCCCATTGATCGAGGGCGGCGCCGTCGAGCCGGACGACGCCGTGCTGCGCCGGCCAGATTCCCACCAGTGCTCTGGATAGTGACGTCTTCCCCGATGCGCTGGCGCCCAGCAGCGCCAGGCCCATTCCAGCCTTGAGCGAAAAAGAAACGTTCGAGACGATGGCCTTTGTGTTCCCGGGCGCGCAAACGACCAGACCCGTGACTGAAAGCTCCCGGCAAGGACGCGGCAACGTGACGGGTGGCGAGGGGGAAACCGCGGTGACCTTGCAGATTTCGCGCAGGCGCGCGATGCCTTGACGTGCGGCAACGAGTTGTCGCCAGGATCCCAGCGCGATCTCGACCGGTGCGAGCGCTCGGCCCATCATGATCGACGAGGCGATCATGACGCCGCCCGAGGCGCGATCGACCACGACGAGATAAGCGCCGATCCCCAGCAGGCCGGACTGAAGCACGTAGCGGAGCACCTTCGCGCCCGAACCGAGATTTGAATTAACGTCGGTGGCGCGGATGTTTTCCTGCAAATAGCGCTCGTTGGCCGACGCCCAGCGCTCGGATAGCCGCTTCGTCATGCCAAGCGCCTTGACCACCTCGGCGTTGCGCTGGGTAGCATCCGCCAACACCTGCCGTTGCGCGCTGCTATCCATCGCCGCCTTGGCCGCGCCGCGCGATAATTGTTCCGAGAGCAGCGTCATCGCGATGATCGCGACTGTGCCCAGCAGGGCCGTCAAGCCGATCACAGGATGGAACAGAAACAACGCGGCGAGAAAGAGCGGAATCCATGGCATATCGAGGAAGGCCGTCGGTCCCATCCCCGACAGAAAGCTGCGCACCTGGTCCAGGTCGCGCAACGGCTGTTGCATCAGCATCGGTTTGACGCCGCGCAGCGGCAAGGTAGCGAGCGCGGTGTGGATCGACCGTTGCAGGCTTGCATCAAAAAGCGTCGCCACCCTGCAGAGCATTCGCGCCCGTAGCGCGTCGAAATATCCCTGCACGAGGTAAGCGAACAGGACGATCAGCGACAGACCCAGCAATGTCGCGGTATTGCGGCTCGGAATCACCCGGTCGTAGACCTGCAGCATATAAAGAGAGCCCGACAGCATGAGCACGTTGATCACACCGCTGAATACGGCGATGCCGACCATGCGTCGCGCACTCGCGCGCATCCCGAGCGTGACGGGATCGTCGGACGAAAGCCCGAAGAGGTTGGAAAGGCCCGACAGAGAATCCTTCTCCAGCGCGCCAATCTGAGCAGAAGTCATGACTGCGTCTCTCCACCATCATGCGCAGCCGGTTTTGATTGACGGTCGATGCTGACCATATTTCGGCGAGAATGCGACGCGCGCGCACAAACGTTATGACGATCGTGGCAAGCGTGGCGCAGAAAGTTGCCGATTAAAGCTCCAGGCGCGTCGCTGTTGTCGAAACGTAGATGTATGACGTTCGTCCTCCAGCACCATCTGTCCGACTTGCGAACGATGAGGCGAGCCACGCTATTACCTTACTTGTCTCACGCTCGGCCGCCTTGTCGGCCGAAAGGCGCCACGAACTTGGACGCAAATGCGTCCCAAGGTTGAACGTGGCGAAGTGTCTTCGAATGACGTCGCCACGTCAGTGACCTCGGCGACAATATTTGTCGCACGATGACAGACACGGCCAACAACAGCGGCGGCGATCGGATTAATCGCAACAGAGAATAGCAGGAGAAAGTCAATGGCTCTGACAGCAACGGACCTGTTTAACGACGCAACGACGCGGGAGATTGGCGGTATCGGTCCGGATCAGGTTAGCGCGATCGTCTCGGACTTGGTCGGCGTGCAGCAAATGTTGAGTGCGGCCGATCCCCAGATCAACAGCCTGACCGATCTGCACACGCATGTCATCATCAACCAGCTCAACGAAGAGATCGCGACCGTCGAACTCGCAAACTCGCCGACCGGTACGCCGATCCTGGGAACCGACCTCGGACAATTTGTTGGGCGCGCCATCAACGACATCCATCGCGACATTATTGATATAGCGCAGGGCGATCCCGGTGTGCAGGCCATCTTCAATCCGACACCGCTGCCGGCATTGAACACGCCGGCTACGCCGTTCCTCGACAATGCGACCCAGACGACATTCGTGACGCAGTGGATTCAGGACAGCAATCATCTTGGCCAGATGGCGACCACGATCGAGAACAACGGATTCCAGGGCGATATTGCCGGGCTCGTCCAGCAGATTCAGACCTTCGAAAACAGTTCAAACGCGTTCGATCAGTCGCAAGGCGGCTTGTGGTCGGCGCGCTTCTGGAACGAATTTCGATCGGATGGCACGGCGGGCACGGCGGCAAACGCATTGATTGACGGCTTGCAAACTCACAATGCCGGGGAAGTCAACGCCGCGGTTACGCAGTTGTCGGCCAATGCGTCCGATGTGGCGGGCAATAACCTCATGGCGGACGGGGGAAGCTACGCGAGCGTGGTCGCTGCGGCGCAGGCGACTGCGGTAACACCAAACCCCGACCCGACGTCGCCTCCGACAACGACGCCGCCAACAACGACACCTCCGACCACGACGCCGCCGGCAGGGACGCCGGATCCCGGGACGACGTCGGCCGGAGACGGTGGGAACCACCTCGTCGCCGATCTGATTGCGCTTCTCCAGGGTGGTGGTCAGAACAGCGCGGCGGCCGTGGTCTCTGACTTGCAGGCGTTGGTCCAGGCGGCCGGCGGTGGCCACACCAATAACGGCCTCTCGGCGCTGCTCGGCGATCTCCAGACGGCAGCCGGTCCGGTGACGCAGACCACCCAGCCGGCACCGAACGCTCCGGCCAGTGCACCGCAGGCCGCGAACAATGGTGCGGACCTTTCGCCTGGCATCGATACCGGTGGCCATCATTTCCAGAACGTGATGCATCACTTCCACCACATGTGGGGGTGACGACTACTTGATCGCCGGCGTCTCGTTCGATCGACGAGACGCCGGAATTCGGTCAGGCGCGAACAGACATGATGTAGCGGAGGGCGGCCGCCAGATCAGAAGGGATCGTTAGTTCGCCGGGACGGCGATGACAGTTGGGGATGCTGCTTTGTTTAGCGAGCTTGGCTTTTTGCGGCGTATTTGGCGGGCCAAACCGGGAAGCGGGGCCAGGTCGTGCAGCGAAGTAGTCGCTGGCATGCACAATAATGGCCCGCGGTTCGATGGTCGCGTGATGCGAAGAGGCGGTGAGCTCCCTGGGGACGGAGTTCGCGAATGAAATACCGCAAGACGGACTACGGCACCATCATCCTGCATTGGTTACTTGTCGGCGCCTTTGGTGTGGCGTTCTTCAGCGGAATGCGCATCGCCACTGAGACGCCCGAGCGTCTCTGGATCAATCTCTTCGATGCCGTCCTGCCGCGCGAAAGCGTATGGGTGATACATATGCAGGCCGCATTGGTGCTGGTTGCGGTCGCGCTTGCCTACGCCGTTTATCTGGTCAGGTCCGGGCTGACGCGCCGTGTCAAGCTGGACGGCATGCGCTTTCGCGGATTGTTCGGCCGCGTGGAAGCCCGCCTGGGCGCCATCAACGTTTTGCTCTGCTGGGTCTTCTTCATTGCGATGTCGCTGCTGATGGCAAGCGGGGCTGCGCTCTATTTCGGCATTCTGGCCGGATACGATGCTGCGACGCTGCATTGGTATTCGACGTGGGTGATACTGGCCTTTGCGGCGCTTCATATTCTGACTCATTTCAAGATCGGCGGGTTGTCGCAGTTATTCCGTATCTTTCGACCGGCGCACCTGCCGCCGCCGTCCAAACAGCTCGATGCCGTCGAATTGCTGGCGATGTTGGCAGAGCAATCGGCAGCGCCGGCGCGCCATGTCGCGCCCGGCAATGGGCTCCCGACCGAGCCGGGTTTCCCGTTAAATGGCGACCTGCGGAAGCCAAGAGGCGCGCAATCCAGCATCACACCGGCCGGCACGAGCGCTCAAGGCAGCGGTTCGAGGCGGCGATATCCCACGCTTCAGGCCAATCCCCTGGTCGTGGCGGCGGCCGTCGCCATCACCGGTACTTCATTTATTCTTGCTGCCGACCGGCTGGCCGTGGACCAACTCGAGATCCACCGGATCGACGGCGCGGATGCACCCACGCTCGATGGCGACACGTCGGATCGGGCCTGGCGCGCGGCCATCCCATTTTTCGTCACGACCAATGGCGGAGGAAATTTCGAGGGAAGAGGAGAGACAAGGATCGAAGTTCGGGCGGTGCACGACGGCACCTGGGCCTACTTTCTGTTCATATGGGAAGACCCGACGCGATCGCTCAAACACTTTCCACTGCTGAAGGAAAGCGGCGGCTGGCGTATCCTCAACAATGGTTTGGAGAGTGGCGACGAAAGCGACTTCCACGAAGACAAATTTTCGGTCTTGCTGACCACGGCCGATCTGACGCTTGCTGGCGATCGAACGTTTCATGCAAGCCCGCATCCCATTCCAGGTGCGCCGGCGACCACAACCGGCCGTGGGCTGCATTATTCGACGGCCGGTTACGTCGATGTCTGGGAATGGAGGGCGACGAGCGGTTCGACCGGCTGGATGGACGACGCCCACTTTGGTCCTCCGCTGGAGCCGACCCCGATGCAGGCTCACCATATCGTCCCTTACAAGGGCGGCTTCGCACCCGATCCGGGCGCGGCCAACTACGTCGACAATTTTGCTATCGAGGCGGATGTGACGGGCGGTGCGCGGTTCGTCGCGCCTCTCAGGTTGCCGAAGGATGTAGCAGCGACAACCGCCGCCATGGGGCGGGTTGACCTGGACCCTAGTCACGGTGACGAAGATGGCAGCCGCTGGTTCATGACGGAGGCGGAGTCGATTCCATATTCGGCGGCTGACGATGCTCGAATTCCGATAGGCGCGACCATTCCCGGCGTCATCATCGCGGGGGAGTTTGTCGGCGATCGCGCGGACGTCAGATGTATGGCTCGATGGGCATCCGGACGTTGGGCGCTGGAAGTCGCGCGACGCCTCGACACCGGCAGCGAGTACGACGTTCCGATCAAGACTGGCGTTTTCATGCGGGTCGCCGCTTTCGACCACAGTCAGATCCGGCATACCCGGCACGTAAGACCGATCCGGCTTGAGGTCGAAAAATGAAGAAGACCTGCCAGGTAACATTGAATCGAAAATCGTTCCCGGCCAACTGCGGCGACGTTCTGCTCGACGCAGCTTTGCTCAATGGCGTCGAATTGCCTCACGATTGCCGGAGCGGAATCTGCGGCGCCTGTCGTGTGCGCCTGGTGAAGGGACGCGTTTTTGGCGGCCAGAACGACGATGATGAGATGATCCATGCCTGTCAGGCGCGGCTCATGTCCGACATCGAAATCGAGACCGAACGCACGCCTGACCAGACGTCGGTGACGGCTCGCGTGGCGGCGATCGTTCCCTTGGCGCCCGATGTGCTCGGCATCGACCTGGAGCTGCCGAAGCCGTTTCATTATCTTCCCGGTCAGTTCTGCAAATTGCAGTTCTTCGGCTTCCCAGCGCGCAATTACAGCCCGACCTATCCGTTGGAGGGGCGGCCGAGGAAACACGTGATGCACTTCCACATCCGGAAATTCCCCAATGGTCTCGTATCCTCCGAACTCGGGCGGTCGATCCGCGTTGGGCACCGCGTGAGGGTGTCGGGGCCGTTCGGCCATGCCTTTCTCAGGCCCAATCACGCCGGCGGCGTTGTGCTTGCCTCCAGCGGTACGGGTTTTGCGCCAATGTGGTCGGTTGCGGTCGCATCGATCATCGAGCGCCCGGAGCGAGAGTTGATTTTCGTGGTCGCTGCGCGAAGGCTTCAGTCGCTGTATATGCACGCCGCACTTTGCCGCCTGGCGCTGTTTCCGAACGTCACCATCATTCCGACCGTGTCGGAAACACAAAGTGTGTCGCCCGCCATTCGAATCGGACGTCCCACGGATCATCTGCCGATCTTGTCAGCCAACGACCTGGTCTATGTCTCCGGTGCTCCCGCCATGACAGCGCAGGTGGCGCGGATCGCGAGGGCGGCCGGCGCCAGATGCTTTACCGATCCCTTTATGTCCAGCGAAACATCGAATGGCCAAAGTGGGCTGGCGCGGTCATTGGGTCGGCTGGCTCGATCGCCAGGGAAAGCGTTTTCAGGGATTGCGTCGCGGCTGGTCGGGTGAGGCGACAGGGACGACCGGGCGAAATGTCCAGGTGCTCGCTGCCTTGGACAAGCAAATGATGCTGGCGTATGAAAATGCGATATGGTTGAAACCTGACGCGGGTTTTCGCCCGCGACAGGTTCACCCCGCATTTTCAGGAATTGAGAAATGGCCGATACAGACCTTGATGTTGTCATCCGCGGAATCGGAAAGGCGCAACACAAGGCGTTGATGGCGGAGGCGAAGAAGCGCCAGGCCCGACTGGCGGGGCTGGCCGCCAAGGCCAAAACCAAAGAGGGCAAGGCGCGCCTCAAGCAGACGGCGAGCGGCATGATGCTGCTCGCGACGGCGGCCGCGCGGCGGTTGCAACTCACGGCCGAGAACGCTGCCGACAGCTACGCACGGGCGATGAGAGCCGCGCTGGAAGAGCTCAAGGCGGCGGAGGCCAAGATGGCCGAGGCGGCCAAGGGCAAGGAGACCAAGAGCAAGGCGGCAGCCAAGAAAGCGACCAAAAAGAAGGGCTGATCCGCTATCGGAGTGGCTCGCCACCGGCTGTCCGCTGCGCTATTCCAGTCGCTCAGCCCCATCAAGCCGATAAAGGCACCGCGCCATGGCGTATCAACCCCATTCCAAAGTCATCATCACCTGCGCGATCACGGGCAATATCACCCGGCCGGAACAGTCGCCTTATCTGCCGATCACGCCGCAGCAGATCGCCGACAGCGCGCTGGAGGCGGCAGAGGCGGGCGCCTCGGTCGCCCATATTCACGTGCGCGATCCCGAGACCGGCCGCCCCTCGATGTCGATCGATCTCTATCGCGACGTGATGGGCCGCATCCGCGCGAAGAACTCCAGATTGATCATCAACCTGACCACGGGCCCGGGCGGGCGCTTCGTGCCGTCGGAGGAAGACCCGAAGGTTGCCGGTCCCGGCACCACGTTGATGGCGCCGGAAAAGCGCGTCGAGCATATCGAGCTCCTCAAGCCCGAGATTTGTACGCTCGATCTCAACACCATGAATTCCGGCGGCCAGGTCGTGATCAACACGCCGCCGAACGTTCGCAAGATGGCGGCGCGGATGCGCGCGGCCCGGGTGTTGCCGGAGATCGAGCTGTTTGATTCCGGCGACATTCATCTGGCGCGCGATCTGCTCGCGGACGGCACCTTGCAGGGGCCGCCGCTGTGCTCGCTGGTGCTCGGCGTCAAATACGGTTTCGACCCGTCGCCGGAAACCATGCTCTACGCCCGCAACCTGCTGCCGGAGGGGGCGACCTGGGCCGGGTTCGGCATTGGCCGCTCCGAATTTCCGATGGTGGCGCAGTCCTGGCTGCTCGGCGGCCATGTGCGTGTCGGCATGGAGGACAACCTCTATCTGTCCAAGGGCGTGCTCGCGAAAACCAATGCCGAGCTGGTGGCGCATGCCGCGCAAATCCTGAAAGACCTGGGCGCCACGGTTGCGACATCAGCCGAAGCACGGGCGATGCTCAAGCTTTCCTGAGCCCGCCCTCCAAAAGTCAAAGGGCGGTGTGCTGCCACACCGCCCTTGCTTGTTTTCCAACAGCGGGAGCTGTCGCAACGGTTAGCCGTTGCGGCCGTCCAGGATGCGGTCGAGAATCCGGTCGATATCGTTTCTGATATCCTTTCGCAGACCATCACGATCGTCGAAGTCGAACATATCCATGAGGTCGCCGATCGCCGGCATGTTGCGCGGCACGTAGCGATTGTCGTCCTCGTCCATGATCGGATTTGGCAGATTGTCGCGGCTGCGCGCGCTGAGCGGCTTCAGTCCCCAGTTGCGCTCGATGAACTTGGTGATCGAGACGTGGTCGTAATAGGTATGCACCACGCGACCGCCACGGGAGTACGGCGAGATCACGAGCAGCGGCACGCGCGGGCCGTCGCCGAAGAAATCGACCGGCTGGATGAAGCCTGAATCGTAGAAACCGCCGCTTTCATCCCAGGTGACGATGATGGCGGTTTCAGCAAACAACTCCGGCTTGGCGCGGACCTGATCGACGATGTTGTCGAGCAGCGCCTCGAACAGGATCAGCTTGGACGATTGCGGATGACCGTCCGCCAGGCCGCTCGGCTTGACGAAGGCAACCGACGGCAACTGGTCGTTGGCGACGGCCGTGAAGAAATCGGTGATGTCTGCGGTGTGCGCCTTGATCTGGGCGGGATTGCCGTAAATCGAGGCGGCGTACTGCATCGGATTGCAGATCGGGCAGAACGCGTTGGGAAGGCCTGCCACTGCTTCATTGAAGCCACCGCCGTAATAGACCCAGGGCACGTTCTTCGCGTTCAGCGCATCGCCGATGGTCGGCAAGTTCTGCGGGGGAATGAAGAAGATGTCGCTGCCGTCCGCCGCCTGCTTGGGTGACAGCGGGTTCGCCGGCGTGCCGTTCGGGTGGTAGCCGGGGAAGAAGTTGTTGACCGCGTAGAAGGTGTTTGGCGCGCAGCTCGTGGCGGTGGAGGTCTTAAAGGGCAGCGTCGCCAGATAGCTGGTGATCTCCGTGACGCCAGGCTGCGTCGCGTCGGAGCAGTTCACATATTCGCCGAGCGCAGCTCCGGGGTCGTTCTGGTAGATGTTGTTGGAGCCGGGCACCGGGTTCGGATTCGCAACCAGCGAAATCTGAATCTGCGGCGGCAGACCGAGCAGCGATCCCGGCGCCTTCGGCGGCGGCTCGGGCTGGAAGCTGTTGGCGTTGAACACGCCATTTTCCGCGAACGTGTTGTTGAAGAAGTAGACGTCGCCGGTGCCGATCATGATGTGATTGGCGCCGGTGCCACCCATCACCGCCTGATGATAGTTGTCGGCAATCGAATATTCCTGCGCGAGCCGCTTGAGCGTCGGCGCATCGCCCTGGTTCATATTGAAGAAGGCCATCGAGGTGCCCATGCCGGCTTCCGTCGGGCCGCGGAAGGTGGTCATGACGAAGGGCAGGAGATCGGCCAGACAGCCGCTCGGATTGTGCGCAGTCGCATGCGAGACGTTGCAATCCGATTGCTGCCACATCTGGAAGAAGCGATGGAACGTATCCTCGGTGTACGCGTCGTAGGGAAGACCGTGACCTTGTGCGTCCTTTGCGGTCTGTTGGAACGGACCGTTCGGCAGATTAAGTACGTTGAGAATGCGCGTGTCGGGATTGCGGGCCGTGAGACTCGTTTCAGGCGTGAAGACGAAGCCTGCGGGAATCCCAGTAGTTTTGGCGGAACCAGTGGTCAGCAGCACCGCATCTTCGGCCTCGAGGCTCGGCTCTGCCGCCTGGGCGGCGGCAACAGTGGCGAAGGGCGGCGGGTTGGTGTCGCTGGCCACCAAAGGCACACCGTTCAGGTCCGGCGGAGGCAGCGTGGTGTAAGCCGTCTTGCCGTTGTCCGGCGCGGAGGTGAAATAGTTGGGCTGCGGCGTGACCGTGAACTGCGCCGCCTGGCTGAAGTTCGGACCCGGCGTGCCATCCGCATTCACGATGCCCCGTGACAGGAGATTGTGAATGTGCTGGCCATTGCGCGGCCGGTACGTGCCAAAGGCGTGGTCGAAGCTGGAATTTTCGGCGAGCACGACGATCACATGCTTGATTGGGGTCGTGGTGTGGACGTGATCGGCGGCCTTGTCCGGATCGGCCGCGCCGGCATTCGTCGTGAGGGCGCCGAGCGCCGCGACGCCGGCCAGCAGTCCGATTTTTCGGTGGCGCAGCGTATACTTGGTTTGATGCATCTTGGTTCTCCGCAGTTGAAAATGGCGGGGAACCTACCGATGCGGCGTGACAGTTTATTCGAAACGGCGTGACAGCTTTGATTATGTCACCGAACATAAGAATATGTTGGCGACATAAGTCGACGCGCGCGCAAAGCGCTCAGTTTTTCAGCTTTTCCGCACGGCGGATCGTGCTGGATGCGGTCTCGGTCCGCGCCGGCGTCCGGTTTGCCGCCGTCAGCATCATGGCGCAGGCGTCAACGATGCGTTCGATCAATGCCTCGACGTTGTCGAGGTCGCATTTGCCTTCCGATAATTTCGTCAGGCGTTCGGTATCGCGAATGGTTTGATGCGCCATTGCGAGCGCGAAGTGCAGGCCCCAATAAAGGTCGGCGTCGTCGCAATCGGGCAGGGCGCGCCGTATCGCGGCGGCGAACTTCCGCAAGTGATCGATTTCGCGATTCTTGATGCGGCGGATCGGCGGCACCGATTCGATCGAGGCGCGGATCATAAAATGCGCGGCGGTGGATTGCTGGTTGTCCGGACCGAGGCACCCGCGCAGGGTCGGGCCGACTAGCGCGCGCAGGATCGCCTTGACGTCGGCGCGTCCATTGCCGGCGGTTTCGGCTTCCTTCAGCTCGGTGAGCCGCGCGCGGTTGGTGGCGACGCCGCGGGTGACGAAGAGTTCGGCGATCAGTGCGTCCTTGGAACCGAAGTGATAGTTCACCGCCGCGAGATTGACGCCGGCCGCCGCCACGATGTCGCGCAGCGTCACCTCGCCGAAGCCACGCTCGGCGTAAAGGCGCTCGGCGGCGTCGAGGATCGAGGCGCGGGTCTGGTCTGACGGCATGACGGCTTTGCGGGGTTGCAATTCAAACAGTTGTATGAAACTATGGTTTGAACGCGGCCATGTCAATGCGCCAGATATCCGGCTTCACCGCCGGATCGACGTCGCGCTTTGTTGTGGTCTCGCGAAAACTCTTGCCGAGAACCGGCGGCGGGCAGAGAGTCGCCGCCAATCAATTCACCTAAAATGACGGGGAACGCCAATGGACTTCACGATGTCGGAACGCCAGCACGAATGGCTTGGCCGTGTGCAGTCATTCATGAAGAACCACGTCCGCCCTGCGGTGCCGGTCTACCGGAAGCAGGACGAGGAGGGGCCGCGCTGGAAGGTCATTCCGGTCGTCGAGGAACTGAAGAAGAAGGCGCGCGCCGAAGGCCTCTGGAACATGTTCATGCCGCCGTCCTCGCATGAGGATGACGAATTCCGCGGTGCGGGATTGTCCAATCTCGAATATGCGCCGCTCGCCGAAGAGATGGGCCATATCGGCTGGGCCTCGGAAGTGTTCAATTGCTCGGCGCCCGATACCGGCAATATGGAAGTGTTCATCCGCTACGGCACCAAGGAACAGAAGCGGAAATGGCTGCGCCCCCTGATGGACGGGGAAATCCGTTCCGCCTTCCTGATGACCGAACCGGCGGTGGCTTCTTCCGACGCCACCAATATCGAGACCCGGATCGAGCGCGACGGCGATCACTACGTCATCAACGGCCGCAAATGGTGGTCGTCCGGTGTCGGCGATCCCCGCTGCAAGATCGCGATCCTGATGGGCAAGACCGACCCGAAGGCGGCAAAACATCAGCAGCAGTCGCAAATCCTGGTGCCGCTGGATTCACCCGGCATCACCATTGAGAAGCTCCTGCCGGTGTTCGGTTTCGACGACGCGCCGCACGGCCACGCGCAAGTACTGCTCGAGAACGTCCGCGTGCCCGCCAGCAACATGCTGCTTGGCGAGGGCCGGGGTTTTGAAATCGCGCAAGGCCGGCTCGGGCCGGGCCGCATCCATCACTGCATGCGCACCATCGGCAAGGCAGAAGAAGCGCTGGAAAAGATGGTGAAGCGGCTGTCGTCGCGCACCGCTTTCGGCAAGAAGATCATCGAATATTCGATCTGGGAGCAGCGCATTGCAGAAGCCCGCACCGAGATCGAGATGAATCGTCTGTTGTGCCTGAAGGCCGCCGACATGATGGACAAGGTCGGCAACAAGACCGCCCAACTCGAAATCGCCATGATCAAGGTCGCCGCGCCCAATATGGCGCTCAAGATCATCGACCAGGCGATCCAGGCCTTTGGCGCCGCCGGCGTGTCCGACGACGCTGGCCTGGCGCGGGATTATGCCTCGATGCGCACGATGCGGTTGGCGGATGGTCCGGACGAAGTGCATAATCGCGCCATTGCAAGGCTCGAACTTCGGAAGTATGCCAACGCTCCGAACTCATAATCAGCGCCCTCGGGGGCGCGCCCCCGGGGGAAACTGACCGTGGCCGAAGGCGTCAGGAACGACGAAGAGTTTTCCGGAACCAAGCCGGTCGAGGAACGGCACCGGATCGACGAGGTGCGCCTCCATGACTGGATGGCGCAGCATGTCGAGGGCTTTCAGGGGCCGCTGACCGTCCTGCAATTCAAGGGCGGCCAGTCGAACCCGACCTACCGGCTCAATACGCCCTCGCGTTCCTATGTGATGCGGCGCAAGCCGTTCGGGAAACTGCTGCCGTCGGCGCATGCGGTCGATCGCGAATTTCGCGTCATCTCCGCGCTCGGCAAGCAGGGCTTTCCGGTCGCGAAAGCCTGTGCGCTCTGCACCGACAATGCCGTGATTGGCGCGGCCTTCTACATCATGTCGATGGAGGAGGGGCGGGTGTTCTGGGATCCGACGTTGCCGGCGCAGCCGCCCGCGACGCGTCATGCGATCTTCAAGGACAAGATCGAGACGCTCGCCAAACTCCACACCTACGATCCGCAGGCCATCGGCCTTGGCGAGTTTGGCAAGCCCGGCAATTATTTTGCGCGCCAGGTCGATCGCTGGACCAAGCAGTACCGCGCCTCGGAGACCCAGCACATCGAGGAAGTCGAGAAGCTGATCGAGTGGCTGCCGCGCACCGTACCGCAACAGGAGCGCGTCTCGATCGTTCACGGCGACTATCGCCTCGACAACATGATCTTCCACCCGACCGAGCCGCGGGTGATTGCGGTGCTGGACTGGGAGCTGTCGACGCTCGGCGATCCCATGGCCGACTTCACCTATCTGTTGATGCAGTGGACGATGCCGGGTCTCGCCAACGCCGACTTCAGGGCGCTGAACATTCCGACGCTGGAAGAAGCCGCCAAGATCTATTGCGACGTCACCGGCAGCGCGGTGCCCGATCTCAACTGGTACTTTTCCTACAATCTGTTTCGGCTCGCCTGCATCACGCAAGGCATCGCCGGACGCATCCGCGACGGCACCGCGGCGAGCGCCAAGGCCAAGGAGTCGGCGGCGCGCACCGTGCCGCTGTCGAAGGCTTCCTGGGGCTACGCGCAGAAAGCGGGCGCGGTGTAATACCGCGCCCATACTGATCAACGCCACTTCGCTCGTTCGCGAATTCCGGCCAGCGCCGTCCGCGCGCCAGTGATCACTTCGGCCGTATCGAGCGCCAAAAGCTTGCCGCCCCGCTTGAGGATGCGGCCGTCGACCACGACGGAGTCGACGTTTTCCGGTCCGGTCGCTTCCAGAACCAGATGCGCCGGATCGGTCACGACCGCCATGTTGAGCGCGTTGGGGCTGATCATGATCAGGTCCGCGCGTTTTCCCGGCTTGAGCGAGCCGACCTGGTCTTCGATCCCCATGGCGCGCGCGCCCTCGATGGTGCCGAGTTCGAGCGCCCTTCGCGCCGTCATCTTGAACTCGCTTTCGGCCCGCGCATTTTCGGAATCCCGCGCAAGCTTCAGCACGCCGAACATGTTGGAGCTTCCGGTCAGGGCCGAGGTGTCGATCGAGATTCCGATCGGGATGCGCTTGGCCAATATTTCGGAGATCGGCGGATAGCCGTAGCCGATCCGCAGCTCAGATCCGGGCGAGGTTGAAATCGAGGCGCCTGTCTCCTCGATCATGTCGAGTTCCGCCGGCGTGACGGCGAGCGCATGGACCAGTTGAACGTCCTTGCCCATTAATTTTGATTTGTAGAGAAGCTCGACCTGGTTGACGGCGCGATGCGCGGCTGCCGCCACATGCACGGTGATCGGCAGGCCGAGCTTGCGGGCATTGTCGAATTCCGGCTGGTAGACTTCCGGCTTGATGGGACCTGCGCGAAATTGCCCGCGCCAGCCCATGCCGAGCGTCAACAGCCCCTCGTTGGAATAGCTCTTCCAGTTTTTGGCCAGCGTTTCGATCGGCGCCTGATCGGCCGATTGGGTGTCGGGCAGGCCTTGCGGCCAACCGCAGGAATGGCGGGCGCGGATGCCAGCCAAGCTAAGCGCGCGAATATCGGCCTCCGCATGCGCCGTGCTTCGCACATTGTGACACCAGGAGTGCACGAAGGTCATGCCGGAGTTGATGGCCTCGGCCGCCGAAAGCCGCGTGCTCTGGAAAATATCGTCCGGCGTCATCTGCTGGCCGAAGCGGGCCACCGTCGGGAAATAGCCTTCTTCCTGCTTGTCGCCGGCAAAGCTGCGAAAGATCGTATTCCACATATGCCAGTGGGTCTCGACGAGGCCCGGCATCACGATCATGCCGCTGCCGTCGATCGTCTCGCCGCCACTGACGCCCTGGCCGACGGCGACAATCTCGCCATTTCTCACATGCACCGAACCGCTGGTGAAGTCGCCGAAGTCGCGCTCCATCGTCATCACATAGGCGTTGGTGATGGTGAATTCGCCGCGCGCGGGAAGCCGCGGCGAGGCGGTTTCACCGCGCGGCGTCTGCGCCATCAGCGACGGCGAGAGCAGCCCCGTTGCGCCCAACGCGGCCGCGCCGCGAATGAAATTTCGCCTGCAAATCTCGCACATAGCCCCTCCCGGAAGGATCGGCGTATCGCCGACCGCAAATGACGGATTTGGTTTGGATGTCCGTCGTTGGAGGGGATTGTGACACCAAATGGCGGCCGTGACGACCGGCTTTGGCCCATCGGTGCAGCCGTCATGCCCCAGCCTGGCGGCCGCCGGCTGTCACAAATCTCCTGTCGTGATTCGCCATATTTTGTGACAGAATTAATACGGATAGATGTCGGTTCGATTAAATACGGAGCCGTTGATGAGACTGGAATCTCGGGCGCAGCCACGTTCCCTGGCGTGGTCCAACCCTTTGTCGTGGTGGTGGGCGATGCTGACGCTGGTCAGCGGCGTCAATATCGCAGCCTGGATCCTGATGTACAGCGAGCTTCACGCCGCCGGTACTTCCGGCCACGTGCCCGGCATGGAGATCATGCTCCTGCTCAGCGCCGCTTATGTCTTTGGCTGCGCCTTCCGCTCGATGTTGCCGCGCGCCGATGTGCAGCGGATCTGTTTGTTCGACACCTGGCTGTCGAGCGTTGCGCTCGGCCGTTCGGTCGCGACCGTGGCCGAAGTGGCCTTCGCCGCGCAGTGGACCATGATCCTGTTGCAACTGGGACAGATGTCGGGGGCCGAGACCGCGTTGAACGCGGCGTGGGTGATCGTGCCGCTGATCCTGATTGCGGAATGCTTTTCGTGGTACGCGGTCGTGACGACGAAATATCTTTACAACGCCATCGAGAATTCGCTCTGGGCGGTTGCATTCTTCATCGCGGGCGTCGGGCTTTGCCGATTGTTGCCGGAGTTCAACGGCGCCGTGCGCGTGGCGCTCGGTGTCGCGGTGGTCGGCATCGCATTTTACATCGTGTTTCTGATCACGGTCGACGTGCCGATGTATCTGAAGCGTTGGCGGGCGGATGTCGCCGGCGGTAACAAGATGTTGAGTCCGCTGGAGGGACTTCGCGACGTCAGCACGCGCTGGATCGTGACGCACGACATTTCGGAGTGGCGGGAAGAAATCGCATGGATGTCGCTCTATTTCAGCGCTGCTGTGTGGGCGAGCCTCGCGCTGTGCGTGTTCTACGCAGCAGAGTTCCGGTTCTGACATTCGTACGGTGTCGCGGCGTGTTCCTTTACGAATGTCAGAACCAAAGGAACGCTGCTAAATTATGGAATTCTAGTGCGGTTTTAGATTTGACATTCGCTTAAGCACTCGCGGAGCCACCGGGCGAATGTCAAATCTACCGCACTAGTGAAGGCCATGTCGTCGGGTAGGAAATTACCCGACGTTTTCAGATTTCTGAAAGCAATTCGCCGGTGAGGCGGCGCAAATGCGTTGCAATCCGGGCAGCGCATTCGGCGTGACGCGATTTGTGATTCATTTCGGCACACGCGCCATAACGCGTCGCAACAGATTCCCATTTCGGTCTCAAATCCGCCCTCGACTCACATCAGTGTCGCTGCCGGTGGAGAACTGGGGACATGTTTTCGGCTAATAGTTATTGGGGAGTTGGCCATGGTACCCGTACAACCGCTAGACAACGCACTGAAAGAACTCGATGGGTCGACATTTGGGCCTGACGATTTTACCGACGAGGATTATTCGGACGATGACGTTGTGTCGTTGCTCGAAGAAAATGCAAGGCTGCGCAAGCTCGTAGTCAGGCTTTCGGAGATTGTGCTCCGGAATGTCGCGGACCAAAAATAACAACTAACTTCCGCTCAAAATATCGTCACCTCTACTCGAAGCTCGCCTGCCTCTTCAGAATAACCGGTCCGACGCTAGTCGGGCGCCTTCTCTCAAAGCGGCGAGCTTCGCCCACACCACATCTTCCGCAACACGTCCAGCACCGGCTGAGGTATCAAAACCGCAATCGGTGCCGGCCATCACGCGCGCGGGATCGCCGAGCACCCTGGCGACCCGCTCGATACGCTCGGCGATCACCTCCGGGTGCTCGACAAAATTCGTCGTTGAATCGATGACGCCGGCGACCACGACCTGGTCGTCGGCGATCGCTTTTCCCTGGAGACAGCGCACTTCGTGCGCGTGGCGGGGATTGGCGAACGGCAACACCAGCGCGCCGACATTCATCCGGACGATCAGGGGCAGGATCGTCTCCAGCGCCACGTCGCGGTCGTGCGGTCCCTCATAGTTGCCCCAGCAGACGTGCATACGGACCCGTTCGCGCGGAATGTTGCGCAAACCATCGTTGATGGCGGCGACCACGCGTTCGACAAAGCCCAGGAAATCGCCGAGCGGCCGGTCCTGAAACGAGATGTGATGTTCCAGCGCAAGATCAGGGCAATCGAGCTGAAGCAGAAAGCCCTGATTTGCAATCGCTTCATATTCGACCTGAAGCGCGCGGCCGACCGCGGCGAGGTAGGCGTCGTCGGTGTCGTAATGCTCGTTCTTGATCGCCGCCACCACGATGCCGGGGGAGGGGGCCGTTAAAAACGCTTCCACGAAACCGCTTTTGCCGTCGCGCTTGCGCGCCTCCAGCGCCTCGCGAAAATCTGTGCATTCGCGTACCGCCTCAGTTGCGCCGACATAGTTGATCTCGCCGATCACTTTCGGCGGCGCAAAATTGCTGACCATTTCCTTAGCCGAGTTTTGCTGCTCGAGCGATCGCTTGAATACCGGATAGCCCTCGACGTCGGCGCGCGGCCAGCGCTTCCACGATCCGCCAAAGCCGGTCATGCGGTGGCGGACATGAAGGAAGAAGCCTTCGCGCTGCTGCTCGCCGTTGTTGCCGATGTCTACCCCGGTATCAATCTGCCTGGACACTATTTCCAGCATCGAGGCGTGACCGGCCTGCTCGATCTCGCTCGCATCGACGCTCTCGCCGCGCGAGCGCATGGCGTAGAGTTTCGTCAGCGCGGGCGGCCGCGGCAGGCTGCCGGTGTGGGTGGTGAGAATGCGGTTCTTGCTGCGTTCCATGATGTCCGTCGCTCCGATGGCTTCTTATTATTGTTGTTATTATTGTTGGCTATTTGACGCCGGTTAATTGCATCCATTCTTCCGGCAATGGTTTTTCCTGCTTCTTCATATCAGCTTCCAGCTCGGCGACGCGCTTGGCAGATGACGTCATGGCCTGTGCCGCGGCGCCGTAGCGCTCGACGGTGCGTTGCAGCGGAAAGATGAACTGTCCGGCAACGACCTTGAACGAACCCAGTTCGCTAGACAGGAATGCGATGTATTTGTCGTAGGCGCTATAATAGTCGGCGCGCGCCGCCAATATGAGCGAGATGGCATTGAGCGCCTTGGCCTGTCGTTGTGTAACACCATCCAGAACCTGGCTGGCGATTTCCTTCGGGACATGAAGCGAGACGGTGGCAGAATCGATCTGAGCGCGCTCGGCCTTGAAGATCGCGGCGTAACGCGGAAGAAACGCCCGCGCATTGGCTTCCGCCGTCTTCAGGTCACGACGGAAGGCGTCGAGCTCGTCACGGGTTACCGAGCCGAAATTCGGTTCCTTCGAAACTCGCGCCGGTTCGATCTGGGCCGCCAACTGATCGATGGCAGCTTTCGTGTCGTTAGTTATCCTGAGTGTCTGCGCCATCAGCTTGAGGAGGCTGTTCGAAGGGTGCTGCTTGAGCGCGCTTTCGAGCTGGCTGGGGTTGCCGATCCCCTGCAACGCCGCCTGGCCCTCCTGGGTCGAAAGGCGCTGCTGGTACTTGCCGAGATCGATCGACAAGGAGGCGGCCACCGTCAGCAGTACCAACAGCGAGATCACAGCTATCAGGATGCGGGCGGAGCGTTGGGACATCGGATCAATCGCCAGGACAAACGAGATTTCTGGTGTCGGTGAAAATACACCTGTTGTTGCGCCGCATCGAACTGCCCAAGAGAGATGGCCAAAGAGGTGACCAGAAAACCTTGCCTGTGATACTGTCGATGTCAGTTTAACTCAACGATAACAAGAGCGCCTGTTCTGCGCCGTACGAGAGAATGCCATGCCTTCCATCATATCGGGTTTTGGACGCGTTGCCGCCGCGGCGCTTGCCGGTTTTCTTGCCGTCGCCGGCATCACGTCCGCCAGCGTCGCCGAGCCTTTGTCGCTGGTGACTGCCGCGATCGAAAAGCAGGGTGGAGCGAAGAAGCTCGCCGAAATCGCCACCTTGTCGATCGCCGGAAAGCACAGGCATTGGGATCCCCAGGAGACGCCGGAGCCGGATATCGGCAACCGGCTCGGCGGGGACTCGCGGTTCACGCTCACGATGGACGTCGCGCACGATCGTGAGCGTTACGACTGGGTTCGGTTTCGTATCGCGCCGATGAAGCGCACCTTCATCTATTCGGAAGTGTTTTCGGACAGGCTCGGTTACGTGCTCGGCGAAGACAACATCGTGCTGTCGAAGCAGGCCAAGGAAACAAATCCCTCCCTGCACACCATGAGCGCGTCGCGGGTGATCGCGAGCCTGCGCGAATTCCACCGGCTGTCGCCGCGGCTTCTGCTGGAGATGAAAGACCATCCCGAGCGGCTCGCAGCGCTGCCGGACGAGACGATCGACGGCAAGGTCCTTTCCGTCGTGTCCTACAAGGCCGACGACGCCGAATGGATCGTGCTGTTCGGCGACGATGGTTTACCGGCCCGCATTCGCACCGTCGATGCGGACGGTGTCTGGGGCGATTGCAACTACGACATGATCCTGTCGGACTGGCGCGAGGTCGATGGCGTCCGGTTCGCGTTCAACCAGTCGTTCACCCTCAACGGCCATGAAATTCAGCACATCACGATCGAAGATATCGTCCTCAATCCCGTGCTTGGTGCGGACCTGTTCCGGATTCCAAAAATCGTGACTGATACGTCCGCGAAGCAGAAAGCGCCCGAGCAGGTCAACTATCAATGGATGCTGCGGCGGGCCAACTGGGGCTCGTTCATCGATTCCGATCAGTTGGCCTTCGATCCCGCGGTGGTGCCGGGAAACATCTGGACCCAGGTCAAACCCGGCATCTGGCACATCACCGGCGGCAGCCACCACACGATGGTGGTCGAGATGAAGGATTATCTCGTGGCGTTCGACGCACCGATCGCTAACGAAATGTCACGCATGACGATCGCAGAAGCCGCTCGAAGGTTTCCAGGCAAGCCATTCAAATATCTGGTGTTGACGCACCACCATATGGACCACGTCAACGGCGCGCGGGTGTTTGCCGCAAAAGGCGCCGATCTCGTCTTCCCGACGGGCGACCGGCAATATTTTGCCGCCCAGATGCAGGCGCCCAATCGGGTGCGCAACGACGAACTGTGGCAGAAGCCGCGCGAGGTCGGCCTGATCGAAGTCAGCGAGAAGACCACGCTGACGGATGGGGTGCGCCGGATCGATCTTTACGCGATCGCGAGTTCTCACGCCAAGAGTTCGCTGATCGCCGTGATTCCGGATGCAGACTTCGGCTGGGTCGTCGATCTCTGGTCGCCGACCCGCGATATTCCCGGTGCGCTCGCCTCGCACCGCGAGTTTGTTGCGGGCCTGCGCAAGTTCGGCGTCATGCCGACGTTGTGGGCCGGCGGTCACGGCACGGGCGCTGCGCCGATCAAGCCGCTCGTGGAGGCACTGGATAAGGCCGACAGGAGATAGGCAGGATTAGGGGCGCTAGGTCCGCCTGGCTTTGAAAGAGAGAATTTTGAAAGAGAGAATGAAGTCTTAGGTGTCAGTCGAGACATCATCCCAAGCTTGTTCCAGGTATCCAATAAGCCAGTTCAAAGCGTAGTGCCTTTCTTCTGTCACGTCAGGGTTAAGAGCTGCCGGTATCTGCTGTCCTTGGAGACGGGCGCTTCTAACAGCCCAGTGGTACCTGTAGATCAGGTCGGCCTGATCAAGAATGTCGGCGATCGGACGAAGTTCGGAGTCTTCGATGAACTGAGAGGTTGTCCTTTCGGTCATCGTCGCTACGGCGAATTTCACGTCGCACATCCGAACCGGTTTGCCCAGTTGGGCCACGAAGCCCAATGCCCAAAGCAGGGTCGAGGCGGCCTCATACCTCCAAATGAATTGAACCCGATCGTGCTGCGAGGGGGAATTGTCGAGGACGAAGGCGAGTTCTTTGGGAGTCAGATGTGGCTGGAGTTCGTATGATTTCAGAACCCGTTCCACTACGTCTTCCTCAAGTCCTTCGCCCTTTGCAGCAACGACAAGTAGACAAAGGGCGCGCAGCGCGACCTCTTCTTTGGACCGATTAAGCACCTCAGCCGTCGTCTCAATAACGGGTAAGGAGGCAAGGACAGGTACGCCCTCGGCTTGAAGGACGGTTTCTGATCTGAGCTTTCGGTCAATAGCTTCCGCTGAGATCTCTCCATTCTCAGCTGACGCGCTTTCACCTGTCACGCCAATCCCCCACGCTTGTCAAACCTACAATATCACGAAGCCTCCTCGGCAGCGACAAGATCGAGCATCCCAATCGCGTCTGTCAGACGACAGGCCCTGCCGCAACGAAGTCAGCGAGAAGACCACGCTGACGGATGGGGTGCGCCGGATCGATCTTTACGTGATCGCGAGTTCGCACGCCAAGAGTTCATTGATCGCCGTGATCCCTGATGCAGACTTCGGCTGGGTCGTCGATCTCTGGTCGCCGACCCGCGATATTGCGGGCGCGCTGGCCTCGCACCGCGAATTCGTCGCGGGCCTGCGCAAGTTCGGCGTCATGCCGACGTTGTGGGCCGGCGGTCACGGCACGGGCGCTGCGCCGATCAAGCCGCTGGTGGAGGCGTTGGAGAAGCTTGATAAGAGATAGGTGCGATCCAGCGGTAGGCCACGATTGAACTGTTTTGCGCAGCCTGCCAGTATCCTCCGGCTCGGTACATGCCAGCTCCAACAGGATCACCCATGTCCGCGACCTTGGCTCCCCTGGATGAGACCATCACGATCGCGGAACTCACGCGCGATCCCTATCCGATCTACCGACGCCTCAGAGGCGAAGCGCCTGTTTTACGGGTTAAATCCGTGGGTCGCACCTTCCTCACCAAGGCGGCCGACACCAAATACGTGAAGGACAATGCGGCGTTGTTCAGCTCCGACGACCCGAACACGCCTATGAAGCGTGCCTTTCTAGCTCATACGTTGATGCGAAAGGACCATGACGAGCACCGGGCCGAACGCATGGCGATGATGCCAGCGCTGATGCCGAAGACGATCGAATCCGTTTGGGCGCCGCTGTACGAGAAACTGGCCGCAGCCTATCTTGACCAGCTGCCGCGCGGTGAGGTGGTCGATCTATTTCCCGCTCTTGCAGGACCGCTTGCCGCGCGGATTCTGGCGCATGCGATGGGCGTTCCCGACGCGAGCGATGCGGACATGCAGCGATGGTCGCAGACGTTGATCGACGGCGCCGGCAATTTTGGCTGGACGCCGGGGCCTTTCGATGCGACCGACATAGCCAATGCGGAGATGGACAAATGTATCCGCGCCAACGCCGAACGCGTGCGGGCCGAGCCGGATTCCTCAGCGCTCTCCTTCATGGTGAACGCGAAGAATCCGATTCCGGAAAGCCAGATGATCGCCAATGTAAAGATCGCGATCGGCGGGGGCATCAACGAGCCGCGCGACGCCCTGCTGACGATCCTCTACGGCCTGCTGACAAATCCAGATCAGCTTGACGCCGTGCGCGCAGGCGAGAAATGGCGCTCCGCCTTTGAGGAAGGGGTGCGGTGGGTGGCGCCGATCCAGGCGAGTTCACGGCTCGTTATGGAGGACACGGAGATTCGCGGCTTCTTGATTCCGAAGGGGGACACCGTGATGACCATCCAGGCTTCGGCCAACCGAGACGAAGACGTCTTCGAAGACGGCGAGAATTTCAATGCGCTCCGCGAGCCCAATCCTCACCAGGCCTTTGGCAACGGCCCGCATCATTGCGCGGGGGCGCACCTGTCGCGGCGAACCGTTGGCGCCATCCTGTTGCCAATGCTGTTCGAGCGCTTCCCGAATATGACCTTGGTTGATCCCGCGAGCGTGCGCTGGCACGGATTCGGATTCCGCGGCCCGCTCAATCTGCCGTTGCTCATGCAATAGAACCAGCGCCAGGGCAGGCATTGGGCTGCCCCAGATCGTCCGCAAGTCCCCCACATGCGACAGCCTCCGGCAAGCGAGGGCCATTCATTATTCACCGCTCCGCCCGCGCTCGTGGCTCGTGAAGGCACCCGCGACAACGTCAAAGCTTCGCATAATTGGCTTCCACACCAACGCCGTCAGATACCGTTTCCTCATTTCCGGCGGCGGCATAGGAGCGGCTGCGGCGCGCTCGGACCAGGCGTCGCCTGGCTGCGGCGCATCTGGAGAGAGACCGCCGCGCTCGGGCACCGCGCGGTTCGGGTCAGGCACGACCGTCGCCACCTGGACCGACCTCGGCGTCACGACCGCGTTGCTCTTCAAAGGGTTCTTGTCGCGCGGGACCAGCCGATGCGCCGCCGGCGAAGCGGGCTTGAAGTACTTCCCAGGAGACGGCGGCGGTCCTGCCTTCTCACCACTGTTCGTATCGGCATCACGGTCGGCGACCGTGGTCGCCGTAACGGTGGCGATGACAACCGACGGAGTCTTGGACGCCACGACACGTTCCGGTGCGCCCTCGGGCCCGGCGCTTGCCGGCTCCGCAGCGACCGGCGCCTTCGCAGGAACTGCGCCCGGGAAATAGTGGTGCGTGACATAAGCGGTAGTGACCGTTGCAACGACAGAAAGGAGAAGGTCCAGCAGAAACTTTGACGCAAATTTCCGCATTGCCGCTCTCCTTTTCGCGTTACGGCTTCTGATTGGTGAGATGCAGATCGCTCAGCGCGTTCGGAAGGCTGCGCATGATGAGATCGACAATCGCGCGGCGCAGATTCTCGTCCTGCTCATCGAAGTCAGCGTCGACGAGCCGGCTCGGGCCGGGCAGCCTGACATTCGATGCGTTGTCGAGCGGCCCGGCGGCAAGTTTTTCGATGATGTCGAATGTCTTGCCATCGACAACCCTGATCTCGTAGAGCGCATGAATCTGGCGATATGAGTCCAGAACCGCGCTGTAGGTAATCAGGCCGAGGCCCTCCACCTTCCGGTTGCCGCCGCCGAAATACGCCTTGGCCTTTGTGATCACGACATAGGCGTCAAGCCCTTGTGGTGAGATCTCGGCCTGAACCAGTTTCTTGAACGGATCGCCGCGAACGAGATTGACGGCAGTGACCGGTGACTCCTGGATCGCCGCGAAGGCGGCGCGGGTGTAGGTGACCTGCTGCACCTGGAAACGGCCGCTCAACGCCGCCGTCACCTGCTGGACGACCAGGTCGTCCAGACCCCATGAGCCGATCGGCACGCTTCGAGGGCTGTTGTCCAGAACCATAAACCCTGCCTTTGCAAAGGTGAATTGATCGCCGATCGCCGAGACGATGCCGACGGTCTTGACCGACTTAAGCTTTGCGTCGCGTGTCTCGAACAACGCAAGCGCGCCGCTCGTCAAGACAAGAAGCATGACCATCGTAAGCCCCGCGTATCGACAGCTGGTGCGCATGGTGTTCCTATTGAATTTTGAAGTCGAAGGAGTAGGACGCGCCGATGCCGACGGTCGTCTGGTTCACCGAACCGCGTGCAGTTACTAGCGGGCTCTTTGCGGCGTCGCCGAGCAGTCGATCGTATTCGATGTAGGAATGCACCTCCCACTGCGGATTGATGCGATACTTGACCTGTGCGCCAGCGCCGGCCGACTGTGCGCCGCCCTTGGCGTCGAACACCGGAAGCCCAGTCGCCATCGCTTGAACGGCGTCGATACCGAAATAGGGCGAGACGGCCTTCGTGCTTTCCAATGTGAAGCGCGGGCCGGCCGAAACGGTTATCGCCCGCGTCACCGGCACGATGAAATCCGCCGAAAAGTCGGAGACCACGCCCTGATGGCCTCCGAAGCCCTCGCGGGTCTCGTTGCGCACGCGAAACCAGCTGACGGGAAAATATTCGATGAAGCCGCCAAGCTCGAACGCAGCCTTGACGTCGCCGAGACCGCTGAGCTCGGAATAGCTGCTAGCCTTTCGCGACGACACGAACTTGCCCACCGCGCCCACGCGCAGATCGCCGAAATCGATCAACGCGATGCTTGCGTTATCGCGTGGGCTACGAAACTGATCCACCGAGCCGGCGCGACGGATGGAGAAGATCGGGACCGGGCTGAACAAGCTGTGGTTTGCTCCCTCAAAGTCCGGGCTGTACTGGCCTTCCGCGCCGATCATGACGGTCCAGTTGCCGGACACCGGTGGTAGCAACGGCAGCTCAAAAGGGGGCGCCGGCAAGGTGAATGCCGTTTGAGCTGATGCGCTGTCGAAGACGGTCACCGTCGCGCTGAAGGCTGCGAACGTTGCAGCGAAAAGGGTGCGCTGCGCGCCGCTTGTGGAAAAGCGGAAGGCGGCTTCGATGGCATACTTCATTTGAGGGGGCCTCAGGCCAGCTGATGTGGATTCGAGCCCGCTCCAAATCGCTGACCAACATTGCCCCAAGATTGCCGACCCGAACGTCCGCCGTTGGCGTCATCGAACCGCAGCCAAACATTGCCCGAACATTGCCCGAGCCGAAGCTAATCGTTTTTCTTTATGCGGGACCGGCAGATATCCAATCTGCCCGCAGCTTGCCTTCGCCAGTCCGCGTGCCGTAAGTGAAAGTGTCCATCCAGCCTGAAGCGCCACAATCGGGCCAAAGAGGGAGTGTCACGATCCTCGGTTCCGCTGCCGCCTCTTGCTAGAAAGACCCATGTGCGCTCACTCGTGATCGAAGACGAACCGCAGATCGGCGCCTATCTCAGCCGCTTGCTGATGCAATTGCACAGCGTGGTCGACACCGTCGGCTCGGTTTCGGATGCGCAGCATGCGCTCAGCAATTTCAAATATGATCTGGCGATCGTCGACCGTATGCTGCCCGACGGCGATGCACTTCAAATCGTCACCGCGTTGAGCCAGCTGCCGGAACGGCCGGCCATCATCATGCTCACCGCGAAAGATACCAAGGAAGACGCGATCGAGGGCCTCAACGGCGGAGCGGACGATTATCTCGGCAAGCCGTTCGAGCCGGACGAATTCATTGCCAGGGTGCGTGCCGTGTTGCGGCGGCCGCGGCTTCTTGTTCCACAGGTGCTGGCGTTCGGAAACGTCGAGCTGCACCTCGGTAGCAATGAGGCCGTCGTTGCCGACAACAAGGTCCTGTTGCGGCGGCGCGAAGCCATGATCCTGGGCGCACTGTTGATGCGGCGCGACCGCGTCGTCACCCGCGCCGCCTTGATCGATGAGATCTACGGCTTCGATGACGAGATCGAGTCTAACACGCTCGAAGCGCAGGTCTCGCGGCTTCGCAAGAAGCTCAGCGAGCTTGGCGGCAACGTCGAGATCCGCAGCATGCGGGGCATCGGCTACATGCTCAGGATGGCTCAGAGCCGATGAGGTCGATCGCCAGGACCTTTGCCGTTTCGCTCGGTTTCGCCGCAACGGCCATCTTCATCGCCACGATCACCATCTCCGTCTGGCAGGTCCAGCTGCGGGAATCCGAGCCGATTGCTTGCAGCGTCGCGGCGGGCATTCTCTACGACGCCGCGGTCGTCGACCCCGGCCGCGCGCTGACGATCCACTCCACACGGCGTGTCGAGGAGCTGAAATCCAACAGCCCGAACCTTTGGTATGTCGTGTCCTACGCGAACCTGACCAGCGAGTTCGAGCGGGAACGCAGACCCGCTTTGCCATTCTCGCTCCCCTATCGAGGGCCGATCGGTTTCTCGGTCCTCAATGCGCTCGACCAAAAAAGCACGTTCTGCCTCGCGGTCATCCGGTGGGGCCCCGGCGATCTGGTGGTGATGATCGGAGAGGCGAAAGTCCGCTTCGGTCAGATTTTGAGATCGTTCGTCTTCCGCAATGTCTTCCCGCTTTCGCTGGTGGCCTTTGCCTTTATCCTGATCGTGACCATCGGCGCGCTGCTGTCGGGGCGTTTCGTGGCCCGCGGCATCGAGCGCGTCACGCGGCGTGCGCTCGCGATCGACCCGGCGGCGCCGCAGGGATCGATTGCACTCGATGAGGTCCCCGTCGAGCTCAAGCCGCTGGTCGAGGCGTTGAACCGCGCCTTCGACGAGATCAGCGCCTACATCAAGATGCAGCGCCGTTTTCTCGGCAATGCGGCCCATCAGCTGCGGACGCCGCTCACTTTGTTGCGTGCCAAGATCGAGGATGTGGCCGAACCTCAATTGAAAGTCGCGCTTGTTCGCGACGTGCGCCGCCTGACGTCGCTGGTCTCGGCCATGCTGGACCTAGCGCGGCTGCAAAATCATGCGATCGAAAAGCAGCCCATTGACCTCGCCGTCGTGACGCTGGACGTGCTTGCCGATTTTAGCCCCTCGGCGCTGGACGCCGGGATCGAATTGTCGCTGGAGCAGCCCGAGGAAGGTGCTGTTGTCGTGCAGGGTGTGGAGGCTGCGATCCGCAGCGCGTTGGCGAATCTGGTTGGCAATGCCTTGATCCACGCGCGGGGTGCCAAGCGTATCACCGCGACGTTGGGTTGCGGCGGCGTGTCGATCCGTGATGACGGGGCTGGAATCGCCCCTCACTCTGACGGCAAGCTGACCGAGCCATTCCGAACCGGCAACCTTGCAAGAGAAGGCGCAGGCCTCGGCCTCTCCATCGTTCAGGAGATCATGGCGGCCCATGGCGGCGAGTTGATCATTACGTCGGCTCCGGGAGGCGGAACGACCGCCAGCCTGCGCTTTCCGGAAGCCGATCGCGAAAGGCCCCACCCGGCAAGATCGCTCGGTGTTGAGGTCAGCTAAATTTGGCGGAGCGCGCGAACTTCAGATCACGACCGGAACTAGATCAGCTTGCCCGCATAGGGCATCGACGCGGTGAGGCCGCCATCGACCGGAAAAGCCTGGCCGTTGACATAGGATGCTTCGTCGCTCAGCAAAAACAGGCCCATCGCCGCCAGTTCATGCGGCTGACCGGCGCGCTTCAACGGATTGAGCTGACCGATCTTGTCCTGCGTGCCGCGCTCTTTGGCGCGGTCGAACACCGGCTTGGTCATGCCGGTCTCGATCAGGCCGGGGCACACCGCATTGATGCGCACGCCGGTGCCGGACAACGAATAGGCGGTGGTTTGCACGAGGCTGATGACCCCGGCCTTGCTCGATGCGTAGGGATGACCGCTGGCGCCGGATTTCAATCCCGCGACCGAAGCCGTGCAGAGGATTGCGCCGTGGCCCTGTTTGATCATGTGCGGGCTTGCGTATTTGATCGCGAGAAACGGCCCGATCAGGTTGATGCGCAGGATTTCCTGCCAGTGTTCCACGGTCTGTTCGGCGATCGGCACCAGCCCGCCGCTGACCCCGGCATTGGCCCAGATCGCATCGAGCTTTCCGTAGGTGGAGATGGCCTTGTCAATGAAGGCGATCACGTCCTTTTCGGAACCTGCGTCCGCAAGAACCGCCTCCGCCGTGCCGCCGGCCTTGCGCACCTGATCGACCGTGTCCTTCACGCCCTCGGAGCGATCGACCGCAATCAGCCTGGCGCCTTCCTTGGTGAAGAGCAGCGAGGCCGCACGTCCGATGCCGCTGCCGGCGCCGGTGATGATGACGGATTTGCCTTCGAGCCGGCCCATGTCGTTTCCTTCAGCTTGTTGAACAGCTTTTCGCCTTGCGGAATTTCTAACAAAGTTTCAAACGTCGAAGTGACTTGAGGCCCGAGGGCTCTCTGACGTACCAACGACATTATGTAAGGGTTTTCACGATGTCCAATGCCGGCAAATCAGGAGTCATTACCACGCGATGGTGGTGGGTTCGCCACGCACCGGTGCGCTCCGACGGCGGCAATATCTATGGCCAGACGGACATCGCCTGTGATACCGGCGATCGCTACGTGTTCGAGGCGGTTGCGAAGGTCTTGCCGCGGAGTGCGGTCTGGGTCGCGAGCAGTTTGATGCGCACGCACCAGACGGCGCAGGCGATCTGGGATACCGGCTTTCCGAAACCGGCGACCATGGCGAAGGAGGTGGCCTTCGCCGAACAGAATCTCGGACGATGGCAGGGGATGAACCGTGCCGCGTTTCACGCCAGCCGCCCCGCCGGCAGTGGCTGGTTTGCCGATATTGCCGAGCCTGCGCCCGGCGGCGAAAGTTTCATGGATCTCTACAATCGTGTCTGTGGTGCGATCGCGCGCATCAATGCCGAACATGCCGGCCAGGACGTGATCGCCGTCGGCCACGGCGGCACGATCAAGGCGGCCATCGGCCTTGCGCTCGGGGGCCAGCCTGAAAAAGGGCTGGCCTTTGATATCGATAATTGTTCGGTAACGCGGCTCGATCACATCGCAAGCCCCGCCGTGAATGTCTGGCGCCTGCCGATGGTCAACCAGCAGCCGTGGATGGCGGAGGCAGCCCACGAGGCGATGCATCCGCCGGCGGGGCCGGAAGTGGCGACAAGCAAGCTTGCCTAACCAGCGAATAACAAGCCGGCGCGAAAAGTCGCCGGATCGTGAGGGGAGTGGAACATGAACTTGTTCGATCTATCGGGAAAAGTCGCCATCATCACCGGCTCGTCGCGCGGTATCGGGCGCGCAATTGCCGAACACATGGCCTATCACGGCGCCAGGGTCGTGATTTCCTCGCGCAAGCAGGCAGCCTGCGACGAGGTCGCGAAAGCCATCAACGACAAGTCCGGCAAGCAGGTCGCGCTTGCAGTTGCCGCCAATATTTCGACCAAGGACGATCTGAAACATCTTGTCGAGGAAACCAACCGCGTCTTCGGACCCATCGATACGCTGGTCTGTAACGCCGCGTCGAATCCCTATTACGGGCCGCAGGCCGGAATTTCGGACGACCAGTTCCGCAAGATTCTCGACAACAACATCGTCGCCAACCACTGGCTGATTTCGCTGGTCGTGCCGCAGATGATCGAGCGCAAGGACGGCTCGATCACCATCATCTCCTCGATCGGCGGCTTGAAAGGATCGACCGTGCTCGGCGCTTACGCGATTTCCAAGGCCGCCGACATGCAGCTCGCTCGCAACCTTGCGTGCGAATATGGCCAGCACAATATCCGCGTCAACTGCATCGCGCCCGGCCTGATCAAGACCGATTTTGCCCGCGCGCTCTGGGAAAATCCGGAGACGTTGAAAGCATCGACCGCGCGTTCACCGCTGCTGCGGATCGGCGAGCCCGACGAGATTGCGGGAGCTGCGGTGTTTCTCGCTTCCCGCGCCGGCACGTTTACGACCGGCCAGACCATCGTGATCGATGGCGGCGCGACGATCAGTTGACGGTGTTTTCCGTCATTCCATCGCCGCGTAGACGAGGTTGCGGACCAGCGTGCGGGTGTAGACGCGCTGGCCGGGGGCCTGCGACATGAAGATGGCAAACAGGTCTTCCTTCGGGTCGATCCAGAAAAACGTGCCGCCCATGCCGCTCCAGAAGAACTGGCCGACCGAGCCCGAAAATGGCGCGATGCCGGATTGGGTGCGGACGCCAAAGCCGAGGCCAAAGCTGTGTCCGGGCTGGGTGAGCGTGCCCTGGATCTTCACGCTTGCGTCGAGGTGATCCGACGCCATGAATTCCAGCGTCTTGCGGCCGATGATCCTGGTGCCGTCGAGTTCGCCGCCATTGAGCAGCATCTGGCAGAAACGCGCATAGTCCATCGTTGTGGAAACCAGCCCGCCGCCGCCGGATTCGATCACCGGTTTTTCGAGCATGCTGAACAACTGCACCTTGTCGCCGGTCCAGGGGTCGGCCGCGAACGGTTCGGCCAGCCGGTGCGCGTTCTCGGCAGCCGTGTAGAAGGCGGTTTCGTTCATTTGCAGCGGCGCCAGGATACGCTCGGTGAGGAATGCGCCGAGCGATTTGCCGCTGACGACTTCGATCAGCCGGCCGAGGATGTCGGTCGAGCGGCTGTAGTTCCATTCGGCGCCGGGCTGGCAGATCAGGGGGAAACTCGCCACCAGCGCCGCATGCTCGGCATTGTCGATCTTCCGGCTGCGCACGCGCGATTGCTGATAGAGCTGTTGGACCAGGCCGTTGCCGGTGTGTTCGTAGGTGATGCCGGAAGTGTGGCGGAGCAGATCCTGGATCGTGATCGCCCGCGCGAGCGGCACCAGTTCGAGCCTGCCGTTGTTCTCGATGCCGACTTTCTGGTTGGCAAATTCCGGAATGAATTTGGGAAGCGGGTCGTCGAGCAGGAACTGGCCTTCCTCGAGCAGCATCATGACGCCGATCGATACGATCGGCTTGGTCATCGAAAAGATGCGGAAGATCGTCTCGCGGGTCATGGCGGCGGACTGCGCCGGGTCCTGCTTGCCGAGTGCGTCGAACCAGCCGATCTGGCCGCCGCGCGCGACCATGATCGTGGCGCCCGGCATGGTTCCCTTGTCGATCTCGCGCTGAAAGACGTCCGACATCCGTTGCAGGCGAGCGGCCGACAGCCCGAGCGACTCAGGTTTGGCCTGCGGCAAGGGCGGGGTTTGCGGGCCAGGGGCCTGGCGGGTCGCGGTCTGCGCGGTCATGACGGTCTCTCTTTATATCTGTGCGGTTGTCGCCTTCGGCAGGCTTTTGGCCTTGGAACGGCCAAGCCCAAGATCAATTCGGGGTTTAAGGATGCCACCGGACGCTTCGCCCTTGCAATCCGCCCCTGCGCTATGCTTGAAACGGCCCGGATCGGACGGCGACGCCGGTCCGTACAGGAGTGTAGCTCAATTGGTAGAGCACCGGTCTCCAAAACCGGGGGTCGCAGGTTCGAGCCCTGCCACTCCTGCCAGCGCGTAAGCGGCTCGCCGACCTTCACAGCTCAAATATCGAACTCGTTCTCCGCAATCTGACGCGAAGCGGCACTTGCGCTCTTGCCGTTGCCAGTTGACCGATCTGCAACCCTGTTGCAGATTGCAATCAGGTTGCAGCGGGTGGGCGAATGCCGGTTACAGCGGTCGATCATGCCATGGCCATTCTGGAACGGCTCGCCGACGAGCCGGGTGGCCTGTCCGTCACCGGCCTCGGCCGGCATATCGGCGTCAATAAAGGCTCGATCGCCCGCGTTCTCATTTCGCTGCAAGGCACCGGCCATGTCGTTCAGGATGCGGTGACCGAGCGGTATTCGCTGTCGCTGAAGACGGTCTCGATTGCGCATCGCTACATGGATCGTCTCGGATTTCCGGCGCTGATTCAGCCGGTGCTGAACGAGCTGTCGGCCGCGACCGGCGAACTTGCGCAACTCTCGGCCTGCGACCGAGATCGGCTCTACGTCATCGCCAAGGCCGAAGGCGAGAACAGGATCCGGATTGAATCGCTGCTGGGCCGCGAAATCGCGCTGCATGCGAGCGCCACCGGCAAAGCGTGGCTGAGCGGCATGGCGCGTGATCAGGCGATCCGAATTCTCAGCACCTCGTCGCTGGTGAAGCTGACGCCGAACACGGTGACCGACCTCGTCAAACTCGAGCGCGAACTCGATAAGACCCGAATACGCGGCTACGCGCTTCAGCGCGAAGAACTGATGGACCATATGTCCGCGCTTGCTCTCCCGGTCTGCCGCACCGCGGAGAAATTTCCGGTAGGCGCGCTGGTGGTTGCCGCGCCGACCTTCCGTTTTCCCGAAACGCGAATCCCTGAAATCCGCGCGCTGGTGCAGGAGGCTGCAGTGCGCATCGGCGCGCTCTGGCCGCCAGGCGCCGTGCACCTGCCGCTCGGCCCGGCCAGCGCGAAGACCGCACCCGATTTTTCGACCGTATAGAATCCTTCAAACCGGAGGTACGATCTTGTTTTCATTTCGCTGTTTGGTGCCCGCTACCATTGCTGCCGTTGCATTGACCTCGCCGGCATTCGCGGCCGACAAGATCCCGCTCGGTCTGGTCGCGCCGACCTCCGGCTCCGTTGCGCTTGATGGCCAACAGCAGGTTGCGGGCGCGAATTTCGCGGTCGACGAGTTCAACAAGGCCGGCGGTCTGGGCGGCAAGCAGGTCGAACTCTTTGTCGAGGACGGCGAATGCAAGCCGGCCTCATCGACGGCGGCTGCGGAAAAGCTCATCACGCGCAACGAAGTGGTGGCGCTTGCGGCCGCGTTTTGCAGTTCGGCGACCAAGGCGGTGCAGCCGATCGCCGAAAAGTATCAAGTGCCGGTCGTCAACGGCATCTCGTCAGACCCGTCGCTGACCGATCCGCTGCGGCCGTGGTTCTTCCGTACCAAAATCCACAACGTCACCCGCGGAAAGTACTACGCGAAATTCATCGCCGAGGATATCAAGCTGAAGAAGCTCGCGGCGATTGCGGTTGACGATGATTTCGGCCGTTCGGCCGTGACCGCTTTCACGCCGGTGCTCAAGCAATACGGCGCCGAGTTCGCGCTGGTCCGCTACTTCAAGCATGGCGAGGTCAATTTCATCTCGCTTCTGAACGCGGCCAAGGAGACCGGCGCCGACGGCCTGTTTCTGGTTGGCGAAGCGCAGGACGGTGCGCTGATCATGAAGCAGTATTATCAGCTCGGGCTGAAATTGCCGGTGGTCGCGCTCGGCTCGTTCAACACGCCGCAATTCTTCGATGCCGCTGGCTCGGCTGCCGAGGGCGTCTACAATGCGGAAGTCTGGGGCGAGGGCGTCGACAATGCCGCGGCCAAGCAGTTCGTGTCGGCATGGCAGGAAAAGAACAAGGGCTATCCCGGCCTTTACGCACTGTCGGGCTATGTCGAGCTGCGAACGCTTCTCGAAGCGATGAAGAAGGCCGGCAGCACCAATCGCACCAAGCTCAAGGAAGCTCTGGAGGGCCTGAGCTGGGACAGCCCGATCGGAACCATCAAGTTCGATGCCAAGCATCAGGCGTTGACGTTGATGTTTGTGACCAGGAACGAGGGCGGCAAGGGCGTCGTGGTCGCGACCTTCGACACCTCGAAGGACTGACCGGTGCTGCAGGATCTCGCCAGCGGGCTGGCGATCGGCCTTGCTTACGCGCTGATAGCGCTCGGTCTGAGCCTGATCTTCGGCGTCCTGCGCATCATCAATTTCGCGCATGGCGAATTCTATATGCTCGGCGGTCTGATGCTCTATTCGCTGACCAGCCGCGGCTTCAGCTTCTTTCCGTCGCTGGCGGGCGCGGTGTTCGGCACCATGGTGGTGGCGATCGTGATCGACTGGTGCGTGCTGAAACCGCTTCGACGATCCGATGAGGTGACGATTGCGCTCGCGACGCTCGGGCTTTCAATTTTTCTCGCCAATGCCGCGCTGGTGATCTGGGGGCCGGTGCCGCACCAAATTCCAAGTCCGTTTTCGATGGATCCTTTGGTATTGCCGGGCGGCGTCTACCTGAGCCGGCTGGAATTGTTCGGAGCCGCTGTGACCCTCGTCATCATGGGCGCCATGCATCTGGTGTTGCAGCACACGTCGGTCGGACGGCAGATGCGGGCGGTGGTGCAGGACCGTGATGCGGCCGCGGTCGTCGGCCTCAATGTCGATCTGATCTACCGCATGACGTTTGCTGTCGGCTGCGGGCTTGCGGCCGTCGCCGGCGGGCTGCTCGGCACGATGTTTCTTGTCTACCCGGCGATGGGCTTGCAGGCCGTCCTGAAAGCCTTCGCGGTCGTGGTGATCGGCGGCATGGGCAGCTTCTCCGGTGCAGTCGCCGGCGGATTGCTGCTTGGGCTCGCCGAGTCTATCGGCGGCGCGTGGCTGCCATCCGGCTACAAGGACATCGTGGCCTTCATCATGATCGTGGCCGTGCTGGCCTTGCGCCCGCAGGGGCTGCTTGGCGCGAGGCAGGTGCGGATTCGATGAACCGGCCGCTCGTGCTCGGATGCGTGGTCGCCGTCGCCGCTTTGGCGGCGGGTTGCGTACTGCCGAGCCTGATCGGACCGTATTTCATGCGGCTTGTAATTTTCTCGCTGATCTATGCGCTGCTCGCTTTGTCGCTCAATCTCACGCTCGGATTTCGTGGCGAGCTATCGCTCGGCCACCAGACCTTCTTCGGCGTCGGCGCCTATGCGGCGGCGATCCTTGCCACCACCTACGAATGGCCGTTGCTGCTGCTCTTGCCGGTAGCGGCGGCCTGCGCGGCGATCACCGCCTTTGCCATCGGGCTTGTCGCGCTTCGCATGCGCGGTCCATATTTCGCCATCGTGACGCTGAGTTTTGGCGTGATCGCGCAAATCCTTGCCGTCAATCTCGTCGATCTCACTAACGGCCCGATGGGAATTTCCGGCATCGGCGCCACGCCTTCCAGCTATCTCGGGTTCACCGTTCCCTGGCGCAGCGACATCGTCTGCTACGGGATGCTGGTGGTTCTGGTGTTCCTGTCGGGCCTCGTCACGTTTACGCTGCGCGAATCGAAATTCGGCCGCGCCTGGCGTGCGCTGCGAGATCACGAGGACCTTGCCGCCGCGATCGGCATTCCGGATTTCCGCATGGACCTGCTGGCGCTCGTCATCAGCGCGGCGATGGCGGGCGTCGCCGGTGCTGTGTACGCCTTCTACACCTCGGTGGTCGCTCCGGATGACGTGTTTTCGTTCGCGATCGTGATCGCGATGCTGATCCCGGTGGTGCTTGGCGGCCGCGGCACCATCGTCGGCCCGATCGTCGGAGCCTTCATCTATGCTTTCGCGCCCGAATATTTGCGCATCGCGCAGGACTGGCGGCTGCCGATCTTCGGGCTTTTGCTGGTGCTGCTGGTCATTCTCGCACCGGAAGGTCTTGTGGTGCTGGCGCTGCGGGCGCCCGCAAAACTGCGCGCGCGTTTCCGGCAAGGTGCGGCGGAGGCCGGGGAATGAGCGCACCGGCCACCGCCTTGCTGAGCGTGCGCGACCTCTCTGTGCGGTTCGGAGGTCTCATCGCCGTGGGCGAGGTGACCTTCGATATCGGCGAAGGCGAGATCGTCAGTCTCATCGGACCGAACGGCGCCGGCAAGACCACCACGATCAATGCGATCACCGGTTTTGTTAATCCGACCGCGGGCTCGGTTCGCTTCGCCGGCGGAGAGATCGTTGGACGCCGGCCGGAACAGGTCGCTGCCGCCGGCCTGGTGCGCACCTTCCAGAACGCGGCAATGTTTGGAAGCATGACGGTTGCCGAAAATCTGGCGGCGGGACGTTTCATCACCCAGCGCACCGGCGTGTGGCAGACGCTGTTTCGAAGCCCGGCCTTTGCGCGCGAGGAGCGGGATATCGGCAAGCACGTCGATGAACTCGTCGATCTGCTCGGGCTCGGTGCCCGGCGCGCTTCGACGGCGCGCGATCTGCCGTATGGCGAGCAGCGCGTACTCGGCCTTGGCATTGCGCTGATGGCGCAGCCAAAGCTCCTTGTGCTGGACGAGCCGGCCGCCGGTCTCAGTCCGGATGAGGCGCGCGCCATGGGCCGCCTGATCCGCAAACTCCACGGGCTCGGGACCACCGTGCTGCTGATCGAGCACAACATGTCGCTGGTGATGTCGATCTCGGACCGGGTGATCGTATTGAAGCAGGGGCGCAAACTTGCGGAAGGAGCGCCCGAAGTCGTGCGCAAGCATCCCGAAGTGGTCGAAGCCTATCTCGGAGCCGAGGCATGAGGCTTCTCGACGTCGAAGGGCTCGAAGTCTCCTATGGCGCGGTGCGTGCGCTGCGTGGTGTCGACCTTTATGTCGACAGCGGCGAGATCGTCGGACTGGTCGGGGCCAATGGCGCCGGCAAATCCACTTTGTTGCGCGCGATCTCCGGCCTCGTCAAAGTGCACAGCGGCAGTGTGAGATTCTCCGGCGCAGAGCTCGGCCGCGCCGCGACGATGCGCATCGTTGCCGCCGGCATCGCGCATGTGCCTGAAGGCCGGCGCGTCTGGCCCGACATGAGCGTTGCCGAAAACTTAAAGCTTGGCGGCGTCATCGCCGGCGGCAATACCGAGGCCGAGCGGCTGGAACGCGCTTTAACCCTGTTTCCCGAATTGCGCGACCGTCTCAGGCAAAAAGCGGGGACCTTGTCCGGCGGCGAACAGCAGATGCTGGCGATCGGCCGTGGCCTGATGAGCCGGCCAAAACTTCTGATGCTGGATGAGCCTTCGCTCGGTCTGGCGCCGGTAGTCGTGCAGCGGCTGAAGGAACTGTTTGCGACGCTGAAACGGGACGGGCTCACCATCCTGCTCTCCGAACAGAATGCGCGGCTCGCCTTGGGCGCGACCGATCGCGCTTACGTGCTGGCGGAGGGACGCATTTTGACCAGCGGCACCCCGCACGATCTTCTCGAAAACGCGGATCTGATCTCGGCCTATCTCGGCGAAAGCACCGAGCCGGCGGGTTGAGCGGATTCTTCTTCGAATAACCAGGGAGGAAAACGTCATGGCCACGGAAGGAAACGCGAAAACATCCGCATCGCCGTCGGCGCGTCTGGCGCAGATGGGACTGACGCTGCCCTCGGCGGCGCAGCCTTCGTTCAACTATGTGCCGGTCGCGGTCGAGCGGGGCATCGCCTATGTCAGCGGCCAATTGCCCAAGGTCAACGGCGAAGTCCGCCTTCAGGGCCGGCTGGGCGAGGGCATTTCGATGGAACAGGGCAAGGAAGCGGCGCGAATTTGCGGCATCCAGGGACTGGCGTGCCTTGCCGAAGCGCTCGGCTCGATCGATCGGGTCGCGCGCATCCTGCGCGTCTCCGGCTTTGTGTCGAGTGCGCCCGGCTTTTTCCATCAGCCCGCGGTGATCGATGCCGTCAGCGAGCTGATGGTTGAAGTGTTCGGCGAGGCCGGCCGTCACGCCCGCTCCGCGATCGGTGTGGCCGCATTGCCGCGAAACGCGCCGGTCGAGGTCGAACTGATCGCGTCCGTCCACGAAGATTAACCGCCACGTTTCATCCAGACCATCGCCACTCCAACCAACGAGCATGAAATGGCCCAAACAAGTTTTTGCCTGCGCATCTATCACGATCACCTGACCGAAGGCGCTGAGGCGACACTGCCGAAAGCCCGCCGCGTCATCTATTGCGTTTCGGGGCAGGCGAGCTTGTCGGCTCCAGGCAAAACCCAGACGATCATCGGCGATCAGGCGTTTTTCTCCGACGGCGAATGCACGGTGCGCGGGGACGGCGAGGGCGCACGGTTATGGCGTTGGGAACTCGTCGCGATGAGCGAGCCGCGCGGAGAAATTCACGCCAAGGGGATCAAGAGTTTCGATGCCGGCAATTACGAGATCGAGCTCGACACCTCGATCAAGCGGCTGATGCGGCTTGATCGCGTGAGTTTCCCGCTCGGCGGCGAAGCGCTCACGCATATCCACGCGGCGCCCGGCGTGCGCTGTCAGCTCATGGGAAATCTTAGGGTTGATTCTGTGGGACATCGCACTCGGTTTTGGCCCGGCGACAGCTGGGTCGAGCATGGTCCCGACCAAGTCTATGCGAAGGCATCCGAGAAGGAGCTGTCGGCCTTCGTGCGCGTCATGATCGTGCCAGAGGAATACAAGGGACGCTCGACCATTACCTACGTCCGCCCCGAGGACAAGGACAAGCCGAAGTCGCAGAGCTACACGCGCTATCTCGAGGAACCGATCACGCTTTGAGATAGGTCTTATTTTAGCAATCTGTTCCTTTCGCTTCAGCGCAGCTGGAACTTGAGGGAACAAGGGAACGAACGGCTCTGGCCGGCGATTGTTTGTCACCCGAGTGATCGGGTTCATCTTCATGCAAGTGAAGGGAGTAATCCTGATGAGACTGACAACGCTGGCCTTGGGCCTTACGGCGGCGTGCCTCGCCACGGCGGCTTCGGCCCAAACGGTTAACCTGACGGGCACCTATCGGTGCATCCAGATGTGCCGGGACGGCGCGATCGGCGCACCCACCTTCGTCACGCAGAACGGCGATGCCGTGAATCTGACGACGGAAACCGGCGAATCCTATCGCGCCTGGCCGGACTGGAACGCACCCGCCAGCCGGCTCTGGATCGAGGCGAGGGGCGAAAGCGCTGTCTATTCGCCCGATGGCATGCGCATCCAGTTTGACGACGGTCGCGTCTGGCAGCGTGTGATCGGGCCGCCGGTCGGTGTGACGGTCGGGCGCGCGCCCGTCGTCTATTACGGCAGGTAGCTTAAGCTGGCATCGAGGCTGGGCATGGCGCGGCAAAGTCGTGCTGTGTCCAGCTTTGACCCATGCCGCAAAGCCGTTGAATCCCCGGCCTTTATTTACTGTCCTTGCCGGATCGGTCAGACCGGCTGCCTTGACCTTTAGCCCCTTCCGCAGTACATAGCCGCCACCTGCTGTCGGCCCGTTAACCGCGGATATCCGGCGCGGCTTTGAAATCCCCGAACAATCGAGCCCGCGTGCCGGCTCAACCTTCAAGAGAGGGCTGGGCGCGATAGGTCTGTTCGGATTCTTGCGTTTAACATTTTGGTTCGTCTGACGACGGATACGGATATCTGACGATGGCGACAAGCCCGTTCAAGTTCTTGCAGGAGGTGCGCTCGGAGACCGCCAAGGTCACCTGGCCGACCCGCCGCGAAACCATGATCACCACCGCAATGGTGTTCGTGATGGTCGCGCTCGCCTCGATCTTCTTCTTCTTCGCCGATCAGATCATCCGATATGTGATCACGCTGCTCCTGGGCATCCACTGATGGCAAGCACCGCAACACAACTCATGGATAAGCGCTGGTACATCGTCCACGCCTATTCCAATTTCGAAAAGAAGGTCGCCGAGTCGATCCGCGAGCAGGCCAAGCAGCGCGGGCTCGAGGAATTGTTCGAACAGGTGCTGGTGCCGATCGAGAAGGTCACGGAAGTACGCCGCGGCCGCAAGATCGATGCGGAACGGAAGTTTTTCCCGGGCTATGTCCTGGTCAAAATGAAGCTGACCGACGAGGCGTTTCATCTGATCAAGAATACCCCGAAGGTGACGGGCTTCCTCGGCGCTGAAAACAAGCCGATGCCGATTTCGGAAACCGAAGCGATGCGCATCCTGCACCAGGTGCAGGAAGGCGTGGAACGCCCGAAGGCGTCGGTGTCTTTCGAGATCGGCGAGAACGTGCGCGTGGCGGATGGTCCGTTCGCCTCGTTCTCCGGCGTCATCGAGGAAATCGACGAGGCGCGTTCGCGTGTGAAGGTCGCGGTGTCGATCTTCGGCCGCGCCACGCCGGTCGAACTGGAATTCGGTCAGGTCGAAAAGGTGGCCTGATTGGACCTGGAGGCGGCAACGTCTCCATTGAAGAGGACGTGGGAGGAGAGGGCGGTTGCCAGCCGCACCTGAACCGCACCACGAACCTGAAACCGCCGGTCTTTCGAGGTCGGCACAACAGGAGTGAGAAATGGCAAAGAAAGTGACCGGATACCTGAAATTGCAGGTGCCGGCCGGAGCGGCCAATCCGTCGCCTCCGATCGGTCCCGCGCTTGGTCAGCGCGGTCTCAACATCATGGAATTCTGCAAGGCGTTCAACGCGCAGACGCAGAAGGAAGAAAAGAACACCCCGATCCCGGTGATCATCACCATTTACGCGGACCGTTCCTTCACCTTCGAGATGAAGACGCCGCCGATGTCCTTCTTCCTCAAGAAGGCCGCCAAGATCGAGTCCGGCTCGAAAGCGCCGGGCCGCGACAAGGCCGGCAAGGTGACCAAAGCGCAAGTGCGCGAGATCGCCGAGAAGAAGATGAAGGATCTCAATTGCGACACCATCGAATCGGCCATGAAGATGGTCGAGGGCTCGGCCCGCTCGATGGGTCTGGAAGTTGCGGGGTAATCGGCGATGACAATCGGAAAACGCACCAAGAAGGCCCGCGAGGGCGTCGACCGCGAGAAGCTCTATCCGCTCGCGGAGGCCGTCAAGATGGTCAAGGAACGCGCGAAAGCGAAGTTCGACGAGACCGTCGAGATCGCCATCAATCTCGGCGTCGATCCCCGTCACGCCGACCAGATGGTCCGCGGCGTGGTGACGCTGCCGAACGGCACCGGCCGCACCTTGCGCGTCGGCGTGTTCGCGCGCGGCGCCAAGGCGGACGAAGCCAAGGCTGCGGGCGCTGACGTCGTCGGCGCCGAAGACCTCGTCGAGAAGGTGCAGGGCGGCACGATCGATTTCGACCGCTGCATTGCCACCCCCGACATGATGCCGCTGGTCGGCCGTCTCGGTAAGGTGCTCGGCCCGCGCGGCATGATGCCGAACCCGAAGATCGGCACGGTGACGATGGACGTCACCGCGGCCGTGAAGGGTGCCAAGGGCGGCTCGGTCGAGTTCCGCGTCGAGAAGGCCGGCATCGTCCAGGCCGGCATCGGCAAGGCCTCGTTCTCGGAAGAGAAGCTCGTGGAAAACGTCAAGGCGCTCACCGATGCGGTTGCCAAGGCGAAGCCCGCAGGCTCCAAGGGCACCTACATCCAGCGCGTGGCGGTTTCCTCCACCATGGGACCGGGCGTGAAGGTCGAGCCGGGCAGCATTCTCGGCTAAACATTTTAAATGGCGGATCGAGAAAAAGAGCGGGATCGGGCAACCGGTTCCGCTCTTTTTGCTTGGTGGATTTGGAGAGGATGAGCAGATGCCCGAAAAGGTATTGATCTATTCGAAATTCCCCAAGGCGCTGATGGTGCGGATCGGGCAGCGCTTCGAGCTGTTGGACGCAGCCGGCAAGCCGCCGCTCGAGGTCTTCGCGAAGGAGGAGCTTTCCTCCGTTCGCGCCATGATCACCGCCGGTGGCACGCAGTTGCCCGGCAGCGTCATGGACACGCTGCCTTCGTTGCGCGCGATCATCTGCTACGGCACCGGCTATGACGGTGTCGATCTGGTCGCAGCGAAGGAGCGCAACATCGCCGTTGGCAACAGTCCGGGCGCGAACGCCGCAAGCGTCGCCGATCTCGCCGTCACGCTGATGCTTGCCGCGACCCGGCGGATTCTTCCCGCAGACGAATTCGTCCGCAACGGCAACTGGGCGGCGGGCAAGCCGTCGCCGCTGTTGCGCGCGCTGTCCGGCAATCCCGGCCGCCGCATCGGTGTTTACGGCATGGGCGAGATCGGCCGCAAGATCGCAGGCCGCGTCGCGGCGTTCGAAACCGAAGTCGGCTATTTCAGCCGCACCCGCTACGACCTGCCGTATCGTTACTTCGAGAGTCTGGAAGCGCTCAGCGAATGGTGCGGCGTGCTGATGATCGCGGTGCGTGCCGGCGCGGAGACGCATCGCGTCGTCGATGCGAACATCCTGCAAAAGCTCGGCAGCGAAGGTTACGTCGTCAATATCTCCCGCGGCTCGGTCATCGACGAGGCGGCCTTGATTGCGGCTTTGCAGAACAACACGATCGCCGGCGCCGGCCTTGACGTGTTCGAGAAGGAACCGCATCCGCCCGGCGCGCTGACCGCGTTTCCGAACGTGGTGCTGACCCCGCATATCGGCGGGCATACGCAGGACGCGCACGCCGCGATGCAGGACTGCGTGGTCGCCAATCTCGACGCGTTCTTTGCCGGTCAGCCGCTGGCCTATCCGGTGCGCTAACTCCGCCAGAGACCTAGTGGGGCAACGAGCTAGCTGCGTAACGAAGCTTGTCGGGATTGCGCACCAGATAGACCGCCGCGATCTTCTCGCCGTCGATGCTGACACTCAAGGTGTGATCGAGTTCACCGTCGAGATAGAGCAGCGCGCCGATGCTGCCGTTGATCATCGCGGGCTCGATGCGGATGTCGCGGTGCGCATTCTTGCCGGCCACGCCAATGAAGAAACGTGCGATCTTGTCGGCGCCGTAGAGGGGATTGAGCGCGGCCGATTTGCGCCCGCCGCCATCGGTCACGGCGACCGCATCTTCGCGCAGCAGGCCGGTCAGCCGCGACAGGTCGCCGCTGGCCACGGCTTCCACAAAGGCCTTCAACAGATGTTCATGGCTGTCTGGTGCTGCGGCAGGCAGCGGCCGCTCGTCGCGCACCGCGCGGCGGGCCCGTGTCGCCAGTTGCCGGCAGGCCGGTTCGCTGCGGTCGATCATGGCGGCGATCTCGGAGAACGGAACCTCGAAGACGTCGTGCAGCAGGAAGGCGGCGCGCTCCTGCGGCGACAGCCGGTCGAGCGCGAGCAGCAGCGCGAAAGAAAGGTCGTCGGCGAGTTCGGTCGCTGCATCCGTCGCGAGGCCGTCGGTGTCGAAGACCGGTTCCGGAAGCCAGGGGCCGACATAGATTTCGCGTTGGGCCTTGGCGCTTTTGAGCCGGTCGAGACAGAGCCGTGTCACGACCGTGACGAGAAAGGCCTCCGGATTGCGCACGTCATCGGCGTCCGCGAAACGAAGATAGGCATCCTGCACCACGTCCTCGGCATCGCTCCGGCTGCCGAGCATGCGATAGGCAAGCCCTAGCAGCCGGCGCCGGTACGGCGCAATCGGATCGCCTTCATGCGGCTTGCTTGACGACATCGATCTGTTTTCCGTCAACCGAAATTCGGCGGCATTCCTTGGCGTAGCCGAGGGCTGCCTTCATCATTGGAAACATCCGGCCCATCTGGAGCGCGAAGGTCAAGTCGATCACGCCTTTCTGGCCCCAATGGGCGCGGATGGCGTCGCGATGTTCGTCTTCATCGGCGGACCGCCGCACGATGGCATCCGCAAAACGGAACGCGAGCACGACATCGTCGCTCATGGCGCGGACATCGCGACGCACGACGGCCTCGATCTGGTCTTTCGGCACACCGGCCTCAAGCGCCATGTCGACGACAAGCTGGGCGCAGGGTCCGCAATCTTCCGCCTTGGTGCCGGTGATGCCTGCGGCAAAGCTCGCTTCGATCGGAATCACTTCGCGATGACGTGAGGCCTTCATCAGCGGAGCAAACTTGAAAAAGGCGGCAGGCGATTCATCGAGCAGCATTTCGAGATAGCTCGTGTCGTAGGAATAGTGCTTGCTGTAACGGCGCAAGAGACAGCGTGCGAACCAGCTACGCATGATGTTCTCCTCTCGTGGGGAAGGCGGAATAGAGGGCGATCGCGGATGGGAGCACCACGGCAACGACGTCGAAGGCGGTGTGATGGTCGTGGCCCGATACGATCGCCACGAGGTGAATCAGGCCATGGACGGCGAGAAAGCCCGCGCCCGCGACCGCTGCCGGCCAATAGACCGGCCGCCAGGCGCGAATGGCGAGCACAAGGCCTGAAACCAGGAACGCGGCGCCGATGTCCTGCACAAAGTGCGGGTTGAACGGACTGGTCTCGGTCGCTCCCGGTACGCTTTGGTACCAGAGGGGGCCGGCGACCAGCATCATCAGGCCATTGGCGATATTCGCGACGCCGAGGATCGCTGCTATCAATCTCTTCATGTGGGCTCCTCCCCCTCAGACGAGTGAGGGAGGGCTGGTGTGACGGGCGGGATGAAGATTTTTGGGGTATTTCTGGCCCGCTCAGCCTGCGCCAAATTAGCCCTTGGCAAGCCGAAAAAGACCCGTTAAAGAGGCCGCTTCCGGACGTGCTGGCTATCGCTGGCGCGTCTGTGCTCGCTTTCCGAAAGAGAACGAATAGGAGACCTTTCCTTTCAGGACATTCCGCTTGGATGCTCGAAAGGAAGGGAAAGCTATCGTTTGAGAGGAAATCGGGCTGGGGCAGGCCGGTTTTACCTGCTTGCCTTGATCCTGTCCAAGACTGCGGGCGCCCGCGATAAACGAAAGTTTTTCAACGGCTTAATCGTATGGCCTGCATAGACGGGTGAAGACCAGATTTCGCTCCGTTTGACGGGTTCCCCGTTCCTCGGAGATTTGGTTCGAACCTCGACACCCCGCTGGCCCGCAAGGCCTTCGGGAGGGCAGGCGTTTCAATGTCGTTCTGCCCGACGCGTCCTTGAAGAGTGCAATGTCTTTCAGGTCTGTGTGACGGCGGGACGATGGGTGCAACCCGGCGGTCCTGCCTCTGGCTGAAGGACCGCCAACCGGAGAGAGCTTGCTGTGGAAAGAGCGGCAAAAAAGGGCGCTGTCGAGGAGCTGAATGGTCTGTTCAAGACCACCAGCGTCGCGATCGTTGCTCATTATTCCGGCCTTACCGTTGCCCAGATGCAGAAACTGCGCATGCAGATGAAGCAGGCTGGCGCCTCGGTGAAGGTCTCGAAGAACCGTCTCGCCAAAATTGCTCTTGAAGGCACTGACGTCGTTGCTATCGGCTCCCTGCTGAAGGGGCCGACCGTGATCGCGACTTCCAATGATCCGGTAGCAGCGCCGAAGGTTGCCATCGAATTCGCCAAGGCGAACGAACAGTTCGTCATTCTCGGCGGCTCGATGGGTAAAACCGTCCTGAATGTTGACGGCGTGAAGGCGCTTGCCTCGCTGCCGTCGCTCGATGAACTGCGCGGCAAGATCGTCGGCCTGCTCGTGGCGCCGGCGACCAAGCTTGCTCAGTTGTCGAATGCGCCCGCGGCCAAGCTCGCGCGCGTCATTCAGGCTCATGCCTCAAAGAGCGAAGCGGCCTGACCCTTCGCCAAACAGTAACAACCTGGTTCGAACCAATACGTTTAAGGAAACAGATCAATGGCTGACTTGCAGAAGATTGTTGACGACCTCTCGAGCCTGACCGTGCTCGAAGCGGCCGAACTCGCCAAGCTCCTCGAAGAGAAGTGGGGCGTCTCCGCGGCTGCGGCCGTGGCGGTAGCCGGCCCGGCGGCCGGCGGTGGTGCTGCGGCACCGGCGGAAGAGAAGACCGAATTCACGGTCGTTCTGGCCGCCTCCGGCGACAAGAAGATCGAGGTCATCAAGGAAGTGCGCGCCATCACCGGCCTCGGCCTCAAGGAAGCCAAGGACCTCGTCGAAGGCGCTCCGAAGCCGGTCAAGGAAGGCGTCAACAAGGAAGAAGCCGACAAGATCAAGGCCCAGCTCGAGAAGGCTGGCGCCAAGGTCGAGCTCAAGTAATTCGCGTCACCAAGACCCCGCCGGGTTCCGCCCGGCGGGCGTCCTACACGAGAAAGTGTGGGGATTGGCGGGGATACCCCTCGATTTTCCACGATCGCCGTCCCATATCGGGTCGGCAGCACGAAAACACGGCAGGCAGAGGGGACCGCAAGGTTTCGCCGCAAGCCGTTGGGAGATAGGCAATTTCGGGCTTTGCAGTCCGTAACGAAGCGGTTTTAGACGTGCGGGTGCGTTAGAGCGCCCCGCGCGTCGCTTTGCGTTCTTTGGATAGCGGAACTTTCGATTCAGGACTTCAGCGTCCTGCGAGAGGCGAGCCGTCGAGGGGACGAAAACGAAATTCAACTCCGAAGGCGATTTTGACATCACCGCTTTCGGAAAGGTTCGCTCCCTCCAGGGCGACGATAACGAGAGGCCACGATGGCGCAGCAGACGTTCACCGGTCGCAAACGCGTACGCAAGTTTTTCGGACACATCAAGGAAGTCGCAGAGATGCCGAACCTCATCGAGGTTCAGAAGGCGTCTTACGACCAGTTCCTGATGGTTGACGAGCCCCCGGGCGGCCGGCTCGACGAAGGCCTGCAGGCGGTCTTCCGTTCGGTATTCCCGATTTCGGATTTCTCCGGCACCTCGATGCTGGAATTCGTCCGCTACGAATTCGAGCCGCCGAAATACGACGTTGATGAGTGCCGCCAGCGCGGCATGACCTTTGCTGCGCCGCTGAAGGTGACGCTGCGCCTGATCGTGTTCGATATCGATGAGGAAACCGGCGCGAAGTCGGTGAAGGACATCAAGGAGCAGGACGTCTACATGGGCGATATCCCGCTCATGACGATGAACGGCACCTTCATCGTCAACGGCACCGAGCGCGTCATCGTCTCCCAGATGCACCGTTCGCCCGGCGTGTTCTTCGACCATGACAAGGGCAAGACGCATTCGTCCGGCAAGCTGCTGTTTGCCGCGCGCGTGATTCCGTATCGCGGTTCCTGGCTTGACATCGAGTTCGACGCCAAGGATATCGTCTATGCGCGTATCGACCGCCGCCGCAAGATTCCGGTGACGTCGCTGATGTTCGCGCTCGGCCTCGATGGCGAGCAGATCCTTTCGACCTTCTACAAGAAGATCAGCTACAAGCGCGCCAAGGAAGGCTGGCGCGTGCCGTTCGACGCCACCCGCTTCCGCGGCTACTCCACCATCAACGACCTGATTGATGCCGACACCGGCAAGGTGGTGCTGGAAGCCGGCAAGAAACTCACCGTGCGCGCGGCACGCCAGCTCCAGGAAAAGGGGCTGAAGGCGCTGCGCATGTCGGATGAGGAATTGGTCGGCAACTACCTTGCCGAGGACCTCGTCAATCCGAAGACCGGTGAAATCTATGCCGAAGCCGGCGAGGAAATCACCGAGAAGCTCCTGAAGGCGCTGAACGAGCAGGGCTACAAGGAACTGCCGATCCTCGACATCGACCACGTCAATGTCGGCGCCTATATCCGCAACACGCTGCATGCCGACAAGAACATGACGCGTGAAGACGCGTTGTTCGACATCTATCGCGTGATGCGTCCCGGCGAGCCGCCGACGCTGGATTCGGCCCAGGCGATGTTCCAGTCGCTGTTCTTCGATTCCGAGCGCTACGACCTGTCCGCCGTTGGCCGCGTCAAGATGAACATGCGCCTCGATCTCGACGCGCCGGACACCCAGCGCACGCTGCGCAAGGACGACATCCTGGCCGTCATCAAGACGCTGGTCGACCTGCGCGACGGCAAGGGCGAGATCGACGACATCGACCATCTCGGCAATCGCCGGGTGCGCTCGGTCGGCGAACTCATGGAGAACCAGTACCGCATCGGTCTGTTGCGCATGGAGCGCGCGATCAAGGAGCGCATGTCGAGTGTCGATATCGACACCGTGATGCCGCAGGACCTGATCAACGCGAAGCCGGCGGCTGCCGCCGTGCGCGAGTTCTTCGGCTCCTCGCAGCTCTCGCAGTTCATGGACCAGACCAACCCGCTGTCGGAGATCACCCACAAGCGGCGCCTGTCGGCGCTTGGCCCGGGCGGTCTGACCCGCGAGCGCGCCGGCTTCGAGGTGCGCGACGTGCACCCAACGCATTACGGCCGTATCTGCCCGATCGAAACGCCGGAAGGTCCGAACATCGGCCTGATCAATTCGCTCGCGACGTTCGCGCGCGTCAACAAATACGGCTTCGTCGAAACGCCTTATCGCAAGGTCAAGGACGGCCGCGTCACCGACGAGGTGGTCTATCTCTCCGCGATGGAGGAGGGCCGTCACCACGTCGCGCAGGCCAACGTTGCGCTCGATAACCGCGGCCGCTTCACCGACGATCTCGTGGTCTGCCGCCACGCCGGCGAAAACGTCATGCTCGCGCCCGACAAGGTCGACTACATGGACGTGTCGCCGAAGCAGCTCGTCTCGGTCGCTGCTGCGCTGATCCCGTTCCTCGAGAACGACGACGCCAATCGCGCGCTGATGGGCTCGAACATGCAGCGTCAGGCCGTGCCGCTGGTGCGCGCCGAAGCGCCGTTCGTCGGCACCGGCATGGAAGGCGTGGTCGCCCGTGACTCGGGCGCTGCGATCGCCGCCCGCCGCACCGGCGTGATCGACCAGATCGACGCCACCCGTATCGTGATCCGCGCCACCGAGGATCTCGATCCGACCAAGTCGGGCGTCGATATCTACCGGCTGATGAAGTACCAGCGTTCCAATCAGTCGACCTGCATCAACCAGCGTCCGCTGGTGAAGGTCGGTGACGTCGTCAAGAAGGGCGACATCATTGCCGACGGTCCCTCGACCGATCTCGGCGAGCTGGCGCTCGGCCGCAACGTGCTGGTCGCGTTCATGCCGTGGAACGGCTACAACTTCGAAGACTCGATCCTGCTCTCCGAGCGGATCGTGAAGGACGACGTCTTCACCTCGATCCACATCGAGGAGTTCGAGGTGATGGCCCGCGACACCAAGCTGGGCCCTGAGGAAATCACCCGCGACATTCCGAACGTTTCGGAAGAAGCACTGAAGAACCTCGACGAAGCCGGCATCGTCTACATCGGCGCCGAAGTCCGTGCCGGCGACATCCTGGTCGGCAAGATCACGCCGAAGGGCGAAAGCCCGATGACGCCGGAAGAAAAGCTTCTGCGCGCCATCTTCGGTGAAAAAGCCTCCGACGTCCGCGACACCTCGCTGCGCGTGCCTCCAGGCGTGCAGGGCACGATCGTGGAAGTCCGCGTCTTCAACCGCCACGGCGTCGACAAGGACGAGCGTGCGCTGGCGATCGAACGGGAAGAGATCGAGCGTCTGGCCAAGGACCGCGACGACGAACAGGCGATCCTCGACCGCAACGTCTACAGCCGTCTGGCCGAGCTCCTGGAAAACCGCCAGGGCATCGCCGGTCCGAAGGGCTTCAAGAAGGACACCAAGATCACGCGTGCCGTGCTCGAAGAGCATCCGCGTTCGCAGTGGTGGATGTTTGCGTCGCCCAACGACAAGCTGATGGCCGAAATCGAGGCCATGCGGAAGCAATACGACGAGTCGAAGAAAGGGCTTGAACAGCGCTTCCTCGACAAGGTCGAGAAGTTGCAGCGTGGCGACGAGTTGCCGCCCGGCGTGATGAAGATGGTCAAGGTCTTCGTCGCGGTGAAGCGCAAGATCCAGCCCGGCGACAAGATGGCCGGCCGTCACGGCAACAAGGGTGTGGTGTCCAAGATCGTGCCGATCGAAGACATGCCGTTCCTCGAGGACGGTACCCACGCCGACATCGTGCTCAATCCGCTCGGCGTGCCTTCGCGCATGAACGTCGGGCAGATTCTCGAAACCCATCTCGGCTGGGCGTGCGCCGGTCTCGGCAAGCGCATCGGCCAGACGGTCGATGCTTACCTCGCCAAGCAGGACACCAAGCCGCTGAAGGAGACCTTGAAGAAGATCTACGGCGATGAAGAGACGATCAAGACGCTCAACGACGGCGAATTGCTCGAACTCGGCCGTAATCTCAGCCACGGCGTGCCGATCGCGACGCCGGTGTTCGACGGCGCCAAGGAAGCCGACATCGAGGAGATGCTGAAGATGGCAGGCCTCGACGCGTCGGGCCAGTCGACGGTCTATGACGGACGCACCGGCGATCCCTTCGACCGCAAGGTGACGGTGGGCTACATCTATATGCTCAAGCTGCACCACCTCGTGGACGACAAGATCCACGCGCGATCGATCGGTCCGTACTCGCTCGTCACCCAGCAGCCGCTGGGCGGCAAGGCGCAGTTCGGCGGCCAGCGCTTCGGCGAAATGGAAGTCTGGGCACTCGAGGCTTACGGCGCCGCCTACACCTTGCAGGAAATGCTGACGGTGAAGTCGGACGACGTCGCCGGCCGCACCAAGGTGTACGAGGCGATCGTTCGCGGCGACGACACGTTCGAGGCGGGTATCCCCGAATCCTTCAACGTGCTGGTCAAGGAAATGCGTTCGCTCGGTCTCAACGTCGACCTGCACAACTCGAAGGTTGGGCCGGCGCCGACGTCGGAGGCGGCCGAGTAAGCAAAGCTATCGTACCCGGCGCGTCATCGCGCCGGGTATTCGCAGTCCGCGCTTTCGGTAGGGCGCGTGTGGCTGAATCAGGAATTTCGAATTTGCTGCCGGTGACGATCGGCACGCGAGGAGAAGACGATGAACCAGGAAATTATGAATCTGTTCAACCCGACGACGCCGGCTCAGGTCTTTGACCAGATCCGGATCTCGATCGCGTCGCCGGAAAAGATTCTGTCGTGGTCCTATGGCGAAATCAAGAAGCCGGAGACCATCAACTACCGTACCTTCAAGCCGGAGCGCGACGGCCTGTTCTGCGCCCGCATCTTCGGGCCGATCAAGGACTACGAGTGTCTGTGCGGCAAGTACAAGCGGATGAAGTACAAGGGCATCATCTGCGAAAAGTGCTCGGTCGAGGTCACGCTGTCGCGCGTCCGGCGCGAGCGCATGGGCCATATCGAGCTCGCGGCGCCCGTTGCCCACATCTGGTTTTTGAAGTCGCTGCCGTCCCGCATCGGCCTTCTGCTCGACATGACGCTGAAGGATCTCGAGCGGATTCTGTACTTCGAATACTACGTCGTGCTTGAGCCGGGCCTGACCTCGCTCAAGGACCGCCAGCTGTTGTCGGAAGACGAATACCTGAAGGCGCAGGACGAGTTCGGCCAGGATTCCTTCACCGCCATGATCGGCGCGGAGGCGATCCGCGAGCTGCTGAAGGGGCTCGACCTCGAGAAGCTCGAGACCACCTTGCGCGCCGAGATGCAGGAGACCGACTCCGACATCAAGCACAAGAAGCTCGCCAAGCGGCTGAAGATCGTCGAGGCCTTCCGCTATTCCGGCAACAAGCCGGAGTGGATGATCCTGACCGTGGTGCCGGTGATTCCGCCGGACCTGCGGCCGCTGGTGCCGCTCGACGGCGGCCGCTTTGCGACCTCGGACCTCAACGACCTCTATCGCCGCGTCATCAACCGCAACAACCGCTTGAAGCGGCTGATGGAGCTGCGCGCGCCTGACATCATCATCCGCAACGAAAAGCGCATGTTGCAGGAAGCGGTCGACGCCCTGTTCGACAACGGCCGCCGCGGCCGCGTCATCACCGGCGCCAACAAGCGTCCGTTGAAGTCGCTCGCCGACATGCTCAAGGGCAAGCAGGGCCGTTTCCGCCAGAACCTGCTCGGCAAGCGCGTCGACTATTCCGGCCGTTCGGTGATCGTGGTCGGTCCCGAGCTGCGCCTGCACCAGTGCGGCCTGCCGAAGAAGATGGCGCTCGAACTGTTCAAGCCGTTCATCTATTCGCGGCTCGACGCCAAGGGCCTGTCGACCACGGTGAAGCAGGCCAAGAAGCTGGTCGAGAAGGAGCGTCCGGAGGTCTGGGATATCCTCGACGAGGTCATCCGCGAGCATCCGGTGCTGCTCAACCGCGCGCCGACGCTGCATCGTCTCGGCATTCAGGCGTTCGAACCGGTCCTGATCGAAGGCAAGGCGATCCAGCTGCATCCGCTGGTCTGCGCGGCGTTCAACGCCGACTTCGACGGCGACCAGATGGCCGTGCACGTTCCGCTGTCGCTGGAAGCGCAGCTCGAAGCGCGCGTGCTGATGATGTCGACCAACAACATCCTGCATCCCGCGAATGGTCAGCCGATCATCGTGCCGTCGCAGGACATCGTGCTCGGCCTCTATTATCTCTCGATCATGCGCGAAGGGCTGCCCGGCGAGGGCAAGCTCTACGGCGAAATGGCCGAGATCGAGCATGCGCTGCACTCGAAGGTCATCCACCTGCATACCAAGATCAAGTATCGCTGGGAGGGCCTCGACGAGGAAGGCAAGCAGGTCAAGCGCTGGATCGAGACCACCGCCGGCCGCGTCATGCTCGGCAACGTGCTGCCGAAGTCGACGAAGATTTCGTACGACATCATCAACAAGCTGATGACCAAGCGCGAAATCTCCGGCGTGATCGATCAGGTCTACCGCCACTGCGGCCAGAAGGAGACGGTGATCTTCTGCGACCGCATCATGGCGCTCGGCTTCTACAATGCGTTCAAGGCCGGCATTTCCTTCGGCAAGGACGACATGGTGGTGCCGCACGGCAAGTGGAAGATCGTGGAGACCACGCGTACGCTGGCGAAGGATTTCGAGCAGCAGTACAACGACGGTCTGATCACCCATGGCGAGAAGTACAACAAGGTCGTCGACGCCTGGTCGAAGGCGACCGAGGAAATCGCCAAGGAGATGATGAAGGAAATTTCCGCGACCAAGAAGAACGCCAAGGGCGTGGAAGCCGACATCAACTCGATCTACATGATGGCCCACTCCGGTGCGCGTGGTTCGCCCGCGCAGATGCGTCAGCTCGCCGGTATGCGCGGCCTGATGGCGAAGCCCTCGGGCGAGATCATCGAGACGCCGATCATTTCCAACTTCAAGGAAGGCCTGTCGGTGCTCGAATACTTCAACTCGACCCACGGCGCCCGCAAGGGCCTCGCGGACACCGCGTTGAAGACCGCCAACTCCGGTTACCTGACCCGCCGTCTGGTCGACGTCGCGCAGGACTGCATCATCAATTCCGATGACTGCGGCACCAAGCTCGGCATCAAGATGCGCGCCATCGTCGATGCCGGCACCGTGGTGGCCTCGCTCGGCTCCCGCATCCTCGGCCGCACCGCGGGCGAGGACCTGCGCGACCCGACGTCAAGCAAGGTAGTCGTGAAGCGTGGCACGCTGATGGAAGAAAGCCACGTGGAAGCCATCCATCAGGCTGGCATCCAGGAGGTGAAGATCCGCTCGGCCCTGACCTGCGAACTCGTCAACGGTATTTGCGCCAAGTGCTACGGCCGCGATCTGGCCCGCGGCACGCCGGTCAACCATGGCGAAGCGGTCGGCGTCATTGCGGCGCAGTCGATCGGCGAGCCGGGCACCCAGCTCACGATGCGTACCTTCCACATCGGCGGTGCGGCACAGATCAACGAACAGTCGTTCGTTGAATCGAACTTCGACGGCAAGGTGACGATCAAGAACAAGGCGATCGCCCGGAACAGCGAAGGCTACCCGGTCGCGATGGTCCGCAACATGGTCGTTGCGATCTCGGACGCCGACGGCACCGAGCGTGCCACCCACCGTATCCAGTACGGCGCGCGCATGCACGTCGACGAGGGCGACACGGTCAAGCGCGGCCAGCGCATTGCCGAGTGGGATCCTTATACCCGCCCGGTGCTGACCGAAGTCGAAGGCACGATCGGGTTCGAGGATCTGGTCGAAGGCCAGTCGATCTCGGAGACGCTCGACGAGTCGACCGGTATCGCCAAGCGCGTCGTCATCGACTGGCGCACGACGCGAGGCGGGGCCGACCTGCGGCCTGCGATCGTCATCAAGGGCAAGGACGGCAAGGTCCTCAAGCTCGCGCGTGGCGGCGACGCCCGCTACATGCTGTCCGTCGACGCCATTCTGTCGGTGGACACCGGCTCCAAGGTCAAGCCGGGCGACATCCTCGCCCGTATCTCGACCGAAAGCGCCAAGACCCGCGACATCACGGGCGGTCTGCCGCGCGTGGCCGAACTGTTCGAAGCGCGCAAGCCGAAGGACGCGGCGATCATCGCCGAGATCGCCGGCACGATCCGCTTCGGTCGGGACTACAAGAACAAGCGCCGTCTCTCGATCGAGCCGTTGGACAAGACCGAGGAGCCGCGCGAGTACCTGATCCCGAAGGGCAAGCACATCCACTTGCAGGACGGCGACATCGTCGAAAAGGGCGATTTCATCGTCGAGGGCAATCCGGCTCCGCACGACATCCTGGCGATCAAGGGCATCGAGGAACTCGCGGCCTATCTGGTCAACGAAATCCAGGAGGTCTACCGGCTGCAGGGCGTGCTCATCAACGACAAGCACATCGAAGTGATTGTTCGTCAGATGTTGCAGAAGGTGGAAATCACCGATCAGGGTGACACCGACATGATCTCGGGCGAGCAGATCGACAAGATCGAGTTCGACCAGCTCAACGCCAAGGCGAAGGAAGAGGGCAAGAAGCCCGCCACGGGAACGCCGGTTCTGCTCGGCATCACCAAGGCGAGCTTGCAGACCCGCTCGTTCTTCTCGGCCGCCTCGTTCCAGGAGACCACCCGCGTGCTCACCGAAGCCGCCGTCAACGGCAAGGTGGACCCGCTGGAAGGCCTCAAGGAGAACGTCATTGTCGGCCGCCTGATCCCGGCCGGCACGGGCGCCTCGATGGCCAAGATCCGCGAAGTCGCGATGAAGCGAGACAAGCTGATCCTCGACGAGCGCGAAAAGCAGGCTGCGATTGTGCCGGCGGCGCCGGAAGTCGAGCCCCTGGCATTGCCGCCGGCCGAATAGGCCGCTCAGTACCCCGCAAGACTACGGAAAGACCGGCGAAAGCCGGTCTTTTTGCTATTTTCTGGCTATTCTGCTTCACTTAAGAGGGTTCGTTCATCTTTCCTTCAGGGAAAAAAGCGCTTGATCTCAAGTAACTTAGTTCGGCGCCTGGGGAGGGCAGCCGACGACGGCGGGGGCCGGAAACTACCGGAAACATATGTTGGATCTAGCAATTGTAGGCGGTGGGCCTGGCGGCCTGATGAGCGCGTGGTACCTGAAGAAGAAGCTGGGGGACCTTTGCCGCGTCACGATCTTCGAGGCGTCCGATCGACTGGGAGGCAAGGTCCTCACCGGCCGGTTCGATTCCGCGCCTGCGATCTATGAAGCAGGCGTAGCCGAAATCTACGACTACTCGATGACGGGCCCCGATCCGCTGCGCGAACTGATCCAGCATTTCGGCCTGCAAACGATCCCGATGGATGCCGAGCAGGTGCAACTCGACGGTGAGCTGCTTCACGACGTCGCAGGCATGCGCCGCAAATACGGGGCCAAGACCGCGGACGCGATCGAGGCGTTCCGCAAGCGTTGCGCCAAGATGGTGTCGCCGAACGAGTATTACGAAGGCATCGGCGCCCACGACAACGAGCATCCCTGGGCCTACATCACCGCCGAAGAGCTGCTCGACCGCGAGGTCGACGATCCCACTGCCAGGCGCTTCTTCAAGACGATGGCGCGCTCGGACATCGCGACCGAGAACCACAACACCAACGGCCTCAACGCGCTGAAGAACTACGTGATGGATATCGATGGCTATATCGGCCTCTATTCGATCCAGAACGGCAACGACCAGTTGATCGAATGCCTGCAGTCAGAAGTCGATGCCGACATCCAACTCAATCATCGCGTCCTCAAGGTCGGCAAGACCGACGGCGGCCGCTACCGCCTCAAGATGATGAACGGCAAAGGACCGGAGAGCCGGGATTTCGATCTCGTGCTGATGTGCCTGCCGCATTCCTGGCTCGCCACCATGGGCTGGGATGGCGAGGCGTTGCGCCAATCGATGGTCAAGCACGTCTCATATTTTGACCGCCCGGCGCATTACCTGCGCGTCTCGATCCTGTTCGACGAGCCGTTCTGGGGCGACAAGATCCCGGGTGCATGGTTCATGTCGGAGGCCTTTGGCGGCTGCTGCGTCTACAACGAAGGCGCGCGCCACAATGTCGGCCGTCACGGCGTCCTCAACTGGCTGATCGCCGGTTCAGATGCGCTTGCTTTCGCCAACCTGGACGATCAGGCGCTGATCGATGCCGCGCTGAAGTCGCTGCCGGCTTCGCTTGGCGACGCGCGTGCGCATTTCGTCGAGGGCAAGACGCATCGCTGGCTGTCGTCGGTCAACGCGCTTCCGGGCGGTCTTCCGGCGCGCGACGTCATGACCAACCATCGGCCGGACCCCAAGCAGCATCCCGGCCTGGTGGTGGTCGGCGATTACCTGTTCGATTCGACGCTGAACGGCCTGCTCGATTCCTCGGACGCTGCGACCGACATCATCCTGACCGAAATGATGCGGTTGCGCCGCGAGCGCGGTACAAACGGCCATCCGCCGTCCGACAAGATCGATCGCGGCTACTTCGAGAACTATCGCGGGCTTGGGCCGTATCGCGAGGTCTGGAGCCGCTTTACCGATCCGGCCTATCTGAGCGACCTGATCAAGATCGTCTGGAACAGGGCCAAGGGTTACAAGCTCCTGATTGCAGGATCGGCCAGCGGCGAGCTCGTCGGCGCGCTGCGGGCGCGCGGCATCGACGCCTGGGGCGTCGAGAACAACCGCGCCATTCACACCAAGACGCCGAAGGAGCTGAAAAAGTTCAACCAGCTCGGATCGATCACCGATCTGCCGTTCAAGCCCGGTGAGTTCGATTTCGTGTTCGAGACCAGCCTTTGTCACGTTGCCGAAAACCGCGTGGTGAAAGCCATCCGCGAACTCAACCGCGTTGCCAAAACCGGTGTGATTTTCGGCTCGGTGACCTCGGACATGCCGGCTGCCCTGATCGATCGTTATGATCTGTTGCGGGGTGTGAAGAAGCTCGGCACGTGGTGGGAGTGGTCGGAGTTGTTCTTCAGCAACGGTTTCGATCTTTCGATGCATCGCCGCGACTGCACCGATGCGCTGTGGGCGGCGACGCTTGCCGCCAACAAGGGGCCCGGCGAGTGGTACGCCGATTCCGAATCCTTGCGTTATTCGTTCTTCGACAAGATCGAAGAGGACGACTAATTGCAGCGGAGCCGCAGTGTTTGCACCGCAAGCGGAAAGTGGACGCCGACGGTAAGGTTACTTGCACCAAAATTTTTGCTGAACGCAATCTGATCGCATAGGATGGAGGGGTCACGTTCTCCTCTTCCTTTGCGGTCATGCCTGGCCGTGCAGCTTCGGTTGGTTTCATGGTTTCCAGGCCTTCCTCTCCGGGTGATCCTGTCGCAGCGTCCGCGGATGCTGCCGATCCCTTGGCGGCCGAGAAGAAACTGGCCGCCAGCCTCGACGCAAAGCTGCCGCCGGACGATGAGGAAGAGGACGACGAGGAAAGCGAGCTTGAGCTCGATGACGATGACGACGAGGAACTCGCCGTCTATACCGCCCGTGAAGCGGCCGGCGCGCTGGCGACGATCTACGCTTTCGTCAAACCCTACCTTGGCAATTACAAGAAGCTGATTGCGTTTGTCGGTCTCGGCGTTCTGGTCGAGACGCTGTTCAACGTGATCATGCCGCTGAGCCTGAAATTCCTGATCGACGACGCGCTCGGCGAGGAAGACTTCGAAGCGCTGATCCGGATTCTTTCGGTGCTGGCGGTGGCCGGCATCATCACCTCGATCGTCGCGATCTGGTACGAGCGATGGGACGCCCGGCTTGGAGCCGCGGTGCTCTCCGACGTGCGGACGCGGCTGTTCGACCACCTTCAGAATCTGCCGGTGGCGTTTTTCCAGCGTACCAAGCGCGGCGAGATCCTGTCGCGGTTTTCGGTCGACATGGCCGCCTTTGAGGGATCGGTCAAAGGTTTTTCCAGCTACGCCGCACTGCCGTTCCTGGAATTGATCGCGGGCATCATCCTGATGCTGTTCCTGAACTGGCAGTTGGCTGCGATCTCGCTTCTGGTGTTTCCGATCACGCTGATCGGCCCGCGTATCATCACGCCGAAAGCGGTGCAGGCCAATTACGAGCAGAAACTCAACGAAGCCTCGCTGCTCGGCATGGTGCAGGAAAACATCGCGACACAAGCGGTGGTCAAGGCCTTCATGCTCCAGCGCAAGACGCTCGGCTGGTTCACGCTACGCAACGACGAGGCGCGGCGGAAAATTGCGTCTGCCGCGTTTCTGTCGACCATGGTCGAGCGCACCGTGACGGTCTCGGTCCTGCTGCTGCACCTCGTGGTGCTCGCGATTGGCGCCTATCTCGCCACCAAGGGCCAGATCACCGTGGGAACGTTCGTCACCTTCGAGAGTGCATTCTGGGAGGTGTCCTACAACATTGCCCACGTCATGCACTTCATTCCAGTGTCGATCTCGTCGGCCGCCGCCGTGCGGCATATCCAGGAATTGCTGGACGAGCCGACCCGCGGCGCCGATCGTCCCGGCGCGCCCGACTTGCCGCGCATCAGCCACGACATCTCGTTCGAGCGCGTGACCTTTCAGTATGACGGCAGCGAGACACCAGTTCTCGATGGGCTTAGCCTCAAGCTCGATGTCGGCAAGACCATCGCTATTGTCGGGCCGAGCGGCTCGGGCAAGAGCACGCTGCTCAACCTGATCCTGCGGCTATACGTGCCGGACGAGGGACGGGTCACGATCGATGGCGTCGATATCCGCAAAGTGACGCGCGAGTCCTTGCGCCAGAGTATGGCGGTGGTGTTCCAGGAGAACATGCTCTTCAACATGTCGATCCGCGAGAACATCCGGCTCGGCAAGGAAGGGGCCACCGACAAGGAAGTGGAGGAGGCGGCGCGCAAGGCCGAGATCCACCGTTACATCATGAGCCTGCCGCAGAAATACGACACACAGGTTGGCGAGCGTGGCGATACGCTATCGGGCGGCCAGCGCCAGCGCGTTGCGATCGCGCGGGCGATCGTGCGCGACCCCTCGATCCTGCTTCTGGACGAGGCGACGTCGGCGCTCGACCAGACCACGGAAGCGGCCATCAACAAGACCCTGATGAAGCTCGCCCGGGGGCGGACCATGCTGTTTTCGACCCATCGGCTGACCTCGGTGGTCGATATGGACGAAATCATCGTGATTTCCGGCGGCAAGGCGATCGAGCGAGGCACCCACAACGAGCTGTCGGCGAAAGGCGGGATGTACCGTCAACTCTGGGACGACCAGAGCCTCAAGCAGCATCAGGCCGCGGATGACGACGACGAGGAGGACGACGACTGACCCGCCCAGGCTGCTAGGATTGTGGTTGAGCTACAGCACAATCTTTAGATGCTGATTTGCCATTTAATATCCGGGTAAAAATCACTCGGCGGCGCCCTCCGCGGCTGGCGAGGTGCTTCCAGCAGTGTCAGCGACGAGGGGGCCGGCGCGCGATTTCCGTCTATGGCAGAAGCGCTTCTTCAGCACATCTCACCTGACGTTTCGCCTTGACTTGGCCGTCTCGCACCGATAGAACCCGCGCACTCAACGACAGGCGGTGAGCTTCGCTTGCGTCGGAACGGACCACCCCCTCGGCCCTCTTGTTTTAAAGGGTTCGGGACGGGCACCAACCTCGACGAATGTCGCTCAAACGCTGTCGAATATAGCTAGGCAATGCCGTATCGACCTCAATTTTCGCGGGCACATCCCTGCGGAATTGATCGGGTACATGACCTCAGGCGAAGCTTGTTCGGCTGACTTCCGAATCGAAGCGTAGCTTGCGGTCCTCTGTGGTGTCGAAGCGCTTTCTGCTCAGGGATGAGCGGTTGGCGCGATTTCGCTTTGCGCGGATGTTTTCTGCGCAAGGTGCAGGGTGGGACTTCTGCAAGTCCCGAACGAATTTCTCGAAACCGTTCTCGGTTTCGTGCGAACTGAAGGGTGAAGGCTACATGCCGACGATCAACCAACTGATCGCAAGTCCGCGCGTCGTCCAGAAGTCGCGCAAAAAGGTGCCCGCGTTGCAGCAGTCGCCGCAGAAGCGGGGCGTCTGCACGCGCGTCTACACCACGACGCCGAAGAAGCCGAACTCGGCGCTGCGCAAGGTCGCCAAGGTGCGCCTGACCAACGGCTTCGAGGTCATCGGCTACATCCCGGGCGAAGGCCATAACCTTCAGGAACACTCCGTGGTCATGATCCGCGGCGGCCGCGTCAAGGACTTGCCCGGCGTGCGCTACCACATTCTCCGCGGCGTCCTCGATACGCAGGGCGTCAAGAACCGTAAGCAGCGCCGTTCGAAGTACGGCGCAAAGCGTCCGAAGTAATCGGGAACAGATTAGATGTCGCGCCGCCATTCCGCTGAAAAACGTGAAGTGCTTCCGGATCCCAAGTTCGGAAACATCATCATTACGAAATTCATGAACTCGGTGATGTACGCCGGGAAGAAATCGGTCGCCGAAGGCATCGTCTACGGTGCGCTCGGCATGATCGAGGCCAAGACCAAGCAGAGCCCGCTCACGGTGTTCGAGCAGGCGCTGGAAAACGTGATGCCGACCATCGAGGTCCGCTCGCGGCGCGTCGGCGGCGCCACCTATCAGGTGCCGGTCGAAGTTCGTTCGGTCCGCCGCCAGGCGTTGGGAATTCGCTGGCTGATCTCGGCCGCGCGTGAGCGCAATGAAAAGACGATGACGGAGCGGCTGTCGGCCGAGCTGCTCGATGCATCGAACAATCGGGGGAACGCCGTCAAGAAGCGTGAAGACGTGCACCGGATGGCGGAAGCCAACCGCGCCTTCTCGCACTACCGCTGGTAACGGCGAAACGTCAGGACCCCAAAGGAACAACCCATGCCCCGCCAACATGCCATCGAGGACTACCGCAACTTCGGTATCATGGCGCATATCGACGCCGGCAAAACCACGACCACCGAACGCATCCTCTATTACACCGGCAAGAGCCACAAGATCGGCGAAGTGCACGAAGGTGCCGCGACGATGGACTGGATGGAGCAGGAGCAGGAGCGTGGCATCACCATCACGTCGGCTGCGACCACCGCGTTCTGGAACGGCAAGCGCCTGAACATCATCGACACCCCCGGCCACGTGGACTTCACCATTGAAGTCGAGCGTTCGCTGCGCGTGCTCGACGGCGCGGTTTGCGTGCTCGATTCCAACCAGGGCGTCGAACCCCAGACCGAGACCGTCTGGCGTCAGGGCGACAAGTACAAGGTTCCGCGCATCGTCTTCGCCAACAAGATGGACAAGACCGGCGCCGACTTCTTCAAGTGCCTTTCCGACATCGTCGACCGCCTCGGCGCCAAGCCGATCGCGATCCAGTTGCCGATTGGCGCCGAGAACAACTTCAAGGGTCTCGTCGACCTCGTGAAGATGAAGGGCATCATCTGGAACGACGAATCGCTCGGCGCGAAGTTCGACTATGTCGACATCCCGGAAGATCTCGTCGATCAGGCCAAGGAATACCGCGAGAAGATGGTAGAAGCCGCCGTCGAGCTCGACGACGACGCTCTCGCAGCATTCCTCGACGGCAAGGAGCCGGATGAGGCGACGCTGAAGCGGCTGATTCGTAAAGCGGTGTTGACCGGCGCCTTCTATCCCGTGCTGTGCGGCTCGGCCTTCAAGAACAAGGGCGTGCAGCCGCTGCTCGACGCGGTCGTCGACTATCTGCCGTCGCCGATCGACGTGCCCGCGATCAAGGGCACCGACGAGGATGGCAACGAAATCATTCGCAAGGCGGACGACAAGGAGCCGCTCGCGCTGCTCGCGTTCAAGATCATGGACGACCCCTTCGTCGGCACCATCACCTTCTGCCGCATCTATTCCGGCACGCTCATCTCGGGTACCGGCGTCATCAATTCGACGCGTGACCGCAAGGAACGTATCGGCCGCATGTTGCTGATGCATGCCAACAACCGCGAAGACATCAAGGAAGCCTATGCCGGCGATATCGTCGCGCTGGCGGGCCTCAAGGAAGCGCGCACCGGTGACACGCTGTGCGATCCGTCCAGGCCTGTGATCCTGGAAAAGATGGAATTTCCGGAGCCGGTCATCGAGATCGCGATCGAGCCGAAGTCGAAGGCCGACCAGGAAAAGCTCGGCATCGCACTGGCGAAACTTGCGGCGGAAGATCCGTCGTTCCGCGTGTCGACCGATCAGGAGTCCGGCCAGACCATCCTCAAGGGCATGGGCGAACTTCATCTCGACATCAAGGTCGACATCCTCAAGCGCACCTACAAGGTCGACGCCAACATCGGCGCGCCGCAGGTGGCGTTCCGCGAGCGTGTCACCCAGCGGGTCGAGCACAGCTACACCCACAAGAAGCAGACCGGCGGTACCGGCCAGTTTGCCGCGGTCACGATCATCGTGGAGCCGAACGAGCCTGGCAAGGGCTACGAATTCGAGTCCAAGGTCGTTGGCGGCGCGGTGCCGAAGGAATATATCCCCGGCGTCGAAAAGGGCCTGGAGAGCGTGCTTTCGTCCGGTGTGGTCGCGGGCTTCCCGATCGTGGATATCAAGGTTCAGCTGATCGACGGCAAGTATCACGACGTCGACTCGTCGGCGCTCGCGTTCGAAATCGCGACCCGCGCCTGCTTCCGCGAAGCGCTGCAGCGCGGCAAGTCGGTGCTGCTCGAGCCGATCATGAAGGTCGAAGTGGTGACGCCGGAAGACTACACCGGCTCGGTCATCGGCGACCTGAATTCCCGGCGCGGCCAGATCCAGGGTCAAGACATGCGCGGCAATGCCAACGTCATCAACGCGATGGTGCCGCTCATGAACATGTTCGGCTACGTCAATAACCTGCGCTCGATGAGCCAGGGACGTGCCACCTTTACGATGCAGTTCGACCACTACGCGGAAGCGCCGGCAAACGTGTCGGCGGAAGTCCAAAAGAAGTTTGCCTGATTGTCGTTGGCGGCAGCTAACGATTGAACGGAGAGTCAAATGGCCAAAGCAAAATTTGAACGTAATAAACCGCACTGCAACATCGGAACCATCGGTCACGTCGACCATGGCAAGACGTCGCTGACGGCAGCGATCACCAAGATCCTGGCCGAAACCGGCGGTGCAACGTTCACAGCGTACGATCAGATCGACAAGGCGCCGGAAGAGAAGGCGCGCGGCATCACGATCTCGACCGCTCACGTCGAATACGAAACGCAGAACCGTCACTACGCCCACGTCGACTGCCCCGGCCACGCCGACTATGTGAAGAACATGATCACCGGCGCGGCGCAGATGGACGGCGCGATCCTGGTCGTGTCGGCCGCTGACGGCCCGATGCCGCAGACCCGTGAGCACATCCTGCTCGCCAAGCAGGTCGGTGTGCCGGCGATGGTCGTGTTCCTCAACAAGTGCGACATGGTCGACGATCCGGAACTGCTCGAACTCGTCGAGCTCGAAGTTCGCGAATTGCTCTCGAAGTACGACTTCCCGGGCGACAAGATCCCGATCATCAAGGGTTCGGCTCTCGCCGCCCTCGAAGACAAGGACAAGAAGCTCGGCCACGACGCGATCCTCGAACTGATGAAGAATGTCGACGAGTACATTCCGCAGCCGGAGCGTCCGATCGACCAGCCGTTCCTGATGCCGGTGGAAGACGTGTTCTCGATCTCCGGCCGTGGCACCGTGGTCACCGGCCGTGTCGAGCGCGGCGTGATCAAGGTCGGCGAGGAAATCGAGATCGTCGGTCTGCGCGCGACGCAGAAGACCATCGTCACCGGCGTTGAAATGTTCCGCAAGCTGCTCGATCAGGGCCAGGCGGGCGACAACATCGGTGCGCTGCTCCGCGGCACCAAGCGCGAGGAAGTCGAGCGCGGCCAGGTGCTGTGCAAGCCGGGTTCGGTCAAGCCGCACACCAAGTTCAAGGCCGAGGCCTACATCCTCACCAAGGAAGAGGGCGGACGTCACACCCCGTTCTTCACCAACTACCGGCCGCAGTTCTACTTCCGCACCACCGACGTGACCGGTGTCGTGCACCTGCCCGAAGGCACCGAAATGGTGATGCCGGGTGACAACATCGCGATGGAAGTGCACCTGATCGTGCCGATCGCGATGGAAGAAAAGCTTCGCTTCGCGATCCGTGAAGGTGGCCGCACCGTCGGCGCCGGCGTCGTCGCAAGCATCATCGAGTAAGAAGCGAATAGGGAATGGCGAGTAGCGAGTGGGTTGATCCATTCGCTGTTCGCTACTCGCCACTCACTAAGAAAGATAACGGCAATGAACGGCCAGAATATCCGCATCCGCCTCAAGGCGTTCGACCATCGAATCCTCGATACGTCGACGCGTGAGATCGTGAATACGGCAAAACGGACCGGCGCCCAGGTTCGCGGACCCATTCCGCTGCCGACGCGACTGGAGAAGTTCACCGTCAACCGTTCGCCGCATGTCGACAAGAAGAGCCGCGAGCAATTCGAGATGCGCACGCACAAGCGCCTTCTCGACATCGTCGATCCGACACCGCAGACCGTGGACGCGCTGATGAAGCTCGATCTGGCGGCCGGCGTCGACGTCGAAATCAAGCTCTAACCCTTTAAGCCCGTCCGCAACGTTTGGCGGACAGAAAGAACAGGAAGCACGCCGATGCGCTCCGGAGTGATCGCACAAAAGGTCGGGATGACGCGGGTCTTTACAGAGGCCGGCGAGCATATCCCTGTGACCGTGCTCAAGCTCGGTAATTGCCAGGTGCTCGGTCACCGCACGACCGAGAAGAACGGTTATGTCGCGCTTCAGCTCGGTTCGGGCGAACGCAAGACCGTCTACATGCCGAAGGCAGAACGCGGCCAGTTCGCGGTCGCCAAGGTCGAACCCAAGCGCAAGCTCGCCGAATTCCGCGTGTCGGAAGATGCGCTGATCCCGGTTGGCGCCGAGATCCAGGCCGATCATTTCGTAGTCGGCCAGTTCGTCGACGTTACCGGCACCTCGGTCGGTAAGGGCTTTGCCGGCGGCATGAAGCGCTGGAATTTCGGCGGTCTGCGCGCCACCCACGGCGTGTCGGTCTCGCACCGTTCGATCGGTTCGACCGGTGGCCGTCAGGACCCCGGCAAGACCTGGAAGAACAAGAAAATGCCCGGCCACATGGGCGTCGATCGCATCACCACGCTCAACCTTCGCGTCGTCCAGACCGATGTCGAGCGCGGCCTGATCCTGGTCGAGGGCGCCGTTCCTGGCTCCAAGGGCGGATGGATCTCGGTGCGCGACGCCGTCAAGAAGCCGCTTCCGAAGGAAGCTCCGAAGCCCGGCAAGTTCAAGGTCGCAGGCGGCGAGCAGGCTGCCGAAGCGCCGGCCCAAGAAACTGCCCAGGCGGAGGGCGCGTGATGGAACTGAAAGTAACAACGCTTGAAGGCAAAGCGGCCGGTTCGGTGCAGCTTTCCGACGGGATCTTCGGTCTCGAGCCGCGCAAGGACATCATCCAGCGCTGCGTGCAGTGGCAGCTCAACAAGCGCCAGGCCGGTACGCACAAGGCCAAGGGCCGCGCCGAAATCTGGCGCACCGGCAAGAAGATGTACAAGCAGAAGGGCACCGGCGGCGCCCGTCACGGCTCGGCCCGCGTGCCGCAGTTCCGCGGCGGTGGCCGTGCGTTCGGTCCCGTGGTGCGCTCGCACGCCACCGATCTGCCCAAGAAGGTCCGTGCGCTCGCGCTTCGCCACGCGCTCTCGGCCAAGGCCAAGGACGGCAGCCTGATCGTCATTGACAAGGCCGCGCTCGAAGCCGCCAAGACCAAGGCGCTGGTTGGACACTTCTCCAGCCTCGGCTTGACCAGCGCGCTGATCATCGACGGCGCCGAGCTCCATGCCGGCTTCTCGACCGCCGCGCGCAACATTCCCAATATCGACGTGCTGCCGATCCAGGGCATCAACGTCTACGACATTCTCCGCCGCGAGAAGCTGGTGCTGACCAAGGCGGCGCTCGATGCGTTGGAGGCGCGCTTCAAATGAAGACTATCGATCCGCGCTTCTACGACGTCATCGTCGCTCCCGTCGTCACCGAAAAGGCGACGATGGCCTCCGAGCACAACAAGGTGGTGTTCAAGGTCGCGAGCAAGGCTACCAAGCCCCAGATCAAGGAAGCCGTCGAAAAGCTGTTCGACGTCAAGGTCAAGAGCGTCAACACGCTGGTCCGCAAGGGCAAGACCAAGACCTTTCGCGGCAGTTTCGGTTCGCAGTCGGATGTGAAGCGGGCGGTCGTGACCCTTGAAGAGGGCCACCGCATCGACGTCACCACCGGACTATAAGGCGGCACAGTCATGGCACTTAAAACATTCAATCCAACGACGCCGGGCCAGCGCCAGCTGGTGATGGTCGATCGTTCGACCCTCTACAAGGGCAAGCCGGTCAAGACGCTGACCGAGGGCAAGCACTCCTCGGGCGGCCGCAACGCGACCGGCCGCATCACGGTGCGCTTCCGCGGCGGCGGCCACAAGCAGGCCTACCGCGTCGTCGACTTCAAGCGCACCAAGGTCGATATGCCCGCCACCGTCGAGCGGCTGGAATACGATCCGAACCGCACCGCCTTCATTGCGCTGGTGAAGTATACCGACGGCACCCAGGCCTACATCCTGGCGCCGCAGCGGCTCGCCGTTGGCGACACCGTCGTCGCCGGCAACTACGTCGACGTGAAACCGGGCAATGTCATGCCGCTCGGCAACATGCCGGTCGGCACCATCGTCCACAATGTCGAACTGAAGATCGGCAAGGGCGGCCAGCTCGCACGCTCGGCCGGCACCTACGCCCAGGTCGTCGGCCGCGACCAGGACTACGTGATCGTTCGCCTGAACTCCGGCGAACAGCGCCTGGTTCACGGCCGCTGCACCGCCACCATCGGCGCGGTGTCGAACCCCGACCACATGAACATCTCGATCGGCAAGGCCGGCCGTAATCGCTGGCTTGGCCGCAAACCGCATAACCGCGGTGTTTCGATGAACCCGATCGATCACCCGCACGGCGGCGGCGAAGGCCGCACCTCGGGCGGCCGCCACCCGGTCACTCCGTGGGGCAAGCCGACCAAGGGCAAGAAGACGCGGTCGAACAAGTCGACCAACCGATTCATTCTCATTAGCCGCCACAAGCGGAAGAAGTAAGGAACGCCGGACAATGGTTCGTTCAGTCTGGAAAGGCCCGTTTGTTGAGGGATCGCTGCTCAAGAAGGCAGACGCCGCACGTGCGTCAGGCCGTCATGACGTGATCAAGATCTGGAGCCGTCGCTCGACCATCCTGCCGCAGTTCGTCGGCCTGGTGTTCGGCGTCTACAACGGCCAGAAGCACGTGCCGGTCTCGGTGAACGAGGAAATGGTCGGTCACAAGTTCGGCGAGTTCTCGCCGACGCGGACCTTCCACGGCCATTCGGGCGACAAGAAAGCCAAGAAGGCTTGAGGATTAAGCGATGAGCAAACCAAAGCGCGAACGGAGCCTCGCCGATAACGAGGCCAAGGCGGTCGCCAGGATGCTGCGGGTCAGCCCGCAGAAGCTCAATCTTGTTGCGCAGTTGATTCGCGGCAGGAAGGCATCGGCGGCGCTTGCGGACCTGCAGTTCTCGCGCAAGCGGATCGCGGTCGACGTCAAGAAGTGCCTGGAATCGGCAATCGCCAACGCCGAAAACAACCATGACCTCGAGGTCGACGATCTCGTCGTCGCCGAGGCGCATGTCGGCAACGGCATCGTGATGAAGCGTTTTGCCCCGCGCGGCCGTGGCCGTTCGGGTCGGGTTTTCAAACCGTTCTCGCAACTGACGATCGTGGTTCGTCAGGTCGAGGCGAGCGCTTAAGGGCGCGGGAGAATACGATGGGTCAGAAAATCAATCCGATCGGGCTGCGTCTCGGCATCAACCGGACTTGGGATTCCCGCTGGTTTGCCGGCAAGAACGAGTACGGCAAGCTGCTGCACGAGGACGTCAAGATCCGCGAGATCCTGCACAAGGAGCTCAAGCAGGCGGCTGTCGCCAAGATCGTGATCGAGCGCCCGCACAAGAAGTGCCGCGTCACCATTCACTCGGCGCGTCCGGGCGTGGTGATCGGCAAGAAGGGCGCCGACATCGACAAGCTGCGCAAGAAAGTCGCCGACATCACGGATTCCGACGTCGTCATCAACATCGTCGAAATCCGCAAGCCCGAACTCGATGCGACCCTGGTCGCCGAATCGATCGCCCAGCAGCTCGAGCGCCGCGTCGCGTTCCGCCGCGCCATGAAGCGCGCCGTGCAGTCGGCGATGCGTCTGGGCGCCGAAGGCATCCGCATCAACTGCTCGGGTCGTCTGGGCGGCGCCGAAATCGCGCGCATGGAGTGGTACCGCGAAGGCCGCGTGCCGTTGCATACGCTTCGCGCCGACATCGATTATGGCGTAGCGACCGCGTTCACGACCTTCGGCACCTGCGGCGTCAAGGTCTGGATCTTCAAGGGCGAGATTCTCGAGCACGATCCGATGGCCCAGGACAAGAAGATGGCCGAAGGCGAGAGCGGACGTCCGCCCCGTCGCGATAACGCTGCGGCCTAAGAAGTTACGGAAGGTTTGAGGGCTTAACGCCATGATGCAACCAAAGAAAACGAAGTTCCGGAAAGCGCATAAGGGCCGCATCCACGGCACCGCGACTTCGGGCGCGACGTTGTCGTTCGGCCAGTACGGCCTGAAGGCGATGGCGCCCGAGCGCGTCACGGCGCGTCAGATCGAGGCCGCCCGCCGCGCGCTAACCCGTCACATGAAGCGCGCCGGCCGGGTCTGGATCCGCGTATTCCCGGACGTTCCGGTGTCGAAGAAGCCGGCCGAAGTGCGCATGGGCTCCGGCAAGGGTACGCCTGAATTGTGGGTCGCTCGCGTCAAGCCCGGCCGCGTGCTGTTCGAAATCGATGGCGTGACGGTGCAGACCGCCAAGGAAGCGCTCTCGCTCGCCGCCGCCAAACTGCCGATCAAGACGCGCTTCGTCGCGCGCATTGCGGAATAGGGAACAGCGCCATGGCTGAGATGAAGACTGCCGATATCCGCGCGATGAGCCCCGACCAGATGGACGACGCCGTCCTCAATCTGAAAAAGGAGCGCTTCAACCTGCGCTTCCAGCGCGCCACGGGGCAGCTGGAAAACACCTCGCGGATGCGTGAAGCGCGCCGCGATATCGCCCGTATCAAGACGGTCGCCGCGCAAGCGCGCGCCAAGAAGAAGTAAGGGATAGGCCAATGCCGAAACGTCAACTGCAAGGCGTGGTCGTCAGCGACAAACAAGCCAAGACGGTTGTGGTGCGCGTCGATCGCCGCTTCACCCATCCGATCTACAAGAAGACGATCCGCCGCTCCAAGAACTACCACGCGCACGACGAGGGCAATGAGTTCAAGCCGGGCGATACCGTGTGGATCGAAGAGAGCAAGCCGATCTCGAAATTGAAGCGCTGGACCGTGGTCCGGGGCGAACATCAGAAAACGGCCTGAGATGTTGAAGCCTGGCCCAGCCGGGCAACGACTTGTCAGGAAAATTTTAAGCGCGACTTTGCGCAAGCAGAAAGAGGACGAGGTGCATCAATGATTCAGATGCAGACCAACCTCGACGTGGCCGACAATTCAGGCGCACGCCGTGTCATGTGTATCAAGGTGCTCGGAGGTTCCAAGCGCCGTTACGCCACCGTGGGCGACATCATTGTCGTATCGATCAAGGAAGCGATTCCGCGCGGCAAGGTGAAGAAGGGCGACGTGATGAAGGCCGTGGTGGTGCGGGTCCGCAAGGACATCCGCCGTCCCGACGGCTCGGTCATCCGCTTCGACCGCAACGCCGCCGTCCTGATCAACAACCAGGCCGAGCCGGTCGGCACCCGTATCTTCGGGCCCGTGCCGCGCGAGCTGCGCGCCAAGAATCACATGAAGATCATTTCGCTCGCGCCGGAGGTGCTGTGATGGCTGCCAAGATCCGGAAAGGCGACAAGGTCGTCGTGCTGGTCGGCCGCGACAAGGGCCGCACCGGCGAGGTGTTCGAGGTGCGTCCCGACGAGAACAAGGCGCTGGTGCGCGGCGTCAACCTCGTCAAGCGCCACCAGAAGCAGACCCAGAACCAGGAAGGCGGCATCATCTCGAAAGAGGCGCCGATCAACCTGTCCAACATCGCGATCGTCGGCAAGGACGGCAAGCCGACCCGCATAGGTTTCAAGATTCAGGCGGATGGCACCAAGGTACGCATCGCCAAGCGCTCGGGAGCAGAGATCGATGGCTGAGACCGCATACACTCCGCGCCTGCGCGCGGACTATGACAAGCGCATCCGCGGCGCGATGACCGAGCAGTTCGGCTACGCCAACTCGATGCAGGTGCCGCGTCTGGACAAGGTCGTGCTCAACATGGGCGTGGGCGAAGCCGTCAACGACCGCAAGAAGGCGGAACTTGCCGCCGCCGACCTGTCGTTGATCGCCGGCCAGAAGGCGGTTGTGACCTATTCGCGCATCGCGATTTCGACCTTCAAGCTGCGTGAAAACCAGCCGATCGGCTGCAAGGTCACGCTGCGCAAGGCCAAGATGTACGAATTCGTCGATCGTCTGGTGACCGTGGCGCTGCCCCGCGTGCGCGACTTCCGTGGTCTCAACCCGAAGAGCTTCGACGGCCGCGGCAACTATTCGCTCGGCATCAAGGAACACATCATTTTCCCCGAAATCGACTTCGACAAGTCGGGTGAATCGTGGGGCATGGACATCACGGTGTGCACCACCGCGAGCAACGATGAAGAAGCTAGGGCATTGTTGACCGCATTCAATTTCCCGTTCCGGCAGTGAGACGCTGAAACAGCCTCTCAAACGCGGAACCAGAAGGAGCCAGGCATGGCAAAGAAGAGTTCAATCGAGAAGAACAACCGGCGCAAGCGGATGTCGAAGAACGCCGCTCCGCGGCGCGCGAAGCTGAAGGCCATCATCGCCGACAAGACCAAGCCGATGGAAGAGCGGTTCGCGGCGACGTTGAAGCTCGCCGAGATGCCGCGCAATTCGTCGCCGACCCGGATTCGCAACCGTTGCGAACTGACCGGCCGTCCGCGCTCGAACTATCGCAAGAACAAGCTATCCCGCATCGCGCTGCGTGAACTCGGCTCCAAGGGCCTGGTTCCCGGGCTCGTGAAGTCGAGCTGGTAAGGAGGGTCGGTCCATGTCAACGCACGATCCGATCAGCGATCTCATCACCCGCATCCGCAACGCGCAGATGCGTTCGAAGTCCAAGGTCTCGAGCCCCGGCTCGAAGATGCGCGCCAACGTGCTCGAGGTGCTGAAGACGGAAGGCTACATCCGTGGCTACGCCAGCGTCGAGCATTCCTCTGGACGCAACGAGCTCGAGATCGAGCTGAAGTATTTCGACGGCGAGCCCGTGATCCGCGAGATCGAGCGGGTGTCCAAGCCCGGGCGTCGCGTTTACGCCTCGGTGAAGAACCTGCCGCGCGTCAACAACGGGCTCGGCATTTCGGTGTTGTCGACGCCGAAGGGAATCATGGCTGACCACGAAGCGCGCGAGGCGAACGTGGGCGGCGAGATTCTCTTTACGGTGTTCTAAGGAGAAAACGATGTCACGTATCGGCAAAAGGCCTGTGACGATCCCCTCGGGCGTTACCGCAACCGTCCAGGGGCAGACCGTGAAGATGAAGGGGCCGAAAGGCGAGCTCTCCTTCATCGTGCACGACGATGTCGAGGTAAAGTTCGAGAACGGCCAGGTGAAAGTGGCGCCGCGCCACGAGACCAACCGCGCCATCGCGCTGTATGGCACGGCGCGTGCGCAGGTCGCCAATCTCGTGCTCGGCGTCACCAAGGGTTTTGAGAAGAAGCTCGAGATCAACGGCGTCGGCTATCGCGCCGCGTTGCAGGGCAAGAACCTGCAGCTCGCGCTTGGTTACAGCCACGACGTGGTCTATCCGATCCCGCAAGGCATCACGATCGCCGTGCCCAAGCCGACCGAGATCACGATTACCGGCAATGACAGCCAGCGCGTCGGCCAGGTCGCAGCCGAAATCCGCAGCTATCGTCCGCCGGAGCCCTACAAGGGCAAGGGCGTGAAGTACGCCGACGAATTCATCTTCCGCAAGGAAGGCAAGAAGAAGTAACGGAGCCGGTCATGTCGAGAATGAAAGCTACGAATGCCCGGCGCAAGCAGCGCGTGAGGATGGCGTTGCGCCGCTCCGGAGGCGGTCGTCCGCGTCTGTCGGTGTTCCGCTCGTCGAAGCACATCTATGCCCAGGTCATCGACGACCAGAAGGGCGAGACGCTGGCTTCGGCCTCGTCGCTGGAAAAGGCGATGCGCGACAGCGGCAAGACCGGCGCGAACATTGATGCGGCGAAGGCCGTAGGCAAGCTGCTCGCCGAGCGCGCCGTGAAGAACGGCGTCAAGGAGGTCGTGTTCGACCGCAGCGGCTATCTCTATCACGGCCGCGTCAAGGCGCTCGCGGATGCTGCGCGCGAAAGCGGATTGAGCTTCTAAGGTTTACACGAGGACAGGGGCGCTAGGCCTCTCAAGGATTGGAAAACACCATGGCAGGTGAACGCGAACGCGGCGGACGCGACCGGAAAGATCGCGAGGAGCGTGACAGCGAGTTCGTCGACAAGCTCGTCCACATCAACCGTGTGGCGAAGGTGGTCAAGGGCGGCAAGCGCTTCGGCTTTGCGGCGCTGGTCGTCATCGGCGACCAGAAGGGCCGGGCCGGGTTCGGCCACGGCAAGGCCCGCGAAGTGCCGGAGGCGATCCGGAAAGCAACCGACGCCGCCAAGCGCAACCTGACGCGCGTGGCGCTGCGCGAAGGCCGCACGCTGCATCACGACATTGCCGGCCGCCACGGCGCGGGCCGTGTCTACCTGCGCGCCGCGCCGGCCGGTACCGGCATCATCGCCGGCGGCCCGATGCGCGCCGTGTTCGAGACGCTCGGCGTCCAGGACGTGGTGGCGAAGTCGATCGGCTCGTCGAACCCCTACAACATGGTTCGCGCGACCTTCGATGCGCTGAAGCACCAGGATTCGCCGCGCTCGGTTGCGGCTCGCCGCAATATCAAGGTCTCGACCTTGCAGTCGCGCCGGGTCGGCGGCGACGCCGAAGCGGCTGCTGATTAAACAATCCGCGCTTATCGGCGCGCTACGGAGTTTTAGACGATGGCCAAGGCCGCAAAGACGATCAAGGTCGAGCAGACCGGCAGCCCGATCCGCCGCCACCATTCGCAGCGTGCGACGCTGGTCGGGCTGAATCTCAACAAGATCGGCCGCGTGACCGAACTTCAGGACACCCCTGAAGTTCGCGGCATGATCGCCAAGGTTCAGCATCTCGTTCGCGTCGTCGGCGAGAAGTAAGAGATAAGGAATCACACCATGAAGCTCAGCGATATCGCCGACAACGCCGGCTCCCGCAAAAAGCGGATGCGCGTCGGCCGTGGCATCGGCTCGGGCAAGGGCAAGACTTCGGGCCGCGGCGGCAAGGGCCAGACCGCGCGTTCGGGCGTGCGCATCAAGGGCTTCGAGGGCGGCCAGATGCCGCTGCATCGCCGCCTGCCGAAGCGTGGCTTCAACAACATCTTCCGTCTCGAATTCGTCGAGATCAATCTCGATCGGCTTCAGGAGGCGATCGACGCCAAGCTGCTCGACGCCAAGGACACGGTTACGGCTGAATCGCTGGTGAAGGCCGGCGTGCTGCGGCGTTCCCGGGACGGCGTGCGGCTGCTCGGCCGCGGCGAACTCAAGGCCAAGCTCAATATCGAAGTCCACGGCGCGTCCAAGTCGGCGATCGCTGCGGTCGAGAAGGCCGGCGGTTCGGTGAAGATCCTGGCGCCGGTGGTCAACGACGAAGGCGAGGCGGCGTAACATCTGCGTCATCGCTCGCGCCGGCGTCGCCAAATCGCCGGGCTGGCAATGGACTTATCGCCGCGGAACACCAAATAATGCTGCGCGTCCGGCCTGATCGGGGCGGACGCGGGGCTAAAGGCGGCGGGAGAAAGCCTTAAAGATGGTTTCAGCAGCAGAACAACTGGCGTCCAACATCAACTTCGGCGCCTTCGCCAAGGCCGATGAGCTGAAGAAGCGAATCTGGTTCACGCTCGGCGCGCTGCTGGTCTACCGCCTCGGCACCTACATTCCGCTGCCCGGCATCGATCCCAACATCTGGGATCAGGTGTTCAAGTCGCAGGCGGGCGGCATTCTCGGCATGTTCAACATGTTCGCCGGCGGTGGCATCCACCGCATGGCGATCTTTGCACTGAACATCATGCCGTATATTTCGGCCTCGATCATTATCCAGCTCCTGACCACGGTCTCGCCGCAGCTCGAGGCGCTGAAGAAGGAAGGCGAGGCGGGCCGCAAGACGCTGAACCAGTACACGCGCTATCTCACCGTGATTCTGGCCGCGTTCCAGTCTTACGGCATCGCGGTCGGCCTTGAAGGCGCCGGCAATGTCGTCACCGACCCCGGCATGTTCTTCCGCCTCTCGACCGCGATTACGCTGACCGGCGGCACCATGTTCCTGATGTGGCTCGGCGAGCAGATCACCTCGCGCGGCATCGGCAACGGCATCTCGCTCGTGATTTTGTCCGGCATCGTCGCGGAGCTTCCGTCGGCACTCGCCAACATGCTGGAACTCGGCCGTCAGGGCGCGCTGTCCACCGGTCTCATTCTGGTCGTGATCATCATGGCGGTCGCCGTGATCGCCTTCATCGTATTCATGGAGCGCGCGCAGCGGCGGCTCCTGATCCAGTATCCGAAGCGCCAGGTCGGCAACAAGATGTTCGAAGGCCAGTCCTCGCATCTGCCGCTGAAGCTGAATACGTCGGGCGTCATTCCGCCGATCTTTGCCTCCTCGCTGTTGCTGCTGCCGACCACGGTCGCCAATTTCAACGCCGGTCATGGACCCGAGTGGCTGCAATGGATCACGACCCAGCTCGGCCACGGCCGTCCGCTGTTTTTGATTCTTTATCTCGCGCTGATCGTGTTCTTCGCGTTCTTCTACACGGCGATCGTGTTCAACCCGACCGAGACCGCCGACAACCTCAAGAAGCACGGCGGGTTCATTCCGGGCATCCGTCCGGGCGAGCGCACCGCCGAATATATCGATTACGTGCTGTCGCGCATCACGGTGCTGGGTGCGGTCTACCTCGCGATCGTCTGTCTGATTCCGGAGATCCTGATTTCCTACGCCTCGGTGCCGTTCTACTTCGGCGGAACGTCGCTTCTGATCGTAGTCAGCGTGACCATGGATACGGTGGCGCAAATCCAGGGATATCTGCTGGCCCATCAATATGAAGGGCTTATCCGAAAGTCGAAACTGCGCGGTCGCCGGCGCTAAGCGCTTTTTTGCGCTGCGTTGCGACGGACGCAGACCTTGCGTGATTGATTTTGAATCGCGGCTGTGCCGTGATGCACGCCGGAAAGCACGATCCGTCGTCGTAGGTTTGCGTTTCCACAAGCCGGGTGCCGGATTCTCCTGCAACAGATGCTAAAGACGTTTGGGCAGAATCAGGCTCGAACAAGGACGAGGTGCGGCGCGCGGTTCACTTTCAGGAATCCGCCGGGCTTCAAGGGGGGCGAAACAAACGATGAGAATAATTCTTCTTGGGCCGCCGGGCTCCGGCAAGGGAACGCAAGCCCAGCGGTTGATCCACCGCTATGGCATCCTTCAGCTTTCCACGGGCGAGATGCTGCGTGCCGCCGTTGCCGCCCAGACGCCGGTGGGGCTGAAGGCCAAGGACATCATGGCGGGCGGCGGGCTCGTGCCGGACGAGATCGTCATCGGCATCATTTCCGACCGGCTGGATCAGCCGGACGCCGCCAGGGGGTTTATCCTCGATGGCTTCCCGCGCACCGTGCCGCAAGCCGAGGCGCTGGACGATCTGCTCCGGAAAAAGCGGCTCAAGCTCGACGCTGTGATCGAATTGCGAGTCAATGAGAGCGCGCTGCTGCAACGGGTCGAGACCCGGGTGGCCGAAATGAGGGCGCGCGGCGAAGAGGTACGGGTCGACGATACGGCGGAAGTTCTGGTCAAGCGGCTGGCAAGCTACCGGGCGTTGACCGAGCCCCTGATTCACTACTATTCCGAGCGCCGCAAGTTGCTGACCGTTGATGGCATGATGACCATCGAGCACGTCACCCACGAAATCGACCGCATTCTGCACGCCATCGGCGCGGTGGAACCCAAAAATGACCGTCAGGTTTCCAAAAAGCCGGCCAGGCCGGCGGCGAAGCGAACGTCAAAATCGGCCAAAAAGCCCTCGGGCGGAGCCAGGAAGGCCGTCAAAGCGGGTCCCAAGGCTGCCAGGAAGGCCCCCAAGAAGGCCGGTGCCAAAAAAGCGGTCAAAAAACCTGCCGCCAGGGCGGTCTCGGGGGCCCGGAAACGGGCTGTCATGGGCGCGCGCAAGGCTGCCAGAAAGGTTGCGAAAAAGGCTGGGAAACGGCGGGCTTAAGGCTTGGAGGCGGTTGACGAAACCCGCTTCAATCCTTTAATAAGCCCGCATCCAAGTCGGATAGTTCTTAACGATGCCAGGCCCCAATGATGGTGGGGGAGGGCGTCGTGTTCGCGTTTGTGAACACCTGCCCGAGACGGAGCATGATCGGCGAAAGCGGCAAACCGGTTTTCGCGACAAAGATCACGCACCAATGAAGACATGGCGCGATTGCGCTTTCGAAAGAGAAATGGCCGCGTCTTGCTTTGAAGCACAGCGGCGACAGGAGAGAAGTTCGTGGCCCGTATTGCCGGTGTGAATATCCCGACCAACAAGCGCGTGCTGATCGCGCTTCAATACATCCATGGCATCGGCCAGAAGAATGCGGCCGACATCATCGAGAAGGTCAAGATTCCCGTTGACCGTCGTGTCAGCCAGTTGACCGACCAGGAAGTGCTGCAAATCCGCGAAGTGATCGACCGCGACTATCTGGTCGAGGGTGATCTTCGTCGCGAAGTCGGCATGAACATCAAGCGTCTGATGGACCTCGGCTGCTATCGCGGCCTGCGTCATCGCCGCGGACTGCCGGTGCGTGGTCAGCGCACCCACACCAATGCGCGCACGCGCAAGGGACCGGCCAAGTCGATCGCCGGCAAGAAGAAGTAAGTTTGCAAATTGGCAGGGAGCGGGCTGCGAATAGTTATTCGCCTTTCGCTCCTTGAGGTGTAGCCGCTGGCGTTACGGCGGCGTTGATATCGTCAGGAAAGGTCTTAAGTAATGGGCAAGGATGCCACCCGCGTACGTCGCCGTGAGCGCAAGAACATCGCCTCCGGCGTGGCGCACGTGAATTCGTCGTTCAACAACACCACCATCACCATCACCGATGCGCAGGGCAACACCATTGCCTGGTCGTCGGCGGGTACGATGGGTTTCAAGGGTTCGCGCAAGTCGACCCCTTACGCCGCGCAGGTCGCCGCAGAAGACGTCTCCAAGAAGGCGCAGGAACACGGCATGCGCACGCTGGAAGTTGAAGTTGCCGGCCCCGGTTCGGGCCGTGAATCGGCGCTTCGTGCGCTGCAGGCAGCGGGCTTCACCGTGACCTCGATCCGCGACGTCACGACGATCCCGCACAATGGTTGCCGTCCGCGCAAGCGCCGGCGGGTTTGATGATTTGAAGGCGCGGGCGGTTTTCGCCCGCGATGTTTTTGAGAGTTTGCAAGCCGCGGACTATTCCGCGAGATCTCCAACGCCAGTGACCTCCCCCAGTCAACTGGCCCATGGGTGAAAACAGTGACGATCCAGAAAAATTGGCAAGAACTGATCCGGCCGAACAAGCTCCAGGTGACTGCGGGTCATGATGCGACCCGCTTTGCGACCCTGGTGGCCGAACCGCTCGAGCGCGGCTTCGGTCAGACGCTCGGCAACGCGCTTCGCCGCATCCTGTTGTCTTCGCTTCAGGGCGCAGCGGTGCAGTCGGTGCATATCGACGGCGTGCTGCACGAGTTCTCCTCGATCGCAGGCGTCCGTGAAGACGTCACCGACATCGTGCTCAACATCAAGGACATCTCGATCAAGATGCAGGGCGAAGGCCCCAAGCGCATGGTCGTGAAGAAGCAGGGTCCGGGCGCTGTGACCGCCGGCGACATCCAGACGGTCGGCGACATCACCGTGCTCAACCCCGATCTTCAGATCTGTACGCTCGATGACGGCGCGGAAATCCGCATGGAGTTTACGGTCTCTTCGGGCAAGGGTTATGTCGCTGCCGAGCGCAACCGCCCCGAAGACGCGCCGATCGGCCTGATCCCGGTCGACAGCCTGTTTTCGCCGGTGCGCAAGGTCTCCTACAAGGTCGAGAACACCCGTGAGGGCCAGATTCTCGACTACGACAAGCTCACCATGTCGATCGAGACCAACGGCGCGATTTCGCCGGAGGACGCGGTGGCCTATGCCGCGCGCATCCTGCAAGACCAGCTCAACGTGTTCGTCAACTTCGAAGAGCCGCGCAAGGAAGTTACCCAGGAGATCATCCCGGATCTCGCCTTCAACCCAGCCTTCCTCAAGAAGGTGGACGAGCTTGAACTGTCGGTTCGCTCTGCCAACTGCCTGAAGAACGACAACATCGTCTACATCGGCGATCTCGTGCAGAAGTCGGAAGCCGAAATGCTCCGCACGCCGAACTTCGGCCGCAAGTCGCTCAACGAAATCAAGGAAGTGTTGGCCCAGATGGGTCTGCACCTCGGCATGGAAGTGCCGGGCTGGCCGCCGGAGAATATCGACGAGCTCGCCAAGCGCTTCGAGGATCACTACTGAGCAAGACGAGCGCGGTCTGACGACCGCGCTTTTTTACGGGCGAACGCAGGCGGCCCACCTGAGCACATGTCGGACGAACCGTCGCGACAACTGAAGAGAAGGAATTAGTTTCATGCGTCACGGCAAGGTTCACCGCAAGCTCAACCGCACCGCCGAGCATCGCCGCGCGATGTTCGCCAATATGGCGGCCGCGCTGATCAAGCACGAGCAGATCGTCACCACGCTGCCAAAGGCCAAGGAATTGCGCCCGATCGTCGAGAAGCTCGTCACGCTCGGCAAGAAGGGCGGGCTTTCCATGCGCCGCCAGGCCATTTCCGAAATGCGCGACCTCGATCAGGTCAAGAAGCTGTTCGACGTGCTGGCGAAGCGCTATGCGGACCGCCACGGCGGTTACACCCGCATCATCAAGGCCGGCTTCCGCTACGGCGACAACGCCGCGATGGCCGTGATCGAGTTCGTCGATCGCGACGTCGACGCCAAGGGCCTTGACTCGGGCCCGGTGCAGGAAAAGGAAGCCGAGGCGGCGTAACGCGCCCGGCTCAGACTCGGTTCAAAAACGGCGCCTTCGGGCGCCGTTTTTATTGGCAGCCAGTCGTCGCGCGCCGATTGCCGTTGGGGACCTTGCGCCCAATATCTTCATGTAGAGCTTTTAGTTTTGACGCGTTTTCTTCACGCGAACCGGTACCCACTTCGCTCGAAAACGTTTTGGATGGATGGAGACGCCCCATGAAAATCGATCTTTCCGGAAAGACGGCGCTGATCACGGGTTCGACGGCCGGCATCGGCTATGCGGTCGCCAAGGGGCTTGCGGCATCGGGCGCGAGCGTCGTGGTCAACGGGCGCAGCAAGGCGAGGGTCGATGAGGCCGTGGCGAAGCTGACCAAAGCCGTCCCGGGCGGCAAGGTCCGCGACATCGCCGCCGATGTCTCGAGCGCCGCAGGCTGCAAGGAATTGATCGCGGCGCTCCCTGACGTCGACATCCTCATCAACAATGCCGGTATCTTCGAGCCGAAGGATTTCTTTGAAATTCCAGACGAGGACTGGAGCCGCTTCTTCGAGGTCAATGTGATGTCGGGTGTGCGGCTGTCGCGCGCTTACCTGCAAGGCATGCTCAAGCGCAACTGGGGCCGCATCGTTTTTATCTCGTCCGAGTCCGGGTTGAACATTCCGACCGAAATGATCCACTACGGCACCACCAAGACCGCGCAGCTCGCCATCTCGCGCGGGCTGGCCAAGCTGACGCGCGGCACCGGCGTCACCGTCAACTCGGTCCTGCCGGGGCCGACGATGTCCGAGGGCGTGGAAACCTTCGTGAAAGACCTGGCCAAACAGAACGGCCAGTCGGAAGCGGAAGCAGCTAGCCAGTTCGTCAAGCAGCACCGCCCGGCTTCGCTGCTGCAACGCTTCGCGAGCACCGACGAGATCGCCAATATGGTGGTCTATGTCGCCTCAAAAGAGGCCTCCGCTACCAACGGCGCGGCGCTCCGTGCCGAGGGCGGAATCGTCGATACCATCGCCTGAAAGATCGCGTTACCTCCGGCTGGTCCGCCGCCTTTTTTCGCGAGGCCAGTGTCTTTTCCGGTTCGCCATCGACCGCTATGCTGGACCAAACGGGGAAAGCCAATGGCGAAATCGCGCATCATCGTCTTTTCATTGCTGCTGGCGCTGCCGGTGCTCTGGGCGGCCGCTCCCGCGCGGGCCGACCAGGCCTTTCAACGCCTGATGCCGCTGCTGATCGACCTAGACGGCCGGCAGGGCAAGAAGCCGGACGGCATGTCGATGGAGATGCCCGGCGGCGGCATGACCACCGCGACGCGTGAGTATCAAAAAGGTTCGGCGAAGGCGAATGCCGCAGTGATGACGGGGCACGCCGGGACCCATACCGCGTGATGCATCGATAAGGCAGTCTGGTTGACCGCCCTCGAAATTATTAGAGCTTGTGGTTATGGGTCCCCGCTTTCGCGGGGACGACGGAAGTGGTGCTGAAACTCACCATCCCTCCATCACGATCTTGCCGCGCGACTTGCCGCTCTCCAGGAGCGCGTGCGCCCGCTTGAGGTTGGCCGCGTTGATCACCCCAAAACTCTCGCCAAGCGTCGTCCGCAGCACGCCCTTGTCGACGAGGTCGGCGACGTCGTTGAGCAGGTTGTGCTGGCCGATCATGTCCGGCGTCTGGAACGACGAGCGGGTGAACATCGATTCCCAATGCACTGAAATCGATTTGCCCTTGAAGGCCGCGACATTGAATTCGGCGGGATCGTCGATCAGGCCGTAGCGGCCCTGTGGCGCCATGACGTCGGCGAGTTGCTTGTAGTACTGTTCGGTATTGGTGAGGCTTGCGACCAAAGCGAGCGGCGGGAATTTCAGCTTCTCGATCTGCTCCTTCAGCGGCAGCGCATGGTCGATGACGGCATGCGCGCCAAGATCGAGGCACCATTTCTGCGATTCCGGCCGCGAGGCGGTCGCGATAACCGTAAGCCCGGTCAGCCGGCGCGCGAGCTGGATCATGATCGAGCCGACGCCACCGGCGCCGCCGATCACCAGCAGCGTGCGCGGATCGACGCTTTTGCCCGGAACTGCGCCGAGACGATCGAACAGCAGCTCCCAGGCGGTGAGCGAGGTCAGCGGCAGGGCAGCGGCCTGGGCAAAGGAGAGGGACTTCGGCTTGGCCCCGACGATCCGCTCATCGACCAGATGAAATTCCGAATTGGTGCCCTGGCGCTGGATCGAGCCGGCGTAAAAGACCTCGTCGCCAGGCTTGAACAGCGTCACCTCGGGCCCGACTGCGTCGACGACGCCGGCGGCGTCGTACCCTAAGATCTTGAATTCGCCCTCCGGCGGGGCGGCGCGCTTGCGGACCTTGTAATCGACGGGGTTGGCGGAAATCGCCTTCACCGCGACGCGGATGTCGCGGCCCTTGGGCTCGGGCTTTGCCGCCTCGAAATCGATCAGGGCGTCTGCTGCGTCGACGGGGAGGGATTTTTTGTATCCGACGGCTTTCATGGTCACGCGCTCCTCAAGTTCATTAGCGCCTACTTGTCCCGCTGGCACGATCTTGGCAAGTACTGTAATTTCGGGGATATAGTCCCTGTTTGGATACTAATGGACGAATCCAGCATGAAACGACGCAATTTTGGTCGCCGGCCGGGGTGCGCCGTCGAAGCCACCCTCGACCTGATCGACGGCAAATGGAAAGGGGTGATCCTCTTTCATCTGCAAAACGGCACGCAACGTTTTGGTGAGTTGCGGCGGCGGATGCCGGGGATTACCCAGCGGATGTTGACTAAGCAGCTCCGTGCGCTCGAGGATGACGGGCTGATCATTCGCAAGGTGTATGCCGAAGTGCCGCCGCGGGTTGATTATCGGCTGTCGGAGATCGGTGAGAGCTTGCGGCCCGTGATCGATACGCTGAAGGCCTGGGGCGAGAGCCATCAGAGCAGGCTGTCTTGTGCGCCGGAGCACAAGATCGCGGAAGCGGCGGCCTGACGGCGTCGCGTTCCAATCGTTGCTTATGAATTTCTGGGAATTTTGCATGATCTCGCCCCGTCTGCTGCCTGCTCTCTTGATCTCCGTATTGTTCGCTGGCGGTGCGCTGGCGCAGGAGCGGCGGGTCCCGTCCTCGGCGGCGGAGCTGAGGCTCTCTTACGCGCCGATCGTGCAGCGGGTGCAGCCGGCGGTGGTCAATGTCTATGCCGCCAAGGTCGTCCAGAATCACAACCCGCTGCTGGATGATCCGATCTTCCGCCGTTTCTTCGGCGTGCCCGGCCAGCAGCCCGAGCAGATGCAGCGCTCGCTCGGCTCCGGCGTCATGGTCGATTCGTCCGGCCTCGTCGTGACCAACAACCACGTCATCGAAGGCGCGGATCAGGTGAAGGTCTCGCTGTCCGACAAGCGCGAGTTCGAGGCCGAGATCGTCCTGAAGGATTCCCGCAGCGATCTGGCGGTGCTGCATCTGAAGGACGTCCACGAAAAATTCCCGACGCTGGATTTTGCCAATTCCGACGAATTGCAGGTCGGCGACGTAGTGCTCGCGATCGGCAATCCCTTCGGCGTCGGGCAGACCGTCACCCACGGCATCATTTCGGCCTTGGCGCGCACGCAGGTCGGCATCACCGACTATCAGTTCTTCATCCAGACCGATGCGGCGATCAATCCCGGCAATTCGGGCGGCGCGCTGGTCGACATGACCGGCAAGCTTGCCGGCATCAATACAGCAATCTTCTCGCGCTCCGGCGGCTCGCAAGGCATCGGTTTTGCGATTCCGGCCAACATGGTGCGCGTGGTGGTGGCCTCGGCGCGGAGCGGCGGCAAGGCGGTGAAGCGGCCGTGGTTGGGCGCGCGGTTGCAGGCGGTGACGCCGGAAATCGCCGAGACGCTCGGCCTGAAGCGGCCGAGCGGGGCGCTCGTGGCGAACGTGGTTTCCGGCAGTCCCGCGGCGCGCGCCGGGCTCAAACTCTCCGATCTGATCGTTGGCGTCGAAGGGCAGGCGATCGATGACCCCAACGCGTTCGACTATCGCTTTGCGACCCGTCCGCTCGGTGGCACGGCCGAGATCGAGATCCAGCGCGGCGGCCGGTCCGCCAAACTCTCGGTGCCGCTCGAGACCGCGCCCGACGGTGGCCGCGACGAAATCGTGCTGACCACCCGCTCGCCGTTCCAGGGCGCCAAGGTTGCCAACATCTCGCCGGCGGTTGCCGACGAGTTGCATCTGGATTCCGATACCGAGGGCGTGGTGGTCACCGACATTGCCGACGACTCGACCGCGGCCGGCGTCGGCTTCCAGAAGGGCGACATCATCGTGTCCGTGAACAGCCAGAAGATTGCCAGGACCAGCGACCTCGAAAAGGTCACGCGCGCCGGCTCGCGGCTCTGGCGGATCCAGATGATGCGCGGCGGCCAGCAGATCAACGCCACGCTCGGCGGATGAGCCGAAAACCCAAACAGGAAGGCGCAAGCCTCTTCGCCGCGGCGGGGCTCGCGCAGGATGCGCCGCATCCCTTGCCGGACCGGATGCGGCCGCGCTCGCTCGGCGAGGTCGTCGGGCAGGATCACATCCTGGGACCGGACGGCGCGCTGACGCGGATGCTGGAGACGCGCACGCTCGGCTCGCTGGTTTTCTGGGGCCCGCCCGGCACCGGCAAGACCACCGTGGCGCGGTTGTTGGCGGACGCAACCGAACTGCATTTCGAGCAGATCTCTGCGGTGTTCTCCGGCGTCGCCGATCTGAAAAAGGCGTTCGATGCCGCGCGCGCGCGGCGCGAGACCGGCACGGGGACGCTGCTCTTTGTCGACGAGGTCCACCGTTTCAATCGCGCGCAGCAGGATTCGTTTCTGCCGGTCATGGAGGATGGCACCGTCGTAATGGTCGGCGCCACCACCGAAAATCCGTCGTTCGAGCTCAATGCGGCGTTGTTGTCGCGCGCCCGCGTGCTGGTGTTCCATTCGCTTGACGCGAACGCGATCGAAAAGCTGTTCGTCCATGCCGAGAAGATCGAGGAGCGAAAACTGCCGCTCGATGCGGAGGCGCGTGCCGTGCTGGTGCGGATGGCTGATGGTGACGGCCGCGCCGCGCTGACGCTCGCCGAGGAAGTCTGGCGTTCGGCGCGCGGCGGCGAAATCTTCGATGCGGCGCAACTGCAAACGATCCTGCAACGCCGCGCCCCCATTTACGACAAGTCGGCCGACGGCCATTACAACCTGATCTCGGCGCTGCATAAATCGGTGCGCGGCTCGGATCCCGATGCCGCGCTTTATTATCTCGCGCGCATGCTTGATGCGGGCGAAGACCCGCTGTTCCTGGCGCGGCGGGTGGTGCGGATGGCGGTGGAAGACATCGGGCTTGCCGATCCGCAGGCGCTTGTGATCTGCAACGCCGCCAAGGACGCCTTCGATTTTCTCGGATCGCCCGAGGGCGAACTCGCGATCGCGCAAGCCGTGATCTACCTCGCTACCGCGCCGAAATCGAATGCCGCCTACCGAGCGTTTGGGGCTGCGATGCGAACCGCGAAGGAAGGCGGCTCACTGTTGCCGCCAAAGCACATCCTGAATTCGCCGACCAAATTGATGAAGCAGGAAGGTTACGGCGACGGCTACGCGTACGACCACGATGCGCCTGACGCGTTCTCCGGACAGGATTATTTCCCCGACGCGCTCGGACGGCAGACGTTTTACGATCCGCCCGAACGCGGCTTCGAACGCGAAATCCGCAAGCGGCTGGACTATTGGGCGAAGCTGCGGCGCGAGCGAGGAAACGGCTGACATCTTTTTCGGATAGTCCTATGGTATGCCATTAAAGTTGGGGGCATCCCATGGACAATCTATGGTTGATGACGGCTATTGTCGTGGTGCCGCTTGTCGCCGGCCTCTGTCTGATCGGCGTGCTGGCGCGGGGAATCTACAACAATCCCAACATTCCCAATGGCGCAGCGATCGTGCTCGGTGTCGCGGCTTTGCTCTGTGTCGCCCCGACCATCGTCAACTTGACGATCAAGAACGGCAATACGGAAATCAGCTTCGTCAAGGAGCAGTTGCAGACCCAGACGCAGCAGATCAAGAGCGATTTCGGTGCGCAGGGCGGCAAGCTCAATGGCCAGATCGAGGAACTGCGCCGCCGCGTGAGCGCGCTCGAAAAGGCTGGCGGCACCGCCGCGACTGCGGCCGCGGCAGCGGCACCAAGCCCGAACAGCAACAAGGTCGTCGTTTTGCTCTATACGGAGGACCGCAAGGATGTCGCCGTGCAGATGCAGACTTATCTGCTCCAGCAGGGCTATAGCGCCAACGCCGTCTATACCGATTTCACGGAGTTGAGCGACGCCAGCCATCTTGCCGCGGGCTCGGTGGCGGTCGTGTCGGCTGACAGCAATGGCACGTTGCGCAAGGAAGTCGAGAACGTGCTGAAGACGAAATTCCCGCAGCAGATGCAGAACGCGACAGATTCCGGCTTGGCGAAAATGGTCGGAACCTCTATCCAGGTGCGGCTGTTCTAGTGCTCTATTTCCCAGCCTTGACGAATTCCAGGATCTGATCTGTCAGACGCGTATCCGCGGTGTTGATCGAATAGACTTCCGACATATGGTTGTGCTGCGGCAGCATCACGGTGCGCGCGCAGCCTGAGGGCCGCTTGCAAGTTGCTTCCTTGAAAAGCTCGAGCTGCTTCACGAAACCTTGCAAATCGAGATCCGAACTCACCGCCATCAGCGGGAGGGTGGTCTTCAGGAGCCCCGGCAGTGAGGACTCGCTCGCGTAGTGCGATGCGTCGCCGCCGAAATAGGCCTTCTCGGGATCGTTGAGCGGCGCTGCGGTCAGGTCATAGAGCGCAGAGACCATGATCGCGCCCCTCACACCGCCGTTCTTCACCTTGTAGAATTCCGGATGCGACACGTAGCTTGCAACATGCATGGCGCCGGCGGAATGACCCATCAGATAGATGCGCTGGGGGTCGCCGCCACGCTCGGCAATTTCCTTCGAGACCCATTCGACGGCGGATGCGACATCCTCGGCGCCCGCCGGCCAGGGAAACTGCGGCGCCAGGCGGTAGGTCATGTTGACGCCGATGAAGCCGTTCTTCACCGCCCACAACATGATGTTGTCGTAGAATGGGCTCTCGGGCGTCCGCCGCTTGTTGCCGCCGATGAAAGCGCCGCCGTGGACGAAGATCAGCACCGGCCGGCCGGATGTCACGTTCTGCGGCATGAAGATGTCGAGCAGGTTTCGCGCGGCTGGGCCGTATTTCAGGTCGCGCTCGATCCGGACCCCGAAATAAGGCTCGGTCGGCTGCAAGGGAGCGTAGAGCTTGGCGGTGGCCTCCGGGTCAATGACCCGGCCGAGCTCGGCGAGTTTTTTGGCGATATCCGCCGGCATCGGGCTTTCGGCCGCCGATACGCCTGTGGCGGCGACCGCCGCAACCACGGCCAAAGCCCATTTCGCTCGCATTCCAAAACGCTCCTGACCGTCCCAAGCGAGCGCAACATGGCTGATCCCGCTGCACATTAGTATTCATTTCGCCGTGACGATTCGCGGCATTTGCGCTACCCAAGGCTTAGTTCTGGAGCCGTCACCATCATGAGCCGCCGTACCCGAAAACCGCTGCCGAAACGCAATGCCGCTGACCGCCCGAAGGGCGAGCGGCCGTTCCGCGGGGCCGAAGGGCGGCCACACGGACACCGGCCGGGCAACAAGCCCGCCAAGCGTTTTGCGGTATCGGCGCCGCGCGCGCCGAAACCCGCACCGGCCGCTGAACAGCCCAAAGATGAAGCAGCGCTACTGCCCACAAAGGTGCAGACCGTGCCGGTCACGGCCGATGAGAACAACATGCGCGTCGATCGTTTTCTCGAGGCGCGTTTTCCCGGCCTGTCGTTCTCGCATATTCAGCGCATCGTTCGTAAAGGCGAGTTGCGCGTCAACGGCAAGCGCGCCGACAGCAAGGATCGCCTCGAAGAGGGGCAGAGCGTCCGCATTCCGCCCCTGAAGCTCGATGTGCCACGCCCGACGGCGCACTTGTCGGAGGCGGGCGCGAAGACGCTCGCCGCGCTGAAGGAGATGACGATTTACGAAGACGACGACGTGCTGGTGCTGAACAAGCCAGCGGGGCTGGCGGTGCAGGGCGGCTCCGGCACCACGCGGCATGTCGATCAGATGCTGGAAGTGATGCGCGACGCCAAGGGGCAGAAGCCGCGGCTGGTACATCGGCTCGACAAGGAAACCTCGGGCTGTCTGCTGGTCGCGAAGACGCGCTTCGCGGCGAGTGCGTTGACCGGTTCGTTCCGCCATCGCTCGGCGCGCAAGATCTATTGGGCGCTGGTTGCCGGCGTGCCGAAGCCGAAGCAGGGCCGCATCTCGACCTATCTCGCCAAGGAAGAGAGCGAGGAAGATTCGATCATGCGGATCGCCGAACATGGCGATGAGGGCGCAAGCCACGCCGTTACTTATTATGCGGTCGTGGAGACGTCGGCGCAAAAGCTTGCCTGGGTGTCGCTGAAGCCGGTGACCGGGCGAACGCATCAACTCCGTGCTCACATGGCCCATATCGATCACGCCATCGTTGGCGATCCCAAATACTTCAACAAGGAAAACTGGGAGCTGCCGGGCGGTTTGCAGAACCGGCTGCATCTTCTGGCGCGCCGGATCGTCATTCCGCATCCGCGCGGCGGCGTGATCGATGCGACAGCGCCGCTGCCGCCGCATATGCTGCAGTCCTGGAACCTGCTCGGCCTTGAGGCCGACCGGTTCGATCCGATCGAGCACGCGCCGGAAGAATGAAAAGGCGTCGTGGTAGCGGTCACCACGATTCCATGTCGCGAGAAGCAAAAACTATCAAGGCACGGTCGCATATGCCGGATATGGTTTGGTCCGATCTCGTTACTCCCCAACGCTTCGAGGAGCCGTGCTTATGATCGGAAAGCTATTCCGCACCACGCTATTCCTTCTCGGCTTCAGCACCGCTGCCCATGCGCAGACGCTCGTCCTTGTGGGAGGGACGGTTTATTCGTCGCCGGATGGGGCTCCGCAACCGGATGCGGTAGTCGTGGTGACCGGCGGTGCCATCACCGCGATTGGGCCTCGCAGCAATGTTCAGATCCCGAATGATGTTCGCATCATTGATTGCGCCGGCAAGATCATTGTTGCCGGCTTCTGGAACAGCCACGTGCATTTCACGCAGGCGGTGTGGAGAAGCGCCGCTAGCGGGCCGGCCGAGCCTCTCACCGCGCACATGCAGGAGATGTTGACGCGATGGGGTTTTACCACCGTCTGGGATCTCGGCTCCGATCCGGCCGAAACGTTGCCGCTCCGCCGTCGCGTCAATGCGGGCGAAGTGCTCGGTCCTAACATTTTGCTGGCGGGCAGTATGTATCCCAAAGACGGTCATCCCATCTATCTCCCGGCCGAAATGATGCTTCCTGAAACCGACATACCCGATCAAGCCGGGCAATGGGCGCGGTCCTATCTGGATATGGGGCTGGACGGCGTGAAGCTGTTCACCGGGTCTTACAAGGGCGAGGACAAGCCGGTGGTCAACATGGAGGTGACCGTCGCCAAGGCCGCCGTCGATGTGGCGCATGCCCGGGGCAAGCCGGTTTTCGCCCATCCGCAGAACTGGACCGGTGTGGAGGTCGTGATCGAGGCCGGCGTGGACGTGATGGCGCATACCATCCCGTTAGGAGGCCCGGGATATCCGCCCGAAGAACTTGCGCGCTTCAAGCAGCAAGGCACGGCCTTGATTCCGACACTGTCACTTTTTGCAAAATTGCCGGTCCCGGCCATGATCGCGGAGCGACTGGTCAACGACAGCGTCGCCCAACTCAAGGACTTTTCGGACAATGGCGGGCCGGTGTTGTTTGGCACAGACGTCGGTTTCACCACCATCTACGACACCACGCTCGAATACGAGCTGATGCACCGAGCGCTTTCGGAGCGGCAAGTGCTGGCTTCGCTCACGACCAATCCGGCCACATATTTCAAGGCAGCCAAGAAGGGCAGGGTCGAAAAGGAATTTGACGCCGATCTCGTGGTTCTCGATGGCGATCCGCTGGCCGATGTTCGGAACCTGGCCAAGGTCGCTTACACCATTCGCGCCGGTGGAATCATATATCAAAAACCGTGAACGCTTGCGGCCGGTGTTATCAGCCGATCGTGCACGCGCCGGAAGAATGAACCATTTGCGCATTTTCCGAGACTAACTGAGCCGAAAGGTTGGCGACGGATACCCTCGCTGGCGACGAGGAGAGATCATGCGTTATCTTATTTTCGGGGTCGTTACCGGTGCGCGCTGTTGCGGACTGTCCAAGAGGCTTCATTGAAGCCACAAGTGCGAAAGCCGAATTGAAGGCGCTTGGCGTCAGCCCGTAACGCCGCGGGCGCAAGCCTGTCGTGTAATCCGGCATCGCTTCAATTCCGGTATTGCGCGAGAAACGCGCGCAAGGAATCGTGCGGGCTTTCGACGTCGTAGATCACCCAGCCGTCGGGACCGTTGATCAGGATGAAGTTCATGGTCATGCGGCGTCCCTGATTGTCGAAACCTGCGGTGACATAGGTTTTGTCGAACTGCTTGCGCAGGACGGAAATCGACACCGTGCCGAGTTTCCAGGACGCGCTTTGTACCAGGAAATCATAAGGCGCCTTGTTCGGCGCGCGCCAGGCCTCGCGCAGGCTGGAATCGAAGAACTGCTGTGCAGTGTCGGCATCGTGCGGCAGCCCGCTTGAGAGCGCGTCAGCGCGGTCGCCGTAATAGGCATAGACATTGCGCACCAGCGATTCCGGCGAGCGAAATCCGGCGTCCGCGCTGGAGATAGTCCCGGGCGCGAGCAGGGCAAGGGCTGCTATCAGTCTCGCGCGCATCTGGTAGCTTTCATTGCTGCGATAGCTGTCGTAATGAGGATATCATGCGCGAACTATTCGACGAAATCGCAGGCAAGGCCGAAGCCAATCCGATGGAAGCGGCGCGGCGTTCGGCGCGCGCGGTTCAGCGCAAGCGATTCTATGCCAGCGCCGGCACCGGCGAGGCGGAAGGCGGCTATATCGTCACGCTTGACGGCAAGCCGATCAAGACCCCGTCCGGCCGCACGGTGGTCGTGCCTTCGCGTTCGCTCGCGGAGATGATCGCGGTAGAGTGGAATGCGCAGGGCGAATTCATCGAGCCCCTGACGATGCCGTTGACGCGCTTTGCCAACAGCGTCGTGCAGGGCGTGACCGATAACGTCACGGCCGTCAGCGATGATGTCGCGAAGTATTTCGGCTCGGACCTGTTGTTTTATCGCGCCGGGCACCCGGAAGGGCTGGTGGCGCGCGAGGCCGAACATTGGGACCCGGTCTTGTTCTGGGCCGCCGAGACGCTGGGGGCGCATTTCATACTCGCCGAAGGCGTGATGCATGTCCGCCAGCCAGATGAGGCGATCGCTGCCGTGCGTGGCGCGTTGCCCGATGATCCCTGGGCCATCGCGGCCGTCCACGTGCTCACGACGTTGACGGGCTCTGCGCTGTTGGCGCTGGCGATGTTCCACGGGGTGATTGATCCCGAAAAGGCCTGGGCCGCCGCCCATGTCGACGAGGACTGGAACGCCGAGAAATGGGGCGTCGACGAGGAAATGGCGGCACGAAAAGCCGCAAAGTCAGTCGATTTCAACGCGGTCGCCGCCGTTCTTCGGGCGATTCATCAGAGCGATTGATGAGTTTCGGAAGGATGTCAGTTAACGCGAGGTTTACGACACGAAGTTAGCCTCTCGCCGGGCCGATATCCCGGTGAATCATGGCGATCACGATCAATCCAAATCTTCAGCCAGTGACGGCGACCGCGCCAAGCGCGCCGGTGAGCGCGATCGTGCTGCAAGCGGGGCAGGTGATCACGGCCGAGGTCCTGCAGGTTCTCGGCAACGACCAGGTCCAAATCTCCATTGGCAACCAGACCATCGAGGCGACCACGCAAGTGCCGCTTCAGGTCGGGCAGACCTTGCAATTGCAGGTCTCGCAAACGCCAAACGGCATCGGGCTTTCGATTGTCAATCAGCCGAGCACGGCCACGGGCCAGGCAGGCGCCAGTGGCGCGTCGGCCTCCGGTTCCGCGATCACGCTTTCGCCGTCGCTTGCCGCAAGCCTTGCAGCCAACCTGACGACGGGGGCGGTCGCGCCAACCAATCCGCTGACCCCGCTTGAGATATCAGCGGTATCGCTCGCGGCGCAGACAGCCGTGACGCAGCAGACCTCGCTCGCGCCATTGTTTGCCGATCTCAACGTTGCCGCCGGATTGCCGAGCCTGCCGACGCAGGTTCTTCAGGCCGCGGTACAGGTGCTGGCGCAGCAGACCCCGCTAACGCCAAATCTCACAGGCGAAGCCGTCCAGCAGGCGTTTCAGTCCTCCGGAATTTTCCTGGAAAGCTCGCTCGCATCGGGATCGGCGGTCACGTCGAGCGGCGTTCCCGATCTCAAGGCAGCCTTGATCGTGCTGCGTCAGGCGCTGACGTCCGCGCTTTCGGACGGGACGGCGACCACTGGCGTGGCGACGTCAACTTCCGCGCCAACGCTCCAAGCTGCACCGCCGCAGGCTGCCGCGACAACTGAAGCGGCGGCGCTCTCGGGCATATCTATTTCCGGCACAACGCCGTCGGAGACGGCCACGACGGGTTCGATCCCGACGCCTGCGCTGGCCAACACGGCTCAGCCCGCGACCGCGCTCGCTGCCGCCATTCTGGCGGAGACCGGCGAACTGCTGGTACAGGCCGGCACGTTGCCAACGACCACGGCCGAAGTCGCGCCGCAAGAAATTCTCTCGGCACTGTTGGCGACGCCATCAACCGCGGCGGCTGCGCCGGCGGCGTCGACGTCAAGCTCCGCATCCGCCATTGTGCAGCAAATTCTCGACCTTGCCGCCGGCAGCGCGACGCTGGCGCCGACGGCAACTTCAGCGGATGTGGCGCGCGCGGCAGCCTCAAGTGCCGCGCTCAATCTGTTGCAGGAAGTGCTGCAAGCTTCCCCCGTTGCTGCCGGCAGCGTGTCCAGTCTGGCTTTGCAAAACAGCCAGCTCCTGTCGCTAATTCCGGTCGTGACCGGCACGCGCACGCCAGCCAACGTCGACGAGCCGGACTTCGCCCGCACCAACATTCCGCCGCCGCCGCTCAACGGCGCGCTACCCTCGGCGCAGCCGGTGGCACCGGCGACGCTTGCGGGCCATCTGCCGGTCGAGGCGGCGTTGCAACATCTGCTTGACGACACGGACGGCGCGATCGCGCGGCAGACGCTGTTGCAGATTGCTTCGCTGCCCGGTCAGGCCGATGCCTCGGCTTCGCGAATTGATACGTCCACGCCGCGCTGGAACTTCGAAATCCCGTTTGCGACGCCACAGGGCACGGCGATGGCGCAATTCGAGATTTCGCGCGACGGCTCGGAGCGCGAGTCCACCGCCGCCAAAGCCACCTGGCGCGCGCGCTTCTCGCTCAACGTCGAACCCGCAGGCCCCGTACATGCGCTGGTGTCGCTGAACGGCGATCGCACGTCGGTGAAGATGTGGGCCGAGCGGCCCTCGACCGCCACGCAATTGCGGGCGGGGGTTTCGCAGCTCACGCAAGCCCTGAGCCGCGCCGAACTCACGCCCGGCGATATCGTGATCCGCGAGGGGGCGCCCCAGCAGCAGGCCCCGGCGCCGGCCGGGCATTTCCTGGATCGCGCGTCATGAGCGAGAGCCGGAAAAACCAGCTCGCGGTCGCGCTGCATTACGATCGCACCGGCGCGCCCCGCGTTGTCGCCAAGGGCAAAGGGACCCTTGGCGAGAAGATCATCGAGGTCGCCAAGGCCAACAACATTCCGATCGAGGAAAACGAGGTGCTGGCCGGCGCATTGTCCAATGTCGAGCTCGGCGAGGAAATTCCGGCCGAACTCTACAAGGCGGTCGCCGAAGTCCTGATCTTCGTGCTGCGGCTGTCCGGCCGGGTGCGCTAGTTTCATCGTTCGACCATGATAGGATCAGCATCGTCGCCGATGCGGGGCCGGCGCCGTTGCGAGATCAGTGAGGAGGACGCGTGGATGACGGATTCAAGCAGCAACTCCAACCCGCGGGCGCTCCACGAAATCGCGAACTTCCATGCCCATGTCTACTACGATCCGGCAACGCGCGCGGAAGCGGAACGGCTGCGGACCTGGATCGGTGAGCGATTTTCGGTGACGCTCGGCCGCTGGCACGATGCCAAAGTAGGGCCGCATGACCAATCGATGTACCAGGTTGCTTTTGCGTCGGAGGTGTTTCCAACGCTGGTGCCGTGGTTGATGCTCAACCATGGACGCCTGAGTATTCTGGTTCATCCGAACACAACCAACCCGCGCCGCGATCATCTCGACGATCCGATCTGGATCGGTCCGGCGCTCGCCGTCCATGGCGATGTCCTCCCCGAGGAGGCCGAGCAGGAAGAGGCGCTGGCGCCAAATACCAATCCGGTTCTCAAGCCATAGCCCTAACGACACGGCGCGATTCCTCCTCTGGCTTGTCTCGTGATGCTGAACTAAACTTCGGCGGCTTTTCCACGAGAACAACAAAACAAGCCGGAGGAAATCATGAAATCTGCCATTCTCACGTCGTCGATGATGCTGGCCGCGGCCGGCGGCTGGATTGCGGCGACGATGTTCGCACAGCCCGCCACCAGCAAGGAGCCGCGCTTTCCGCAGCTGACGATGGATCAGCTCAGCGCGGCGCAGAAGCCGCTCGGCGAAGAGATCATGAAGATTTCGAGCGTCGGCATCGGCGGTCCCTACAATCCGCTGATGCGCAGCCCCGTGCTCGGCCAGCGCCTGTTCGATCTGTTTCATTATCTTCGCTGGGAAACGTCGGTCCCGACCAAGCTCAATGAATTTGCGATCATCATCATCGGGCGGCAGTGGCGCTCGCAGGTCGAATGGTTTGCACACGCGCCGCTCGCGGCCAAGGCCGGCCTGTCCGCCGACATCATCGCCGAAGTCAAGGAAGGCAAGAAGCCGTCGAAAATGGCCGAGGACGAAGCTGTGGTCTATGACTTCGTCACCGAGCTGACGACGACGCAGAAGGTCTCCGACGAAACCTACGCGCGGGCCAAGAAGGTGTTCAACGATCAGCAGATCGTCGATCTCACGGCGGTGGCCGGCAACTACGTCATGGTCGCGATGATGCTGGCGATGGCGGAGGAGACTGTGCCGCCCGGCAAGGAGTCGCCGTTCAAGGTGGGGGAGAAATAAGGTCGCTGACCGGAGGCCTCGTGGTTCGAGACGCGCGAAGAGCGCGCTCCTCACCACGAGGGTTTCCCTCATCCTGAGGAGGCGCCAACGGGTCCGCGCGAAGCGCGGCCCGATGATAAACTCCGCGTCGTCTCGAAGGATGAGCTGGATTGAGCCGGCGTCTCAGCCCTTCGCTTCCTTGCCGATGCGGCCGAGATGGGTGAATCCGAATCCGGCTGCATATTTGAGCCCGTAGCCAAGCGAGCGATCGAAGCCGATATGCGCGAGCCAGATCAGAGCGAGCGACAGCACGAGCGGCGGGGCGAAGCCAAATCCGATCGTCAGCATCGCGAGCGGGATGACGGTGCAGTGCATCGTGTTATAGGCCCAGGCGCCGACCTTCGGGCCCGCCAGATAGCCGGCGAAGCTGAGGTCGGGCGACAGAAACAGCACCACATAGAGCCACCACGGGCCGCCCCAGAGGAAGTACAGCAGCGTCGTCCCGGCAAATAGGGCGAGCCCTTCCAGGCGGAGCAGGGTCTTGACGCCGCCCGATGCCGAGCCCCTCGTCTCCATGTTTGCGGTATCCGTCATCGCTTTCGTCCCCAATGGCAGCAATGCCATGATACGGACGCGGCGCGACGCTGCCAATCGGCGCGATAAGCTCCCCCAATGGCTGGAGATAAGCTCGAGGAGGGCGTTTCCTGCCGGCAAATCGGCGTGTTAGAACCGCCCTTTAAAGGCAAAAGCGGGCTGGAAGCGGCATGAAGGATATCCTGGACACCCTTGAAGAACGGCGCGCGGGCGCAAGGCTTGGTGGCGGCGAGAAGCGCATCGCGGCCCAGCACGCCCGCGGCAAGCTCACCGCGCGGGAGCGCATCGAGCTTCTGCTCGACAAGGGCAGTTTCGAGGAGTTCGACATGTTCGTCGAACACCGCTCGACCGAATTCGGCATGGAAAAGACCAAAGTGCCGGGCGACGGCGTCGTCACCGGCTGGGGCACCGTCAACGGCCGCAAGACCTTCGTCTTTGCCAAGGATTTTACCGTGTTCGGCGGCTCTCTCTCCGAAACCCATGCGCTGAAGATCACAAAACTGCAGGACATGGCGATGAAGGCGAGGGCGCCGATCATCGGGCTTTACGACGCCGGCGGCGCGCGCATCCAGGAAGGCGTCGCGGCCCTTGCAGGCTATTCCTATGTGTTCCGCCGCAACGTCATCGCCTCCGGCGTGATCCCGCAGATCTCCGTCATCATGGGCCCGTGCGCGGGCGGCGACGTCTATTCGCCGGCCATGACCGATTTCATCTTCATGGTGAAGAACACGAGCTATATGTTCGTCACCGGGCCGGACGTGGTGAAGACCGTCACCAACGAGGTCGTCACGGCGGAAGAGCTCGGCGGCGCGTCGGTGCATGCCACGCGCTCGTCGATCGCGGACGGCGCCTTCGAGAACGACGTCGAGGCACTGTTGCAGATGCGGCGGCTGATCGATTTCCTCCCCGCCAACAACAGTGACGGCGTGCCGGAATGGCCGAGCTTCGACGATATCGAGCGCGTCGATCTCTCGCTCGATACGCTGATCCCCGACAATCCCAACAAGCCCTACGACATGAAGGAACTGATCCTGAAGGTCGTGGACGAGGGCGATTTCTTCGAGATCTCGGAAGCGTTCGCCAAGAACATCGTCACCGGCTTCGGCCGCATCGCCGGCCGCACGGTCGGCTTTGTCGCCAACCAGCCGATGGTGCTGGCCGGCGTGCTCGACAGCGACGCCTCGCGCAAGGCCGCGCGCTTTGTGCGATTCTGCGACGCCTTCAATATCCCGATCGTGACGTTCGTGGACGTGCCCGGATTCCTGCCCGGCACCGCGCAGGAGTATGGCGGCCTGATCAAGCACGGCGCGAAGCTGTTGTTTGCCTACTCACAATGCACGGTGCCGCTGATCACCGTGATCACCCGCAAGGCCTATGGCGGCGCATTCGACGTCATGGCGTCCAAGGAAATCGGCGCCGACATGAATTACGCCTGGCCGACGGCGCAGATCGCGGTCATGGGCGCCAAGGGCGCGGTCGAGATCATCTTCCGCGCCGACTTGAACGACGCGGGCAAGATCGCCGAGCGCACCAAGGAATATGAAGACCGCTTCCTGTCGCCCTTCATCGCCGCCGAGCGCGGCTATATCGACGATGTCATCATGCCGCATTCGACCCGCCGCCGCCTCGCGCGTGCACTCGCCATGCTGCGCGACAAGCATGTCGAGATCCCGATCAAGAAGCACGACAATCTGCCGCTGTGAGAATCGAGCTCATAAAAAATGTTGCCATCGCTACATGACGATTTTCTGATTTCGTACGAGGTTCACTGCGAGGCGCGGCGCATCGTATTGCGTGCCCGGCGCGATACGCGACCAGATCCAAAGCCAGGCCCGGCGTTAGATCGGATCGTCTCGTTTGAAGGAGTGGAAGGTTACCGATTTTGGGACGATGCGTTTGGGAACATCATTTTCTCTTTAGCGGAAGTTCCGATCGACAAGATTTTGCTCAATCATCGCTCGGAGATCGAGGAGTCTCATCGCATGTCCGGAGCCCCGGGGCCGTGGGCTGGCGACCTTGATTCGGCAAGTGCGGTGCTCGGCGCCAAGGGTGTCAAAGGCTTCGAACTCTCGTCCTCCTACGGCCTGTCTGGATGGATACTCGCGAAAGAGGCGACAGAGAAATCGTAGGGCGGTTCGAACTTGCGCCGACGCTCCAAATTTAGTTTGAAACGCTCTCTTGTTGCTCAGCCAAAGTCCGATGACCGACGACGAAGAAGAGACCGACGAAATTTCTGCGCTCGAAGATCGGATCGAGGCGTTGGCCAAGACTGCCGAGCGATGCCGGAAGTTCATTCTGGTGTCCAAGATTGCGATCGTTTGCGGTGCCGTCCTGCTCCTCGTCGTTATCCTTGGGCTGTTCGGAACAGGAGAGACCGCGCTCGGGTCGATCGCGCTGGTGCTGGGTGGAATCGTCTCGCTCGGATCGAACATCAGCACCTTGCAACAGACCGAAGCCGCGATCCGCGACGCCGAGGCGCTTCGCGCTCAACTGATCGGTGGGTTCGAGCTTCGCCTGGTTCACGATGCGCCGACCAAGCTGATGTGACCGCAAAACCCGCGGCGAAAGGCGATCTTGCCGTGGTCGAATCATCAGCGTTTTGCCAGAGTGGAACCCGCGCTCCCTAAGCGCATGAGCTGTGCTGTCACTGGCGTCCCATTTTCATTCCAAGCAGGGAATCGACCATGTCGGATCAGACGAGTTCACCAACCTTGGCCAGGCCGGCGTTCTGGCGCCGCGGTTTGGCGGGTGTCCTTGATTTTTTCACTGTGTTTTTTGTCGGCGGTTATTTGATCGGCGCGCTCACCGGCGAGACGACAAAAGACGGCTTCAACCTGACGGGCCTGCCGGCGCTGGTGCTGTTCGCCGCGCTCGTGGGCTACTTCTATTTCGGCTGGAAAGTGTTGGGCGGCACGATCTGGCAGCGCATTTTCGGTGCACGCCCGGTGGCGTAGGCGCTGATCGGCGGCCGCAACCCTCTCCCCTTGCGGGAGAGGGTGCCTTCGATGCGCAGCAGCGGAGGCGGGTGAGGGGTTTGCTTCCTCACCGAAAGGCGGCCAATTTACCCCTCACCCCAACGATCCTGTGGCCGCTGACGGAGATGCCCTCTCCCGCAGGGGGAGAGGGCGCATCGGCTTGCACTGTACGCCGGGCGAACTCTCGCGGTCGATCTTACGAACGACAAGATATCCGGTAAGATGCTTTTCATTCGCCGACGATCGGGGACCTTCGCCCATGTCCACGCTGTTTGCCTTCCTGCATCACCTCTGTGCCTTTACGCTTGTCTCGGCGCTGGCGATCGAATTCGCCCTGATCCGGCAGGAACTGACGGTGGCGTCGGCGCGGCGGCTCCAGGTTACCGATCTCGTGCTCGGCATTGCCGCCGGCGCGTTGCTGGTCGTCGGACTGCTCAGGGTGTTCTTCTTCGAGAAGGGCGCGGCCTATTACTGGCACAGCCATGCGTTTCTGACCAAGTTCGGCCTGTTCGTGATCGTCGGTCTGCTGTCGATCATTCCGACCAGGGAATTTCTTTCCTGGAGCGGCGCGATCAGGGCGGGCGAGGCGCCTGTGATTGAGGCAGCGCGGCGCAGGCGCGTCACGATGGTCATCCATATCGAGCTCGCCGCTGTTGTCATCATCTTGTTGTGCGCCGCGATCATGGCGCGCGGCGGTTGGGTTTAGCCCCGTATCTTCAAAGTTTCATCGCGCCGTCACCGTTCGCGAAGCGCTTGAATCTTTTTGCGTCTTCATCGACACGGCCTGCAACGGTTCAGCGAACATTCATCTTGCGGTGGCGAGACTGCATGTCTTCTCTCTCTCACCTCATGAAAGGGGTTTGAATTCATGAAACTCGGGAATCTCTTGAATTTCAGTGCTGGGTTGATCGCGGGCGCGATCCTGCTTGGCGCAAGCGCGCAGGCTGCACCCGTACCGCCAATCTCGGCCCAGGCGGCAACCGTGACTGCACCGGCGAACGTTGAGCCGGCAGTCGTGTCGCAGAACGAAGTCGATCAGATCAAGCCGGTACAGGTACGCTGGCATCACCGTCACTGGCACCACCGCCGTTGGCACCATCATCGTTGGCACCACCGGCATTGGCATCACCGTCACTGGCGCCACCACCATCGTCATTGGTGAGACCTGGGTTCAGCTGATTGAAGTCCTTTTGATCGCGTAACTCACAGGAGGGAATGCCATGAGAATTCTTGCTGTGTCCCTGTTTGCGATCGGCATCGGCTTTGCATCCGTGCTTGCATCCGTGTCGGTTTCCAACGCCATGCCGGTGGCGCCGCTCGATCAGGCGGTAGCGTCCGACGCCTCGACCATTCCGGTGGCGGGTGGCTGCGGACCGGGCTGGCACCGCGGTCCCTATGGCGGCTGCCGTCCGATGTACAACTGCCCTCCGGGCTGGCATTCCGGACCGTTCGGCCGCCGTTGCTTCCGCAACTGGTGAAATCTAGTGGTCCAATTCTAACATTCGCATCCCGTTTCAGCAGCCACTTTTGCGAATGTTAGAATTACAGGACCACTAGCAAATATCCGTTTCTAGTGGAGTTTAGGATTTGACATTCGCTTGAAGAACCCGCGGCTGGGTAGGTAGCGAATGTCAAATCCACTCTACTAAGAGGCGGGAATTTTTCCCGCCTCTTTTGTTTTCAGCGCACGCCAACAAAAACCCCGCCGTGTGACTCCGGCGGGGTTTTCGTATTCACAAAACGCAAGGCGATCAGATCGAATTGGTCACTTCGCCAGGAAGGGCAGCATCAGCGCGTTGAATTTGTCCGGCGCATCGAGAAACACGAGATGCCCGGCATTTTCGATCACTTCGGTGCTGCCATGGGCCATCTTCGCCGCCAGCGCTTTGGCAAGCTCGGCGTTCTGCCCCATCTTCGCCCGCAGCGCTTCCGGCGCATTCGGCCGGCCCGGCGCGTTGTGATCGTCGGCGCCCATGATGAACAGCGTCGGCGCCGTGATGAGCGGAATCTCGTGAACGATCGGCTCGCGGTAGATCATTTGACCCGAGGACACGAACGCGCGCAGCCAGCGCGCATAATCCGCAGCACCCTTGATGTTGAAGCGGGCGTCGATGAAGGGCGTGATCGCCTCGGGCGGAATGTTTGGCGAGTAATTGTTCTCGAGCTGCTTACGGTAACCGTCGGCGGTGAGCTTGTCCTCGTTTTCGAGGATTTTCTCCGTCGTGGTCGGCGGCACATACATCCGGTAGTCTTCGAGGCCGATCGGGGCGGCCAGCACCAGATGGTTGAGGCGGTCGGGATAGGCGCGGGCGATGCGCACCGCAAGCATGCCACCGAGCGAATGCGCCACGATATCGGTTTTCGCGATTCCGAGATGGTCGAGCAGTGTGATCGTGTTGCGCGCGAGGTTGTCGAAATGAAGCTCACCAACCGGCTTGGAGGATTTTCCAAAGCCGATCTGGTCGGGCACGATCACGCGATAGCCGGCCTCGTTAAGCACCTTGATCTCGGGCGCCCAATAGCTCGACGGAAAATTGCGGCCATGCAGCAGCACCACGACGCGGCCGTTGGCCTGGGCGGGCGCGATGTCCATATAGGCCATCCTCAGCTGCTCGCCGTCATTGACGAGCGGCAACAGGTTGACCGGGTAGGGATAGGGGAAGCCTTCGAGACCGATGCCGTACGGCTCGCGAATGTCGGCAGCGTGCGCCGGCGTCAGCGATAGGGCGAGGAGGGCGGCAAGGGACGCCGTCACGACGAGACGTTTCATCGAATTCTCCGAGATCAGTCGTTATTGAGCTTCGCCGAACAGGGCGGCAAAACGCTTCTCGCCCTGCCGGGTGAACTGCACGACGCGGCTGCCGGTTTCTCGGTCCGCCGAGGCCCATTTCAGCTCGGTGAAGCGCCGCATCAGGGCTGCGCCCAGCGTGCCCGCGAGATGATGACGCCGTTCGCTCCAGTCGAGGCAGGCCTTGCAGACCGGGCGGCGCGGATGGGCAAGCGACTGCGGATCGATTTGCAGCGACTTTTCGAGGAAGCGCTCGCCCTCCGCCGTCAGTTCGATGTCGTGCTTGTGCTGGCGCACGAATTTCCGCTGCCGCAGGCTGTCCAGCATCTGCACGCCGAGGTCGCCGGCGAGATGGTCGTAGCAGATCCGGGCGCGCCGCAGCGCCGGGTCCTTCGGTCCAGTGCGCACCCGCAGGTGGCCGGCGCGGGCGGCAAGCGCGGCCAGGCCCTCCAGCACGCCGCCGACATCGGGGTCGGCGAGGCGATAATAGCGGTGGCGACCCTGTTTTTCCTGTTCGATCAGGCCGCCGGTTTCGAGCTTCGACAGATGCGAGCTTGCGGTCTGCGGCGTGATGCCGGCCTCATGCGACAACTCGCTGGCCGTGAGTGCACGGCCACTCAACAGCGCGGTGAGCATGTTGGCGCGGGCGGGGTCGCCGACGAGGGAGGCGACCATGGCGATATCGGGTCCTGCTTTCATTGTTCGATGGTAGCCGAAGCATTGGCGCTGATCAAGCGGCTATCGTTTTGGGACATCAAGACCGAGTGAGGTTCCCATGACGATCACCGTTTTTATTCGCTACCAGATCGATCCGTTCAAGCGCACGATGTTCGAGGAATATGCCAGGCGCTGGCTCTCCATCATCCCGAAATGCGGCGGCGACCTGCTCGGTTACTGGATGCCGCATGAAGGAACCAACAACGTCGCCTTCGGCCTGATCTCGTTCGAAAGCCTCGCGGCGTACGAGCAATATCGCGCGCGGCTGCGCGGCGACAAAGAGGGGATGGAGAATTTCGGCCATGCCGAGGAACAGAAATTCATCCTCGCCGAGGAACGCACCTTCCTGCGCAAGGTCGAAGCGTAGCTGGTCGTGGCTTGCCAAGTGGCAGTATCGTGACAGCATGGTGGTTTGTCGTGACTGGCGCGGGTCGCCGCGGAGGCATAGTCTCTCGCTGAAATAAGCACGAACAACGAAAGGAGAAACGCCGATGCCGGTTTCATTGGCTGACAAGCGCGCGACGTTCCGCAAGCTGCACGAGAGCGGCTGCTTTCCGATTCCCAACCCCTTCGACATCGGTTCGGCGAAGGCGCTGGCGCAGATGGGTTTCAAGGCGCTGGCCTCGACCAGCGCCGGCTTTGCCTGGACCATCGGCAAGGCCGACAACCATGTGACGGTCGACGACGTCTGCGATCACCTCACTGCGCTCTGCGCGTCCGTCGATCTTCCCGTCAACGCCGACTTTGAAAACGGCTTCGCGCATGAGGCCGACAAGGTCGCCGTCAACGTTACGCGCGGCGCCAGGACCGGCGTGGCGGGGCTGTCGATCGAGGATTCGACCGGCGACGCCGCAAAGCCACTCTATGAGCGCGCGCACGCGGTCGAGCGCATCAGGGCGGCGCGCGCCGCGATCGATGCCGACAAAAGCGGTGTGCTGCTGACCGGCCGCTGCGAAGCGTTTCTGTGGGGCCAGGATGACCTTGCCATGGTGATTGACCGGCTCTGCGCCTATGCGGAGGCCGGCGCCGATTGCCTCTATGCGCCGGGCATCAAGACCAGGGAGCAGATTACGGCGATCGTGAAGGCGGTTGCGCCAAAACCGGTCAACCTCCTGATTGGCGCGTCCGGCCTTTCGGTGAAGGAGGCGGCCGATCTCGGCGTGCGCCGGATCAGCGTCGGCGGTTCGCTGGCGCGCACCGCCTGGGCCGGCTTCATGCGCGCGGCGAAGGAAATTGCCGAGCAGGGCACTTTCACCGAACTCGCCAAGGGCTATCCCGGCGGCGAACTGAACAAGATGTTCCGGTGATCGCGCCGGCGTTGTCGGCTCGAAAGAACGAGGCGGCCTCCGATCGAGGCCGCCTCACTGCGTCAGGTTAATCGTATCCGATTACTTGCTGCTATTCGCCGGAGCGGCCGCATTGTTGGTGGGTGCGCTCGGCGGATTTGGCGCAGGCGCCGCAGAGCCGGTGGTCGTACCCGGCCGATTGTTGGTGCGCGGGGTCACGTCACGCATGCCCGGAGGGGCCGCGGGCGGTGAAGTCTCGGCCGACCGCTGCGTGTTGGCAGGCGTCGGTGTCGTCGCGGCATTTTGCTGGGTCATCGGCATGTTGTTCAGCCCGTAGAACACGAGCCCGAGCACGATCGCAATACCGACCGCAAACATCGCAATCCTGCCGTTGCTGGCGGGGCCCTCGGCGAGTTCGGCATCGGGCTGCAAGTCATTGTCGATTTCAACCGGCGAGCGCCGCTCGCCGATATTGGTTCGGATCGGATTCCTGAGATGATCGCGATCATAGGGATCGTCGGGATTGAGTTCGGTGGCCATGGCCGGATTCCTCCGTTTCGTTTCCGCGACAACGGCGAGGTGTCGGCGCCGGTTCCGGGAACTTTCGATGTTTCCCCAGCGAACGATATCGCTGACAATGGAACCTCGAGACCGGCATGAGTCGTGAGGGGAACATGTGGGGCCTGCCGCCCAGCGATAGCGTGCTGCATATCCTTTCGCTGGTGGCGCTGGCGGCGCAGGCGATGAGCGCTGCGCTGGCCGCCGGGCGGCGCAGCATGGACTGGGTCGGCGTCTGCCTGCTCGGCTGCGTCACCGCGCTCGGCGGCGGCACCATCCGCGACGTCGTGCTCGGGCATTATCCGCTGCCATGGGTGGAAAATCCGTCCTATCTCGCGATCACGGCGATTGCCGCGTTTGCGACCGTACTGATCGCCCGCACGGTGCATCGGCTCACCCTGGCCTTTCTGGTGCTGGACGCCATCGGTCTCGTGGTTTTCACCATGGCCGGCTGCGACGTGGCCTGGCAGATGAACGAACCGCTGGCGATCGTGATCGTCTCCGGGATGATCACGGGCTGCGCGGGCGGCGTCTTGCGCGATGTTCTCTGCAACGACGTGCCGCTGCTGTTTCGCTCCGAACTCTACGCCAGCGTCTCCGTCGTCACCGGCTTGTTCTACGCCACCGCCTTCGGGCTGAAACTCAACGACGAGCTCTGGACGGTGCTGACCTTCGTGCTCGGCCTGACGTTCCGGCTGCTCGCGATCCGCTACAAATGGGAAATGCCGAAATTCGTGTTCAACGGCGAAGAGAAGTGACGACGCGCAACCGCCACCGAACCTCACCATGAGGATGAGCTATTTCCGCGCCTTGGCGACATCCGCCGCGCTCACCGCGGGGGCGGCGTTGCCCCAGGCGTTGCGGATATAGGTGATGACGTCGGCGACGTCCTGATCGGACATTTTAGCGTATCCGGGCATCGAGCCGGTGTTGGGAGCGCGGCGCGTCGTGATCGTCTCGGCGCCATCCAATATGATACGTATCGTGCTCAGGGCATCGGCGGATTGCAGGTTGGCGTTGCCGGGCAAGGGCGGATAGATCCGCAGCGCGCCACTGCCGTCGAGTTCGTGGCAGGCGACGCACGATCCCTTGTAGAGTTTTTCGCCGTTGGCCATTTGCGCGGCCGACGGCGGCGTGCTTGCCGCCTCGGGCGGGCCAGCCGCGATATCCTTCAGGTACACCGCAATGGCGCGAACGTCCGTATCGCTCATGCGCGAGGTGGAATTGAGCACCACCTGCGCCATCGGACCGCCGGCGTGGCTATGCGCATTGCGCCCGGTCCCGAGATATTCGGCGATATCCTCCACGCTCCATGATTTCAGGCCGCCGCGCTCGGCGCCATCGAGGCGCGGGGCAAACCAGCCATCGACCCGGCTGCCGGTGAAGCGCGCGTGCTGGCGTTCGGCGCCGAGAAAGCTTTTAGGCGTATGGCACGCGCCGCAATGGCCGAGGCCCTCGACCAGATAGCCGCCGCGATTCCACTCGGCGCTCTTGTTCTGGTCGGGTTCGAAAATGCCGGGCCGGAAGAACGCGAAATTCCACAGCCGCATCAGCACGCGATAATTCAGCGGCCAATGCAGCGCGGTGGGCGGCGGCGTGTTGTTGACCGGAGCAACCGTGGCGAGATAGGCGCGGATCGCGAACACATCGTCGCGGGTGACTTTCGTGAAATGCGGGTAAGGGAAGGCCGGATATTCGGCAGCGCCGTCCGGCCGCTCGCCATAGCGCATGGCGCGCAGAAACGCCTCGTCGGTCCAGCGGCCAATCCCGGTATTGAGATCGGGTGTCAGGTTGGCCGAATAGACAGCGCCGAACGGGGTGTCGATCCGCTTTCCGCCCGCGAACGGTTTTGCGGGATCGGCGGTATGGCAGCTACCGCAATCGCCGACTTCCGTCAGCGCCTTGCCCTTGGCGATGGTTTCCGGCGACGGCGGCGCGGGAAGCTGCGCCCGGGCGGCGTTGGATGCAGTGCACAAGATAGCCGCGACCAGAATCGCAGCTGCGTTATGTTGCCAGTGGCGTGTCAAACGATGTCCCATAGCGACCAGTATAGCGCGAAATTGCCTCAGTGCGCCTCACGTCGTTTCGTCACGGCATTCCCGGGCGACACAAGGCGAAAACGGGATGGGGCCGGGCGGGCAGTAAATTGCGTTTTGTGTCGGCGGGTCTTTCAGGGCCAGATTTCTGATGCGGCGGGCTTAAATTCCGAATTACACTGGCTTTTGTCGGCCGCGCGACTAGCTAGAAGCCTAAGAAGAGCCGGGGCGTTGAGAGGGTGGAATGGGAATAAACCAGGGTCCGATCAGTCTCGATCAAAAATATACGCAAGGGTCCGGCCACGTCTTTCTGACAGGTATACAGGCACTGGTCCGCCTGCCGATGGCACAGATCCGCCGTGATCGCGCCAACGGGCTGAACACCGCCGGTTTCATCAGCGGCTATCGCGGTTCCCCGCTCGGCGGTTACGACCAGCAGCTTTTCGCCGCCCGCAAGCACCTCGAACAGTACAACATCAAGTTCCAGCCCGGGGTGAACGAAGACCTCGCGGCGACCGCGATCTGGGGGTCGCAGCAGCTCAACCTGTCCAAGGGCGCCAACTACGACGGCGTCGTCGGCATCTGGTACGGCAAGGGTCCGGGCGTCGACCGTTGCGGCGACGTGTTCCGCCACGGCAATGCGGCCGGTTCGGCGAAAAACGGCGGTGTGCTTTGTCTTGCCGGTGACGACCATGGCGCGAAATCGTCCACCGTCCCGCATCAGTCCGACCACGCCTTCGTCTCCGCGCTGATGCCGTATCTCTACCCCTCCAGCATCCACGAAATGATCGAGATGGGCCTGCTCGGGATCGCGATGTCGCGCTATTCCGGCTGCTGGGTCGGCATGAAGGTGATCACCGAGACGGTGGAGACCACCGCCGAGATCGACCTGACGGACGAGATGAAGCCCTTCATCATCCCGCCCGATTTCGAGTTGCCGCCGGGCGGGCTGAACCTGCGCTGGCCCGACGACCGTTTCGATCAGGACCGGCGGTTGCAGGACTATAAAGGCTTTGCCGCCATCGCCTTTGCCCGCGCCAACAAGGTCAACCGCATCACGATGGATTCGCCGAACGCGCGCTTCGGCATCATGGCCTCCGGCAAGAGCTACGAGGACATCCGCCAGGCCTTGCGCGAGCTCGGCGTCACGCCCGAAGTCGCCGCCAAGATTGGTCTGCGCCTTTACAAGATCGGCATGCCCTGGCCGCTCGAGCCGCAGGGGGTGCGCGAATTCGCGGTTGGACTTGAAGAGATCTTCATCATCGAAGAGCGCCGCGAGATCGTCGAGAACCAGGTCAAGCAGGAGCTGTTCAACTGGCGCGACGACGTGCGTCCGCGCATCGTCGGCAAGATGGACGAGCACGACAAGCGCTTTCTACCGTTCGCCGAGGAATTGAGTGTCGCGTCACTTGCGAGTTCGCTGACCGAGCGGCTGCTGCGCCTCAATCTCAATCCCGAAATCGCCGAAATGCTGCGCGCCAAGGCCGACTGGTTCAACGGCCGGCAGGCGACCCAGATGCAGGCGGTCTCGCCAGTCACGCGCACGCCGTATTTCTGCTCGGGCTGCCCGCACAACACCTCGACCAAGGTGCCGGAAGGCAGCCGCGCCTTTGCCGGCATCGGCTGCCATTTCATGGCGCTGTGGATGGACCGCTCGACCGAAACCTTCACCCATATGGGTGGCGAGGGCGTGCCGTGGGTGGGCGTTGCGCCCTTCACCAACGAACAGCACGTTTTTGCCAATCTCGGCGACGGCACCTATTTCCACTCCGGCAGCCTGGCGATCCGGCAGGCCGTCGCGTCCGGCGCCAACATCACCTACAAGATCCTCTATAACGACGCGACCGCCATGACCGGCGGCCAGCATGTCGACGGAGAGTTGTCGCCGCAGCAGATCACCTTCCAGCTTCACGCCGAAGGCATCCGCGAGATCTACCTGGTCTCCGAAAATCCGCAGCTCTATCCGTCGTCTGCGATCGCGCCGGATACCAAGGTCGCCCATCGCGACGAACTCGACGCGGTGATGAAGGCCTGCCGCGAGGTCAAGGGCGCTTCCGCAATCGTGTTCGTGCAGACCTGCGCGGCGGAAAAGCGCCGCCGCCGCAAACGCGGCACCATGGAAGACCCGCAGCGGCGGCTCCTGATCAATCCGGCAGTCTGCGAGGGCTGCGGCGATTGCTCGGTGCAGTCGAACTGCATCTCGGTCGAGCCGCTGGAGACCGAGTTCGGGCGCAAGCGCACCATCAACCAATCGGCCTGCAACAAGGACTATTCGTGTCTGAAGGGCTTTTGCCCGTCCTTTGTCACCGTCGATGGCGGGGCGTTGCGCCGCCGCGCGCCGGCGGGGATCGGCGATCTCGGCGAACTGCCCGAACCGATCTCCAAGCCGTCGCTCGATCGGCCCTATAACGTCGCGGTCGGCGGCGTCGGCGGCACCGGCGTGCTGACCATCGGCGCGCTGCTCGGCATGGCCGCGCACATCGAAGGCAAGGCCAGCATGATCCTCGACATGTCGGGCCTGGCGCAAAAGGGCGGCGCGGTGTTGAGCCATGTCCGGCTTTCCGAACATACCGCCGACGTCACCTGTTCGCGCATCGTCACCGGCACCGCCGATCTCGTGATCGCGGCGGATGAAGTTGTCGCCGCGTCGAAAGAGACCATGACGCTGTGTGAGAGCAGCCGCACCGTCGGCGTCATCAACAGCCACGTCATTCCGACCGCCGATTTCATCCTCAACCGCGACTTCAATTTCCAGAGCCGCAAGGTCAACCACGTGCTGGAAACCGCGTTGCGCAAGGATTCCGCATTCGTCGACTTCACCAAACCTGCGGAAACGCTGCTGGGCGACGCCATCGCCACCAACATGATGATGATGGGCTATGCCTACCAGAAAGGCCTGCTGCCGCTGACCGCCGAAGCCATCGAACAGGCCATTGAAGTCAACGGCGTCGCGATCAAGATGAACACGCAAGCTTTCCGGCTCGGCCGTCTTGCCGCCGCCGATCCCGCCCGGATCGCCGCGATGATGAAGGGGCACGACGAGGACGACGCGCCAAATACGCTCGATGCGATGTCACTCGATGAGATCATCGTCCATCGCAGCGCCCATCTGACGGCTTACCAGAACGATAAGCTTGCCGCGCGATACCAGGCGCTGGTTACGCAGGTGCGCGATGCGGTGCGCGAGCGCGGCTTAGGCGAGGCATTGCCGCGGGCGGTTGCCGTCAACTACGCCAAGCTGCTCGCCTACAAGGACGAGTACGAAGTCGCGCGCCTGTTCAGCGACGGCCATTTCGAGCAGCGGCTTCGCGACCAGTTCGACGGCGATTTCAAGATCAGCTTCAACCTTGCGCCTCCGATCCTCGGCGGCGGCAAGGACGCGCTGGGACGACCGAAGAAGCGCGCCTTCGGCGCCTGGATGTTGCCGGTGTTCCGGACGCTTGCCAAGATGCGCGGCCTGCGCGGCACGGCCTTCGATATCTTCGGCTACAGCGCCGATCGCAGGCTCGAACGCGATCTGATCGCGGGCTACGAGAAGGACGTCGCAACCGTGCTCGGCCTGTTGTCGGAGGCAACCCACGATACGGCCGTCGAGCTCCTGTCGCTGCCGGACCGCATCCGCGGCTATGGCCCGGTCAAGGAAAAGGCGGTCAAGGACGCGCAGGTGCGTTACGCGCAGCTTGCGGCCGATCTCGCCAATCCGCCGTCAGCCCCGCGCCAAATCGCGGCGGAGTAGGCGTCGGCTGACGGAATCGATCGGTGTTGCGTCGTAGTCCATTTTGGCCGCTTGTAAGCCTCGCCGCGTATCTCGCCGCCCAGCTTCCCGCGGTGGCCGAGGCGCCTGTTCGGGTATTGGCGACGGGCGTTTTCGCGACGAGCTTGCGGTCATTGGCCGAGCCCTTCGAGGCGGCAAGCGGTTACAAAATCCAGGTGTCGATCGCCAATGCCGGCGAGGTCGCTTCCCGCGTCGCAGCCGGTGAGGCCACAGATCTCGTGATGTCGTCGTCCGCGGGCATCACGACGCTCGCCCGGCAAAATGCACTGGCTCCAAACGACGTCGTGATCGGCAAGATGCGGCTTGGCGTCGCCGTCCGTTCTGGCGCCGCGGTGCCGGACCTTGCCTCGACCGAGGCGTTCCGGACGCTGCTGTTGTCCGCAACAACAATTGCCTATATCGATCCGAACGGCGGCGGCACCTCCGGACCGTTTTTCGAGAAGATGTTCGCGTCGCTTGGCGTTGCTGACGCCGTTCATGCCAAGGCCGTGCTTTGCAAGACCGGATCGGAAATCGTCAGTGCGGTTGCCTCGGGACGGGCCGCCGTCGGCATGACCCAGGCGAGCGAGATCGTCGGCGCCAGCGGCGTTATCTTCGCGGGCTATCTGCCGGATGCGCAGAACCTTACGACCGCGTACGCCGCCTCCATTGCGACGCGGGCGAGCAACCCGAAGGGTGCTTCCGCATTTCTGGAGTTTATCGCGGGTCCGACCGGATCGGATCGTCTGCGCCGGGCCGGCTGGGATATCGAGCGATGAGGATCGTTGATGGCTGATCTGATTTACCGCCGGGCGACCGAAAAAGATGTGCCGGCCATCGTTGCCCTACTGGCGGATGACGTTCTGGGCGCGTCCAGGGAAGCGGTGGGAGCGGAGAGCACGCCGAAATACCTGAACGCGTTTCGCGCCATCGATGCAGACGCGAACCAGTTCCTGCTGGTCGTCGAAAGCAGTGGCCAGATCGTAGGCACCCTTCAGCTCACCTTCATCGCGGGACTGTCCCGTGGCGGACTAAAGCGAGGCCTGATCGAAGCCGTCCGGATCTCGCGCGATCGGCGCGGCGAGAAGATCGGCGAAGCGATGATCGCCTGGGCGATCGAAAAATGCCGGCACGAGCAGTGCGGGGTCGTTCAGCTGACCACCGACAAGTCGCGAACGGACGCGCACCGCTTCTACGACCGGCTGGGCTTCGAGCCGTCTCACATCGGCTACAAGATGATGCTCGCCTGACTTTCTCCTCCGCAGCGCAGCACGGCTTTACGTTAGTTGGCCGCGGATACGCGCCAGCGCTTTCAACTTCCGAACGGCGAGCATAGAGTCGCGTATGCGCCCCGCTTGCGGCGGTGCAGCGAAAACCAAAGAAATACAAAGAAGAATGCAAAGGGAGAGAACGATGCAGCCATCAGGCGCGACGGCCCTGTTTGCGGGCGCGGTAGCGGTTTTTCTTGGGGCCCCGGCCCATGCCCAATCGGCAGATCCGATCAGGATCGGTGTCATCGCCGAGGTGCAATCGATCGCGGGCGCGGCGACGCCGGGTGGCGCGCAGATTGCCGCCGACGAGATCAACGCCAAGGGCGGCGTACTCGGGCGCAGGATAGAGATCGTGACCTATGACAACAAGAGCTCGTCGGCGGATTCGGTCCGTGCTTTCCAGCGCGCGGTCAGCGAGGACAAGGTCTCCGCGGTCATCGCCAGCTATATCAGCGAAGTCGTGCTGGCGCTCGAGCCCTGGGCGGCTCGTTTAAAGATGCCGCTGATCACGCCGGGCGCGGCGTCGAACGAAATCACGAAAGCGATCCACAACGACTACGAGAAGAACAAGTACACCTTCCACGGCTATCTGACCTCGGCGGCGCAGGCGCAGCTCGTCTGCGATGCCGCCAAGGATCTCCTGGTCGATAGTCTGAAATTGAAGAGCGTCGCGATCATGAGCGAGGACGCCGCCTGGACCAAGCCGCTCGACATCGGCTACGAGGCCTGCCTGCCGAAGGCCGGCATGAAGGTCGTCGAGCACATCCGCTTCTCGCCCGACACGACCGACTTCACGCCGATCTTCAACAACATCGAAAGCAAGAAGCCCGATGTGATCGTCACCGGCATCTCCCATGTCGGCGTGCAGCCGACCGTGCAATGGAAGAATCAGCAGGTGCCGATCGCGATGTTCGGCATCAGCGCACAGGCCTTCAGCCCGACCTTCTGGAACGACACCAACGGCGCCGCCGACGGCATTCCCACGCTTGCGGTCGCAACCTCCGACGTCGCCGTGACCTCGAAGACCAAGCCGTTCGCCAAAGCCTTCAAGGCCAAGTACGGCACGACGCCGGCCTATACCGGCTATACCGCCTATGACGAGGTCTACATCATCACCGAGGCGATCCAGCGCGCCGGCTCGACAGATCCCGACAAGATGGTCACGGAGATGGAGAAGACGAAGTTCGAAGGCACGATCGGCAACATCGAGTTCTACGGCAAGGACGACGAGTTCACCCACGGCATCAAGTCCGGCCCCGGCTACGTCACGGGCTTGGTGTTCCAGTGGCAGAACGGCAGGCAGGTTGCGGTGTGGCCGGCCAAGATCGCCGAAGGCAAGCTCGAGTTCCCGAAGTTCGTGAAGCTGTCGCAGTAATCTATTTCGACTCGATCCGCCACGAGCCGTCCCAATTCTCGGGCGGCGGATTTTGTTTCAGGACGGCGACGCGCGCGAGCAGCGCCATCGAGGGCGCGTCGCCGGGCGCGGCCTCGATCGCTGCGGTGAACGCGGCATGGGCTTCGTCCCAGCGCCGCGCGCGATAGGCCGAGAGACCTGCGGCGTAGCGCTCGCAGAGCTGTTGTTGCTGCGGGGTGCGGGCGTCTTTCCTGCCCATGACCTCGTAGACCGTCTGCGGCTGGCTCTGGCCGGTGACCACCACGCGATCGATCTCGCGGAGGTCGAAATCGGCCACGCCCAGGTTCGCGGTTGCTTCCGAGATCAGGCAGCGGCTGCCATAGACCTTGTTGGCGCTCTCCAGTCTTGAAGCCAGGTTCACGGTGTCGCCCATCACCGTGAAGCTCATCATGTATTCCGAGCCGATAGAGCCGACCAGTGCCTCGCCGGTTGCGATCCCGATCCGCAGATCGCAGTCGGACGGTATCACGCGCACGCCCAGCAGCTCCGGCAATTCCTTCCGCAATCCTTCAAGGCGGCCGATCATGTCAATGGCGGCGGAGCAGGCTCCCTTCGCTTGATCGGCTTCGTCGATGAAGGGCGGACCCCAATAGGCCATGATGCCGTCACCGATATACTTGTCGATGACGCCCTGATGCGCATGGATCGGCTCCGACATCGTCGACAGATAGCGGTTCATGATCTTGACCAGGCCCTGCGGCGTGACGCCCTCGCTCAGCGCCGTGAAACCCTTCATGTCGCAGAACAGCACCGTCATGACCCGCCGCTGGCCTTCGGAAACGGCGGCTGCGGTTTCGCCGAGCAGACGCTCGGCAATCCTGGGGTCGATATAGCGGCCAAACGTCTCGCGGACGCGCTGGTTCTGGCGCAGCCGTTCGATCATGCGGTTGAACGCCGCCGAGAGCTGGCCGATTTCGTCGCGCGACGTCACGCTGATCGACCGGTCGAGCCGGCCGGCCTCGACCTCGCGCGTACCCTCCAGCAGCCGCAGCACCGGGCCGGTAATGCCGCTGCCCACCATCATCGCGAACACGAAGCCGAGCACCGCCGCGATGCCGGTGACGATCGCCGATATCCAGATCGTCTGCCGTTGTTCGCGTATGACGGTGGTCGCGCTGGCCTCGACCTGGTTCATCATATCGGCGCGGATACCGGCGAGCTTGCGGTCGAATTCCTCGCGCAGCGCATCGGCGGCCGCAAACGACGATTTCGCTTCGTCGAAATGGCGCGCGTCGAGTTGCTTCAGCAGGATTGCGCCCTGTTGATCGAGGCGCTCGCGAAGGTCGTTGACGGCGGTGTCGATGCGGTCGTCGAGACGGCCGAGCGCGGCGTTGTCGGAGGGGGTCGAGGTGTCGGCGATGATCGCCGCGATCTGGTCGCGCGCGGCCTGCGCGTCGCGGGCGATCTCGGGATTGGCCGATTCAAAGGTCTTCAGATGCGCCGCATAGCCGGCTTCGTCCGGCGGGTTCGACATCTTGGCAATGACCATCTGCCGCACCGCCAGCCCGCGCTCGAGCGACTTCACGTTGGCCCGCACGAGGTCGCCATAGGCGGGGACGTAGCGATTGGTGAGTTCGTCCAGCAGATGGCCGACACGAGCGGCCATGACCATCGACAGCGCCGATGTGATCACCGCGAGCACGATCAGCCCGGCGGCGATGCCGACAATCTTCTGTCTGATGGATGTTCGAAACATGCCCCTCAACCCGGTTCAGCAGGGGTGCAGAATGGCGAATTTTAGCCGCCGGCGAAAGCCGTTTGGCGCTCCTGCCCCCCGGGCACAGATCGTGAAATGCCGGCCCTTTATTCCAGCGGAATGTCGAATCCACTCCACTAGCGACAGCGCGGTGCTTGCACTAAGCTTTCCGGACTTAAACCAAGAAATCCGGGAGGAAATCACCGTGCGATCGTTTAGGGTTCAATATGCCGCCGCTGCGGCCGCCGCTTGTTTCGCCGTCGCCAGTCCGGCGAACGCCCAATTGCTGAGCCACAAGGATCTGTCGTCTTCCATCGCTTTCACCATCGCCCAAACCACCATCGAAACCTGCAAGACCAATGGTTATGCGGTTTCGGTCACCGTGGTCGGCCGCAACGGCGAGATCATCTTGCAGGTGCGCGGAGACAATACCGGCCCGCACACCATCGAGAACAGCTTTCGCAAGGCTTACACGGCGCGGACCTTTCGGTCTCCGTCGGGCGACCTCGTCAATCGCCTGAAAGCCGAGCCGACGCTCGGACTGATCCATCTCAACAACGTCATCGCCAACCAGGGCGCGCTGCCGATCAAGGTGGGTGACGAGGTGATTGGTGCGGCCGGCGCATCCGGAGCGCCCGGCGGCGAAAAGGACGAGGCTTGCGTTAAAGCCGGGCTCGACAAGGTTGCGGATCAGCTCAAGTAAGCGGATCGGCGATTGCCGGCTCCTCGGCGATGAGGTCTATCCAAAAAATAAAGGCCCCCATTGCGGGGGCCTTTGACGTCGAGGTCCGAGTTTTCCCTAGACTGCGTCCTTGGCGGCCTTGACCGGCCGTGCGCGCACGATCTTGCGGGCAGGCTTCGCCTTGAACATCATTTCTTCACCCGTGAACGGGTTGGTGCCCTTACGTGCCTTGGTGGCGGGCTTCTTGACCACGACGAACTTCGCCCAGCCCGGCAGCAGGAAAACGCCAGACTTCTTCAGTTCCTTGTGGCCGACATCCGTCAGCGTATCCATGACGTTCTTCACGTCGCGCTTGGAAAGTTCGGTGGTCGTCGCGATTTTTTCGACGAGCTGTGACTTCGACATTTGAGTGGCCATTGTGTCTCCTTTGATTCGGACCGCTTCGACTATAACGCTCCTTGCGCTGGGCAAGAGGCTTCTACACAGTTTTTCTCGGGGTTTTTTGCGATTTTTTGCCGCCGACCCCGGTTTTTCCAGTGTTTTTGCGCTGATGGGGCAGGAAAATCACACTTGATCTGCGCGTCGCTTCCGTCATGGCCGCTGACGCCTCTGATTCCGGGGCTGCGCCGCGATGCGAAAAACCCTGAAAAAATAGCCTTTGAAGCCACTTCAGGGCGATGGTCCGTGTCCGTCAGAGGGTTCTGCGCTTAAGCGCAAGCGATCGAGCGTGCATTCGTGCGGCCGGGTCCTATTGCGATTTGAGATGTGAAAAGGTTAGCTACAACCTTGAATGGGACGAGAGCTGATGTGCTTTCGCGCGAGGGCTAATGTTAAACGTTCGCTGCCTAAAACATTTCACCGTCGTTTTTATTGCTGTCTTGCCGTCGTGTGAAGCGCTGGCCCAGGGGCAGAAGCCTTTTGATTCAGCAAAAATCAGGGACTACGTGCGCGGTTTCGTTGGGCCTACGTCAACAGCAAACCCGCCTCTATTGCCGCTATGGGCGCCGACATTCAGACAACAGGTGGATCGTTGTTGGAAAAAACCTGACGGCGGATCTGAACTACCGGATGTACAGGCAGAATTTACAATTCGCTTGAATTCCGACGGCACCCTCAACGGCCCCCCGATTCCAAGTGTGTTCAATGGGCCTATGACGTCTTATTATCAGGCTTATCAGGAAAGTGCCCAGCGAGCTCTAATCGAATGTCAGCCATATCAGCTGCCCGTCGATCAATTCGATCAGTGGAAGAAGTTTAATCCGGTATTTAGCAACGCGAAAAGTAGCGCACAGCGGCCGGTTTCACCGGATACCCCTCGCTAAGTTCACCCTTGCTCCGTCGGGCAAATCACCATTAGAAGCCGGCGCGTCTCGACCCCACAAGAGCAACTGTGTCGAGATAGACTAGGGCCTTGGCGCGATAAAGGTTCGCGCGATCAGGCGGGTACGTAGCGAGCAGCATCCCATTTCTGGTGGCGAGCGATCATGACGTTGAGAATGCAGATCAGCTTGCGCATGCAGGCTACGAGGGCCACCTTCGGCTCCTTTCCCTTGGCGATCAGGCGGCGATAGAAGGCCTTGGCGACTGGATTGTTCTGCGTGGCAGCGCCGAGGCAAGGCATGTAGATGGCGTTGCGGATCCAGCGGCGGCCGCCCTTGATGTGGCGCTCGCCCCGGCGCTTTCCACTGTCATCGTCGTAAGGAGCGATGCCTACCAAAGCCGCGGCGATCTTATCGTTCACTTGCCCGAGTTCTGGCATCCCTGCAGCGAGGATCGCGGAGGTCGTTTCGGCGAAGCCCGGCACGCTCTCGATAATCTCGGCACGCTCGGCAAGGTGCGGTGTAGCCTTGACCTTGGCTGCGATCGCGAGCTCGAGCTTTTCAATTTCGGTCGCCAGACTCTTCAAGACGCGGGCCTGTGCTTTCTGAACCGGTCCCGGCGCGGCATGTGCACTTTGGCTTTGCAATCGGACCTTCAGCTCAACGAGCGCTAGGCGTGCTTTCACCAGGGCCGCCAGTTCCTCTTGGGCAGCATCATGTGTCTGGCTCGGCGTCTCGCCGAACGTCTCGGCAAACCAGGCGATCATCTCAGCATCGATCGTATCATTCTTGGCAAGCCGTCCGGCCGATTGAGCGAAGTGACGAACCCGCTTTGGGTCCACGATCCGTACCTCGATGCCGGCATCGAGCAGCACCTTGCGCCATTCACGCTCGTAACCGCCGCTCGCCTCCATCACCGCCTTGCCTACCTGGTGCCTGCGAAGCCAGGCCACCAGTTTGCGGCGACCTTGGGCGGTGTTCGGACAGGTCTGCCGCAACGCCAATGCTCGAATGACAGGTCCACCTTGTCCTTGGCGACGTCGATGCCCACGACAGCGAGATCATTTTGTGCCATCATCCACTCCCTTCCTTGCTCGGTTCGGGCTCCAAGCCCATGCAACTGTTCGGGTTGAGGAAGACACCGGAGCTGTCCCTCGCTCTAATACAGGCTTTGCCGCCTTTGGGGCGTAACGGGCTCAGTTCCAGCAACGGGCGGTTTTGATCCAACCGCCCGTTCGCATGTTCTGCCAGATTTCCTGGACACAAGGGGCGTATCGCGATCGTCACGGACGTTGGGTGCGGGATGCGATGGACGCGATTGGCGCATCAGACGAATGCGCCTGTCGCGGACGGTGAAGTCGTGTGGTCCTGGCCTCTCGACGCTGAGGTCAAGCTGGCAACGATGCTTCGGCATCGCGCTGGCGACGGTGACAAAAAGCCCGATCGCCGGGGAGAGCACGAAGGAACCCGTTAAAACCATTCGCGCAGGGAGTGCCGGATCGTTGCGGCGGACCTGTGGTGACTACGCTCGTATGCTTTCTTTATTTGCATACGAGGCTGCGGGCGAGCCGAGCGCCCGGCATTCCCTGCGCCCTCCGTTTTCGGGAGGGGCATGATCGTACAAAATCCGGGCATGGAATGCCGCGGGAAGGCGAAGCTGCGTCTGATTGATCGACGTCGTCCCGGACAAGCCAAGCGCGATCCGGGACCCACAACCACCGGCGCTTATTGTTATGCAGGACGTCTGCCACTCGGGCTTTACTTGATGGACTCCGCGGTATGGGTCCCCGCGTTCGCGGGGACGACTGGCCACCGACATTGGATCATTGCGCTATGCGATAGCGCCTCGCCCGGTGGAATAATCGCCGCTTGCCAAGGCGGTCCCGGCAGGCCAAGAAACTTTTCAGGGAAAAACGTCAGCGGAGAAGGACGTGACCATCAAAGGCAAGGCCTATATCGCCGGTATATTCGAGCATCCGACCCGGCACGCCCCCGACAAGTCGACGCCCCAACTTCATGCCGAAATCGCCAAGGGGGCGCTCGAGGATGCGGGGCTGACCAAGGCCGATATCGATGGCTATTTCTGCGCCGGCGATGCGCCGGGCGGGGTAATGGCCATGGTCGATTATCTCGGCCTGAAAGTACGCCATTTCGATTCCACCGATACGGGTGGCTGCTCCTACCTCGTTCACCTCGGCCACGCCGCGGAGGCGATCGCCGCCGGCAAGTGCTCGATTGCATTGGTCACGCTCGCCGGCAAGCCGCGCACCGGTCCGATGCCGCCGCGCGCCAGCGGCGCCGAGGTCGACTTCGAGGCCGCGTATGGCGGCACCACACATAATGTCTATGGCATGTGCGCCATGCGGCACATGCATGAATTTGGCACCACCAGCGAGCAACTCGCCTGGATCAAGGTCGCGGCGTCCCACCACGCCCAATACAATCCGCACGCCATGTTGCCTGAGGTCGTGACGGTCGAGGACGTGCTCAACTCGCCGATGATTGCCGATCCGCTGCACCGGATGGATTGCTGCGTCGTCACCGATGGCGGCGGCGGATTTATCGTCACCACGGAAGCGATTGCAAAGAGCCTGAAGAAGCCGCTGGTACGCATGATCGGCCACGGCGAGGCGCTGAAGGGGCCGCGTGGCGGCCATTCGTTGAACCTCACCTATTCCGCCGGTGTGTGGTCGGGGCCGAAGGCCTTCGAGGAAGCCGGCGTCACGCCCAAGGACATCAAATACGCCTCGATCTACGACAGCTTCACCATCACGGTTCTGATGCAGCTCGAGGACCTCGGCTTCTGCAAGAAGGGCGAGGGCGGCAAGTTCGTCGCCGACGGCAATCTCATCTCGGGCGTCGGCAAGCTCCCGTTCAACACCGACGGCGGCGGCCTGTGCAGCAACCATCCCGTCAATCGCGGCGGCATGACCAAGATTCTCGAGGCGGTGCGCCAGTTGCGCGGCGAAGCGCATCCGAAGGTTCAGGTGCCGAACTGCGACCTCGCCATTGCCCATGGCACCGGCGGCTTGCTCGGCGTTCGCCACGCCGCCTCAACCTGCATTCTGGAGCGCGTGTGATGGCTGATGCGAAGAAGTATCCGACACCGATCACCAATCCCGAGACGGTTCATTTCTGGGAGCAGACCGCCAAGGGCAAGCTGATGATCAAGCGCTGCACCGCCTGCGGCGAGGCGCATTATTTCCCGCGCTCGATCTGCCCGTTCTGTTTTTCCGACAAGACGGTGTGGGAAGAAAGCTCGGGCGAGGGCGAGATCTACACCTTCAGCCGGATGCGCAAATCGGCCAGCGGCCCTTACGCGATCGGCTACGTGACTCTGAAAGAGGGGCCGTCGCTGCTGACGAACTTCGTCGATTGCGACATGGAGAAATTGAAGATCGGCCAGAAGGTGAAAGTCGTGTTCAAGGCGACCGACGGCGCGCCGCTGCCGTTCTTTACGGTGGTGTGAGGCCACATGCCGATCAACTACGAAGAGCTGATGGCGCTGAAGAATCTCGATCAGCGCTTTTCGTACGGCGACCGCGAGGTGATGCTCTACGCCTACGGCATCGGCATGGGCGCCGATCCCATGGACGAGAAGGAGCTTGCCTTCGTCAACGAGGCCGCCGCGGTCGCGCGTCCGCTCAAGGTGGTGCCGACCTTCGCGTCGGTGGCGGCCTGGGGCGCGAGCCCCGGCGAGATGAATCTCAATCGCGTGATGGTGGTCGATGGCGAGCGCGACATCACCTTCCATCGACCGTTGCCGGTGGAGCAAAAATTGCTGGTCGATTCACGCGTGCTTGCGGTGTTCGACAAGGGCAAGGACAAGGGCGCGGTGATCCGGCACCAGACCGTGCTCAAGAACGAGAAGGGCGAGGCGCTTGCAACGCTCGTTGCCTCGCGCTTTGCCCGTGGAGACGGTGGCTTTGGCGGGCCTTCCGACGGCGCGCCCGAACCGCACAAGGTACCGACGCGAGCGCCGGACCGGTCTGTCGATATTTCGACGCGTCCCGATCAGGCGCTGGTCTACCGGCTCTGCGGCGACCGCAATCCCTTGCATTCCGATCCCGAATTTGCCCGGCGCGCCGGTTTCTCGCTGCCGATCCTGCACGGCATGTGCACCTTCGGCATCACCTGCCGCGGCATCCTGCAGACCTATGCCGATTACGATCCGACGGCGTTCAAGCAGCACGCTGCGCGGTTTTCTTCGCCGGTCTATCCCGGCGAAACCGTGACGCTCGATCTCTGGAAGGACGGCAACGTCATTTCATTCGAGGCGCGGGTGAAGGCGCGCGAGGCCGTCGTGATCCGCAGCGGCAAGACGGTGTTGGGATAGAGAGGATTTCGTGCCCCGGCTCTGCGATACAGCGTTTCACGCTGCATCGCGTCCGGGACAAGAGACGGAGGAAAAACCATGGGATTACTCGACGGCAAGGTGGCGCTGATCACCGGCGCGGGCGGCGGATTGGGCGAAGCCTATGCCAAACTGTTTGCGCGCGAGGGCGCGGCAATCGTCGTCAACGACCTCGGCGGCCCCCGCGACGGTTCAGGCGCGGATCTGTCGATGGCGCAGAAGGTCGTCAACGCAATCAAGGCTGAAGGCGGCCGCGCGGTCGCCAACGGCGCCGACATTTCGACGATGGCGGGCGGGCAGTCCGTGCTCGATGACGCCATCAAGCATTTCGGCCGGGCCGATATTCTCGTCAACAATGCCGGCATTCTGGTCGACCAGAGTTTTGCCAAGGCCACCGAAGCCGCCTTTGACAAAGTGCTCAAGGTGCATCTGAAGGGCACCTTCTGCACGACGCTCCCCGTGTTCAAATGGATGCGCGAGAACGGCGGTGGTGTCATCGTCAACACGTCCTCGACCTCCGGCCTGATCGGCAATTTCGGCCAGTATAATTACGGCGCGGCCAAGGGCGGTATCTGGGGCCTGTCGAACGTGCTCACGATCGAAGGGCGCAAATACAATATCCGGGTCTGGACACTGGCGCCGGCTGCGATGACCCGCATGACCGAGGACCTGGCGCGTTACAAGGAGAACCCGAGCGCGGCGCTGACGCCTGATGGCGTGGCCCCCACCGTGCTATATATGGTCAGCGACCTCTCGGGCGACCAGACCGGCAAGGTGCTTGGCGTGTCCGGTGCGCGTGGCATACGCGAAATGCGGATGATGGAAATGGAAGGCTGGAAGCCGCCGTTCACGGGCTGGAAGGCTGAGGATATCGTGACCCACGCCAAGGATATTTTCTTCTCAGAGGAAGATCTGAAGAAATCGCTGCGGCGGACTTGAACACAAGGAAGAAGGCAAGATGACAAAACTCACCCACGAAGCCAAAGGCACGTTCGCGATTGCACCGACGCCGTTTCACGACGATGGCCGGATCGACGAGAAATCCATCGACCGGCTGACGGACTTCTACGCCGAGATCGGCTGCGACGGCGTCACTGTGCTCGGCATCATGGGCGAAGCGCCGAAGCTTGAGGGGGCTGAGTCCGAGGAAGTTGCAAAACGCTTCATCAAGCGCGCCAAGAACATGCAGGTCATCGTCGGCGTTTCCGCGCCCGGCTTTGCCGCCATGCGTTCGCTGGCGCGTGCCTCGATGGATGCGGGCGCGGCCGGTGTCATGATCGCGCCGCTGCCGACCTTGCGTACGGATGATCAGATCACCGGCTACTTCAAGCAGGCGGTGGAAGCGGTCGGCACCGATATTCCCTGGTGTTTGCAGGACTATCCGCTGACGCTGAACGTGATCTTCACGCCCGGCGTGATCCGCAAGATCGTGATGGATAATCCCTCCTGCGTGATGCTCAAGCATGAGGATTGGCCGGGGCTGGAAAAGATTTCCACGCTGCGCGGCTTCCAGAAGGATGGCTCATTGCGGCCGCTTTCGATCCTGACCGGCAATGGTGCGACGTTCCTTGATTTCGAGATGGAGCGCGGCGCCGACGGCGCCATGACCGGCTACGCCTTCCCGGAAATGCTGATCGACGTCGTTCGCCTGTCGAAGGAAGGCAAGCGCGATGCCGCGCACGATCTGTTCGACGCGCATCTGCCGCTAATCCGTTACGAGCAGCAGCCGGCGATCGGGCTGGCGGTGCGCAAGCACGTGCTGCAAAAGCGCGGCATCATTGCCTCCAGCGCGCAGCGCAAGCCGGGTTCGAGCATTTCGGCGATCGCCAAGTCGGAAGTGGACTATCTGCTGTCGCGCGTCGCACGCGTCGATCGCCGGGCACACTTGCAGCCGCAATCGAGCGCCGCGGGCTGAACTCGTGACTGAAGTTGCCGCCGCGCGTCCGGCCTCGACCATCCTCCTCTTGCGCGATGGTCTTCAAGGAGAAATCGAGGTCTTCATGATGGTGCGCCATCATGAGATCGAGTTCTCGTCCGGCGCGCTGGTATTTCCCGGCGGTGGCGTCGATGCCGGAGATCGCGAGATCATCGCGCGGTCCGAACTTTACGCGGGCGGTGAGGGCTGTGACGCCGATGGCTTGAGTTTCCGGATCGCGGCGATCCGCGAGACATTTGAGGAAAGCGGCATTCTGTTGGCGCGCCCGCGTGGGTCGAAAGATCTGGTCGAAGCGAAGCTGGCCGCCGACATCGCGGCGCGCTACCGCACGGCGGTAGCCGAGCGCAAGACCACGTTTCTCGATGTACTGGGCGAAAGCGGCATGGTGCTCGCGCTCGACGAACTCGTGCCGTATGCGCGCTGGATCACGCCGGAAGCCATGCCGAAGCGGTACGACACCTGGTTCTTCCTAGCGGCTGCGCCGCCGGATCAGCTCGGTGCGCATGACGGCCGCGAATCCACCGACTCGCTCTGGCTGTCGCCGCGCGAGGCGGTCGCGGGCGGCGAAAGCGGACGGTTCAAGCTGCCGTTTCCGACCACGCGCAACCTGATCAAGCTCGGCAAACAGCCTGACGTGAGGGCGGCGATCGCGGATGCGAAGAAGAACTCGGTGGTCACGGTCATGCCGGTGCTGACGCGCCTGAACGGCAGCCGTCAGCTCCGCATCCCGCTTGAAGCCGGCTACGACGGCGAATTGTTCGAGATGTGAGCAGGTGAGTGCGTCGCTCTCACAATTCGACTGGTAACGAAGCATTGCTGCGCTCTCTCCGGTTATGGCTTTGCTCCGACATCAAACGGAGCTTTTGCCGTGACCGAGGCGTCGAACGTAGAGACGACAACGATCAAGAAGGGCGCGCGCGAGGCGGCGCTTGGGTTCGAACTGGCGCTGCTGCTATTGCTGGCAACGCTCTGGGGCGGCTCGTACACCTTCATCAAGCTCGGCGTCGCGACCATTCCGCCGATCACGCTGATTGCGGGGCGGACGCTGATCGCGGGGCTGCTGCTGCTCATCATCATGCGCTGGCGCAGGGTTCGGTTGCCGGCGGATGGTCCGACCTGGCGGCGCTTCCTGTTCCAGGCCTGCCTCAACAGCGTCATTCCGTGGACGCTGATTGCCTGGGCCGAGCGCTCCGTCGATGCGGGGCTGGCGACCATCCTCAATTCGACCTCGCCGATCTTCACATTTTTCCTGACGATCGCGATCGCCCATCAGGACAGGCCGACCTTCCGCAAGCTGTTTGGCGTGGTCGCGGGCATGGCGGGGATCTGCCTGATCATCGGCACGCAGGCGCTGCATGGTCTTGGCGAGCAACTCGTGGCGCAGATCGCCATTGTGACGGCGACCGTATGCTACGCCGGCGGCGCGGTGTTCAGCCGCGGCTTCAAGGGGCTTGACCCGATGGCGCCCGCCGCAGGCTCCCTGCTGTGCGGCGCGGCAGTCCTTTTGCCGGTCAGTCTGATCGTCGAGCGGCCGTGGACCATCGTGCCGTCGACCACGTCGGTGCTGGCGCTATTGGGACTGGCCATATTTTCCACCGCCATCGCCTTCGTGATCTACTTCCGCCTGATCCAGACCTTGGGCTCCGTGGGCACCACCGCTCAGGCTTATCTGCGCGTTCCGATCGGCGTGGCGCTTGGCGTGCTGTTGCTCGGGGAGACCCTGTCGCCGAACGCCTGGATCGGGCTCGCATGCGTGGTGATCGGTGTCGCCGCGATGACCATCCCCGCGCGAAAGCCGGCCGGTTCCGCCTGAGGCCAAGCTTGCCCGGTAGGGCGATTGCCGGCATCCTGACCGCAAGCGGCAGCTTTCAATGCCGCGGGCAGGGCAGGACGCGCGATGAGGAAGCGCCTCGGCGCAATGATGGCGGCTTGGCTGTTGGCCGCGGTCTGCTGCGCCACGGCGAGCGCGCAGGAGAATTTTCCGAACCGGCCGATCCGCCTGATCAACCCCTATTCGGTCGGCAGCGTCGCCGATGTGTTCGGCCGCATCGTCACCCAGCATATGGCGGAGCAATGGAAAGCCTCCATCATTGTGGAATCGAAATCCGGCGCCAACGGATCGATCGCCGCCGAAGATGTCGCCCGCGCCGAAGGCGATGGATACACGTGGTTGTTGGTAACTACGTTTTTCACGACCAGCCCGTCGCTCAACCTGGTGATGCGCTGGGATCCGGTGCGCGATTTCACGCCGATCGGAATGATCTGTCAGGCGCCGAACGTCTTCATCGTTCCCTCGTCCTTAGCCGTGAAGAACGTCGCGGAGTTCATCGCGCTTGCCAAGTCGAAGCCGGGGGTTCTGAACTACGGCCATCCCGGCAAGGGGTCGACCGGCCATCTCGGTTTTGAGCTGTTCAAGCGGCTGGCGGGGATCGAGGTCAATCCGATCGGCTATCGCGGTTATCCGCAAATGACAGCCGACATCGCCGGCGGTCTGCTCAATTCGTCGTTTTTCTCGACCAACCAGGCGCTGGCGCTGACGCAAACCGGCAATATCCGGATCATCGCCTCGATCGGCGGCGGCCGCTCGAAGTATTTTCCGGACGTGCCGACGATGGCCGAGCAGGGGTTTGCCGAAGCGCAGGTGACGCCCTGGTTTGGCATTGTAGTACCGTCAAAAACCCCAGCATGGATCATTGCCAAGATCAGTCAGGCGTTGGAGGCGGCGGTGGCCGCGCCTGACGTGCGCGAGAAGCTCGATTTGGCGGGTTGTTCGGCGAAAAGCGCGCCGCTTAGCGAATTTGCGGCCGTGATCAAGTCCGACATCGCCCTGTGGGCCAAGGTCGTGAAGGACGCCGGCATTCCAGCGGACTAAATCCTTGCGGGAAGTGTGAAGTAGCCGGTTTTCCCCGGGGGCTAAAATCGTCGTATAATGCGGTATTTAGCCGGCCATGCTGCCGCTACTTAAGAGCCTTTGCTTCTATGTTCAGACGTACAAAGTCGGTTTCGTTTTCGATCGGGCAGCTGACCTTCGGCAGTTTCGCGTTGTTGCTCGCCATGATCGCGATGACCAGCATCGCCAGCGTCGTCGCTATCCGCCACATCGATGCGACCTTCGCCGAATTGCAACACCTGCAAAGCCTGGGCGAAGCCGCCGAGGAGATCGACCGCCGGACCAAGGAATTGCGGCTGGCGGCGCGTGATTTCGTCACCGATCCGGCGGCGTCCGGCCGTGTCAAGGAGGCGGCGACGTCGCTGAGCACGCTGTTGAAGAACACGCGGCTTCAGCTCGCGCCCGAGCAGCGCGAGATGATCGACGGCGTCTCGCAGCGCCTTGTCAACTATGAGGAGGGTATCGAGCGGATCACCGCCTTGATTTCCCGCCGCGCAGAACTTGTTTTGGCGTTGCCGCCGGTGCGGGGTCGGTTCGAGCAGGCGATTTCGGATATTCCGGATCGGGCGGTCGCACGCCAGCTGTTTCGCGCGCAAAACCAGGTCACGGCAGCGCTGTTGGCGCACGATCCGGCCGCAACGGAGCAGTCGGCGCGCCTCATGAAGTCGGTCGTCATCGACGATCCCACGCTTCGGGGCGCGACCGATGCCTACGCCGACGCCGTCCTTTCGATTTCCAGCACCGAAGGCCAGATCGCCCGGCTCGACCGAGAGGTGCTCGGCACCGAAGGGCAGATGATCAGCCGGGTCACCGATCTGTTGCGCGATCTCGGCGACCGGCGAGGGCGGGTGCTGGCGCGTGACTTCGCCCGCACGCTCGCGAGCGACAAATGGCAAAGCATTTTGCTCGGGTTCGCCGGCGTGTTGATTGGCCTCGCGGCCGCCTTGTTCGTGGTGCGGCAAACCGTTCGTCCGCTCAAGGCAATTGCGACCGCGATCCGCGCGCTCGCCGGCGGCGAGAAGGATACGTCCATTCCCGCGACCGAAGTAAAGAACGAGATCGGCGACATCGCACGCGCCGCCGAAGTATTCCGCCGCTCGCTGGTCGATGCGGACGCGGCACGCGAAGCGGCGATCCGCGCGCTCGCCGAGCAGCGCCTTGCCGAGGAAAGCTATCGCAAGCTGTTCGAAGGCTCGGTCGAAGGAATCTACGTGACGACGCCGGGCGGAGAGATTCTCAACGCCAACCCGTCGCTGGCTCGGATGATGGGCTATGGCTCGCCGGAAGCGCTCATTCGCGGCATCAGCGACATTTCCCACGGTGTCTACCTCGATGCGCGCGCGCGCCAGCAATATCAGCAACTGATGCAACGCGACGGCCTGGTGCGCGATTTTGAATATCAGGTGCGGCGGCGCGACGGGTCGATCCTGTGGCTCTCCGACAGCGCGGGCGCCGTTCGCGACGACAGCGGCGCGATCGTCCGCTACGAGGGGACCGTCCGCGACATCACCAACCAGAAGCGCGCGGAAGAAGCGATCGCGGAAGGACGGCGGCTGTTGCAACTCGTGATCGACACCGTTCCCGCGGTCATCAACGTCAAGGACAAGGATCTGCGTTACGTCCTGATGAACCGCTACATGTCGGGCATCTTCGGGATCGAGCCCCGCGATGCGATCGGCCGGACAACGACGGACCTGATGTCGCGCTATGGCGCGCAGAAGACCGACGAAAACGACAGACGGGTCTTGGCGACCGGGAAGGAGCTCGGCTTCTACGAAGACGAATATCGGGATTCCTCCGGCAACCTTCGTTATTGGCTGGTCAACAAGCTGCCGCTGCTTGACGCCGAGGGTCGCGTCGAGAGCATCGTGACGGTTGCGCTCGACATTGCCGAGCGCAAGCGCAGCGAACAGGAGATGCGCGAGGCCAAGGATGCCGCCGAAGCAGCCCTGCGCAATCTGCGCGAGACCCAGAATTCGCTGATCGAAGCGGAAAAGCTCGCGGCGCTCGGCCGTCTGGTGGCCGGCGTCGCCCACGAGGTCAACAATCCCGTCGGCATCAGCCTGACCGTGGCCTCCTCGCTGGAGCGCAAGACGGCCTCCTTCACGGCTGAAGTCGCGCGCGGCGATCTCCGCCGCTCGAGCCTGACGGATTTTCTGGAGGCTGCGCGCGATGCATCGGGTCAGCTAGTCGCCAACCTCAACCGCGCGGCCGAGCTGATCACGTCCTTCAAACAGGTCGCGGCCGACCGCAACTATTCGGACCAGCGGACGTTCGACCTCGGCGATCTTACCGAGCAGGTGGTGATGAGCTTGCGGCCCGGTCTTCGCAAGCACCGGCTTTCGCTCAACGTGGAGTGCGAGCCCAACCTCACCATGAATTCCTACCCCGGTCCCTACGGGCAGGTGCTCACCAACCTGTTTCTCAATGCGGTCGCACATGCCTTTCCGGATGGCCGGGCAGGGACGGTCGACATCAAGGTGCGGGCGGCGGGTGCGGATCATGTCGAGGTCATCTTTGCCGATGATGGCTGCGGCATGAGTCTCGATGTACGGCGGCGCGCTTTCGATCCGTTTTTTACGACCCGCCGCGACCAGGGCGGCACCGGGCTCGGCCTTCACATCGTCTACAGCATCGTCACCAGCCGGCTCGGCGGCCGCCTTGACCTTGATTCCGAACCGGGACGCGGCACGCGTGTTCAAATCGTGTTGCCGCGCGAGGCACCCCTGGAGCACGCCAAGGAAAAAGCGTCCGTGGCCTGAACGGCTCAAAGGCTCAGTTGGACTCGGCCAGCTTGCGAAGCGTCGCCGTGAAGATCTGACTGGCTTTTCCCACCAGCGCCGTGCCGCTCATCTCGGCGGCGGTGTCGGTGAAGGTGCCGGAGACGCCGATGCCGACCGGGTCCGGTCCGCCGAACAGGGGGGTGATGTCCGGGCTTGGCGTGTGACGCTGGACCAGGATTTCTCCCTTGAAGGTATTTTCCTTCACGCTGTAGCTACCGACATAGAACAGGAAGGCATCACCGCCCAGAATCTTGCCGTCGCGAAACAGCACGACGCCGCTGCCCTTGCCGGAGCGGCCGTCCTGCAGGACGACATGGATCGAATACAGCCCATTCCTCATGGCTTGGCGGCGCCAGACCCCATTTGTTTCAGTTTGTTATGCCAAAGCGCGACCTCTGCCGTCAACGCGACAGGTTAGCCAACGACATCTCAGTCTGCCCAAGCTTTATGCGTATTTCTTGTCACGCTCGAGCAATTCGATCGAAATACCCTGCGGCCCGCGGATGAAGCAGATGCGCACGCCCGGCCGAATGGTGTGGGGCTCCTTGGTGAACTCGACGCCCTTGGCCTTGATCTCGGCTGCGACCGCGTCGATGTCCTTGACCGTCAGTCCGAAGTGATCGAGCCCCTGATAGGGCGTGGCCGGCGCTGAATTGACGCCATCACCCGATGTGACGGGTGCAATGAAAACCATCGCGCCGCCGAGCCTGATGTCGATGCGGCCGGGGCCCCGAACGATCTCGCCGCCGAGAACATCTTCAAGCCAGGCGGCGGTGGCCTCCGGATCGGGACTGCGCAAATGAACGTGGTCCCAAGTTACTACCGGCATACTGCTGTCTCCCAACGATGATTTTTGCGCCGCCGTTGTGGCGGAAAGTATTGCGATACGCCAGCGACTTTAGCGGCGAGGCCGCGGCGTGGCTATCCCCAGGGCCCGCGAGCCGCGCGCCCGTTCGCGTTGGAGGTGTCACGCTTTGCTGCAACCAATTTCGGCTTTGTGAGTTGTGATATCGGCGAGGAAGCTGGCCCACTTGGCCTAGGTGGTGCGACGATGACCGATGGTTTTCTCAATATAGATTCGACCGGAATCACCCCGCGTGTCAGTCTGTCTTGGGGACATCATTCAGATCGCGCTGACGATATGCCTGCGGGTTATCTCAGGACAGCAATTGGTTGGTTGCCGGTCGCCGTGATTTTGGCGGCAGCCGGGTCTTTGCCGTTTCTGCATCTCGTTCGGGCGCCCCGTCCGGCCGTGCATCTGGCCGCCGCCGTTTCGGCGAAGCCGGCCTCGACGGTCGGCCTGGCGAAAGAACCCGTTTTCGATCCCGCCACCTCGGAAGCCGTCGTGCCGCAGCAGCCCGCGCCGGTCGACCGTCTGAAGATCGCGTCGCAGTCCTGGCGCAGGGGTGGCCTCGGCTCCAACGCCCTGGTGACGATGACGCTACGCAACGACAACAGCTACTCGGTCAGGAATATCGATATCTCATGCACCTTCCAGCGCCCGGACGGCAGCTATCTGACCAGCCGTTCGCGGACGATCACCGATGTCATCAGCATGAAGAGCCGGAAGACTTTCGCGCGGCTGCATGTCGGGTTCGTCAATGTGTACGCCGCCAAGGCGAAGTGCTCATTGGTCGCGGCAAATCACGTTTAGGTTGACGCCCGCTTCCTGCTCAAAATGACACAAATTGGCCCGGCTTCCGTCGAACCTTTTCCCGTGTTGAGGAACAAATAAAGTAATCGCCGGTTGAGCTTCCGAGCCGTGTTGCCGTGCGGGATGGAGCGCAACCAAATGCCACTGATGCGTTATTTTGCTTTCGTCGGTGGCGCCTTGCTCGCGCTCCTGTTCATCGCGAATGCCTGTTTACCGGCCTTGCCGGCGACGGAAGCTCGCTCGACCGCCGCCACAGATCTTTCCGTCATACGCATTCATTCCAACGCAAAATGGCCGGAGCGTGTGGTCTTCGATACGTCGCGTCCGACCATCGCGCCAGTTCCGGCGCCTGTGCTGGCGGAAGCGGCCCCTGCGCCGCAGCCAGCGAAGGCGGCGGCTACGCCGCCGATAAAAACCGGGGTGCGGGAGGCTTTTGCCCAGGTGCAGACCACCCCCGTCCATGTGGAGCCGAAGCGGAAGCGAAAGTCAGTGGCCAAGAACTACGGGTACGGCGGCCAGCCGCGGATTCTGGTGGCCCAGCAGCGACCTGCCGCATTTTTCGGCAACAACCTCTGGTAAGCGGACGGATCGCTCTTTTAGCGGCGCTGTCGCTGCCTGACGCCGATCCAGGTGCCCGAACATCCGTCGGATCGGTCATAAGTTCCCGAGCCTGAATCCCCCGACAAGCGCCCCTCGGCCGTGAGCGTCATTCCATTGCCGGCGCCAACCGTGTGGATGATCCCCTCCGGCGTGACGTTTCCGCCACCGCCACGGACGATCACCTTACCACCCCTGATAACTGCCGACACCGAGCCCGCACCGCGGCATCCAGCGCCCGTGAAGATCCACCGTCCGTCATAGGGATTGACCTCTGGCGCCGACGGAAACGTGGGGATGTCCACAATTGCCGGAGCCCGGTCTTTCTCCGAATTGGAGAGAAACGCCAGCCGCGTATCGCTGGCGCTGGAGACGGTGACGCCGGGCAGGATGGAAGCGGAGACGAACAGCAGCGCCAGGCATGCCAATCGCGTCGGGTTGAACGTCGTTCGTCCCATTCAATTGCGCCCCCGAGAATGGCCCGATCTATACCATGGGACCGGAGGCTGAAACCAAGGCTGAATCGGCCGTCGCGGGAAGGTCAAGTCACGCAGATTCTCGCCCGCACCCGGATGCTTTCGAACAGATGCAGCCGGGCGCGGCACAAAGAAGCGATCACCACATCGTCGGCGTGCCAAACAACGGCTGACCCTGCTGATTGAAACCGCATTCTCCGGGGACGAAGGCCGGATTGTGCAAACAGGCATTATCGAGCGAACTGTCCCAACTACCTCGCTGACGCCATTTGCTCCAGGCGAGGTAGTCGCAATACTTGCTGTGGGGATTTCCGGCTTCTCTGGTTGCGCAAAAGAGACTCTGGCCGGGATGGGCGGGAGTGGAGACGAGGTGCCGCGCCATCACGGGGGCCGTGAGCGCGCAAAGAAGGGCGGCGGCAGCGCCAAGAAGTCCGAATTTTGTCATGTGTTCCTCCCTGAATTTTCAGGCAAACATGAAGACCAAAGAGTATCCGCGAAATTCCCCCCGCCGTTCCTAAAAGATATTTGAAGCGGAGCGGCTTGCCACAGCCATCCGTTGCGCCCGGCGGCATCTCCGGTCGGCGCGCTAACCGGGTATTAACCCTATAAGTCCATGATCCAAGTCAGTTTTGGGTGGGCAATCGCGGACGGAGCCGTCGCTGAAGCGCTCACGCGACGGCTCCGTCGTTTGTTGATGATCTGAGGCTGATGCAAGTGACCAACGCATTGGAAACACAGCCAGAGGCAGAAACGCCGGACAAAGGAAAGCAGCTTGAGGCTGCAAACCAAAACATGCCATCCAGCCGCAAATCGATCTTGCTGCTGGCCTTGTTTGCTTTGATCCTCAACGGTGGGGCCGCCATCTACACGCTGCCGTCCTTCGAGATTGCCATGCCGGATTTCAACGGCATGGTGGCCGAACTGCTTCCTCACGCGTCAGCGCCGATACCGGATCCGATCGTCACCGCGGCGCTGAAGGATATTCAGTCGACGCACCTGCAATATCTGGCCGCGATGCAGGAAAGCGGAGCCTCGATTGCGCACAACACGATCCTGTTGCAGCGCGGGGCCGCGACCCTCGATTCCCTGAAGCAGGGCCTGGCGGCTCAACAAACCGACGTGAAGAAGCTTACGGCTCAGCTCTACGTATTGGCGGCGAAGGTCGACACGTTACAGAGTGCCGTGACGCCGGAGACGACCGGCTCACTGCCGCAGATGCGGGGCCGCGCCCGTTTGTCGGCGCTGGCGCGCAAGAAAACGGTGCGGCTGCCCAAGCCGGCCGGACCTGTCTCGGTTGGTGGCGCACCGCTTAGCTTCGCTCCCCCACCGCCGACGCGACCCGCGGTACAAAATCCGGAAGGCTAGGGCACGGCAAGCCGAACCGAATGCCGTCGGCCGATCAGGCTAGCGTTCAAAGCTCGTTCTGGAATAGCCCGGCACCTAATGCGCGCCCTTCAATGTACATGACGTTGTACATGTGGTTGTGGTGCCGTGGTCGCATTTCCTGCAGGCGGCCACGCACTGATCGAGTATTTTGGGACTGTAGTTGGCGATCAGGTCTTTCGCGCAACTGTTGATCGATCCCGTGGTTTCACTTTCGGGCGAACATGCGACCAGCCCGAAGGCCAGGATCACGACCAAAGCAGCGAAACGATTCATCGGGCCTCCAGCAGGCGCCTAAATCGAGATATCGAAAGCCGTGTTTTGCGACGAAGGTTTCTGGGAGTTTTCGAATTGCGTCACCGTGGCCTGATCAGCCGCGATGATTTTTGCCGCCGCCTTGGCAGCTTCATCAGCGGCGAGTTTGGCCAGCGCCTGGGCCAGCGTTGTCGCGGTCTGGGAAGTTGAACTGCTGATGGCGGTCATGGCAGCCTCAATCGGACTGAGGCTATCAACAATCAGTTCATATATTGTTAATCACGCCGAGGCCGCGCGCGCTTAGGAATTGTCTTCTTCGTCTTCCGCCAGCTCCTCGTCCAGTTCCGCCTGTTCGAGCTCCTCGATGGCGAAATCGACGACCTCGATCGCTCGCTGAACTTCAACAATCGACCGGATGGCGTTGTCGGGGGCGTCGCTGGAGGCGATGGCCTGGGCCCAGGTCAGGCGCTTATGGACGAGAGCTTCGCGCGCGTTCATCAGGTGCTTGAGGTCTTCGTCGGACATCGCGTTGCTCCCGGCTCTCTCACCGAGGTTAGCAGCGGCTCATGTCGCGAGTGTGTCCTGAGAACAAAATCAGCGTTGGCTGGCGCGGACGGTTTCGACGCACCGACCTCCAATCGCAACCAGGCGCGGGATAGATCGCTTGCGCGCTTTGTTCGGCAACAGCTTCACTGGAACATGTTGCGAGGTGTAGATCACTTTTGGTGCGCCGTCGGCGTGGCGGCTGTCATCAGACCGCCTGAGCGCTTCAAGGAAGAGGATGAATTTTTCCGCCAGCACTGCTGACCTCCAACTCCGTCGGGTTCTCGGGAATGGAGGTTTATTGGGCTATCGCGGTAGCGGCATCCCTCGCTCATACGAGGACCGGCGAACTTGCCGTCGCCGTTGCGTCTGGCGCGCTCGGAAGGATTCGAACCTCCGACCCTCGGAATCGAAATCCGATGCTCTATCCAGCTGAGCTACGAGCGCCTGCCGGTCCGATTATCAGACTTGGACTTGCGGGGCCAGCGGCCTCGCAAGTTGCCTTGCGATCGACGCGGTGAGGTGATCAGAAGCAGGGGTAGCGTCCGCCTTGTGCGTGATAGGCCGCCGATCCCTGCGCGCAGTAATTGTTCGACGGGCCGTCATAGTAGAGGAAGCTGCCGGGTTCCGGTCCCGGCCCGTAATTGTGGGTATAGCTGATCGTGTAAGGCAGCCCATACGCATGGCCATGCCAGTGGTGATGGTGGTAACGGCGTGCCTGGGCCGGGCTCATGGCCATGGCAAGCGCCGCCAGTGCGGCTGCGGTGAGGGCGAGTTTGCGGGAAATCATCAGGAATCTCCGAACGAAGCGAACCCCGGCATTTTAGGGCAAACCGGGCCCCCATCCAGAGGGAATTCGGACAGGCACCAAGGGAAATCGGGTAAATCCCTTCAAAAAACGGTCAGGTAAGCCAGAATTTCGACGTTTTCGGCGTGCTTAACGTTTTTCAAACACAGTCTCGCCAGAGTCATCACCTCTGATCCCCTGAGATTTTCAGCTCGCGATTCCGTTGTTCGACCGTCCATGCGCATCACGCTTCTCGCCCTGATCCTGATCCCGCTATCGGCCGCGTTTCCTGCGCGTGCCGATCTGCACATTACGCGTGACCACGGCGGCTATGTCGAGGAATACAAGGCGAAGTACGCCCGCATCCGCGACAACCGTGAGCGCGTGATCATCGACGGCATCTGCAACTCCGCCTGCACGCTCGTGTTCGGTATCGTGCCGATGAACAAGATTTGCGTGACGCCGCGCGCCAGCGTCGGTTTCCACCAAGCCTACTACGACAAGGCCTTCACCTTCGGCATCAAGGTCACCAGCAGCGAGGGGACGTCCGACCTGATGTCCTATTATCCGGATACGGTGAAGGACTGGATCCGGCGCAATGGCGGGCTCACCACCGAGATGAAGAAGATCAAGAACGGCACCGAGCTCTGGAAGATCGTCGACCCCTGTCCGGAAGAGTGGTGATCGCCTCTTCGCGGATCGCCTTAGAACAGATCGATCGTTCCCGACATCACCGGTACGCAACGCCCGCCGATATAGGTCGCGGTCACGATGCCACCTGTCTTTTCGGCTTCGGCTTTCAGGAGACTGGGCCGGCCCATCTCGACGCCTTGCGCGATCGTCTTCGACATAAACAACTCGCGATCCGGTCGCAATTTTGCGAGCAAGCCGATCAGCGCGACATTGGCGCTGCCGGTTGCGGGGTCTTCGGGGATGCCGTGATGCGGCGCGAACATCCGTGCGCGGATCGCCAGGCCATCTTCGGCAACGTGGGTGTAGATGAAGATGCTGGTGGCCGGCTGCTTTGCCACCTCGCGCAGGTAGACATCGGCGCGCGCGCTCGCTGCTGCGAGCTTCTCGCGTCCCTTCAACTCGGCGATGATGAACGGCGCGCCGCAGGAGGCGATGCAGGGCTTGTGGTTTTTCGTCTCAATGTCGTCCACCGACAGCCAGCAGGCGGAGGCGATCAGTTCGGTCGGGATTTCCGCACCGACCGTCAGCCGCTGCGGAGAGGCAAGGCGTGCGCCGGTCACGGTGGCGCCGTCTTTCAGGATCGAGATCGGGACGAGACCGGCCTTTTCCTCGAAGATGACGCTGTCAGTTTCGATGGCGCGGCCGTAACTTTTGCCGGCGCGGGCCAGCGCAAATGCGGTGCCGACATTGGGGTGGCCGGCGAACGGCATTTCGTAGCGCGGCGTGAAGATGCGCACCTCCGCGGTGTTGGCGGGATCTTTCGGCGGCAGCACGAAGGTCGTTTCCGCAAGATTGAACTCGGCGGCAATCGCCTGCATCTGGCCGCCCGATAATCCTTCGGCATTGAGGACGACGCCGAGCGGATTGCCGGCAAATTGCGTACCGGTGAAGACATCGACGGTGACGAAATGCAGTTTCATGTGCGTGGCTCAGATTTTCCCGGGAAACGCCGCATAATCCGAAAGCCCATTATCGCATATCGCGCGAGCTGTTTCACGGAAAACGCTCGTGATCGGCCGCGGGGCGGTAATCACTTGGCGCGCGTCTTCTCGTAGGCCTTCAGCGCGCGCTCGCGGCCCTTGCGATGATCGACGATTGGATGCGGATAGGTTGTGCCGAGCGTGATGCCGGCGCTCGCGAGCTCGAGCGGCGTGGCCTCCCACGGCTGGTGAATGAATTTTTTTGGGAGCTGCGCGAGTTCCGGCACCCAACGCTTCACGTATTCGCCGTCGGGATCGAACTTCTCGCCCTGAAGCACCGGGTTGAAGACGCGGAAATAGGGTGCGGCATCGGCGCCGCAGCCGGCGACCCACTGCCAGTTGGCGGGATTGCTCCCGGCATCCGCGTCGACCAGCGTGTCCCAAAACCATCTCTCGCCCTCGCGCCAGTCGATCAGCAGATGCTTGACCAGGAACGAGGCCACGACCATTCGCACGCGGTTATGCATCACGCCGGTGTGCCATAGCTGACGCATCCCGGCGTCGACGACGGGATAGCCCGTTTGTCCGCGCTGCCAGGCTTTCAGTGCCGCCTCGTCGTGTTGCCACGGAAAGCTGTCGAAGGAGGATTGCAGGTTGCGCGTGTCGAGATCGGGCACGTCGAACAAGAGATGCCGGCAGAATTCGCGCCAGCCGAGTTCGCTCAAGAACTTGTCGGCATCGCCTGCAAGCGTGTGGCGTTCAGCGACCGCGAAATGCGCCGCGTGCCAGACCTGCCGCGGGCTGATCTCACCGAAGCGCAAATGCGGCGACAGGCCGGAAGTGCCGTCGCGATCGGGCCGGTCGCGGTCCTCGGTGTAGCCGGCGAGAGTGTCTTTAAGAAAATGCTTCAGCCGCTTTCGGGCGGTGCTTTCGCCTGTAGTCCAGGTTGCGCGCAGGCCGCCGGCCCAGTCCGGACGCGCCGGTTCGAGCTTCAGACTTTCGACCGTGTCGCTCCGAAGGCCAGATCCGGGACGCAGATGGCGCGGGGCGGGCAGGGGATCCGGTGGCGCACCCATCGCCTGGATGCGGCGCCAGAACGGCATGAAGACCCGCATGCCTCGGCCTTCCTTGGTGCGCACCTGTTCTGGCACGGCGAGCAGATCGCCAGCAAAACTGTGCACGGTGACGCCGAGATCGTGCAGCACCGAGGCGACGTCGCGCTCGATTGCCTGGTGTGGCGCCTGCGCAATCGTATCCCAGAGCACGTCGCTGGCGGCGCTTGCGCGCACGACTTCCGCAACGATCGCGGCGGCCGGCCCCTTGCGCAAAAGCAGCGGCACGCCATGCGCGGCGAGGCTGTTCTGCAGGCTTCGTAAGGACTGCGCCAGCCACCAGCGCGCTGCACCGCCGATCGGCCGCGCGCCGGGCGACCGCGAAGTCTCGTCGAAAACGTAGAGACAGATCACCGGCCGGCGGGTCGCTGTGGCGGAATGCAGGGCGGGATGATCGGAAAGGCGAAGATCGTCGCGAAACCAGACCAGGCAGGGGGCGTCGGATCGATCAGCCATCAAGGCGTCAACTCGTTTGATGGGCACCAGGTTCATTACAAATATTGCAACCTGGCCTTCCCTGATCCGTACTACATCACAGGGACATCGGAAAAGCGCGAGGAGGCTCGCTTGCAGCGGTATGCCGTTCTTTATCTGGCGACATTGATCGTTCTGATCCCGGTCGACTTCCTGTTTTTAGGCGTCGTCGCCAAAGGCTTCTTCACATCGCAGGTCGGCGAGATGCTGGGCGAAATCCGGCTCGCGCCAGCCATCGTGTTTTATCTGTTGTATGTCGCGGGCATTCTTATCTTCGTCAGCGCGCCGGCGAATGCGACCTGGCAATCGACGCTGCTCTATGGGGCGCTGTTCGGCCTGTTTTGTTATGCGACCTTCGACCTGACATCGCTGTCGCTGCTCAAGCACTGGACCTGGCCGGTGGCGATCGTCGATGTCAGCTGGGGTGCGGTTGTAACGGCGATATCGTCTACGGCCGGGCTTCTGATCGCCAATCAGATCGCGCCGAAATAAAAATGCCCGGCGCGATAGGCGAGCGGAAGCGACGCCGTTCTTCGAACGGCTACGGGCCGGGCATTTTGTCGAAGCGGTCGCGCGCCGCTTACTTCGGCTGCGGCACGATCCGGATGTAGGGCTTCGGCGACTTCCAGCCGTTGGGATAGATGGTCTTGGCCTCGTCGTCGGAGACTGAGCCCGCGATGATGACGTCTTCGCCCTGTTTCCAGTCGGCGGGCGTCGCGACGCGGTGCTTGGAGGTCATCTGCAAGGAATCGATGACGCGCAGAATTTCCTGGAAGTTGCGGCCGGTCGTCATCGGATAGACCAGCACGAGCTTGATCTTCTTGTCGGGGCCGATGATGAAGACGTTGCGGACGGTCTGGTTATCGGCGGCGGTGCGGGTGGCAGCGTCACCCGAGGTCGAGGCCGGCAGCATGTCGTAGAGCTTGGAGACGTTATAGTCGGTGTCGCCGATCATCGGGTAGTTCGGCGCAGCACCTTGCGTCTCGCGAATGTCCTCCGACCATTTGGCGTGCTTGTCGACGGGATCGACCGAAAGACCCATCAGCTTGACGCCGCGCTTGTCGAACTCCGGCTTCAGCTTCGCCAGCGCGCCGAGCTCGGTGGTGCACACCGGAGTGAAATCCTTCGGGTGCGAGAACAGCAGCGCCCAGTTGTTGCCGATCCAGTCGTGGAATTTGATTTTGCCTTCGGTGGTTTGGGCCTCGAAATCCGGGGCCACGGCGCCAATTTGTAGAGCCATTGTCGACCTCTTGTCGTTTAAGCTGGGGATATTTCTTACGGCCAGTATAGGAGGCGGCATTCGTCAAGTGAATGACTGCCCGCAAAAACGGCAGTTTGTTCTCCGCGACGGATCGCCCCTGGCCATCTTTTTTGATAACCCACGGCCTTGGAAAAGATCTCGATCGCAGGAACGGGATACCGTTGCCAAGTCCGTTGCCCCTTGGATGCCACAATCCGGGCTGAACGCCTAGCTCTGGTCTTTCAGGAGGTTGTCCATCTGGTCTGAACCGAGGAAGCTGAGGTTGCGAAGCTTCAGTGTTCCAAGGAGAGACCAGATGAACGTCCACAAGAATGCGCCTTTGACCCCCAAAGGTCGAGAGGTGATGGTGCGAAGCGTGGTCGATGGCGGGCTGAACAAGGCCGACGCGGCTTTCCAGTTCAACACGACGCCGAAGACGGTTGCCAAATGGGTCAAGCGGTTCCGCGCGGAGGGTGTGGAAGGGTTGCGTGATCGTTCCTCCAGACCTCTTTCATCGCCAAGCCAAACCCCGCCAGCCACGTGCACGGCCGTCGAGGCCTTGCGCCGCCGGCGCCACACCGGCAAGCAGATCGCAGCCGAGGTCGGGATCTCGCCGGCCACCGTCAGCCGCATCCTTCGCCGCTTGGGACTAAACCGGATACGCGATCTGGAGCCGGCCGAACCGGAACACCGCTATGAACGCGAGAACCCAGGCGAGATCATTCACATCGACATCAAAAAGCTCGGGCGTTTCGAGCGTGTCGGCCACCGCATCACCCGCGATCGAACCGGCCAGAGCAACAGCCGCGGCGTCGGCTGGGAGTTCGTCCACGTCTGCATTGACGATCACTCCCGCGTCGCTTTCTCCGAGATCAAGCCCGACGAGACGGCTGATAGCGCCGTTCCCTTCCTCAAGGCGGCCGTGGCTTACTACAAAAGCCTCGGCGTCACCGTCACGCGCGTCATGACAGACAATGGAAGTTGCTATAAGGCTTTCGCCTTCCGTGACGCGTGCCGGGACCTGGGCCTCAAGCACATCCGCACCAAGCCCTACACGCCAAAAACAAACGGCAAGGCCGAGCGCTTCATCCAGACCGCACTTAGGGAATGGGCTTACGCCCATGCCTATCCCACATCTGATCGGCGCGCCAAGGAGCTGCCGATCTGGCTGCACCGATACAACTGGCACAGGCCCCATGGTGGTATACGATTTCAAACGCCTATCAGCAGACTCGGTCTAACCGAGGACAACCTCTTGAGGCTCCACACCTAGCCCGTGGCGGGTGGGGAGCAAATGTCAAATCCACTCCACTAGCGTCCACCGAACCCGAACGGAGATCACAGCGACAAATCGGCAACCCTGTAAAGTTTGAGTCTGCCGGGTTTCGAATCATTAACCAGTCGTTTACGCCCGCACGCCAGAACAAGAAACTGAGACTTCAGAAGAGTAACCCCAATGTCTGCCCCGTTGGCCAAGTTGGCCGAAACTGCCGCTACTCTCGAACCATCCAAGATTTCCTGCCGAGACACCGCCGCCCGCGCCCTGGGAATTGTCCGCGACGGCGTCATCACCGGCGAAGGTCCGACCACCAAGGGCCGTGTCCATTTCTCCCGCGAGCTCGATGCCGCTGACGTCGCCTGGTGCGAACGCATCCTGACGGCTTCGGCCGTCGTGGATCAGCCGGTCAGCCGGGCGGAAGCGGAGGCTCTGTTCGAGATCGACGGCGCCGCCACCGAGCGCAGCGACTCCGGACGCTTCGAAGACCTGATCGCCAAGGCCGTCGTTCATCACGCTGCGTCAGCTTCCGGTTTGCCGGTGCCGCCGCGGACGGTGGCGCTGGCGCCAGAAACGGCGATCGAGAGCTGGGCGCCTACCCAGGCGGCCAAGGTCGATGTCGAGGTGTTGAACTGGATCGCGACGCAGATGCGGGGCAGCCGGCGTCACAACCGCACGCTCGCGGCCCTGATCGCCACGATCGTCGGCGTCGCCGCCCCGCTTGCGCAACTGCCGAACATGTTCGACGTCGGCATGTAAGCCGGCGAGAGCAAGATTTCGAAGAAACGGCGGAGGTTACTTCCCCGCCGTTTTTTGTTTTCCGCTTTCGGCGTCGAGGCCAACGGTGCGGCCGGGAAAGCCCGCGACGTCGAAGTAGCGCTGCGACAGCACGCGCTGGAATTTGACCACCGTCTGCAAGCCGCTGGCGGCGGGCTTCGAGGTGATCGTGCCATCGGCCGACTTCGGCACGATGCCGTTCGGCAGCGCCTCCGACATCACCCGGCCTTGCAGGCCGCCCACGCCGGGCGCGCGCAGATCCATCAACTGAGCGATGGTGATGCCAACATCGGCGTTGTTGACCGGCAGCGCGTCGACATAGCCGGTTTTGAAGTCAGGTCCGATCGCGGCCATGAAGTTCAAGGTATCGCCGCGGCCAAAGCTGCCGTGCATGCCCTGGCCCTGACGCAGCACCGTATCGGCGATCTCCACCGAGCAGTTGCTCGGCTCACCGCAGCCTTGCGCCCAGGAGCGGAAGTTGACGACGATCGAGGGCGTCGGCGTTGTGGCTTTGCCCTTCAACCCGATCTGTGACATCTCCACGGTGCCGCGGAAACGTCCGAGCTTGTCATCGACAAACAGGCCGCTGACGTAGTCCTGCTCGAGCAACGCCTTGATGGTCTTGTCGGCGAGCTTCTTGTCGCCTTTCGGCAGATAGATCAGGTCCGATCCGCCGTTGGTGGCGACGACAACATCCGGCTTGGCGGGGTCCTGGCCCAACAGCCCATTGCCGGCCTTGGGATGCGCGCCGTCGGCCACCCTGGCATTGCTGTCGTTGGGATCGAACAGCGGCAGGTCGAGCGCTTTCGCAAGGTCGAGCGCCAGAAAGCCCATGGGCAGGAAATCCTTGGGCGTATCGTCGTAGGAAACCTTCGCCGACGGGCTGGTCTTGCTCTCCTTGGAGATCGTCGAGAAGCCGTGGTCGGAGGCGATGAGGATGTTGGTGTCGGCGGCCAGGCCGAGTTCATCCAGCGCCTTGCGCAGTGCGGCGAGATTGTTGTCGGCATTCTTGATGCCGGCAAGTGACGTCGGACCGTTGATGCCCGGCGTCACCGTGTTGAGACTGTCGCCGTGATTATGCTGGCTGCCGTCGGGATCGCGCGACCAGAACACCATCAGGAAACGTTTGTTGCGCGCCTTGAACAGCGGCAGCACGGCTTTGGTTGCGACGTCGACGAAGTAGGCCTGTTGCTCTGTGTTCGGGACCAGCGTGCCCGGCGTCTTGGCATCGCCGACCTTGCCGTTCTCGCCGCGCGGCGGTGTCGCCAGCGGCAGGCCAGCCTTGGTCAGCGCGGCCTTGATCTCGTCCGACAGCGGCACGCCGTTTTTGCCGCCGGTAGCATCGTCGAATACGATCGAATGGTTGCCGTCCGTGCCGATCTTGTCGGTGTGGTCGAAGATGAGGGTGGGGCCGACCTTGCCGAGCGCGGCGGTGCTGTAGCCCTTGAGCCGCGCCATCTTCAGGATGGTCTCTTCGTTGAGATAGTCGCCGCCAAAATGTTCGTCGACGTCGGCGATCACGGTGTCGACTTCGAGAAACGGGGTCACCGTTCCGCCCGCAGCCGTGACCGGATAGCCGGTATAGATCGTGTTGGAGAAATCGCCGGTATCGCCGAGGTAGTGGCCGGTCGCCATCGCCGACGCGTTCGCCGTGGTGAAGGTCGGAAACATCGAGTGGGAATTCTTGAAGTTGACTCCCTTGTCGCGCACCTCCGCCATGGCGGGGGCCGTCTCCGGGCTGACGATTTTCCCGCGAAGCCCGTCCGGCACGAACAGGATGACGTTGTGGGGGCGGCTGGTTTGCGAATAGGCGGCGTCCGCCGACAGGAAGATCAACCCGGCAGACAACATCATCACGGCGCGGCGCATTGTTATTCCTTAAGAATCGAAACGACGGCCAACAGACGGCCTGTTTCTGTCTAGGTTTGCCACATGACAGAATTGTTACAGCCGGCCGGTGACGCTGTGAAGGCGCGGAATTACCGCTAGCCGAATGTCTTGTTTGTCACCCTCAGGCGCTGGGCGAGCACGCGCATGACCTTCAGCGCAAAGTAGGGGGTTTGGCTGACCAGAAACAGGAATTGCTTTTCGGATACCGGTACCAGCTCGACGTCGGTGATCGCGGTCGCCGTCGCGCTGCGCGGCTCGCTGTCGATCAGGGCCATCTCGCCGAAAATACTTTCCTGGCCGAGTTCGGTGACGGTGCGGTTGCCGATCTGGATTCGAACCTGGCCGCTTTTGATCACGAAAAGCTCGTTGGCTACGTCGCCTTCGCGAAAAATGACGCCGCCCGCCTTGAACGACCGGGCCTCGATATTGTTGCCGGTCAGTACGCCAAAGCTCGTATCTTGCTGCATGGAGAGCCCCCGTTAATCGAACAGTCACATTAGGGGGCGTCGTCAGGTGGAGCAAGAATGCGAAGAACGGATCACCGCAAGTTGCGGGGGGCGTCTAACTTCGCTGGCGCGTGAACGGCCGGCAGTTGTAGGCCTTGCGGAATCCGGCGGCCTTGGCGTCGTCCTCGGAGCAGAACCAGCGGTCCGGACGCGTCAATGCCGGATAGCTCGAGCAAGCCTGAAGATGATAGATGCCGATATTGCCGGTGACCTTGGCGCGAAGCGCATACTTGCCTTTGATGCCACAGCCCGATGGCATCGCCGGGTCCTGCGGAAACAATGCATCCCTTATTTCGCGGTCCTTGTCGGACCGGCAGGCGCTGCCGAGCAGGACGCCGCCTTTTTGTCCGGTGCGGAATTCATGCGGGGCGACGAAGCAACCTTTCCATAGGCCGCGGCGATCGCCCTTGGCGTCGGTCTCGTCCTGGCCAAACCGGCTCTCGCCAGCGGCAGCAAGATTCATCGCGAAGCCGCGCCGAACCAGAAGCTGGTTCAGACTGGCGTTTTCTCCCTGGGCGGTGCAGAGGCCGAGGTGCCATTTCTTGTAGACCGCATCCGGTCCGAGATCCTCGCAATGCACGTCGCGATCACTGATCAGCTTGGTAAGCTGATCGCGCGCGTCGGCGCCGCAGGCCCAGCTATCGGCATGATCGTCGATACAGAGCTGGTCGGCCGCCGGAGCATCGATGCCGCTAAGCCGGTAGGTCACCCCGCCGACGTCGATCGTGCCGCCATCCCGGACGGCCGGGCTGGCAGCAAAGCTTGGGCTGGTGGCGAGAAGAGCCAGGGAAAGGACGAACCAACGCATGATCGAACGGGACAAATGAAAGTAACCTCAGCCAACGCCTAACACATCTTCTCGGCCAATGCTTCGGTCTTGTCGTCGCGGCGGCAATCATGCGGACCTCTGGACCTAGGTGGCTTTTTCCGGCTGGTCGTTGCTACGTCTCACCACCGTGACCGCGCGGACGCCGGTCTGCCCAGAGCAGACGCTCGCGCTCAAAGCCGATCAGGCTTCCCAACGCCGCCGCGGTCAACAGACGAAGCAGCGTCCCGACATTGGACATCTCAGGGCCATAACAGGGCAGGGTACGATAATGGAATTTTATGGGAGAAGAAAAGTTGTGGCCCGGCGGGTACGGACCGAAATGCCGGGCGCCGATCTGGTATGTGCGGTGCAACGGCAAAGCAGACTATTTTACAGCATATAACCCGTTGCCTCGGCTCGGTTTTGCTGTACGACATGGGCTCATAAACCCGCGCGCCGGCGTTGGGATTGGGAGGCCGCAAGCAGTCTTCGCATGTTCAAACGAATTTTGATCGCCAACCGCGGCGAGATCGCCTGCCGGATCATCAAATCGGCGCGCCGGATGGGTATCGAAACGGTTGCCGTTTATTCAGAGGCTGACCGCGACGCCCTTCACGTTGAAATGGCCGACCATGCGGTATTCATCGGGCCGCCGGCGGCGGCCGAAAGCTATCTCGTCATCGACAAGATCGTCGAGGCCTGCCGCTCGACCGGTGCGGAGGCTGTCCATCCCGGCTACGGGTTCTTGTCCGAGCGTGAAGCGTTCCCGCGTGCGCTTCAGAAAGCGGGAATCGTCTTCATCGGTCCCAATCCGGGCGCGATCGCCGCGATGGGTGACAAGATCGAATCCAAGAAGGCGGCTGCCGCTGCCAAGGTGTCGACCGTTCCCGGCCATCTCGGTGTGATCGAAGACGACAAGCACGCCGTGAAGATCGCCGATCAGATCGGCTATCCCGTGATGATCAAGGCGTCCGCCGGCGGCGGCGGCAAGGGCATGCGGATCGCCCATTCCAAGGCGGAAGTCGCCGAGGGCTTCAGCCTGGCGAAGGCGGAAGCGAAATCGTCGTTCGGCGACGATCGCGTCTTCATCGAGAAGTTCATCGTCGATCCCCGTCACATCGAAATCCAGGTGCTCGGCGACAAGCATGGCAACGTGATCTATCTCGGCGAGCGCGAATGTTCGATCCAGCGCCGCAACCAGAAGGTCATCGAAGAGGCGCCGTCGCCGCTGCTCGACGAGACCACACGGCGAAAGATGGGTGAACAGGCAGTCGCGCTGGCGAAAGCCGTGAACTACGATTCCGCCGGCACGGTCGAATTCGTCGCCGGTCAGGACAAGAGCTTCTACTTCCTCGAGATGAACACGCGCCTGCAAGTCGAGCATCCCGTCACCGAGCTCGTCACCGGCATCGATCTCGTCGAGCAGATGATCCGTGTCGCCGCCGGCGAGAAGCTCAAGATCGCGCAGAAAGACGTGACGCTGACCGGTTGGGCGGTGGAATCGCGGGTCTATGCGGAAGATCCTTTCCGCAATTTCCTGCCGTCGGTTGGCCGGCTCGTCAAATATCGCCCACCGGCCGAGCGAGAGACCGGCGGCGTCACCGTGCGCAACGACACCGGTGTGCAGGAAGGCGGCGAGATCCCGATCTACTACGATCCCATGATCGCCAAGCTCGTCACGCACGCGCCATCGCGCGCGGCCGCGATCGAGGCGCAATCGGTGGCGCTGGATTCGTTCTACGTCGATGGCATCAGGCACAACATTCCGTTCCTGTCGGCGCTGATGAACCACCCGCGCTGGCGCGAAGGCAAGCTCTCGACCAGCTTCATCGCCGAGGAGTTTCCGCGTGGATTTTCGGCGCGCACGCCGGACGGAGAAATCGAGCGAAAGCTAGCCGCGGTCGCCGCCGCCATCGATCACGTGCTTGGCGAACGCAAGCGGCAGATTTCCGGTCAGATGATCGGCCGGCCGGTGCGGCGCGAGAGCCGTCGCGCGGTGTGGCTCGACCGCGAGGAGATTGCGCTCGAGATCCTGCGCGAGGCCGACGATCTCGTGATCCGCTTCGTCGAGGCCGATGGCGCGACAAGTCAGCCGCACCGTGTCGCGTCATCCTGGAAGCCGGGCGAACCGGTCTGGCATGGCGCGATCGACGGTGTGGACGCCGCGATGCAGGTGCGCCCCGTTCTCAACGGCTTTCGCCTCGCGCATCAGGGTTTTGAAGTTTCCATTCAGGTCTTCACGGAGACCGAAGCGTCTGCCGCGCGCCTCATGCCGGTGACCGCCGCGACCGACACCGGCAAGAAGCTGCTGTGTCCGATGCCGGGGCTCGTGGTGTCAATTGCGGTCAGCGAGGGCCAGGAAGTCAAGGCGGGCGAAACGCTCGCGGTGATCGAGGCGATGAAGATGCAGAACGTGCTGCGCGCCGAGCAGGACGGCACGGTGAAGAAGATTTACGCGACCGCCGGCGCGACGCTGGCGGTCGATGCCCTGATCCTGGAATTCGCTTAAAACAACGTCAATTGCGAGGAGCAACGCGACGAAGCAATCCAGCGGTTGACGCGCCAGACTGGATTGCTTCGCTTCGCTCGCAATGACAGCGAGGAAGTGTCATGACTTTTGTTCATCGCCGAGAGAAATTGCGCGCGGTCCTGTCCGGATCAACCTGCATCCATCCCGGCTCGGTCTATGACGCGATTTCGATCCGGATTGCCGAGGATCTTGGCTTTGAAATTGGCATGTTCGGCGGCTCGGTGGCCTCGCTCGCGGTGCTTGGCGATCCCGACATTGCGCTGATCACCCTCACCGAATTCGCCGAGCAGATGCGTCGGATGTCGCGCGCCGCAAGCTTGCCGGTCGTGGTCGATGCCGATCACGGTTATGGCAATGCGCTGAACGTGCGCCGCACGATCGAGGAACTCGAGACCGTCGGAGCCGCGGGCCTCACCATCGAGGATACGCTGCTGCCGCCCGCTTACGGCGAGACGAAGACGCAACTGATTTCGCTGGAAGAGGGCGTCGGCAAGATGAAGGCGGCGCTGGATGCGCGGCGCGACCCGTCGCTCGTGATCATCGGGCGCACCGGTGCGGTGTCGGTCTCCTCACTGGAAGACGCGATCGCGCGCGCCAAAGCCTATGAAGCGATCGGCGTCGACGCGCTGTTCTTCACCGGCATCAAGGCGAAGGCGGAGCTGGAAGCGATATCGAAGGTGACGCGATTGCCGATCATTCTCGGCGGCACGCCCGAGGCGATGTCCGATCTCAGTTATCTTGGGGAGCAACGGGTCAGGATCGCGCTGCAAGGCCACGCGCCGATTTCGGCCGCAACGCAAGCCGTTTATGCCACGCTTAAAGCGTTGCGCGAGGGTATACCGCCAAAAGCCTTGACCGGCCTCGCATCCGCCGATTTGACCGCGAAGGTAACGCGCGAGGCCGAGGTGAATATCCGTATCGCTGAATTTCTCAGGGAGAAGCGATGACCATCGCCATCCGCCGGGTCATGATACGCGGCCGGGTGCAGGGCGTCGGGTACCGCGCCTGGGTCGATCACGAGGCGAGACGCCTCGGCCTGCAAGGCTGGGTGCGAAATCGCCGCGACGGAAGCGTCGAGGCGATGTTCGACGGCGAGGAGAAAATCGTCACGGACATGATTGCCTCCTGCCGGAAGGGACCGCCATCATCGCGGGTTGACGGGGTTACGGAGGAAACGGCGAACGAAGACGCTTTGAGGCTACGGCACTCGGGCGAAGCGTTCTCGGTGCTGCCAACGATTTGAAAAACGACGTTCGAGGGAGACTTCAATGACAAGAAAATCTGGATCGACACGAATGGCGGCAAGCCGGCGGCTGGCCTGTTTTGGCGCCCTGGTCGCGCTCGCGCTGCTCGCCGGGCAATTTGGCGCATCGGCGCAGATGCCATCCGGTTCGCTGCCGGGCGTCGATCCGGCCTTGCTTGAAGATGTCGTGGTCGGAAGCCGCATCCTCGCCGATTTCGGCGTGGTCGACGGCTTTGGTCACGTCAGCGCGCGCCATCCCACCAATCCGAACCATTTCCTGATGTCCCGCTCGCTGGCCCCGGCGCTGGTCGCCGCGGACGACATCATGGAATTCGACCTCGATGGCAATCCGGTCGATGCGCGCGGACGCAGCGTCTTTCTCGAACGCTTTATCCATGCCGAGATCTATCGGGTTCGGCCAGATGTCATGTCGGTGGTTCACACCCATTCGCCCGGCGTGATTCCATTTTCTGTGAGCAATGTACCGCTGCGGCCGATGTATCATAACCCGTCGTTCCTCGCCGTCGGCGTGCCGGTCTGGGATATCCGCAAAGACTTCGGCGATACCAGCATGCTCGTCAACAATGCGGCCATCGGCAAATCGCTTGCCGCTGCGCTCGGCGACAAGCCGGTGGCGTTGATGCGCGGCCATGGCGATGTCGCGGTCGGGCCGACGGTGAAGATGGCGGTGTTCCGCGCCTACTACACCGACGTCAACGCCAGGCTTCAGGCGCAGGCGCTCGCGCTCGGTGGGGAGCCAAATTACCTGACGCCGGGCGAGGGCGCGAAAGCCGACCAAACCAATTTCGCCGTGATGGACCGCATCTGGGGCCTGTGGCGAATGAAGGTTCTGCCGACGCTCGCCAAATAGTTTCGCGATGAGTGGAACGCGCGACGGAATGTTTCGCGTTCCCGTGTTCCGGAACTTCGCTGGCTGCCTGATCATCAAGAGGTGAGGGAACGCTGTTCGCGCTTCTCGGGTTGTCCCGCTGCAACAAGCAAAGGGAAACGACCCATGAAATTTGCGACTATGATATTTGTAGGCGCGCTTGCGCTCGCAAGTTCGATTTCGCTGGCACAGGCTGCCGGCGCGGGTGGTAGCGCAAGCGGCGGTGCGGCTGGGAGCGCTGGTGCATCCTCGTCCGGCTTGTCGTCGAGTGTGCCGACCGGCAATCCGCCCGGATCGACCACGGGTCAGGCGCGACCGGGAGCGATGGGCGATCCAGGCGGAGCCGCCGCCAACCCGTCCGGCAATTCGCTGATCAACACATCGCCGAGCGGATCGACTCTCGACCAGACGGGAACGGGAACCAACAACCGCCGCTAATCCCCAGTGCATCGAACAAGACGAAAGCCCCGCTCGGTGCGGGGCTTTTTCGTGCCATTTCGCTTCCCCAACGGGTCTTGACATCCATCCTCATATGTCAGATATTTCTGTTATGACAGAAACAGCCGCCAAAAAGAAACTCCCCTCGGCCGTCGAACGGTTCATCCTTCATTGGGGGGACATGGGCGACGAGTGGGGCGTCAATCGCTCGGTGAGCCAGATTCACGGACTGCTCTATCTTTCCGAAACGCCGATGACCGCCGAGGACATTGCGGACACCTTGGGGATGGCGCGGTCCAACGTCTCCAATTCCATCAAGGAATTGCTGTCGTGGAATCTGATTCGGCGTGTTCCGATCCTGGGTGATCGCCGCGATCACTTCGAGGCCGAAACGGACATCTGGGAGGTCGCCGCGCGTATCGCCGCCGGCCGCAAGGAGCGTGAGATCGATCCCGCGCTCGAAGCGCTTCGTGCCTGCGTCAGTGACGCCGCGGACGATCCGGCGATGGGCGCGGTCGCAAGCAAGCGGCTGAAAGAGATGCTCGCATTCACCGAACTCGTCGACCGCTGGTACGTGCAGATGCTCGACGTGCCACGGCCGCGCCTGGTCGCGCTGATCAAGCTCGGCGAAAAGATCATCAACTTCCTGCCCGGGAAAACCAAATAGGGCGGTGGACGACGGGAGCGTGCCATGACGTCGGCAAGGATTGGATCTTCAGCGTCGGCCGTCTCCCACACAAGATTATTCGATGACAATCGCTTTCGCGCCCTGCTGTCCCCAGAGGATTGGGGACGGTTGCCGGTCGCGATCTGGCGACGTTTTTCCAAGCGTTTCGTTGACGGGGCAACCGCGGTTTATGTCGGCGAGGTCGAGGAAGCGTTCTTGAGCCGCGCCGGCTGGTGGGTGGTGCAGGTGGCCCGATTGATCGGCGGTCCGTTGCCGACCACCACAGCAACGCACGTGCCGATGATCGTCACGGTGACCGAGGACGCCGCAAGCGGCGGTCAGGTCTGGACCCGCGTCTGCGCGCGACGCCGCGGGTTTCCGCAGGTCATTCACTCTGCCAAGCGTTTTGCGGGTCCGACGGGCCTCGAGGAATACATCGGCTTCGGCATCAGCATGGCGCTGAAGGTCTCCGTCAGAAGCGAGGCGCTGGTGTTTTCGAGCGCCGGTTACGTCGCACGCTTTGGCCGCCGGCGGCTGACGCTGCCGGACTGGCTGACGCCCGGCGAGTTGACGGTGACCCATACCGATCTCGGCTGCGGCCTCTTTCGCTTCACCCTTGAAATCGTTCACCCGCGTCTCGGCCGGCTGGTGCGCCAGTCGGCGGTGTTCAGGGAGGCTGCATCATGACGTCGACGCTGCTCTGGATTTTGATCAGCATTCAGATCGCGATGGGCGCGTTCGATACGTTCTACCATCACGAGATGACGGAACGCCTCGCTTGGCGGCCTTCGCAACGGCAGGAGCTCAGGCTTCACGGCGTACGCAATATTCTCTATGCGCTGTTGTTCCTGACCTTGGGCTGGCTTGAGGTGCATGGGCTCTGGGCCATCCTGATCATTGCGGTTCTCATCGCCGAAGTGGTGATCACACTGATGGATTTCGTCGAGGAGGATCTCAGCCGGAAACTTCCGGCAAGCGAACGCGTCAATCACACCCTGCTCGCTCTGAATTACGGTGCGATCCTCGTGCTGCTGATGCCGGTGCTGATCGAATGGGCAGGCCATCCGACCGGCATCGATTTCGTCTCCTATGGCACCTGGAGCCTTCTCGCCGCCGCCTCCGCCTTCGGCGTTGTCGTGTTCGGGATGCGAGACCTGGCCGCCGCCAAACGCCTTGCACGGCTGAGCGAGGCTTCTTCCGAGGGGCTTGTTGTGGTCTTGAGCGAACGGCAAACCGTGCTGGTGACGGGCGCGACCGGCTTTATTGGCAGCCGCCTTGTGGCGAGCCTGACCGAGGCCGGTCATCAGGTCATCGCACTCGTTCGCAACCCAACCAAGGCGGAGGCGTTGCATCCGCCGGTCACATTGCTCACCAGCCTCCACCAGCTGCCGGCCGACGCCAAACTCGATGCGATCGTGAATCTGGCCGGCGAGCCGATCAGCAACGGGCGATGGACGGAGGCAAAACGCCGGAAAATCATCGAGTCGCGCGTCAACATGACCGACGACATCGTCCGGCTGATCGCCCGGCTTGAACGCAAGCCGGCCGTGCTGATCAACGGCTCGGCGATCGGATGGTACGGCCTTTGGCAGGATCAGGTGCTGACGGAATCGGCGAAGTCCCACCTCTGCTTCAGCCACGAGCTCTGCGACGCCTGGGAGAGCGCAGCCAATCGCGCCGCGGACTATGGCGTCAGGGTCGTTTGCCTGCGGATCGGTCTCGTGGTCGGGACCGAAGGCGGTCTTCTCGCGCGGATGCTGATGCCGTTCGAATTCGGCCTCGGCGGACCGATGGGTTCGGGTCACCAATGGATGTCCTGGATCGAGCGCGACGATCTCGTCCGCCTGATCGCCCACGCCGTTGCCAAGCCGGATATTTCTGGTCCGATCAATGCCACGGCGCCGATTCCCGTCACCAACCGGAAATTCACTGAAGAGCTCGGACGGCGGCTCGGACGCCCGGCAATATTCCGGATTCCGGCGGCGCTGCTTCACGGCATGGCCGGGGACCTCGCCGACGAGCTTCTGCTCGGCGGACAGCGCGTCATACCGAACAAGGCGCTGAGTAGCGGCTTCGTATTCCGCCACGAAACCTTGCGCAGTGCATTCGAGGCGATTTTGTGAGGAGGGCAAGATGTCTGGCTGTTTTCGGGCTTTCGGCGGTTGGCTTGCCGGGTGTGTTACCGCAACGGCTCGTTGTTCGTTACGGCTGGATTTGCCGCGGGCGTCGCTTATTGGTGGGTCGCTGGACGGCACGCCAAGGTCGCGCCGCAGGGCAAGGCGGCGTGAAGTTCAGATCGTTTCCGGCTGGCGCTCGAACACGTCCTCGAACGCCTGCCGGAGCGCAATGTCGACATCCGGCGTCGATGGCGTGAGGCCGAGATCGGCCAGGCTGGTGACGCCGTAGCGCGGGTCGGTCACGCCGCAGGCGACAATGCCCTGGAAATGGTTGAGCTCCGGCTCGACATTGATCGAGATGCCGTGGAAAGACACCCATCGTCGCAATCGCACGCCGATGGCGGCGATCTTGTCTTCGAAGCCATTTCCCTTGTCCGGCCGGGCCACCCAGACGCCGACGCGGTCCTCGCGCCGTTCGCCGCGGACGTTGAACGCCGCCAGTGCCCGGATGATCCACTCCTCGAGGCTTGCGACATAGGCGCGGACGTCGGGCCTGCGCCGCTTCAGGTCGAGCATCACGTAGGCAACGCGCTGGCCGGGGCCATGATAGGTGAGCTGCCCACCGCGGCCGCTCTGGAAGATGGGAAAGCGGGGATCGAGGAGGTCAGCCGTCTTGCCGCTGGTGCCGGACGTGTAGAGCGGAGGATGCTCCAAAAGCCACACCAGTTCGCCTGCGCGGCCGGCGGCGATATCGGCCACGCGTGATTCCATCGCGGTGACGGCCTCAGGGTATGGAATCGCCTGGTCCGAGATCAACCACTCCACCGCAGCGCTGCCCGGAGCGCGTGCGAAGGCCGTTAAATTGAGGTTTTGGCGGTCGTTAACCATCGGCTAACCATAACGTGGTGATCTCAACTTACGCAATTTTGCGTTCGTCTGTGCGGTAGCTTGTCCAGTGCCAACTCTCGATAAAGTCAGCGTCGATCTCATGGTGGTTCTGGGAACCACGACGATGCCGATTCACCAGGTCATGCGCCTCAGCCGGGGCGCCATTATCGAACTCGACGCCACCGAGGCGGACGAAGTCAAGATCCTGGCCAACGCGCTGCCGGTAGCGTCGGGCGTCGTGCTCGTCGATCGCAACCGGATCGCTGTCGAAGTCAAGCAAATGCTGCCGAAGACCATCGGTACACGCTGAAGTAGCGCTCCCGCAAATCGTGGAATCCCGGTATTCCTGCCTTGTACCCCCATTGCCGATTTGTTACATCGGCGCCGTTGGCGCGCTGGCGCGCCGACGTTATGCCTTTCTTCTAGCGCTCGTGGCGGAATTGGTAGACGCGCTGCCTTGAGGTGGCAGTGAGTAACATCGTGGGGGTTCGAGTCCCTCCGAGCGCACCAATGGCAATAACTCATTGATGCGAAAGGGTTTCGCGATTTTCTACTCCCACTATGTTACTCTCAAGGGTGTTACTACTCGGTTCTCCACATCTCCCGCTGCTTGATCGCGCGTCTTAGTCTAGTGCTTGCTCTCCTGGTCGTTGCATCTCTATTTGAAACAACTCTCTCCGCAGGAAAACCACCATTTGCCCACGAGAGGGCAGTGGCGTAGCCCTGCGTAGAAATCGGCGGGCTCGTATTCTGATCCGCCAGCGCTACGCGATCTCCCAAGCAGCCCATTCATAATGACATGTGGGAATGGCGCTGCCCGGCCCGACTGTGTCCCTGAGCAGGTCCACTGCCTCATGCTGACGTCGCTCAATCTAAACATGTCAATGTCTCTCCATGTGCGTCCAGCATTTGCTGCTGTAGTTATCGCATCACTATTGAACCAAGGCCGAGCAAAGCTGAATCGCGATTTTCTTGCGAGCGGGCGGTAGCGTAGCCCAGAAATCGGCGGTGTTTATTCTTTCGTCCATGGTCGCCGCGCGGTCTCCAAAAGGACTTCGCGTAATGGAGGCTATGGAAAGCGGCCTAGGCCGCGACAGCCTTTGCCTTCGTAAACGCAATACCCTTGGCTTCTGTGCCAACCGCGGTGAGTACCGCGATGACGATCGCGACCAAGCCAGCCACGGCCGCAAGCGCGAGACCGTAGTTCCCGCCGAAATGTGAGGCGATGCCGGCCTGAAGCGTCGCATTTATCGATGCAAGTAGGTTGCCCAGTTGATACACAAAGCCGGGGAACGTTCCGCGGGCATTTTCTGGCGACAACTCGTTCAGATGCACGGGTATGACACCCCATGCGCCTTGTACAGTGAACTGCATGAGGAACGCGCCGACCGCGAGCAGCGCGGGACTATCCGAGAACGCCCAAAGCGGGATCACCGGCAGGGAGAGGAGGGCTGCCACGACGATGCAGCGACGTCTTCCGAAACGCTCCGACAGTGTGCCGAAGAGAATGCCGCCGCAGATGGCGCCAATATTATAAATCACTGCGATGATACCGACTGCCTGCGGAGACAGCTTGTGTTCGACCTCCAGGAACGTCGGATAGAGATCCTGCGTACCGTGGCTAAAGAAATTGAACGCCGTCATGAGTACGACAGCGTAGATACCGAGACGCCAGTGCGATTTCAGGACTGTCAATGTGTCGCCGCTCTCAACAGCTGCCTCTTTGCTGAAACTTGGCGATTCCGGCACATTGCGACGGATGTATAGGACGAGCAGGGCGGGAATCACGCCGACCATGAACATGCCGCGCCACCCGATGTAAGGGAATAGGACGCCATAGACGATCGACGCCATGAAGTATCCGGCAGGATAGCCGGATTGCAGCAGGCCCGAGACGAAGCCACGAGCATGAGGCGGAATGCTCTCCATTGTCAGCGATGCCCCGACACCCCATTCGCCACCCATGGCGACACCATAGAGGGCGCGTAGGATGATAAATATTGTCAAGTTCGGAGAAAAACCCGACGCGAATTCGAGGATTGAATAAAGCGCGATATCGATCATCAGCGTTGGCCGACGGCCCCAGCGGTCGGCGGCACGCCCAAATATGAAAGCCCCTATAGGGCGCATCGCCAAGGTCAGCAGAATAGCCAGTGTGACGTTTGAAATATCCGTCTGGAACTCAGCGGAAATATCCTTCAATACGAACACCAGCAGGAAGAAATCGAAGGCGTCCAGCGACCATCCCAGAAAGCTGGCCGCCACGACGTGTTTTTGTTCGGTGGTCCAACCTGACAACGCCTCAATGGCCATTGGTGCACCCCAAAACAGAGAAAAAGCACAGCTGTGTCTGTCTGGTAGTTGATTATAGGGGTAATCGATAGCAAGCGAATAGAACGTTCTTGAAACGCACGATATCTGCGGATTTCCATCGAACCCCAGCTGTCTTCTAAACGATGCGCTGGCGGCGGTGGTTGTTAGGCCAAGGGGCCTATAGCGTGCGCGGTGTGGGCGCCTATGGAACCATCGTTTCGAACTGGAGGACTCACCATCGAGCTCTTCGAGCCGCTGCCCGTTCGAACAGTAATCCGTCTGCGTGTTGCCGAAACTTTCTGACGATCAAGGATGTTGCATCTCCGCCGGGATAGCCAACTCCTTGATTGCTTCGCGAATAGGTTGGAATGGACCGAACTTGTGCTGTTCAGGGTCGAGACCGTCGGCGTACGGCCCGTAGGGCACGTCAACGGGTTTCTGGAGCCTTTTGGGGAAATCGTGATCAAGCTGCGCTTTGTGACGTCGCGGCTGTGAATCAATGAAGGCCGCTACATCCCAGGCATCTGTCGTAGACAGAGCTGGACTCCGCCATGTCGTACCGTTCGGCATGTTATTGTGGATGAAGTTTGCGGCATTGATCAGCCGGATCATCCCCGCGCCGCTCGCTGCGTCGCTCCAAACGATTTCGATCATGCGATCGACCATCATTCCCGATTTCACCCGGCCCGTGCCACAGGCGGCATCTTCAGAAGCGGTTTCCGCCGTTCTCGATTCAAAGTCGGCGGACAGCAGTAGCGATCCGGTAGCCGAGAAAGAGCCCCTTAGGGGCACTTGGGGGGCACCATCTACGTGAAATGTGTGACGGCGCGCTGCACGTCGAGTTGGACCCACTTGCCTATCACCGCGGCTTCGGCCGCAGCGACCTCGGCCTAGCGTGCAAAGAAGTAGGATGTTTGCCCCTTAGCCGACTTCTTTGGCTATACGCACGAGGTCCGTTAACGGGGTAAAGCGGGCGTCCCGCCCTGGGCGGGCGAACGAGCATCGCGACCATCGCTCCCGGCCACTTTATCGTTGTGAAGTTCCCGATGAGGTTTGGAGTCGCCTCGCTCGGCGGGCATCTTTGGATTTTTAAAGAGCGGGTCGAGATCAGTGATAATTCGCGCGCCACGCCCAAAAGTCAGATAAGCCCAGAACCATTGCGCGGCGACAAGCATCGGCGCTCGGACACCGATCAGAAAGTATATATGCGCGATACCCCAAAGCCACCAGGCGAGACCGCCTATCAGCTTCACGCGTCCAAAATCCTCGATTGCGGAGTGACGCCCGATAGTAGCGAGATTACCCCGATGCCGATATCGGAACGGTGCCGGCTTGTCCGTGCCAAAAGCAGCAGCCTTGATAACGTCGGCGACATAGCGTCCGCCCTGCTTGGCGGCCGGTGCGAGACCCGGAACCTTAAGGTTTTCCTTCCAGGCGATGGCCGCCGCATCGCCGATAACAAAGACGTCGGGATGGCCCGGCAACGACAAGTCAGGTTCGACCTCGATCCGTCCCGTTTGATCTGCGTCGACAGGAAGCCAACTCTTAAGGTTGGGGACGGTGACGCCTGCCGCCCAAATTATTGTCGCGCTAGGAACCAGCACTTGACCGACAAGCGCGCCTTGATTGCCACGAACTTCAACTCTCTCGTTCAATCGCACTTCAACCCCTAGCCGCTCAAGCTCTCGTTTTGCGTAGGTCGACAGCGTCGGGGGAAATGCGCGAAGCAGGCGATCGGCCGCCTCGACGAGGATCACGCGGGCCGCGCCGGGATCGATATTTCGGAAGTCGCGGGCGAGGGTAAATCTTGCGAGTTCGGCAATCGCGCCCGCCATCTCGACGCCGGTGGGGCCGCCACCGACGATCACGAACGTGAGCTGGCGTCGCCGTTCCTCCTCAGTCATGCCAACTTCAGCCAGTTCGAATGCAAGAAGAATACGCTTTCTGATTTCAGTAGCGTCGACAATCCGCTTCAATCCTGGTGCATCTGTGGCCCATTCGCCGTGGCCGAAGTAGGAATGGTAGGAACCGGTTGCGAGAATGAGGTGATCATAATTGAGAGGGGCGATCAGATTTGACCTCGCGCTTCTTCAGATCGATACCTTCGACTCTTCCCAGCACAACTCGAACGTTTTTGTGTCTCGCAAATATGTTGCGGATGGGCCAGGCGACATCAGCCGGCGACAGCGCAGCTGTGGCGACCTGGTAGAGTAGTGGCTGGAAAAGGTGATAGTTGCGCTGATCGATGACGGTGACGTCGATGGGTTGGTCGGCGAGACGCTTGGCCGCGGCAAGTCCGCCGAAACCGGCACCAACGATCACGACGTGTGCACGACGGTGTGAGGTATTCTTCAACATTGCATCAACCCTGTCATACCAACTTGTTGTTGGCCTCAATTCGCCTGACCCGTGTAAGCAGCACGTATGTGACTGGCGTTAGAGGCTCGTGCCTGAACTACGTGCTCGCTGCGCCGCTTGTTACCAAATCCGGTCGTTGGCAAAATCGATCCTGCGAGCAGCGCAGATCGTCGTGAGTGGATGCGGCGGCGCTGGGGCGGCTGACGGAAGCTGGCACAAAGCGGAACAGAGCCGCTGAAGTAGTCGCAGCGTACAAAGGCGGCGATGACGACGAGCCTCATTACGCCGCCGATCGGGAAACAGGGTTCAGAGTGCTGCGATGGAAAATGGCGCGAGGGCTATTTTCCTCGTTCTCACACGTTACGGCAATCCACGCATGATCTCTTGATCTGCTGCGGAAAGCCACCGGTCCATACATCAGGGCCAAAGCCCAACGTTGGTTCACCCAACTTTCGCTCTGAAGGCCGTCTTGGAATCCTTAACGCAGGAACTATAGTACAGGCATGATGACGCACGCGGACGTTGAGGTTGACGCCGGGAAGAAGACGTTTGCCTCCGGTCTATTACCAGATTTGATAGAGGCGCTACGGCGTTGCCGCAAAGGCAACCTTGTTGCTATCACCAGTAGCGATCCGAGCATCGGGCCCGACATCGAGGCATGGTGCCTGTTCACCCGCAACAGTCTGGTCGATATATCGGTCGAGGCAGGGCGTACGCGGTGGCTGCTCCGGCATGGTGAAGCGCCAGCGAATGTCGGCGAAGATCGGCCGGTCGGTTCTCGTCTGTGGCTTTACACCAACTTCGACTGCAATCTGAGTTGCGACTATTGCTGTGTCCGCTCCTCGCCCAGGGCGCCGCGCCGCGCGCTCGGCCTGGAGCGCGTGCAAAGGATCGCGAGCGAAGCTGCTATGCTCGGCGTCAAGGAGATTTTCGTGACTGGCGGCGAGCCCTTCATGCTGCCCGACATCGGCGAGATTATTGCCGCCTGCGCCGCGGTGGCGCCGGTCACCGTCCTTACCAACGGCATGCTGTTTGGCGGGCGCCGGCTGCAAACGCTACGCGCATTCCCGCGCGAGCGTGTCACCTTTCAGATCAGTCTCGACAGTCCGACGCCGGATCGCCATGATCAGCATCGCGGCAAGGGAACGTGGGGTCGTGCCTGGAAGGGAATCGAGCTCGTGCGCGCTGAAGGCTTCCGCGTGCGACTGGCGGCGACCGTGTCAACGGATGAAGAGGCCGAGGAGTTTTCCCGCTTCCTTCACGCGCATCGCGTCAGCAAAGAGGATCGGGTGATACGGCGGATTGCGCTGCGCGGCACTGCAACTGAAGGCATCGCCTTGGCAAGAGTGGACCTCGTTCCGGAAGTGACGATTACGGCTGAGGGCGTGTTCTGGCATCCGGTCGGAGCCGAGGATGACGATCTCCTGGTTCGCACTGAGATCTTTCCGCTCGCTGAATCGTTCGAGGCGGTTCGCCGCGCCTTCGACCGCGAGCATGAGCACCAGCAGCGGCTGGCAAAGATATTTAACTGCGCTTGATGATCGCGTGGCGACTTCTAAACTGCGGGCCGCTGCAAAAAGCCCTGCTGCGAAGATGCGTCTCGCAAGCTCGCATAAGCGTCGAGCTGCGGTGCGATCCATTGCCGCAATCCCTCCGCCTCAAGCACGGGACGGTGAATCGGGTTGTCGAAACTCATGGTGAACAGCGCCTTGGCGAAGGCGCGCTCCAAGGCAGGATCCAGATCGGAACGCGCTGTGAACATGCAATGATTGAATGGCGGCGAGGTCCAGATCTCGGTAAGCGCACCTTCCGGCACCAGACGTCCGCTCCGCACCGCGTTCCAAAACGGGCTGCCGATGGCGCCGGCGTCGACGCGACCGTCGAGCACGGCGCGAACAACATCGGATTCGCTGGTGCCGGTGTCGCCGTGCTTGCCAAGGTCTGTATTGAAGCGAAGCGATTCGTAGTCCTTCCCTTCGACCAGTCCCTCGCGGTCGAGAAAATACACCGGCAGGATGGCCGCGTGTCCGCTGTCGCGGCTACCGAGCGCGAGCGTGCGGCCTTTGAGATCGGCAAGCTTGGCCACGGGCCCGCCAGTGACCGCGACGATCTTGGTCATCCAGCCCACATCCGTATCGCGCATCGCAATCGGGCGGCATCGCCGGTTGCTCCAAAAGTCGGCTTGAACAAACGCGAGATTGGTATTCCAGCCGATGTCGATGCGCGGTTGTGCATCGCCAGACTCTGCAAGGAGGGCAGCGACCTGCGCCTCGTAGCTTTGAAACAGCACCACCTCGACTGGCACATGCGCTTCATCGTGAAAATATCGCCGCATCCCCTCCCAGATACTGACCACCTTCGGATCGTAGGCGACGGCACCAACCCAGATCGTCCGGCTCATGATCGCTCCTCGCTTTTGCGGGTCAGAACAATGGAATGCCCAATAAAGCCTTGCCGATGAACTCGCGCAATACGTCGCCGGTTGGCGCCATCACGACACCCGCATGGGCATCGCGGAACAAACGCTCGATAGCCATGTGCCTGGAGAACGCGGCACCTCCGCACGCCCGCATCGCTACCGACGTGACGGCAATTGCAACATCGCCCGCGGCCGCCTTGCTCTCAAGCACACGCAGTACAGTGGTCTCGCGCGGGCGCTCGAGATGATCGACGAGATCGTCGATGCGTGCGGCAAGACCGTCGGTGTCGATTTGCATCGTCGCAAGCTGAGCGCGAAGCGTCGGCAGGCTCTCGCCGAGCGTTGCGCCCAGATGTTCGAAACGCGCGGTTTTCAAGTGCGTCACAGTTCCCGCGACCGCCGCACGGCTGAGCCCGAGCGCGACCGCGGATGTTCCGAGGTTGAACAGCGGAAGCA